>CASEHV010000025.1 GCA_949287835.1 uncultured Helicobacter sp.
AATGGTTAATCAAAATAGACTGCGACCATATCTATGACGCAAAGAGATTATTTCAGTCTTTCTATCTACCACGAAATATCAATGAAGTCGTATCAATTCCTAGAATCAACTTTCATATACATGAGGGGGAGGTGTTGATAAAAAATTATGCTAATGGATACTTCATAGACCATATAGACCATTGGCTTATCTACAATGATGAACGCGTTGTGTGGAAAGAGTTTATCTACAACTCACATCATCAAAGATATATCAATAAAGACAGCGAGGAGCTAGAGGAGTTTATGAAAATAGGGGGAGAACACTAGCTACGAGCTTTTACCAATACCTGATAGATATATACATCGCACAAAACTCAATAATTGGCATTTTCCATACATTAAAAATTATCGTTCCATGCCAGATATATCAAGTTTTATTACATTAGATGAGTTTAAAAAATTGCCACCAGATATTAGCAAAATAACCCGAATAGATAGAGAAATGATAGATTATGATAACATTATGAAACAATATAACAAATTCTTTAAAAAGGCAAAAGATTGATAGTTAGACTAAGGGGCAATATAGAAAGACTACTTCCGACAAGCCTAGAGCTAGAGGTAAATGGAATCACATATTTCATAGAAATTTCTCTTATAACAAGCACAGAGCTACAAGGGAAAAAGGAAGTAACCCTAGAAATTGCACAAATTATCAAAGAGGATTCCAATCTTTTATATGGTTTTATAAGCAGGGAGGACAGGGAAATATTCCTTAGAATCATAAAAATCAATGGCATAGGACCAAAGATAGCACTCACAATTTTATCTAGCTATAATGTAAATGATTTCCTAGCCATTATCTCTACAAACAACCTTTCAGCACTAAAGAGCATAAAGGGCGTTGGGGCAAAAATGGCAGGCAAGATTATGCTAGAGTTAGCAGGATATACTCAAAATATGAATATTACAGATAATGGCAATACCCATTTGGCTTTCGAGGCATTATCTACACTTGGTTTTAAAGATGCAGAAATCAACGCAGTTTTGCAGAACATGCAAAAGGAAATATTAGAGTTAGCACCAAATGAAATCGTAAAAGTAGCTTTGCAAAACATTGGGAAAAGGTAATTACTATAAAGTCATAGACTAATTTTATCAATGTTACTTTATGTAAAATCTAGCGGTTTGTATAGAATCAATCTCATCTTTTTCTTTCTTTTTTTTAATATATGTGTTACAACAAAGTAAGGTATTTTTAATAAGGATATGTATGCAGAAGCAAAACTCTATAATCAGTATAGCCGCTACTTATGTGGCAACGGTCGTTGGTGCTGGGTATGCGTCTGGGCAGGAAATCTTGCAATATTTTTCATACTTTAGAGAGTTTGGTCTTTATGCGATTGTGATTGCATCTGTATTCTTCTTTGTCTTTGGATATTTGCCTGTTGCATTGGCATATCGCTTTAGTGCGAGTGATTATTTACGTGCGATTAACCCTAAGGGACAGAAAATTTTTATTATATTTTGTGATATTTTTATAACTCTTTCATTATTTGGCACTCTTGTGATTATGTTAGCTGGTGCGGGAGCCACTTTTGAGGAGAAATTTAGTACGCCAGCATTTGTGGGAGCATTCATTGTCTGCATTTTGCTTATTGCAAATACGAGTTTCGGGCTAGATATGGTCGTGAAAGTTATGACTTTCATTACTCCTATCATGTTTATAGGCATACTTTTTGTAGGTATTTACTCTATTTTTAACGCACAAGATTACTCAGCACAAGAGATTGCAAACGCAGAGATAAACAACAGCTCTCTCATTACGCACTGGTGGCTAAGCGGCATTTTGTATGTCGCATTTAATTTTCAATTAGCCCTAGCCGTTTTGGTCCCCATGACGCATCATACTCCTAAATCGCAAATGTTTAAAGGAATCTTGCTAGGCTCACTGCTGCTTGGGGGCTTTGCCGCATTCCTGTATTTCTCACTATACTTAAATATCATAGAAGTAGGCACTGCAAAATTGCCTATGGTTATTTTGGCAAATAAGATTCACTATTTTGTGGGAATCTTTTATTCCATAGTGCTATTTTTGGCTCTTTACTCCACGGCACTCACCTGTTTTTATGGCTCGGCAAACCGCTTTCAAAAATCACTCAAAAAACTCTCACCCTTTGTGGTAATTATTATTACAGCAGTCGGCGGATTCTTTGCTTCTTTGTTTGGACTAAAAGAGCTAATCGGCACAATCTACCCCATACTAGGCTATGGAGGCATGGTGATTATGGTGCTAATTTTAAAGACGTATTTTGTGGATTGAGATTTTATGTTTGCATATGGGATAATTTAACGCTATGTTGAGTTTTGACGAAATTTCTTTTAGAGATTCTATTTTTTGTATTGCCGCATGAAACTTAATTTTTATAGAAAATAGATTCCTAGATATTTCAGCTAAAGCTTCAATATGACTTAAATTCGTCATTCTGAAATGAAATCAAATAATTTAGATTCTTCATATTTATTCAAAATGACGTAATATTAAAAAACATAGATTCTATCGTGCTTATTTTGTCATTTTTAAAGCTAAATATTAATTTCTTACTGGATTTTACAAACATTAAATACATATTGCTTCATCTTAGAATGCATTTATATCAAAATGTCCTGCAAGTTATTTTTTAGATTTTATTATAATAGAGTGCAAGATTCTAAAGAGGATTTATTATGTTGGACCCCAAATTTGAGAGATTATTAAACTCATTAAAAGAGGTTAAGGATATAGATGATTTAGCAAAACTATCAATAAGAGATATAGATAATGTCGTAAATGAAAAAATATTTGCAAATAATGACAATAAAATTATGGTGTCAGCTAGTCTGCTTTCTGCAAATTTTTTAAGATTAGAAGATGAAATCAAAAGCATGGTAGATAGTGGTTGCGATATGCTTCATATAGATGTCATGGACGGGCATTTTGTACCGAATATGACAATTGGACCATGCGTAATAGAAAATATTTCCTCTATCACAGACCTTCCACTAGACATTCATCTAATGGTAGAAAATGCGAATTTTTTTATTGATTTATATTCTCCGCTTAGACCAAAATATATTAGCGTTCATATCGAGCAAGAAAAGCATTTGCATAGAATCATAGAAAAAATTAGAAAGCTAAATATATCACCATCTGTTGTGCTAAATCCTCACACAGATATTCAGTCTCTAAGGTATATTATAGGAGACATTGATATGGTGCTTATAATGTCTGTAAATCCCGGCTTTGGAGGGCAGAAATTTGTAGAATCCTCATTGGAGAAAATAGCAAATCTAAAAGAGATGATTCTAGCCAGAAACGATAAATGTCTCATACAAGTAGATGGGGGGGTAAATGACAAAAATATATCGATGTTAAAAGCGGTTGGTGTAGATATTGTGGTGGCAGGTAGTTTTATATTTAACCACGAAAACAGAGGTGAGGCTATAAAATCTTTAAAAATATAATACATATCTACACAAAGGAATACAAAATGCTTTTACATTAGATTAGGATTCCAAACATAAGGATATGTAATGGCTATTGACTTAGGCGAAGTAACAGGAGTAAAGGCTAGTAGAGAGAAAAAAAAGGAAGCTACACAAATAGCAAATGGTCTTGATAAAGATGCCTTTATGAAGCTTTTTTTAGAACAACTAAAAAATCAAGACCCAACCTCCCCCATGGAGACAGATAAAATCATAACACAAACCGCACAACTTACCCAAGTGGAAATGCAAGAGGAAAATAAGAAAACGATGAAAGAAGTTGCAAAGGCTATGAAATCCTCGGATGAAACAAACAAGTCTTTGCAAGATTTCCAAAAAGATATGAAAAAATCCTTAGAAATGCTAAACATGGGCATGGAGGAAAATACCAATGCCTCTCTGCAAGGCATGAAAGCAAATAATCTAAATGCGGTATCCATGATAGGAAAGATTGCCGAAACAGACATTATGGGGATAAATGTAGCCGGCGAAGGACAAAATCATTTTAGCCTGTATTTTGATAACAAGATAGATTCTAGCAGGGGGAATCCTGTGGTAGAAATCATTAGTCCATCAAATGAAGTAATCAAAACCATATCGCTAAATGATAAAAATGGTATGCAGGGCTATATCGACTTTACATGGGATGGCAAAGATTCTAGCGGACAACCCGTATCAAACGGGACATATCAAATAAAGGCACACTACAACCTAGACCCAACCACAAATCAATATGATGAAACTCGCATAGGCAGGGGTGAAGTGCAGAGTATCGTGTATGATAAGGGGACACCTCTAATGCGCTTGGGAGACAATATATTGCCTGTGCAAAGTGCTTTGGAATTTTATCCAAAAGGCGAAGCAAGTCATAAATCCATTGACACAATAAAACTTGAGGCAAGTGAGGCTATGAATGCCTATAAAGATGATTTCAAAACAGAATCTCTAAGTGATAGATATAAAGCAATGCAGGAAAAAGAATTACAAAAAGAGGACAACAAACAAGAGGAATTAGCTAAAGCAGATACAAAAGAAGCAGACACAAAAGATATAGAGCAAACAAATAAAGAAACTCAAAGTGAAGAAGCTAATGATAAAACATTAGGTGTAGCACAAAATGAAAATCCAGAGCAAAGTGATTTAAGCAAACTACCAGACACAACACAGCCAACATTTAGCCAAACATTGCAACAAGACAATGAAGCACGGAACACAGAATTAGGAAATGAAAGATTAGATTCTGCTGTAAATGCCTAATGTAGTAAATTGTTGTTTTAATGTTTATTGTGATAATAAACTAATACATCAAAGATTTAGTATTCAAAATATCATTATTTTGAAATGTAGCTAGAAAATCTATAGTTATATCATTTTGATTTTGACTTAAAAAGAAATTATTTTTTCACTCAAGATTTAATAAAACTAAAAAGATTAAAGCCAAAACTTTACCAAAAACCTATAATCTGATATAATCGATTGTTTTATATATAAGGACTTAATCATGGATATATTAGACTTAGCATTACGCGATGACATAGACGGATTAGATTCCACACAATTAGCTGCATTATATGATTACGACATTTTCACACTAGGGAATGCCGCAGATTCCATACGAGTAAAGCGATATGAGAAAAAAGTCTTTTTTAATATGAATAGGCATATCAATCACACAAATATCTGTGCTGATGTGTGTAAGTTTTGTGCATTTTCTGCCAGCCGTAAGAATCCAAATCCATATAGCATGAGCATAGATGAGGTGCTTAGAGAATGCAGTGAGGCATACGATAGAGGCGCCAAAGAAGTGCATATCGTGGCAGCCCATCACCCCGAGCATAAATACGAGTTTTATATCGACATGTTTAGGGCGGTTAAAAATAGTATTCCAGATTTGCATGTAAAGGCTATGGGTGCTGCTGAGGTAGATTATTTAACGCGAAAGTTTAATCTGCCACTGCAAAAAGTGCTAGAGGATTTGGCAAATGCGGGAGTGGATTCCATGCCAGGAGGGGGCGCAGAGATATTTGATGAATCTGTTCGCAAAAAGATATGTCATGGAAAGGCAGATTCTAAAAGGTGGTTTGAAGTGCATAGAATCTGGCATGACATGGGCAAGATGAGCAATGCTACCATGCTATTTGGACACATAGAGGAGCGCCATCACAGGATAGACCACATGCTAAGGCTGAGGGCTGGGCAGACATCTTTGCAGAGAGCAGATAATAAACAGGGAGGATTTAATGCCTTTATCCCACTTTTATATCAACGATATAATAATTTCCTAAAGGCAAAGGAGGCACCTAGCGGACAGGAGATTCTAAAGACATTAGCCATTGCTAGAATCTTATTGCAAAATATTCCGCACATTAAGGCGTATTGGGCATCTCTATCACTAAATCTAGCCATAGTAGCACAGGAGTTTGGCGCCGATGATATGGATGGCACTATACAAAAAGAAAGCATACAATCTGCAGGTGGTGCTAAAAGTGGCAGCGGCGTGAGTAAAGATGAGATGATTTTCCAGATACAAAATGCAGGCTTTATTCCTGTAGAGAGAGATAGTCTTTATAATGAATTGCAGATTTTTGAGGTGGCGTCTTAGAGTTTAAATTTTGCTAGAATCCTATTTGTTTTATCTAACATTTAGGATTTTTATGCAAACAACCTTTGGTCCCATTTTGTCGCGACGTTTTGGATTAAGCCTTGGAATAGACCTTAGTCCAGAGTTTAAGCAATGTAATTTTGACTGCGTTTATTGTGAGCTTAAGGCAGCTAAGGCGGTGGATTCTCAAAGCAGCATTGTGCCGCTAGAAGTGGTGCTAAAGGATATAAAAACTTCACTGCAGAAAAATAGCAATATAGATGTCTTAACTTTTAGTGCTAATGGTGAGCCTACCCTCTATCCCATGCTAGAGGATCTTATTATTGAATCAAAAAAGATATTAAAGTCATATCCGCATGTAAAGACGCTCATTCTTAGCAATGGCACTAGATTGTATGAATGCAGGGAGTCGTTGGCACATTTTGATATGGTAAAATTTTCACTTGATTCTATCAATCAAAAAATATTTAAACGCATTGATAAACCAAGCAAGAATCTTAGTATAGATTCCATAAAAGAGGGTATTAGAGAGTTTGCAAGATTCTATAAAGGCGATTTGATAGCTGAGATTTTGATAGTTAAAGACATCAATGATGACTTAGAATCAAACGCTCAAAGTGCGGATTTCCTAAGAGAGATTGGTATTAAGCGTCTTGATTTATCCAGCGTAGATAGACCTAGCTCTCATAATGTCTCTCCTGTGAGTAATGAGAGGCTATATGAAATTAGCGAGGTTTTTTGGGGATTGAATGTTAGTGTGGCGGTGCGCAGGGCTGAGAATCTAAACCTAGCTAAACAAGAGTTAGATATGTGTGGGTTAAAAGATTTATTAGCCCGTCGTCCGCTAAGTGAAAATGACTGTGAGAATCTGCTTAGTAAAAAGAGCTTAGAGATATTATCTAGTCTTGTGGAATGTGGGGAAGTGGTGCTAAGGGATATTGCGGGTGTTAAGTTTTTTTATGTTAGATAAAGGATTGTTATGAGAGTATTTGTTTTTTATTGTTTGTTTGCCATGTTTGCCTATGCGGATAGAATCATCTCCTTTGAAAATGAGATGCCAAAAGAGCAAACTAATGAGCAAGTATTAATAGCACAGGCACAGGCACAAACAGAAAAGCCAAAGCAATCCCTAAATCATCTAAAAGGCGATGAGTTTTTCAATCATTACATAAAAGATAGACCAAAGGGCATTGTGCGGGATTTCTACATCTGGCAGTATCTAAGTGAGAATAAGCTAGATTCAAAGCAAATCGCAAAAGTCTATAATATGCTAAATGCTAAGAATCCATATCTAAGAAAGATTCTAAAAGAGATAGGAAGAAGCGAGAAAGTCCCCCATGACGTAGCATGTAGCAATATGGCTATAAAAACTGCCCTAAAAGAGAGTAACGCATGTCTGGCAATCTCTGTGCGTGGCAGACTCTCAGCATTTAAAAGCATGGGGGCAAAGGAGAGAGATGAAGTCATAGCAAGGCTAAAGGATAGCAATAAAGACACCGTTGCTGCCATTGAGATTCTAGCATCGCACGATAGAGTGAAAAAGCTATTCTCAAATAATGCCATAGTCTTTAGTATGGTTTATCATGCCCTAAGCTCTGATGAGAAGCATAAGATTCTAGCAGATGATAAGGCATTAAAAAAGCTTGATGAATATAATGCACAGGGATTTTTTAATATTATAAATTCCATTGTGCTAGATTCTAAATTACAGAATCTAAAGCAGATGTTGCTAAAGGCAAATCTAAAGCAAGTGCCTCATAATACCGCCCTACTACTTGGCATAAATCAGCTAAGATTTGGAAGTAAAGATAGGGCTATGGAGTATTTCAAACTCGCAGAGAGTAAAACCAAAAATGCCTTTTTCATCGATAGGGCAGTCTTTTGGCAGTATCTAGTTAGCAAAGATAGCGCATATTTAGAGAGATTATTAAAAAGCAATAACGCAAATCTTTTTACTATATATGCCGTGCAAAAACTGCAAAAAGAGCCGTCCTATAAAATCATACAGGATTTGCCAAAGCTATCATTTGAGAATCCGCCCTTTGACCCTTATGACCCGTATGTGTGGTATGACATCGCAGATACGATTCTAAAAGGCAGTGATGTATCAAAACTCTCTAAGGCAATACCATATTTTTCATACAAAGATACGATGCCACAACTAGCCTACCTCATGCAGAAAATCGATAGATTCTCAAACAACTACTACATAAGTCCCTATGAGGATTTGATAAAGTGGGATAGCATAGAGCAGAAAAGCCTCATTTTCTCCATAGCAAGACAGGAGAGCCATTTTATCCCCACGCTTATATCTCGCTCTTTTGCACTTGGGCTAATGCAGATTATGCCTGCAAATGTTAAGCCCTTTGCTAAAGAAATGGGTAGAAATGACATTGAGTATAATGATTTGTTTAATCCGCAAATCGCCCTAGAGATGGGAAGGCATTTTGTCCGTGTGCTACAAAGGGAGTATAAACACCCGCTATTTGTAGCCTATGCCTATAATGGCGGTCCTGGCTTTCTTAGAAGATTACTTGCAAAAAATGAATTATTTTTGAAAAATCGCGAATATGAGCCATGGATTAGCATGGAGTTAATTCCTTATGAGGAAAGTAGAATTTATGGCATGAGGGTGCTTGCAAATTTTATTATTTATGAAAAGATTTTTGGTAGAGAAATAAATCTTGAGGATTTTATGCAAAAAACTCTAATTTATGAGAATAAGAATATAAAAAAGTGAGGGTGCTATGAAACTTTTTGGCGTTATTGGGAATCCTATAAAGCATTCATTGTCTCCTAAGATACATAATTGTGCTATAGAGGCATTTGGTCTAAACGCATACTATGATAGATTCTATCTACCTAGCAATATATCATCTAGTGATTTGAAAAGCTTTATTGTGGATTCTAGTCTTTGTGGATTGAATGTTACCCTGCCATTTAAAGAAATATCAATCAATATATTAGATAGCATTGATGACGTAGCTAAAGAGATTGGTGCTGTAAATACCATTGTAAAACGTGGTTTATCCCTTGTGGGATATAACACAGATGCGTTTGGATTCTATCGTTGCATTTCTCATTTAAATGCCAAACATGTTTTGATTCTAGGTGCTGGCGGGAGTGCTAGGAGTGTCGCAAATATTTTATTAAAACATGGTATTGAAATAAGCATAGCAAATCGTAGTAAAGATAGATTGAGGGCATTTGAGAATCTAGGACATACACATACCTTTGATGATATTCCAAAGCAGCATTATGATATTATCATTAATGCTACAAGTGCTGGGGTGAAAAATGAATTGCCACTTGATTTATTAAGGCTAAAAGATATGTTTAGTAGATGTGGCTTTGTCTTTGACCTTATGTATAGTAGAGATTCTCTTACTGCATTTTGCAAATTAGCTAGTGAGTGCAATGTAGAATATATAGATGGTAAGAGTATGCTAGTTTATCAAGGGACAAAGTCGTTTTTATATTTTCATGACTTTGAAGATGAGAGATTAGATGAGATTGCAAAATATATGTTTTCATCTATTGCTTAGTATTAAATAATTGCTTGTCATACGCTATAAATCCGCATTAAAAAAACAATGAAAATTAAATACAAATAAGAGTATAGATTTAAAAGGAAATTTCAAAAGATGGTGGACCCTGTAGGACTTGAACCTACGACCACTCGGTTATGAGCCGAGCGCTCTGACCAACTGAGCTAAGGGTCCTAAAAACATGCGATAGCATGTGAGATAAAAGAAAAATTGCTAGGAAGCTACTGCATATTGTATTTTTTCTTAAATCTCTCTACACGTCCTGCAGTATCTGCTATCTTATCACTACCTGTGTAAAATGGATGGCAAAAGCTGGATATATCTATTCTTAGCTGCGACTTTGTGCTTAATACTTCTATTTCCTTACCGCTTGTAACGCAAGTAACCTTACATGGAATATACTCTGGGTGAATGCCTTTTTTCATTACCAAAGACCTTTTTATAAAATAAAAGCGTTATTGTAACAGAAAAAATCATAAATTTGACTACAATTTTGCATTCAATACACAAACAATACACAAAGAGGAAAATATGGATAATAAAGCAGAAAACTTTGAGGAATGTATCAATAGAGTAGATGAAATCATTGCTATGCTATGCAATAATGAAACAAGTCTAAAAGATAGCATGAGTTTATATATGGAGGCTAAAAATCGCATAGCATTAGCAAATAACATGCTAGAGAATGCAGAAATTGAGATTAAGAATCTAATAGAGCATTTAGATACTAAGGAAAATCATTATGGAGGTAATCAATAATCCAAGTAAAAATACGCCAAATGCCACACCCCTTTTATTCTTGCAAAAGGCAGTCATAACTAAGCCGCTAAAATAAAATAGCATGAGAGATATGGCAAATCCAACGGCAATAATATCAAACCAAAATGCCCCTTTCCCCTTGTGCATTAATAATAAGATTCCATAAATACTCCTATCTACTACCTTTAGAGTATAGCTATTTGTCTTATTGTCAAATATTAATGTGGCATTATATTTTATAGACCCCATGGATAGATTCCCACGAAAGTTTCTAAGCTCCGTGTCGCTAGGTATTTTTAACCCATTTTTCTCTAATATGTCTAATATTAGCTCCTTTTCCTTTCCCTTTGTTACAGAATCTATCTGAAAATCATGAATGTTAGCACCGAAATTTTCCCTTATACCAAATAGATATAATGCCCCAGTTAGTGCATATATAAACGCCGCTGGTAGAAAAAACAGACTAAGATAGACATGTATTTTCATCCAAATTTGCCTACTCATGTAACCCCTTTGTAAATTTTATTTGCCATTATATAATAACAATAATAATTTTTAAGTTGCATAAAGTTTCAAAACTAATTTATAAGTTAAAATTACATTAAAATAAACATTCAAGGATTTGATATGAATATGGGATTTACACTAGAGGGCTATATGGAGAATAGACGATTATATCTTACATGCACGGGTGTCATCGCAGATTATGATTCATTTAAGGCATTTAAATCAGATTTATTTGAGATAGCAAAGACAGATGAGTTAGCGCATTTAAACGAAAAGGCGTTTGACACATTAGACGTAAAATTTGTAGATTCCCACCCACTGCCAGACTGCCTCATTGGATTTTTCCTAAAGCTAAGTCAAAGAGATAATATATCTGTAAATATCACTACTAATGAAAATAAAATGCTTAGTTTTTTTACTTCCATTTTTTTAGATGAAAAATTAAATGTGAGATTATACTTGTAGCATTTTTTAACATTACAATTAGAAAAGCAAATGTTATTTAGAAAAAATGTAAATTGAATCACTCTAATAGCTATAATGCTAACGTTTAAAAGGTCGATTTCAATCAATCTTTTTAGGAGAAAATATGAGCAAATATTCAAAAAGGATTCAGAGTTTAAGCGAGTCGGCGACTATCGCGGTGGCGACTTTAGCTAGAAAGCTACAGGCAGAGGGCAGAGATATATTAAGCTTTAGCGCAGGAGAGCCCGACTTTGACACACCAAAGGTAATAAAGGAGGAGGCTATCCGCGCTTTAAATTCTGGATTCACAAAATATACTTCTGTAGCTGGAATCCCAGAGCTACTAGAGGCAATATCGCAAAAGCTAAAGAGGGATAATAATCTATCCTATGAGCCAAAGGAGATTATCGTTAGCAATGGTGCTAAACAATCTCTTTTTAACGCATTTCAGGCACTTATAGATGATGGTGATGAGGTGCTTATCCCTGCACCGTATTGGGTTACATACCCCGAGTTAGTTACATATAGCGGAGGAAAACCTGTATTTATTAATACAAACGAGGAATATGGATTCCGCGCTAGGGGCATAGATTTTGAGAATGCCATAACGTCAAAGACAAAAGCCATCGTGCTAACAAGTCCCTCAAATCCTACGGGCATGATATACTCAAAAGATGAGCTAGAGGATATAGCACAGGTCGCTATCAAGCACAATCTATGGGTGATAAGTGATGAGATGTATGAGAAGCTAGTCTATGATGGAGAGTTTGTTAGCATCGCATCGCTAAATGATGAGATAAGCAAACGCACCATAACAATAAATGGTCTAAGCAAGGCAGTCGCCATGACAGGTTGGCGCATGGGCTATGCTGCATGTAAAGACAAGAATCTAGTAAAACTAATGGATAATCTGCAGTCTCAATGCACCTCAAATATTAATTCCATAACGCAAAAAGCCTCTGTGATAGCCCTAAATGGCAGTGCGGATACTGACATAGAATACATGAGAGAGGCATTTAGAGAGCGTAGAGATGTGGCATGTGATTTGATAGAAGAGATTGCAGGTATTAGCGTAGTAAAGCCACAAGGGGCATTCTATCTATTCATCAATATCCAAAATGTCAAAGGCTTTAATGGCGATAGCATGAGATTCTGCAAAGAGCTATTAGAGAAAGTGGGCGTAGCGTTGGTGCCGGGCAGTGCATTTGGCATGGACGGCTTTGTGCGAATGAGCTTTGCATGTGATTTAGAGCAGATAAAAGAGGGCTTGGATAGGATTTCAAGATTTATAAGGGAGCATTAAATCTACTTTATAAACTAGGTTTTTATTGAGATTATAAATATAGAAACTCATCACAGACACATAGGAGTTTGCTTTTTAACAATTCATTATGCAACTCTTTTACTTCTATGAAAAGTCAGCATTTGGTATATATCGTTTTAAATCAAAAGTTTATAGCATTTGACTTCAATCCCTGTCATTCAAAAGCGCCTCAAATAATTCATCCACGTCGCGATACCCCTTATACTTACTCGGATTTGCCAAAATCTCCTCACACTCACGCATTGCCTCTAGGGTCTCTGCGTTTGGAATCTTTTCTATCTCTAAATCTTTCTTTAGTCCCTTTAGGCTCTCAAGCACCTGCAGAGTTTCAAAATCTACATTTTTTAGCACAATAGTCATCTTTTCTCCTTTTTAAACTCCTCAAAATAACTCACTATGACTACCTAACCGAAAGCACACCAGCACCAAAATATCCTCTTGCTTTTTGTAGATTAAAAGCAAGTCTGGCTCAATGCGGCATTCCCTGTAGCCTATATACTCACCCCTTAGCGCGTGGTCTTTGTGCTTTGGCTCTAAAGGCTCATCGTTGGCAAGTTTTTCTATAATAGAATCTACTTTTTTCGCATATCCTTGCTTTATAGCCTTTTTGTATTCTTTCCTAAACTTCTTAGAAAAATCGACCTTATACCTTTTTGCCTCCATATCTAGTCCTCAAGCAATGCCGCTTTTGCCTCCTGCCAAGAGTTATAAGGCACTCTTTTACCACTCCTAATATCAGAGAATATCTCCTCACACTCTTTCATTGCCTCTAGGGTCTCTGCGTTTGGAATCTTTTCTATCTCTAAATCTTTCTTTAGTCCCTTTAGGCTCTCAATCACTTGCAAAGTTGCAAAATCCACATTTCTTAAAGTAATAGTCATAGCACTCTCCTTATACATTCCTAGCATTATAGTAAATTCTTAATGCTTAGGGCTATTCTAACAAATCAAGCTTTATAATCTTTTGCATTTACATCTTTAAATATTCTTTTAAAATCTTTTTTAAATTTTCTTTATCTATTTCATCGCTTGCCACAGCGACCACGACATCTTCTAGCCTTTCGTAAAAATCATCTCGCACAAGTTTAGGGTAATTTAATTTTATAAATGCCTTTGCAAGATACAAAGCAGTTCGTTTATTGCCATCTAAAAAGGGGTGAAATTTTATACAAGAAAAGACAAGATGAGTAAGTTTGTCTAAAAAGTCCGGATACAACGCATCATTTTGTATATGCGACAAAGCAGAATCTAAATAGGAAAGTTGCGTTTTATTAAAACCTTTTAGCCCATTCATAGATTCCATAATGTCATTATGCAAGATGATAGCTTCCTCTAGGCTCAAATATTTCATTTATCTTTAAGCCTCTCAAAAACGGCTCTGTTGTGTTCTTTTTGCAAATCCTTTTTTAAAAAATCACGCAGAGATTCAAAGTCCTTTTCCTCTTGTATTTCTATCTCCAAATTGCTCTGCATTTTTTGCAACTCTTTGAGTGCCTCTAGCGTTGTGGAATCTACATTTTTTAACACTATAGTCATCTTTTTCTCCTTTTTAAACTCCTCAAAATAACTCACTATGACTCCCTAGCCGAAAGCACACCAGCACCAAAATATCATCTTGCTTTTTGTATATCAAAAGCAAGTCTGGCTCAATGTGGCATTCCCTATAGCCTATATACTCACCCTTTAGTGAGTGGTCTTTATGCTTTGGCTCTAGGGGTATATCATCTGCTAAAGTATCGATGATTATCTCTATCTTTTCTAGCACCTTTTTTTGATTCTCAAACTTTTTAATCGCCCTTTTAAAAGCATTAGATTTTTTAATATCATACTTAGCCATTAAGGCAGTCCTCTATCAGCTCCTTTGCACTGCGATAGCTCTTATACTTACTCGGGTTTGCCAAAATCTCCTCACACTCACGAATTGCCTCTAGCGTCTCTGCGTTTGGAATCTTTTCTATCTCTAAATCTTTCTTTAGCCCCTTTAAACTCTCAAGCACCTGCAGAGTTTCAAAATCTACATTTTTTAGCACTATAGTCATCTTTTCTCCTTATTAGATTATTCTATCAAAAATCCATAATCATAAATCTTTGGCTCTATTTTTTTGGCTAACTTCTCTAAGGCATAACGCAGATTTGCCATCAAATCATTATAGACAGAATCTAGACTTCTAGCATTCATCCTGCCGTTTTTGAATCCTTGAAAATAGCCTTTTATGTCATACAAACTTGCATTTGCTTGATAGATTCTGTAAAACTCATCATCATGGTGGATTTCAGGGATTTTGCCAAAGTTTGCGTGATAGTAGCGGTAGAGGGCTTTCCCTGCCTCAAATACTGCTTTTGCTTCATTACTAAAGACTAGGGGTTTAGTTGGGATAAATTTAGATTCTGTTTCAAAGAGGTCTAGCTCTTGGGGTTTTTTGGTTTTAGATTCTGTGTTTTGAGATTCTTCTCTTGCCATTTTGCCCCCAATAAAATCACTCATAAAATGGGATTCAAAAGTTTCTCTTGAATCCACTTCACTTTCCCTAAAGGGGATAAAGTGGTTGGTGT
>CASEHV010000026.1 GCA_949287835.1 uncultured Helicobacter sp.
GGCAAATACAAATATCTTAGTGCAAAGCATAAATGATATGGCAGAATCTATCAAAGAGCAAGCAGCAGGCATTACTCAAATAAATGAGACAATAGCACAGCTAGAGACACTAACTCAGCAAAATGTAGATATAGCTAATCATTCTCAAGAAATAAGCAATGCAGTAGATTTAGTAGCAGCTAAGATATTAGAAGATGTGAATGCGAAGAGGTTTTGATGATGATGGAATGATGCTTAATTATTTTGCGTGAAATTTTAATTCTAGCAGTATTTAGAATCTACTACCCAATTAACAACAAGCTTAACAAATATTTAAGCACCTATTGCATAAATCATTATTTTCATCGCAGATTTTAAGGCAATTATAATTTATGATAGAATCCAAAACAAAAACAAGGGATTGTATGAATACATACTTTCAATGCGATTTTAAGCAGTTAGCAGATAAATATGGCACACCTCTTTATATTTATGATTTAGATTCTATATCAAGGCAGTTTTACAAAATAAAAGATTCTCTAAAGGGATTTAAATCCCTAATATGCTATGCCCTAAAGGCAAATTCTAATCTAAGCATTATAAAGCATATAGGGAATCTTGGCAGTGGTGCCGACTGCGTTAGTATTAATGAGATAAAACGTGCATTGCTTGGGGGAATCCCGCCTTATAAAATTATCTTTAGCGGCGTTGGAAAAAGTGATTTAGAAATACAGGAGGCAATAGGGTTAGATGTATTATTCATCAATGTAGAATCTGAAATGGAATTATTTAGGATAGAGAAAATAGCAAGGGATATATATAATAAGCCTAGTCGAATTAGCATTCGTGTAAATCCCGATGTAGATGCGAAAACTCACCCATATATCTCGACAGGATTGCATGAAAATAAATTTGGATTAGATATAGAAAGTGCTAAGAAATTATATATATATGCTAAGAAAAGTCCTTTTCTAAATCCCGTTGGAATCCACTATCACATAGGCTCTCAGATATTAGATTCAAGACCACTACTTGAATCTAGCCAAAAGATTTTAGAGTTAGCAAAGAGTATAAAGGCATTGGATATTGATTTAAGATTCTTTGACATCGGTGGGGGATTTGGCATTCAATATAGCGATTGTGATAATGAGTTTGACATTGGGAGCTATATTGGTGAGATTGTCCGCAAGGTAGATTCTCTGGATTTGACCCTCATTTGTGAGCCGGGCAGATTTATTATGGGAAATAGTGGCGTATTGCTTACAAGTGTTATAGGTGAGAAAATAACGCAGAAAAAACGTTTTGTCATCGTTGATTGTGCTATGAATGATTTGCTTAGACCAAGTCTATATGACGCACATCATGATATATCTTTAGTGCATGGAGTAATGAGTGAAAAATCATCTATATGCGATGTGGTAGGTCCTATATGTGAGAGCGGAGATTATCTTGCCAAAGACATTACTCTGCCACATTGTAATAGCGGTGATTTATTATTAATACAAAGCAGTGGTGCGTATGGATATAGCATGTCTAGTAATTATAATTCACGTATGAGAGCCGCTGAAATTGCCCTATATAATGGAGTGGATTATGTGATAAAGGATAGAGAGGATTTTGATTTAAGCGTTAAAAATGAATTAAGCCATTTAGATTCTATACCATATCCTCCCAAATAATATCATTAATACTAACCTTTATGCTATGCACATTAGCATGTTTATAAATCTCTTTTACCCTTTGTGAATTATCGCTTTGATTTCTGCCTATGTGCGTTATCAGCGGGGGGGCAATGATTGTTTGAATCCTAGTTTTCTTAGAATTTTTCCTAGCAGAGATGAGGACTAATTTTGATTTTTTATCTACCCTTGCATGCACAAACTGCATTTTATCTATCTCAAAGTGATATGTAGCCAAAGCAGTCATAATCTCCTGCAGACAAAAGGCATTGTAGCAAAAGATAAAACGACCATTTGCATGTAGCATTTTCGCACTAATGGCAAATAGAGATTCCAAATCCAAATGCCTACTTTGCGTTGCTATCTCCTTGTAGATATTGCTTGATGAAATAGTGCCATTTGCATAGAAAGGCGGATTTGATATAACTAAGTCAAATTTAGTATTTTTTATGGAATCTAGTTTTGTGTTGATTTTTTTTTGAATGTCGTTTTGTGTTGTTTTTATAGATGTTTCGCTCACGCTCAACATGACGTGGTTAGTGTCATTTTGTAATCTATCTTTCTGAGGGCGAATGCCCGAAGAATCTTTTTTAGAATCTAGATTCTCTTTTGATTCTATGTTTGTTTTGGAATCAAAAGATGTTTCGCTCCCGCTCAACATGACAAGGGACGTGTCATTACGATTTACGTCATTTTGATTCTCCATGTCATTCTGAGGCTCTGCCGAAGAATCTTTATGCGATGTTTTGCTTTTGGATTCCCATTCATTTATGGCAGCCACTCCCGGCTCACCTTGCGGGAGGGGGCTAGGGGGAGGGGTATTGGAATCTTTGAGGATAGATTTCATATTTTTTTGATTTAAGCCGTCATTGGAATCAAAAGATGTTTCGCTACCGCTCAACATGACATCACGCATGTCATTCTGAAGCGTAGCTGAAGAATCTTTTTTAGAATCTAGATTCAATAAAAAAGTTTCACTAAACTCATCATTTCCACAATGCACTGCATTGCTTTTTAAGCGGAGTAAATTCCTGCAATCTGCATTAATCACAGTGCTATCTATGCCATTTATCATTGCATTTTTGGCATTTAAAAGTGCGTATTCCCTTTGCTTTTCAATCTGAAATAATCTAATATTTTTCCCCAAAGATTTCATCTCTCTAGCGCATAGGATTCCAATAATGCCGCTCCCGCTACCAAGCTCTAGCACCCTGCTACCCCTCCGCAGATATGGCATACAAAAATCCCATAAAAATAAACTATCGCTGTTATAGCAATAGCCCTCTGCTATCTGGTAAATACGTGTCATTAGCTATATCTAAGCTCTTTATACTCTTTTGGTATGAGGTAATCCTCTGTTTTAATAAGACGTCTATACACACCTGCCTCATATCCTAGCTTATACATTTTATCAAGCGCTCTTATCTGCACGGCACTAAGGCTGTGGGAATCATCATTTGCATAGAGATTTAGATAGGTATCAAGGTCTTTGCTATCTACCCTTACTAGCTTGTTTTCTAAAAGCATGTTGGATAATAGTGGCTTGTATTTTAGCCCGATTTTGATAGCCTTGCTTAGAATCTCTTCTAGGATTATTGCCTTATTTAGCGGTATAGAGCGTCTAAGTGCCATGCCACCTAGCGGCAGTGGTAACTCCTCTTTGCAAAGCTCTAGCCATATATCCCATACATGTGCATATACCTCTAGCCTTGAGGAGAAATTAAGTATTGATTCATGTATTAGCACCCCTGCATCTACACTCCCATCTAGCACGGCACCCTCTATGTCTAGGAAATTCATATAATAGATTCTAGCCTCTGGATATTTTAGTCTAAAAAGCATGGCATTAGTCGTATTTTCCCCGCTTAGTGCTACTTTGAAGTGCTTTTTTAGAATCTTATCTTTTAGTTTTACAATCTTTGGTCCATAGCCATTGCCAAAACTCATGCCTGTTCTAAGCAGTGCATAAGAATTAGCAATGTGAGGGTAAAGTGCAAAGGAAATAGCACTAATATCATAGATTCCCTCTAGCGTAGATTTATTTAAGGTCTCAATGTCTAGGGCTACATTGCTTAGTGCAAAGGGCGATGTAACCCAGCCAAACTTAATGGCATAATACATAAAAATATCATCGGCATCGGGACTATGTGCGACTGTGTATGCGGCATTATCCATAACAGTCCTATATGACATGTAGCTCGTAGATATAATCCTTACTATCTAGCCCATATCTAAGCTCACGAGTAAAGACGGCGTATTTTTTATTTTTAAAAAATGTCTCAACCTTTTTAATGTCTTTTTCTGGATTTTCTTTAGCAAGGTAAAAAATTACATCTTTTTTATTTGATTCCAAAACTATCTTTGCCATCTCATCGGTGGTAATGCTCTGCATTTCTGCTTTTAGAGAATCTTTTGCAAGTTTTATCTCCATTATGAATCCTTCAAAGAGAAATAAACCTAGCATGTTAGCATATTTGATTGTCTTTTAAGCTAGAATAAACGCAAAACTTAAGTGAAAGGTTTCTATGGTAGTATCGATTCTATGCGGCGGGAGTGGCACCAGACTTTGGCCTATATCTAGGTCTCTTATGCCAAAGCAGTTTGCAAATCTTTTAAATGGGGAATCACTCTTTGCACGCACAATAAAACGAAATCATGCCATTTTATCTAGCGGGGATTATATGCAGGTTATTACCAATGACAAGCATTATTTCCTAGCATGCGATGAGGCGGGGGACATTAGAGTGGAATCCTATATTTTAGAGAGTGTTGCAAAAAATACAACTGCCGCCATGTGCATAGCTGCCCTAAGTGTCGCGGCAAAAAATCCAAAAGAAATCATACTAACTATCCCAAGCGACCATATTATCAATAATCTACAATCCTATAAGCAATGCGTCTATGATGCGGCACAATTAGCACAAGATGGACATATTATTACTTTTGGTATAAAACCTAGCAGTCCTCATACAGGATATGGATATATACAGGTAGATAATAAAAGCATAGATTCTCTAAAGTCATATAATATTCTAGCCTTTCATGAAAAGCCAGATGTACAGAAGGCAGAGCAGTATTTAAAAAATGGGGGATTTTTTTGGAATAGCGGAATGTTTTGCTACAAGGCAGAGGTGCTATTAGAAGAGATAAAAACTTATGCCAAGGACGTTTATGATATATGCTTAGAGCTTATGGAAAAGTCTATGTGCTATAAGGATTCTAATGGTTGCGAGTTTATGCGACTACAAAAGGATATTAGTCAAAGACTGCCAGACATTAGCATAGATTACTCAATCATGGAAAAAAGTAAAAAACTCCGCATGATAGAGGCTTGCTTTGAGTGGAATGATGTCGGGAGTTTTGATTCTATCTGCGATGAGTTTGCAGCGGATAGTAATGGCAACGCTAAGAGTGATGATTGTCTTTTAGAGACGATAGATTCTAACAATAATTTTATACTTTCAAATAGGCTTGTGGCTACCATAGGATTAGATAATGTCGTGATAGTGGATACAAATGATAGTCTGCTAGTTGCCAAAAAAGGCAGAACGCAAGAGGTCAAAAAAATCGTAGAATCTCTAAGTGCAAACAATAGTGAGCTAATACACCTCCACAATCAAGTTTTTCGTCCATGGGGGAGCTACACCGTGCTACAAAGTGGCATGAATTTTAAAATAAAAAGCATTTTGGTAAAACCAAAGCAAAGATTAAGCCTCCAAAAGCACTATCACAGAAATGAACACTGGATAGTGGTAAGTGGTTCTGCGATTGTGCAAATAGGAGATAAAGAGATATTTTTAAGAGAGAATGAGCAAACCTACATTCCTATGGGCGAGATACATAGGCTTACAAATCCTGGGTTAATTGATTTAATCATCGTAGAAATACAAGTGGGACAATATCTAGGCGAAGATGATATTGTAAGGATAGAAGATGACTACAAAAGGGATGGGTAGATTCTAAATAGGCTTTGATATACGAATTATTAAGATAGAATCTCATGTTTATCAAAGCTAAGAATTATAAACTACCATGTATTTTTAAAATGCAAAGATATTTTATCCTAGGCTAGAATCTATAAACATATTTGATAGACAATGACGGATGTCCTGTAGAAACCGTAGCCACAGCACCACTACCAAAGTTATATCTAGCATATAGTTTTACATCAAGCTCTAAAAGATTCTTTGCATCGATATTGTATTGAATACCTAGTGATGTAAGCAAAGATAAGTAGTTGCTACCATTATAGTCTATTGTTCTATTACTTGTGTCTAATACAGTAATATCGTCATTAACGAAAATATCTCCAACACCAAGACCTATAAATAAACCTAACTTTGAATTAACGCGATATACAAAATCAACAGTTCCTGTGAAAAACCACATATATATAGAGCGAGATGGAGTAGAGCTAGTAGAGAAAGTAGCGCTAATACTAGGACTATATCTCACATCTAAATATGCCCTTACCCCCATTCTATCTGTGAAATTGTATTCAGCACCGCCAGATATGCCGATTAACGCACTGCCGATTGGATTACTAAGAAAGCCTATGCTACCTCCAACAAAAGGCTTTAATCCTTTTACACTAATATCACTAGCAAAGCAACTACTAGCGACTAATGAGCCAAGAAAACACAGAGACAATAAAGTCTTTTTCATATTAAATCCTTTAAGAAAAATTCGGAAGGATTTATAGCGGAAAAATCATAAAATGTTTCAAAAATGATTACTTTTCATATTGATTTATTACCACATTATTACAGAACCTCCCTGCAGTTACGTTTTTATAAAAAGCATTCCATTGCCCATAATCACAATAGTGTTTAGCTACAATTACAGATTTATATAAAAAGAAAGGAATGATATGCAGGAGTTATTCCAAGGTGCTATAAAGTTTTACGAGGAAGATTACAATAATCAAAAAAGCTTTTATAGGAGTCTTCAGGAAAATAATCCGCACACTTTATTTATCACATGTGTGGATTCTAGAATCGACCCAAATAGACTAACACACTCAAAACCTGGGGAATTATATGTAATACGAAATATAGGAAATATGATACCTCCATTCAGAGATGATGATACAGAGTTAGCCGAGGGATATTTGGCGACTACTTCTTCTATCGAGTATTCTATATGCAAATTGAAAGTGAAAAATATCATTGTCTGCGGACATAGTAACTGCGGTGCCTGCTCTGTAGTGTATGATGAGAAAATGCTAGAGGAAATGCCGTATGTGAGGCGATGGCTAAAGCTACTACAACCAACGATAGACACAGTAGAAGCTATGAAACCAGAGAGCGAACATAGGAAAATATGGCTTACAGAGTTGCAGAATATCTCTCAGCAACTGCATAATCTTCTTAGCTATCCATTTGTAGAACAAAGATTTAATAGAGGTGAGCTACAGATATATGGTTGGTATTACAATATCATGAGTGGGCAGATTCTAAATTACAATCTCATAACAAGAGAATTTAAGCCAATAGTGGGAGACAAACCCCTTGCATAAAAAGCTTGTATTCAAATCCAAAGAGGAATATAGAATCTTTTTAAAATCTCGTATAAAAAAGGGATTTGACATAAGAGATTCTCTTTGTGCAAGAGAGATTATATCTCTCATAAAGTACTATAAGATTCCATTGTGCTACAAGATTTTTATAAAAGATAGTATTCGTTACATTCATAATTACTCAAAATATTGCAATATATTATTATATATACCCATGCTATCTGAGGTTAGGATTTGGCATGTGATAAAGACGTTTAAGTCTAGTAAAAAATATAATTTATTTATACCGAAAATAAGAGAAGTTGATTTTAAATTAGTAAAATACAGAGTTGCTTTGTCAAGAGGTTGTTTTGGTATTAAAGAATCAAATGGTAGATTTCATTTAAACACACCCATTCACATTGCGGTTATTCCTGTGCTTGGTGTGGATAATAATTTTTTGAGAATAGGATTTGGAAAAGGCATGTATGATAGATTTTTTTGTGAGTTAAAAACTAAACCATATAATATTTTCGTAAGTAGGAGACGTTTTATAGCAGCTAATAATCTAGGATTTAGTCATGATATAGCAGCTAGTGTATATGTGGGTTGCTATAAATGATACCCATTATTGATGTTATTGCGTATTGCATTGTTGTAGGATTTGTCGTTGCGGTATGTATGTTTTTTATAGTTAGGAGATATGGACATGCGAAATTATTAGTTGATATAAATCAAAGCGGCGCAAAGATTCGTGCTTTAGAGTTAGAAATCGAGGAATTACTCCAGAATCGACATGTGAAAATGCAGGAGAAAGAGGAGATATTCGAGCAGAAGCTAGTCATTCGTAGGAATGAACTAGAAAACGAGTTTATGCTAAAGCTAAATGAGGTAAATAAGGAAAAGGATAGATTCCAAAAAGAGATTCAATCAAAAATCGAGGATAGAGAGCGGGAAGCAAATGTCATTATGGAGACAAAAACGCAGCTATTATTGCAGAAAGAGGAGCAAGAAAAGATTCTAAAACAATGCAAAAGTATGCGTGAGAATCTCATTTCTTCCCTTGAGGAATACACATCTCTAACAAAGGACGAAGGTAAAACTTTATTACTAAAACAACTAGAAGAAGACCTAACACAAGAGAAAGCAAAACTCATACGAAGATATGAAAGCGAGGCAAAAAGCGAGGCACAATCAAGGGCAAATTATATCATAGCACAGGCTACTACGAGATTTGCAGGGGATTTTGTAGGCGAGAGATTGATTAATATGGTAAATATCCCAAACGAGGAGATGAAAGGCAAGATTATAGGCAAGGATGGCAGAAATATCAAGGCATTAGAGAATATCATCGGCGTAGATGTTATCATCGGCGATAATTATCCCAACTCCATCGTTCTAAGTTCTTTTAATCTTTACAGGAGGGCTATCGCTACAAAAACCATAGAGGAGTTGATACAAGATGGCAGAATCCAGCCTAGCAGAATAGAGGAAGTCTATGAGAAAGTAAAATCTCAAATGGAGGAACAGATTCGAAATGATGGCGAGGCGGTTGTGCTAGATTTGGGCATAGGCTATGTGCATCCAGAGTTAAAAAGGCTTGTGGGACGGCTAAAATACAGAGCGAGTTTTGGTCAAAATGCACTGGGGCATTCCCTAGAGGTAGCACGTCTTGCAGGTGTTATAGCCGCAGAGTTAGGCGGTGATGAGAAATTAGCAAGGAGAGCGGGATTGCTACATGACATAGGAAAAGCACTAACAGACGACCATGGTGGCAATCATGTGGATTTAGGCGCAGAGGTGTGTTTAAGATATAAGGAGCACCCAGCAGTTATCAATGCCATATATGCTCACCACGGACACGAGGAGGCAAATAGCATAGAATCTAGTGCGGTCTGCACTGCAGATGTTCTAAGTGCTGCCCGTCCTGGTGCAAGACGTGAAGTATTAGAAAATCATCTAAGAAGAGTTCAGAATCTAGAAAAAATCGCAATGGAGAAATTTGGCGTAAAACAGGCTTATGCCATCTATGCAGGCAAGGAGATTCGTGTCATTGTGAGAGCGGATATTGTAAATGATTCTCAGACAATCGTATTAGCAAAAGAAATAGCAAATGATATAAAACGTCAGTTGCAATATCCGGGCGAAATAAAAGTAAATGTGATAAGGGAGCTTAGAGCTATTGAAACTGCATAAGTGTAAAAATAATTCAATATTTCCCTAATGATTTGCTATGATATTAAATATAATTTGACTTTGGAGCTTATGATGTATAGCTATATTAGAAAAGTTGGTGGCTTTGGTTTTATCGCTATGATAATGATATGTGTTTTTCTCTCTCAAATATCGTTTGCGTCAACAACGGCAAATAAGAAAGATAGTGAGGCTATATCAAATGCAGATTTGAAAGCATATAGAAATGCTATCCTGGGGGACTATAAAGATTTATTTTCATGTAAGACTTTTGATAGAAGTATATCTTGTAGTGCCGATAATGCATCTTTTCCTAATAATATTCATGATAGAGATGCAGGTCCTATTAGATTCCATAATGTTAGGATTGATAGCAAGATTACTCCCAATATCATCAAAAATACATATAGTGCAGATATGATAAGTTACGACAGAGATTTTGAGAGAAATTATAAGATTCTGCCAACTAGCATTATGTGTTATGATAGAAGTAAAAAGATTAGAGATGATATAGTTTTATCTGATACTTCATGCGATATTGATTTTATGTTCTTTAGCGTGAAGCTAGATAGCACCCTTACATATAAATCCGATGAATACAGAGGCGGAAATGCTTTTGATGCCGTTACTTATCTATACAATACTTCAGAGGAAAATACACAGAACATCGAGAAAAAATTAGAGAAACTACACATAACAATCACCAAAAAAAGTAATTTCAATAAACTAATAAATGGAATATATATTGGATTTGAAGGTAAAAGGCTTGGTCGTATTATCGGGGATCTCTACTCTCAAGATGAGCTAAGCGATAGGACCAAGGAGAGCTTAGAGAAAGTTTTATCAAATGTGCGAGACTTTTTATTTTTGCCTTCAAAGCTAAATACGCTAGAGATAACACTCACCAATACGGATGACAACTACTATAAATTTGTTGTTCATATCCCAAATGCTTACAAGTTTAGAGAAGAGTTAGATTCTACTTGGGAACATATAAAAGGTGTATTAAATGAGTTTGAGATTGATTCAAGTGTTTATTAGAGAGTTTTGCCACTACCTTTTGTAACCTCTAAATATGATTTAGACAATAATATTTACTATCTTGACTATCTCAAAATAAACTTTCTTAGGTATTTAACAAAAGCTAAACCATGTTATAAGCACGCATTTTAGGGCATTGTCGAGGTGCTTGTGATTCTATTTTATAGATAAATGTAAAAATACTAAGAATTATTTTTATTTTAAGCGACTTTTAAGTTTTATTATGATATTATTTCAGAGTAATCAATTACAACATTGATTATTGTTCTTATTACAAAAGGTCTTCCTTTGGTAGTTTTGGGTTAAAAGAACATTCTTTCACATTATCTTCCTTTAAGTGTAGGGGAAAGCCCCCTATTTTTCAGAATTTAAAACATTATAATATCAATAATATTTGCAAGGACCACCACAATGAATCTCTACAAAAAAATAAAACCAAAATTATTTCGCATGGACGCCGAGGATGCACATAATCTAATTATAAATGTCATGAAAAAAACGCAAAGCATTCCATTCATAGATTCTTGTCTGCAAAAAAAATATTGTGTGCAATATCCATCATTGCATCAGAGAATCTACGGGTTAAATTTCTATAATCCAATCGGTCTTGCAAGTGGCTTTGACAAAAATGCAGAAGTCATAAAACCCATGCGTAATATCGGGTTTGGATTCCTAGAGCTAGGGAGCATTACCTTTATTCCACAAAGCGGGAATGACAGACCTAGAATCTGGCGCCATGTAGCAGAGAGTAGTTTGCAAAATCATCTAGGATTTAATAATATCGGTGCAAAGGCAGCGGCAAAAAATCTAGCAAAGCATTATCCCTTTAGTATTCCGCTTGGTGTAAATATCGGTAGGAACAAGGACTTAAACAATCAAGATTCTCTAAAAAACTATGAAAGCTCTCTTAGGATTCTAAGTCATTGTGGCGATTATTTTGCCTTTAATCTCTCATCGCCAAATACGCCAAACTTGCGTGATTTGCAAAATGAGAGCTTTGTAAAAGAGCTATTGCAAATGGCAAAAAGCATTACGAGTAAACCTGTTTTCATAAAGATTTCGCCAGATATGAATGTAGATTCTATGTTGGAAGTCGTGCAAAGCGCCATAGATAGCGGGGCAGATGGAATCATAGCCACAAATACGACCATAGAGTATGGACTGCTTCAAAATCCATTTAGAAAAAATGGGCAAAATATAGGTGGCATAAGTGGCGAAGTGCTAAGTCAAAAGTCAAGAGAGATATTAAAGATACTAGGTAAGCATTTCTTTAAAAAGACGACATTAATATCTGTGGGGGGGATATGCAGTGCGAGTGAGGCTTATCTTAGACTAGGTTTTGGAGCATCTTTAATTCAGATTCTAAGTGGCATGATTTATCATGGACCAGCACTTGTAGCATCAATGAATAAGGAGCTAGATTCTATGCTTAAGGCAGATGGATTTAGCCATATATCACAGGTTATAGGTAGCAGGATTTAGATATGTTGAGATTTTTACTAGGAGTTTTTATTATGAGTAGTGTTGCATTTTGTAGCGTTCTGCCAAAGTATGAGAGTAAAAAACTCTCAAATGGGCTTGAAGTCGTGGTTATCCCTATGAGGAATAATAGCAATGTGATTCAGACAAATGTCTTTTATAAAGTTGGCTCAAGAAATGAAGTAATGGGTAAAAGTGGTATAGCACACATGCTAGAGCACATGAATTTCAAAAGCACAAAGAATCTAAAAGCAGGTGAGTTTGACGAGATAGTAAAGAAAATGGGCGGCATAGATAATGCCTCTACTAGCTTTGACTATACACATTATTTCATTAAATCAAGCTCTAATAATCTTGATAAATCACTAGAGTTATTTGCAGAGCTAATGGAGAATCTAAATCTGCAAGATAGCGAGTTTCAATCCGAGCGAGACGTGGTAGCCCAGGAGCGATTATGGAGGACTGATAATAATCCGGGCGGATATTTATTTTTTAGATTCTTTAATACTGCCTTTGTGTATCACTCATATCATTGGACTCCCATAGGTTTTATGAATGACATACAGACATGGAGCATAGATGATATTAGGGACTTTCATGCGAAATATTATCAACCACAAAATGCGATACTGCTAGTTAGCGGGGATATTAGTAGTGATGAGGTTTTTAGCAAGGTGCAAAAGTATTTTTCGCATATTAAAAATACGCAGCAGATCACAGAACTTCACATAAAAGAGCCAAAGCAAGATGGAGCAAGACGCACTTATGTCAAGAAAGATACAGGCGGCATAGAGTGGGTAGCGATAGGATTCCGCACACCAAGCTTTGATAACAAAGACCAAGTGGCACTAGAGGCTATATCTGATATTATGGCAGGGACTAAAAGCTCCATTCTGCCTACACTCTTGCAAGATAAGCTAAAAATTGCCTCATCTGTTAGCACTTATAACATGGGCATGATAGATGATGGAATCTTTTTTATCATCGCTACAGGAAATGCAGGCGTGAGTGCCTCAGAGCTTGAGAGAGAGATTCTAAAAGAGATAGAGAATCTAAAAGAGGGCAATATCTCCCAAGACATGCTAGATAAAGTAAAGATTAATACAAAATATCAGTTTATCCATAGCCTAGAGAGTTCAAGCACACTTGCCTCTTTATATGGCTCATATCTAGTGCGAGGAGATATAAAACCGCTAATACACTATGAGGAAAATTTAGAGAATCTAAGCATTAAGGATATAAAGGAAGTTGCAAAAAAATACTTTGTAGAGGATAATTCTACGACTGTTATTATGAAGGGAGAATAAAATCTAAGAGCAATCATGAATATCCTAAGTATAGAATCAAGCTGCGATGATAGTGCGGTGTCCCTTACGGATTCTCTAAGTGCAAAGCTACTTTGGGATAGGAAAATCTCGCAGGAAGCACATCATCATATACACGGCGGCGTGGTCCCTGAGATTGCCTCACGGCTCTTTGCCAAAGATTTGGTTAGTCTTGTGCAGAGTTTTAGTGATGAGGTAGGCTTTGAGCGTGTGGATTGTATAAGTTTTACCAATGAGCCCGGTCTTTCTACCTCGCTACTTGAGGGCATGATGGCTGCAAAGGCACTTAGTATCTCGCTAGATGTGCCACTTGTGCCAATCAATCATCTAAAAGGGCATGTCTATTCACTTTTCATCAATCAAAGGGAGGCTATCATGCCGCTATCCGTGCTACTTGTATCCGGGGGGCATAGCATGATTTTGGAGTGCTTTTCCTACCATGATATGAGGGTGGTTTCAAGCACGCTTGATGATAGCTTTGGGGAATGCTATGATAAGGCTTCAAAGATGCTTTCACTAGGCTATCCGGGAGGCATGATAATAGATTCCATTGCCAAAGATGCAGAGAGTGAGGGCATAGATTCCATAGAGTTGCCCATTCCCCTGCTACATGACAGCAGTATGAATTTTAGCTTTTCTGGGCTAAAAAATGCTTTTAGATTAAAGGTAAAAGATAATAAAGAGTTATTATCACTTATGGAATCTGGATGCAGAGAAGACATAAAATCGCATAAATACGTAAAGGCGCTTTGCAGAGGATTGCAAAGAAGTGCGGTAAAACATGTGATATTAAAATATAAAAAATACTTAGAATCTAGCCAGATAAAGCATGTAGCAATCGTAGGTGGCGCAAGTGCAAACTCGCTATTAAGGGCGCAAATGCAGAATCTATGTGATAGATTCAATAAGACATTGATACTTAGCGATTTGGCATATTGTAGCGATAATGCGGCGATGATTGGCAGGGCTTGCATGGCTGCTGTTAGTGAGAATTGTGCTATGTTAGAATCTAGTATGCTAGATATTGATATATCTCCTAGGAGTAGTTTTTATAATACATAAAAGATATATGGAATATAATTTGCTTTTGTTTTGAAAAGGAAAATCAAACTAAGGATAGTTAGCATGATGCGTTCATTATATACTGCTACGACAGGAATGTTAGGGCAGCAGTTACAGATTGATACAACCTCAAACAACATAGCAAACGTAAATACCGTTGGATTCAAAAGACAAAGAGCAGAATTTAACGATTTGTTTTACCAAACATTGCAGTTTGCGGGAACACAAACAAGTGAAACAACTCTAACGCCCACAGGCATAGAGGTAGGTGTAGGTGTTAGGACAGGTGCTATTAATCGTCTTTTTTCGCAAGGAAGTCCAAAAGAGACAGAGAATCCGCTAGATTTAGCTATCATGGGTAAGGGGTTTTTCCCCGTGCAGCTACCAGATGGCAATATAGCATATACTCGTAGCGGAAATTTTAAGCTAGATGACCAAGGAAATATTGTTACTTCAGAGGGTTATTTGGTGCAACCACAAATTACTATTCCGCCAGAATCACAAAGCATTAATATAGGCACAGATGGCACAGTTAGCGTTACTCTCGGCAATAATGGGCAAACACAGGTGCTAGGGCAGATACAGCTTGTAAATTTCGTCAATCCAGCAGGTCTTCATGGATTAGGTGATAATCTATATATGAATACAAATGCAAGTGGCGACCCAATACAGGGCGTAGCTGGGCAGGATGGATTTGGCAGTATTAGGGCTGGTTTCCTAGAGCTTAGTAATGTACGTTTGGTAGCAGAAATGACAGACCTCATCACGGGACAGAGGGCTTATGAGGCAAACTCTAAGAGCATACAGACCGCAGATTCTATGTTGCAAACGGTTAATGGATTGAAGAGATAATTAATTATTCCCATATATCTTTCTGCATGATAGCAGTAGGATAGCACCTAAGATAAGTAGGGTGCTAAGAGTAAGTGTAAGCGTTTTCCACCCAAAAGATACATAATAAAAACTCGGCAGATAAGAGCCAAAGACGCCACCGGCATAGTAGAATGCTAGGTAGATTCCATTTGTTATGCCCTTTTTGTCCGAAATATTATTTATCAATCCAGAAAATGTAGTGTGAATCACAAAGCTACCTGTGCAAAATAAAAACATTAGCCAAAAAATCATATTAAAATCTAATGTCCTCATGCAGAATATACTTATGGCAAATACGAAAAATCCAGCCACAATGGCATTTATTCTACTACCAAAGATGATAATAATGCGACTTGAGAAAAGTGAGACGATGATTCCCATAAAATATCCGGTATATAAAAGCCCAATTTCAAAATCGCTATGTGGAATGCCCTCAAACTTAAATGCAAAAGGCAAAATTGAAAGCACCGCCTGAAAAGAGAAAAACATAAAAAATATGCCACCAAAGATTATTAAAAATTTCTTTTGACTTAAAAATGGGATAAAGTCTTTTATGCTCGGTGTCTGTATATTGTGTTTAGAATCACTTTGAATAAAGAAAAACCAAATGCCGCAGATTCCTGTTAGGATTCCAAAAAACGTAAGGCTTACATGCCATGAAAACATCTCTGCCAAAAAGCTACCAAGCACTCTACCTACTAGTCCTCCCGCTATGGTTGCACTAACATATAAGCTAACATTTCTTTGAGTATTTTCTTTTGACTGCCTTGTGATGAGGGTAAGAAGTGATGTAAGGATTGCAGGAAAAAATAATGATTGAATCATACGAAACAATAAAAACATGCTAAAGGTGGTGCTAAGATTCTGAGAGAATTGCAAAATAGAACATGCAAAAAGAGATGAAATAATAATGAATTTTGCATCGAATTTTTCTAAAAAATATCCATAAACAATTGGTGCTATCGCTAGTGGAATGAGAGAAGCACTCACAATTAACGATGCGGAGTGAAGAGGAATTTTAAAATACTCCGATAATGTCGGCGTGAGTGGCTGCGGAGCATACATTAGAGATACACAACAAATCGCAGTAAAAATAATGCAGACAATAAAATTTATATGTTTTGACATACATATCCTTTTGCACATTTTACCTCTTTATATTTAAGGTATTTGGAATTAAGAATATAGAAAATAGAAAGTAGAATAATGTCTTGTAGAAAATACCAACATATAGCCCTTAAAACCCAAGCCACATTCCAAAGCAGCACAAAGGATGCAAGGAAAGCAACAAGGAGGTAGATGGCATAGAGACAAACTACACCAAGGACTAGGACTCTAAACTAGCTTAGAAGTCTTAGAATATTTTGCTGGACAGCATTTGCTTGAGTAAGCGCATAGCTACCAGACTGTGCCAAAATATTTAGCTTAGTGAAGTTTGCAGATTCTTGTGCGAAATCCACTTCTCTAATTTGACTTTCAGCGGCTTTAACATTTACCTGTGTTACAGAAATGTTATTAACTGTTGAAATCATCTGTCCTTGAACAGAACCTAAGTCTGCGCGGATTCTATCA
>CASEHV010000027.1 GCA_949287835.1 uncultured Helicobacter sp.
AGCCCCCCCCGCCCCCCCGCCCCCCCGCCCGGGGCGCGCCGCCCCCCCCCCGTGTCCTATATTAGATTACTAAGAAATATATTTAAGCTAAAATCTACTAAATCCTAATATACCACACGGCTAAGATATAATCCATGTGGCGGTGCTAACTCTCTTATAGGATACTTTAAAGATATATCATTATCAATCTGCCTTTGTAAATCTTTCTGCGATATTTTATCTTTGCTAAAATCCACACATGCCTTTAGCATGATTCTAATCTGTGCTCTTAAAAAGCCATTTGCCCCAATATGTGCTACTAGGCAATCAATGCCATGCACCTTTGCGTGAAATAAACTAGCCTTATAAATCTCTCTAATATAGCTTGTCTGCTGACTATCATATTTTGCAAACATACTAAAATCATGTCGTCCCAAAAATAGCCCTAGTCCAAATCGTAATTTATCCACATCGCCAAATGGTAGCCTAGAGATATAGCTAGAGAGAAATGGCGAGATATTCTCATCGCTAAAAATATATTTATAGAATCTCATTTTTGCACTAAATCTTGCATGAAAATCATCATTCTCTACCATGACATGCCTAATCATGATATGAGGATATAATCTATCATTTAGGAGTTTTTTCATTTTCTCTAAAGGCATTTTTAGATTTGTATGGAAATTAATGACTTGATATGTGGCATGGACATGCTTATCTGTTCTGCCACTAGCAATAATATTAGAGTTTATGCCGATTCTTTTAAGTGTTTTCTCAAAGCATTCTTTCACACTAGGCAGAGATGGATTCCCACTTATAAAGCCATTAAACCTTGAGCCATCATAGGCAATGATACATGCAATATTCATTAATAATAATTCTTTACATATTTTCTATACAGAAATAATCCAGCAAAAAGCCATATAAACGGAAAGCAAAGGCTACTTAGTGGGAACTGCATAGACCATACATACATGATAATGAGATATGCCCCCCCTGAGCCTAGCACGTAAAAATAGACATAGTTTTTTTGGAATCTAGGATTCTTAATACCAAAAAATAAAATGAAAAATATGCTTACAAGCGGGAATAATGAAGTGCAGAATGACTGCGATAATCGCTTAAGCTGTTTTTGGTCGCCTTGAAAGGCTAGTTTCCAATATGAGATAATATCATGCGATGAGAAGCTGCTATCTTGCATGGAATTTCTAACCACCATTTCTTTAAATTTTACATTTTGCAAAGATTGCTTATCGCTAAAATACGCTACGCCATCATAGAGTCTAAGTTCTATGATTCCATTTTTATTTACTAGCTTTCCCTCTTTTGCAGCGATAAAATTCTCTTTTGATTGCTCCGATTTATCTGCATATAGCACGAGACCAAGATATGTATCACCATTTTTGCCATCTACATAGACTAGCCAATCGCCAATTCTTTGTCCAAAATCACCGGGCCTTAGATTTATATCAATTTGATTTGATTTATAGGCTATGAAATCTCTATACGCATTCTTTGATGCAGGCGTCATTACAAAGGCAAACATAAATAATACAAAGCTAACAATGCAGCAAAGTGGCAGTAGAAAAGAAATAATCCTACCAGGGCTAATGCCTAGTGAGAAAAATACGAGCATTTCAGAATCGTATGAAAGTTTGCTAAGACCCAAAACACAGGCGCTATAAAATGTGAGTGCTACGACAAAAAAAGTATTAGCAGGGATTCCATAATAATATAGCCTAAGCAAATCGCTAAAGCTTAGTTTTACACCATTTGTAAGGACTGCGATATTTAGCAATAATACAAGCGATGATATAAAAAATAGCACCAAGAAAAATGGGAAAAACATCTCCCCTATGGACTTTAATAAATATTTCTTTAATACCATGACTTAATCACATCGTATGATTGAAAAAGGCTAATAATCCAAAAGGCTATATACATGCTAGGAATAAACGCAACCTTATTATTAAATGTCTTGCCCTCACGCTTAGCTTTTATACCCTCATTAACCCAGAATGTAAAGCAAATTGCAGCTGCGATAAATAGCAGATATGTAACGGTATATAAGTCATTAAATAATGCCCAAAGCATGATTGTAAATGAAGCAAATATTACATGGTCTGCATCGCCGACTAGATATTCCCCCCTTTTTGTTATTTTAAAGCCTATAAAGACTGCATTAGCCACGCCTAACGCCGCAAAGGGATAAAGAAAGATGGTTAGGTCTTCATCAAAATGTGTAATAACAAATATTGTGCCTGCAAACCAAAAAGTAAGAAATAAAATGATATTTGGCACATATAAAAATTTGGCATCTAATTCACACAGAGTATAAACTAGCAAAAAAAACACTACAAGCAACACGTATTTTGTCCATACTATACTATTCCAATCATGGAGAGGATAGATATGTTTAGAGTATGGGTCAAAAAAAACTCCAAAGTTTGAGGCATATATCAATGCGGCAGTAACCAAGAGTGAGTGTGTAAGGCATATAATGTGGTTTGGTTTGTAGCTATCAAGTCCGAAGACTCCAGCAAAATATCTTGTAAGAAAATAGGGCGTAATATATATAATAAAAGCAGTCATCAAAAACACAGCGATAAACCATAACATTTAGAGCCCTTAGGAAAAGGCAGATTCTAGCAAATATTTATGAATATAAATTTCATCATATACCATACTCCCTATGGTAATTTTATGCTACAATTTCCTAAAGGACATACATGAGACGTTATACATTACACAATCTATCCTGTCCATCTTGTGCTAGTAAGCTAGAAGATGCCCTTAGGGCATTGCCATTTATAAAGCGGGCAAATATTGATTTTAACACAGGCATATTATCCATAGATTCTAAAGCAGATGTTAGCAAGGAGAATTTCGAGGCAATACGGGATAAGATAAAGCAAATAGAGCCTCAGGTAGAGATTAGCCAAGATAGCAAAGACAATGATGAGGGGCAGTCATTATTTCGTCTAGCGCGTTTAATATTATTTTTTACCATAGCCTTAGTTCTATATTTTATGGAGCAGAAGTTAATTGCAGAAGCCCTCTTTCTAATTGTCTATATAGAAAGCGCTATTAATGTATTCAAGAAGGCATTTCATAGTCTTAAAAATAAAATTTTCTTTGATGAATACTGCCTTATGCTACTTGCCACTCTAGCGGCTATATGTCTAGGCGAGATAGGCGAGGCAGCGGCTGTGCTTTTATTTTTTAGCATAGGAGAATGCCTAGAGGCAAGGGCTATTAGCAAAAGTAAAGATTCCATACAAAAAAGCCTTGAGATAATGCCTAACATAGCACATAAGAGGGAAGGGGCAAATTACACAGACATTCACCCAAGCAATCTAAACATAGATGACATAGTGTTGGTTAAAAACGGCGAGAGGATTCCATGTGATAGTATATCGCTAGGTAGTAGCTATCTTGATATGATGAGTCTTAATGGCGAGAGTGAGCCTTTATCTATAAAGCACGGAGATAGGGTATTAGCAGGTGCCATTAATGTAGGAAGTGCCATAGAGGTTAGGATTGCCGCATTACATGAGGATTCAGAGATTGCAAAGATACGAGATATTATAGAAAATGCGCGGAATCTAAAGCCACATACCCAAAGGCTTATAACACGATTTTCACAAATTTATACGCCGATTATGTTCTGCGTAGCGCTTTTTGTGGCATTTGTGATTCCGATATTTTTGGGGGATTTTAGGGAGTGGCTACATCGTGGGCTTGTGGTATTGATGATTAGCTGTCCTTGTGCTTTGATGCTATCTATACCACTGGGATATTTTGGCGCCTTAGGCATTGCATCTAAAAGAGGCATTATCATTAAAGGCTCTCTTTTTTTAGAGAAACTTTCAGATTTAAAGGCAATCTGCTTTGATAAGACAGGCACACTTACAAAGGGCGAATTTAGCATAAATCATATAGAATCTCTAAATGGTTTTAGCAAAGATGAGGTAATCCTCTATGCCAAAGTCTCACAGCAATACTCAAATCACCCACTCTCACAGGCTATTTTGGCATTGAATACTAATGAGGATTTTGAGGTTAGAAATATCGCTGATTTTGATTCTAAAGAAAATGTCGAAAGTCATGTTGAAAACGAAAGAAAAACATCTCTACAGAATCTAGATTCTGATTCTACACTTCAAAATGACATCAACAAACAAAAAAGAATCATAACAATCCTAGAGCATACTCAAAAGGCAGGTAGAGGCATCATAGCTACATGCAGGGAGGGAGTAGAGACATACAGGATTTTAATGGGAAACTCAGAGCTAATGTGTGAGCATGGTATAGAGACTAGCGGGGATAGAATCTACATAGCAAAGGATAATGTGCTAATTGGCAGTATGGATATGGGAGATACTCTAAAGCAGGAGGCACATAGCGTTATAGGTGAGTTGCGAAAGCTACATGTAACACCTCTAGCGATTCTAAGTGGCGATAGTCCTAGCCATGTAGAGAGTGTAGCAAAAGCACTTAGGATAGATAAATTTTTCCCCTCACTTCTGCCGACGCAAAAAGCCGAGATTCTAAAAGAGCTAAAGGGCGGGGATAGCATTGCCTTTATGGGAGATGGAATCAATGATGCGGTAGTGTTAGCAAATGCAGACATAGGCATTAGCATACATGCGGCAAACTCTAGCAGTGATATTAATAAGCAAAGTGCAGATATTATTCTAACAAGACCTAATCTAACAAGCCTTATTTCTGCAATCAAAATCGCTAGGAAAACCCGCTTTATCACATGGCAGAATATTATTTTTATCTTATCTGTCAAGCTTTTAATACTAGCACTTGGAATCTTTGGCTTTGCAAATATGTGGCTTGCCGTCTTTGGCGATGTTGGAGTCGCCCTGCTATCTCTTGCCAATGCCATGCGGGTTGTTAAAGTATAGAGATATTGTTGTAATTCTAAATAAATGTAAATATCTAGATTTCCTATGTCATTCTGAGGCTCTGCCTAAGAATCTAGATTCTGTAAAGATATTTCCACTTCGTTTTCAACATGACTTAAAACCTTCATTAATCTATGATGTTTAATTTGCAGCAACATAATAAATAGAGTCTATAAAATAACAACAAGCTAGTTAGAATACTATACATGTATAGATTCCTTATTTCTATCAAATAAACCAACTCTGAAACAGATTAGATTTTTAACTCTTTGCAATCTCTCACTTCTCCCCCCTTATTTGATATGTAATATCCCCTGCGCCAAGTCCTATAATGATATTTGATTGCAAGATTCTAAATTCCTCTCCGCATTCATTGATTAATGCAATGTGTTTGCCTTTGCGTTTTATCCTACTTGCAAAGACAGGGTTATATTTGGCAAATAAGGATTCAAAATCAAAGTCTATTTTATCCTCGCCTGCTGCCCATACAGGCAGTATCACAAGCTCATCGCAGTGATGAAAGCAATTACAAAATGCTTCTAAATTATCCCTTAGCCTTGAGTATTTATGTGGCTGGAAGATAGCTGTGATACTTAGCTTAGAATCTGATAATAAATCTTTGTAGATTTTGAGTGCATTTAATGTAGCTAGAATCTCTGTGGGGTGATGTGCGTAATCATCTATGATGCAAGGGGAATCTGGGCTTAGATTCTCTAAAATATCAAAACGTTTTTTTATGCCCCTAAAATTTAGCAGATTCTCTTTAATGCTTTTTATATCCAAAAACTCAAGGGCAGAGAGGATTGCCATACTTGCATTAATGGCATTATGCTCCCCTATGCCATAAACCTCAAAGATTCCTAAATCTTTAAGGTTAAATCTTGTGAAAGGCAGATTATCCTTTAGGATATAAGAGATATTAGATATATCTTGCTTTGGACTAAATGGCATGATAAGCGGCAGATGTGTGCTTGATAGGGGCATATTATTAGAATCTGGGTTAGAATCCTCTTCTTTGCAGAGAATAGAGCCTGTGCCTACTAGGGCAGATTCTACATTTCCCATATCATGATAGATATTAGCGACATTTGGGCAGTCAATATTTAGCACACTAATATATGAGCTATTGATAAAATCTTTATATGCTTCCTTTAGCCTTGAGAAGTCATTATTGTAACTCTCTAAATGCTCTGCCTCGATATTTATAATAATGCTTTTGTATGGATTTGAGTTTAAAAAACTCTTATCACTCTCATCTGCTTCAAAGACTAATAAATCACTATTTGACACCCTCACATTTGAGTTAAACTCCTTGCTAATAGCACCAATGATTGCCCCGCTATCTTTTAGGATAGATGCTAGAATCGCACTCGTGCTAGACTTGCCATGTGCGGCACATACGCTTAAAACACGTTTTTTACTAAGCAATACCCTCAATGCGTCCTTGCGTGAAAAGATACGTTTATGTAGCACTCTGGCTTCTATTATCTCTACATTACTATCCTTTATAATGGCGGAGTGAATGATTAAATCCTTATCTGCAATGACATTTCTATCATGTGGAATATTTATCTTTATGCCCTCAGTTTCTAGCTGGTCTGTGATACTTGTGTGTGCTATATCTGAGCCACTTATGATAGCACCCTGTGCCTTTAGGAATCTAGCAAGTCCGCTAACGCCTATGCCGCCTATGCCGATAAAATGCACTTTTAACCCATTAAAATCCATTAACTTCCTCAAATGCGAATATAATTGAATTATAATCTAAATATTTTATATAAGGAGATAGGCATGGATTTAGCAGGGCTGCAGGATAAGGCAAAGATTCTATTAGAAATGCTACCTTATTTTCAAAGCTTCTTTGGCAAGACTATTATAGTCAAATACGGTGGCAGTGCCATGAGTGATTCTATCCTAAAAGAGAGTATAGTAAAGGATATAGCGCTGCTAAAGCAGGTGGGATTAAAGCCTATCGTGGTCGTTGGAGGAGGGAAAGAAATTGATTCTTGGCTATCTAGGCTAAATATTGAGAGAAGATTCAAAGATGGGCTTAGGGTTACAGATAAAGATACGATGGAGGTAGCCGAGATGGTGCTAAATAAGGTTAGCAAGGAGATAGTAGCCCTCTTTGGCAAATATGGCATTAGTGCAGTGGGGCTAAGCGGGAAAGATTCCATGATGCTAGAGGTAAAGCCTAGGGATAAAGAGAATCTAGGCTATGTGGGGGATATTACTAAGGTTCGCTCTAGGATTTTAGAATCTTTATTGCAAAATGACTTTGTGCCTGTGGTCTGTCCTATTGGCATTAATGATAATGAAAGCTATAATATCAACGCAGATTTACTAGCATGTGCCTTAGCTGAGGAGATGAAGGTAGAAAAGCTTGTTTTCCTAAGTGATATTGATGGCGTGTATGAGGATTATGAGGATAAAGATTCTCTCATACCAGAGCTGCATATATCGCATGCGCTAAAGCTAATAGAAAGCGGAAAGATACATGGCGGCATGATTCCAAAAATCAATGCCTGCATTCATGCGATTAATAATGGCGTCTCACGTGTGCATATCATCGATGGGAGAATAGAGCATTGTTTATTACTAGAGTTTTTTACCAAAAGGGGCATAGGCACGGCTATTTTACGTTAAAGCTATGGAGTAGAGATGATATTAAATGCGATACTATTAGCCTTTAGGCAGATTTCTAGGAATTATTTACGTGCTTTTCTAACCATGCTAGGAATCATCATAGGCGTTGGCTCTGTGATTGTCATGGTTACATTAGGCAATGGCACGACACAGATGATAAGGTCTCAGATAGCCTCACTTGGCTCAAATCTATTAGTCATCTCCCCAGTGCGTGGGCTAAACACAGGTGGCGGCTCTCTTAGTCGTAGATTCACAAACGCAGAGGTAGAGTTGCTTCGGGCAAATCTCACTATGGCAGAAAGCATAGCGCCCATATCGCAGAATAATCCAATCGTGCAGTATGCAGGGGCAAATACGCAGACTACCGCGCAGGGCGTAACAAATGAGTTTTTCAAGGTAGCAGGATATGAGATTGCATTAGGCAGGGAGTTTAAAAGCACAGAGGTAAGCTCTAATGTCTGCATACTAGGCGAGAGTGTGAGGGTGGCATTATTTAAAAGTGAGAATCCACTAGGGCAGACAGTGCGTGTGGGTAAAAGCGTATGCAATGTCATAGGGGTGTTGGAATCAAAAGGGCAGACAGGGGGGAATGACAGAGATGATGTGATTTTACTACCATTTAAGACTTTCTTGCGAGATATATCGGGGGTAAATAGCACTCATAATATTAATATCATCATGGTATCGCTAAAGGAGGATTCAGATTCTAGCTATGCGGTGCAGAGGGTAAAAGAGATATTAAGAGATGCTAGAAATATAAAGCCCGGGCAGATTGATACCTTTAATATTACGGATACAAGGGAGATTGAGCAAAAGCTAACAGATGCGACTAAAACTCTAACTCTCTTTCTTGGCGCAGTGGCTGGTGTTAGCCTCATTGTAGGCGGCATTGGAATCATGAATATCATGTTAGTTAGCGTTACAGAGAGGACGAGGGAAATCGGCACACGTCTTGCCATCGGGGCATTAGAGAGTGATGTGATGATGCAGTTTTTAATAGAATCCATTGTCGTAAGTGCGCTAGGTGGCGTGATAGGCATTATATTGGCATTTTTCATATCGTGGTTTGTGAGTGTGCAAATGCAGATTCCATTTGACTTTGATATATGGGTGGCATTTGGTGCATTTGTATTTTCCGCACTTGTTGGCGTCATCTTTGGATATATCCCCGCTAGAAGAGCCTCAAAGCTTGACCCAATCGATGCGTTGAGGTATGAGTAGGGGTTGTTTGATTTAAGGTTTTTAATCTATATTCTCAGTCATTTTGAATGAATGTGAAGAACTTGTTTTTTAAAAGATATTTCGCTTTGCTCAACATGACGTAGTTTGCCAAAAAACGTAATATTACCATCATCAATATTTAGCACTCAAAACATAAATAATTAAACCCACTACCTCCCAATATTAAAAAATCGTTTTATGTCCTTTATAAAATTTTTTGGAATGTGGCTTATGTGTCTTAGCTTATGTGCTTTTTTTAATAATTTCTCATGTTTTGCTAAAAACTGCCCTGCTCCTCGTCTTTTTGCCTCCTCTTTATCCTGTGAGAAAATATTATCAAGAAAATCAAATGCTCTTTTATTATAAAAACTAAAGGGGTCGAAATCCTCTGTAAAGATTCTCTGCTTTTTCATATCCATATATGCCGCCTCATCGTTATGAATCCTCATCACCTCACGCGCTAAATCCTCAAAGCTCTCATAATCATGTGCGTTAGTAAATGCCTTTCTATTAAATCCATACTCCATCAAAGATGGCAAAACACCATCTCCATATAGGCTAGTATCCCCCCAATATATAGGAATGCAGCCAGCCACAAAGGCATCAAAGAGCTTCTCGGTCAAATATCCCTTGTAGCTTGAATTCTCAAAGCAGATATGGAATCTATAATTCCTTAGCCACTCTATTTTATTGCCTACAATCATGCCTATGTTGTTATTCCAGCGACCGCCAGAATCTACCCTCTCATGCCTAGATAGCACATCAAAAAATCTCTGTCGTGGCATATCTATTAGATTCCACCCATCATTGCTAACCAAAATAGAGCAGAATTTTTTCGCACTGCTAGGCGGGGCAAGATTCTCTTTAAACATTCTTTGATAAGCCTCTAAAATCTCCCCTCTTTGTATGCAAATATGATTATAAAAATATGGCAGACGCAAATGTCTATCACCAAACTCTAAAAAATCAAAGTCCATGCCATAATCTGCGACATTCCAATCTGTGCGGATATTCTCTCCTGTGTAAAAAATCCTAACGCAGTCATATCGCAGATGATTGTCCCCAAGCGGTCCGTAAAGAAGGAAATCTGGATTATCGCTATATACAAAATCATATTTCTCTGAGAGTAATTGTATGAGATGATGCCACCCATAATTTTTCTCATTATACTCTACACTAAAGTCCTCTAGCCGTATTTTTATCTGCTTTTTCATAGAATCTCTCAAAGCTTAGAGTGTATCAAAACAGATTCTATAATGTCATCTAAGTCCCCATCTAGCACATTATCACTATCACTTCGTGCAAAATTGCTACGCAAGTCCTTTACCTGCTGATATGGTGTCAAAACATAGCTTCGTATCTGATGTCCCCAGCCATTTGCCCCCTTGTCCTCATTGCCACTGCTTTGTTTTTCTTTCTCTATGGCATATAGCTTTGAGACTAGCATTTTCATAGCGCTTGCCTTATTTTTATGCTGACTTCTGTCATTTTGACACTGCACGACTATGCCTGTGGGTAGATGTGTGATTCTAATGGCAGATTCTGTTTTATTTACATGCTGTCCGCCTGCGCCACTTGCCCTATATGTGTCTATGCGAATGTCCTTATCCTCTATGACTATGTCGATATTGCTATCTAGCTCGGGGCTTACTTGCACACTAGCAAAGCTTGTATGCCTCTTGTCATTAGAATCAAAAGGTGAGTTTCTAACCAATCTATGCACACCACTCTCACATTTCAAATATCCATAGGCATTATCTCCCTTTATTACAAAAGCAACGCCCTTTATGCCTGCCTCCTCTCCGTCTTGATAGTCTAGCAACTCTACCTTATATCCACGTCTCTCGGCATACCTTAGATACATACGATATAGCATACTCCCCCAATCCTGCGACTCGGTGCCACCTGCGCCTGGCTGTATGGTAATAATGGCATTTGCCCCGTCATGCTCCTCGTTTAGCATGACTTCTAGCTCGGCATTTCGTATGAATCTTGATAGCTCGTTTGATTCTGCATATAAAAGCTCTAGGCTGTCATTATCGCTTTCTTGCTTTGATAGCTCGAAAAGCTCCTCTGAATCGCTAAGATTCCTTGAGGCTTTGTGAAATGTCTCTAAGATATTTTCTAATTTGCGTTTCTCTTTTAGAATCTTACTTGCTAGGTCCTGATTGCTCCAAAAGTCCTCATTGCTACTAAGATTCTCTATCTCTTGCAATCGCGTCTTTATAGAATCTGGGTTAATGATTTTCTCTATATTGTCGCATTTTGTTTTTAGCTCTTTTAATAACTCGCCATATTCGTATAAATCCATGCCACCACCACTAGAAGCTAAAGCTACCGCCAAGTTTTAATGTAGCATATTTTGGCGCTGTGTAGCCAAAGTAATTTACCCATTTCGTGCCAACCTCAAAGGCAAGGTCAAAGAATCCAAATAGATTAATACCGCCTGTGAAAACCAAGCCATCATCTTGCCTAAAATCATATAGCAAACCAGCGCGTAAATCGATATATTTTAGGTCGAATTTCACACCGCCGCCTATGGTCTGTGAGACTCTGCGATTAAGGCTATAATTAATTAACTCATTTTGTGATAAATCCACGTCAAAGGCAAGGGAGAAAAAGCTACCATTATACGCCACCCCTGCACGATACTGCGGCTTTATAGAGACGCTAGGACTAGAAGCAAAGCGAAATGTGGGCGTGTTTAGATTCTTCGCTACAAAGCCAAAGGCGATTTGAGAGCTAGGACTAAAATCATAGGCATAGTATGCACCAAGGTCTAGCCCGAATGCAAAGGAGTTTGTGGTATCGCCACTTGTGATATTTGAGAAATTTGGCTTAAGATTTTTACCACTAAAAGATTGCTCATAGTATAGATTTAGTGCATGCATGAGTTTAAATGAAGCGCCAAGTGAGAGATTATTAGAATCATTAAGTCTAAAATTATAGGCATATCCTATGGGAATCTCTGTTAGATTAAATAGCGAACTAGCGAGTTTGTGAGAGTCTCCACCATCAAGGGAGGTTAGAATCGAGTATTTCTCATAGCTATCTTTATCTGAGGTTTTTAGCGTATAGCCACTATCTGTTAATTGCAATTCATAGTATGAATTATCTTTTCCAAATATTAATCTAAGTCGCGATGGGTCTGCTTTTAGATATACACCCGCCTTTGCGGTATTAAAGATTCCAACCGCAAGTGCACCTGCCTCTCCTAGTGATAGCTGGAATGCAACGCCGCTTTGACTGCTAATGTCAATATTGCCACTTTTTAATACCTCAAATAATGTATTAAGTCCGTCCATAGCCTCATCTAGCCCTGGATTTGAACCTTTTTTTATAGTAAGATTTGTTATAGTGCCACTTGAGACGTCAAAATTACTCCAGTCAAGAGAATCTGCAATACCATTAAACAAATTCTTGTCTGACTCCGTTATGCCACTTGATTTATTAATAGAATTTTTTAGATTATCAACTAGCTTTGAGTAATCTGTGCTATTTCCCTGCTGTGCTTGATATTGTTTCCATAAGGATTCTAAATTATTTCCACCACTCGAGCTACTTCCAGGCCCGCTACCGCTATTTACAGTAGTCTTTAGTGCATCTACAAGCGCATCGCCAAAGCTAGAGGGATTGCTAACTCCAGAGCCACCACCTCCACCTGCACCGCCGCTAGGTTTTTTGGTAAAAGATGAGCCGACATTTGCTAGAGAATCCATGATTTTAGAAAAATCAATGCTAGATAGTTTGTCAAATTTTGACTGCCTTAATCCAAGCCCTAGCGAATATCCAAATCGCGTTTTATCCCCTGCAATCAATGCGGGATTATAATAGAGTGCAAAGGGACTTTTCAAGGCAACCCCTGCACCACCCATAGAGGCAGAGAGATTCCCCATAGAGCCAAACTCTAGGGCGTTTAGAGATGAGATTCCAAATACAGATAGCCCAACTATCACTGATGTAAATGCCTTTTTCATAAAAACTCCATGTAATCAATAAAAAATTAAATTAGTGAAACACTCTTTTAGATTCTATCACAAAAGATAGTATTTACTTATCTATAATCTCTATTGCGTCAAGCAAACTTCGTGTCAATATAAGGCTACCCTGCGTTGTGAAGTGGATTCCATCTTTAGAGCGAACCGCTGTGCTTTTGCCATTGATATTCATGTAATATGTGAAATTATTATTTAACAAAATATCACCTGCATTTATGAATAATCCGCCGTATTTCCTAGCATTACTAGCATAGAAGTCATTTAGTATTTTTACCTTTGCATTTAGCCTTGCATTTTTAATTGCTGGTACCTCATACCATACCACTAGGGCATTATGTGCTTTTGCTATTTCATAGATATGCTCTATTCTGCCATTATACATATCGCTCCACTCAGTAGAGCCAAATTTAATTTTATTAACACTCCATGGGTCATTTGCCCCTAGGCATACTACAATCACGGATACTTGTGGATTTTTCTTTAATGTCGCCTGCAGAGTGCTTTCCCAATCAAAGAATCCTTTATATGTTAAACCCGTGCTTTGCCTTGCGATATTTATAACTTTAAAGCCTTTTTTACGTAATCTTGATACAAGCGTTACCCCTATGCCCTGCATCATAGAATCCCCTATTAGCAGAAATGTATCTCCTGATTCTACATATAGCTTATTTTCCTCTATTCTTTTGGTGTTTTCTATGATTTCTTGTGTTTCTTGTTTAATCTCGTGGTTTTCCTCTTGTGCTGGAGTTTGCGTAAAATCTATTTGTGGTGTGCTTTCATACTCTATATTATTTACGGAAATCTCATTGTCATCAAAAGTGCGAATCGATTCTAAAAAAGAGGCAATATTGCTACCAAAAGATAGAAAGTTAGAAATATAAGAATCATGTATATCTATATCTATGTGATAAGTCTGTGTTAGATAGTTAATAATGCTTTTATTATAAACATAACATACAATTAGCAGGATACTTATAGACATAATCATAAATCTAGCAAACCTCATCTAAAATCCTGCGTAAATAAAATTTGGAATCCCATTTGGCGAGAATCCTATAATGATAATAAGCACAAAGCTAATTAGGAGTATTTTTATAAAAATATTTAGATTCATTAATATAAAAGCTAGTTTTTTATGTAGATTAAATAGCAGGGGATATATCAGAAATGCTACTGCTGCAAAAAGCAGGTAGATTATAGAATCTAGCGAAATATCTTTGTCCCAATTATTTATAAAACTAGAAATATAATTTAGAGATTCATCAAATGTAGCATAATAGAAAAAAATCCATGCAAAGACTACAAAATGAAATGTGATAATAGAGCCTAGCAGTGGAATCTCTAGTTTCAATCCTAGCCTATAGCATATATTTAGAATGATTACTCCAAAGCCATGTAAAAGACCCCAGATAAGGAAATTATAACTACTGCCATGCCAGATTCCAGATAATCCAAATGCTATTAGCACAAAGATTTGCGTTAGAAAAAAGCCCTTTCTATTCCCCCCTAGTGGTATATAAATATAATCTCGTATAAATGTAGATAGGCTAATATGCCACCTATTCCAAAAGTCTTTAATATTCCTAGCCATGTAGGGCATATTAAAATTTATCGGTAGCACAAAACCTATACATAATGCAAAGGCACAAACCAAATCCACATAGCCGCTAAAATCACAATAAAGCTGTATAGAGTAGGCATATATTGATAGCAGGAGAGATAGAGAATCATAGTCGCTAGGATTCTGTAATATGGGCGTGGAGTAGATTTCTAGGTAGTTTGCTATAAAGACCTTTTTGACAATACCAAATAGTAATAAAACCATGATGAGATTTACATTGCCAAATGTCCTAGTGCCATTTAATTGTGCAAAAAATCTATCACTTCGCATAATGGGACCAGATATAAATGTGGGAAAGAAAGAGAGAAAAATTGCTAGGTTTAGGAAATGCTGCATTGAGAATACATTTAGACGTTGAAAAGTAGAATCTTGATTGTTTGAAGAAATGTTATTTTCATTAGATATTTCGTATTTTAAAGATGTTTTCGGCATAGTCCTCAACATGACAGGAGATTTGTCGTTTTGTGGATTCTTTGTGGATTCTAAAGATGTTTCGCTTTCGCTCAACATTACGGGAGGGTTGTTCTCAACATGACTTGTCGCACTATTCAACCCTTTTGTTGGGTTGTCATTGTGGGATTCCACGCAGTCATTCTGAGGCAATGCTAAAGAATCTTTGCCATCTGTCATTCTGAATTGATATGAAGAATCTTTAGAATCTAAAGATGTCTCGGTATGCCTTAACACAACAGGGGTATAGTGTTCCTCAAAACCAAATATCTCATCTTTATACTGAGATTGTCTATACACATGGCAAAGATATGTAATAGCCGCAAAACTATAAAAGCTAAGTCCTAGCGGGAATAGCAAATCTGATTTAATAGTGCCAAATCCAAGAATAATAAATATCGTGTCATAAAAATCTTTCATGAAATCAAAATACTTAAACACAAATAGGCAAAATACGACCATAATAATGCTAAATGCAAGAGAGACTTTAGAGGCACTATCATAAATAATTAGCCCAAAGAGATAAATAACAATTGTATATACCCCTACGCATATCGCAAAAACAGGATTTATCCAGCATATAACAAGATAATTAAATATCAATAAAATAATATTTTTAGCCTTAGAGCAGAACTGCCAATATATCAATAAAAATACTAAAAAAGCTAGGGCAAACTCTAAGGAGAAGTAAATCATTGTTATTTTGATTTAGAGGGTTTAAAGACTATATCAAGTCCGCTTCTTAGATTTGTCGGATTATAATTATCTGTAAAGAATATATATCTCACATTGCTATCTACATTAAAATTATAGTTTTTCGTACTATTTGTCTCCATGATAGAATCTATAATGTTCATATTATTATCAAATACTAATACTTTTGGATAGAAAGATTCCATATTGCTAGTTTTTATGCTAACGCTACCTGCCATAGAGAAAGATAGCCAATATTTACCGCTAATATTTGATATGGTGCTATTAGAATTTATATCATTAGCATTTGGAATAATGCCATTTTTTAGACTAATGTCATAAATCCAGTGCGTCTGTGAGAATCTATTCACATCTACAATATTATATCCCCTAGCCATTAGTCCAGATACAAGCACGGATGGGTCGATATTAGATTCTGAGTTTAGAGTATATGTAATTAGGATTTTTTCCTTATCACTTTTTACCTCTGTGATATAGAAATATGAATATCCCATGTTACCAAGCATGGCATTTATCGTGTAGTTTAGAAAGAAAAAGCTAGGATTATCATCTGTCTTGCTGTATGCGTTGATTCTAAATGTGGCAGATACATTTGCAGGTTCTTTTAGCTTTAATGTTAGCAGACCGTTGCTTTTTAAAGCAGATAGGATAGCTTGGATATTAAGATTATTCCCCTTGTAGAATTTCTTTTCATTACTAAAAATCTTTTTAATGAAATTTGCATTTTTTTGATAGACATTTTTTGGCACGAAATTCTCGACCTTATCGCTAAGTGGCGATGCGTAGCCAAAAGTGGCACTAAAAACTCCTATGTAAAAAATAATTGCAAAACATACCCTCATCATTTAGCCAACCTTGAATACTCTGCCTTTGTAATGATTTTAAATCCAGATTCTGGTGTATAAACCATGTATGTTATATCCATTTGATTATAGTTAAACTTCCTACCATTAATCTCTAATGTTACAAGACCATTACCGAAATGAAAAATAGTGCTATTCTCAATCTCCATATTATAAGGAGTCGTTGTATATTTGTCCCCACTTTTTTTACTCACTATATCTTTGTAGGAAAACCACACCGCACTTTTTGGTGTAATAGTAAGCGTTCCTGTGCCTATGTAGTTTTCATTTGGTTTTGGCTCTACTTGTTTTGCTTCTATTTGCTTTGGCTCTTCTACCTTGATTTGAGATTCTGTTTGATTGCTTTGAGGTTGCTCTGTGTCCTTTTTTAGCTCTATTTTATTTATCTGCTCTTGTGGTTCTTGTTGTACTTGACTTGATTGTTTAGAATCATTAGAGGCTACTATGTAGATGAGGGCTATAATAATCACTGCGATAACTACGCCTATGCCTATCCATTTTAACTGCGGATTTGATGTTGTGCTGCCTTGCTCCACAGTGGCTGAGATGACTATACGCTCATTTGATTCTGCTTTTTTAGAATCTGCTTGCTGCATTGCCTCTAGTTTTTTTCTCTCCTCTATTTCTTTTTGTGCTAAATAGTCATTATATTCATTAAGAATCTCAGATAAATCAAGCTTTAATTCTCTTTCTAAAATTCTTATAAACCCCCTTGTAGTCGCGGGTGATTCTAATTTATCAAAGTCTTTTTGTAATAGATAATTTAGCTTCTCTGCTGTTATTCTTGTTTTTTTATGGATTTCTCGCATGTCCATATTTTTTAGTTTTTCAAAATCGCTCATCAATGCCTCTTTTGCATATTATTTAATCTATCAATCAAAATGCCAGCCGCCACAGATACATTTAGGGAATCAAAATCATCTCTCATCTCTACACTTAACACATAATCCATCTTTTCTAAAAGCCTCCTTGTAAGACCTATGTCCTCTTGTCCCATAAACAACGTCCATTTTCTAGGAATGCTAGATGTAATACTGCTACCTCTAATATCACTCCCAAAAAGACTAAAACCTTTCATCTTAAGAATATTGATAATATCAAGGCTAGAATGATAAAGACAAAGCGGCATTTTTAATAATGCACCACTACTAGCCCTAAAGATTCCAGAAAGTGCGTCCCTAGATAATCCCCTATCGCAAAGGATTATGCCATCTATGCCTAACGCATAAGCACTTCGTATGATTGAGCCGATATTACCTATGTCGTTAAGATTACATAGCACCATTAATCTCTCATACTCTAGCATGGATTCTAAAGACTGCAATGCCATATCTTGCATAGATAGAAACATGCCCTGATGATTGCCTCCTCTAGCTAGGCTTTGTGCCTTTTTATTATCAATCCTAATAATTGGAATCTTTAGAGTTTTGATCTTAGAAAATAGCTTTTTATCTATCTCTTTGGATAAATATACTTCATTAATCAATAATGGCGTATGAGTAAGCACGTACTCAAAGCATTTTCTACCAAATACAATCATCTATACACACCAAAATACAAAATCCGCTATTGTAGCAAAATTAAACCCGTTGTGAATTGATTTAGGTTTAAAAAAACAATATAATTCACGCTTATTTTATAAAAGGACATTATTAATGAGTGGTCTAAAACATACATGCAAAAATGTGTCTTTAGCATTGGCATTTACAATAGGCACATTGGGCTCCAGTAGTATTGCAGGGACATTAAAGCAAGGTGCAGAGAAATATCTGCAAGCTACATTTTCTAATGTAAAGTGCGAGGAGAAGGATAGAGGAAATAGAGTTACATGCACCGCAGATAAGGCTGCATTATCAAATGCTGATATACAAAGAAGAATGGATGAGTATATCGAGATAAGGAATTACAAAGCCGATTTTGTGATAAGTGGCAAGGATAAGATGACTTATACTGGCTCTATGGACTTAAAATACACTGATAAGTTTATAAGAGAAATCTCAAGAGATGCGGGAGCGCTCGATGTTATGGGTGCAGTGCCAAATAAGGTTATGTGCAAGGGAGAATATGTCTTAAAAAATTCTCTTGTGAATGCAAATTATAACTGCGATATTAGCGCTAAACTATATAAACTAGGACTTCTTGGAAACATGGATGTAGAAAGCAGTGAATACAAAAATGCAAGCATTCAAGAGGCAGCGCTAGATTCTGGAATAGAAGCTCTTATGGAAATACTAGATGATGATAATCCAGATTCAAATAAATTATCTAATTATAAAGTCAGGTTTAACACAGCAGAGATTAGGCTAGATAATAATGGTTTGGATAAACTTATCTTTGATATAGTTAAGGCAAAGAAGGGTGAAAATATGAGCAGGTCAGAATACAACTCCATGATAGATTTAGGCGTAGCCTATGTGCCTGTGGCATTAGCGCAAAAGGACAATCTATCCAAAGGTGTGGCAAATAATCTTTCTAATATAACTAGCATATTAGGCGATATGGCAAAGGGTAATAAAAAGGGCATTACCGTTACTGCTAAGGATAAAAAAGCTAAATTATTCTCCCTTGAGAATCTCTCTAGCAATATAAAAGATTTAGATGATGATGACATCATAGATTATCTCAATAGACTAGATATTACCGTGAGGTCAAGATAGTGCCTAGCGATAATATTATCTGGCATAACACCACTTTGCACAAGATGCAAAGGGCAGGGATAAAGAATCAGACTCCATGTGTGCTATGGCTAACGGGTCTTAGTGCTAGTGGGAAGTCAAGCCTAGCTAATGCCCTAGAGCTAGAGCTATATAAGAGAGGATTCCATACTTACCTGCTAGATGGGGATAATGTGCGTTTGGGGTTAAATAAGGATTTAGGATTTGATGAGGATTCTAGAATCGAGAATATAAGACGCATAGGAGAGCTTTGCAAACTTTTTATAGATAGTGGCTTAATCGTGCTAACCGCCTTTATCTCGCCATTTCAAAGTGATAGAGATATGGCTAGGTCGCTACTAGAGGCAGATGAGTTTGTAGAAATTTTCGTAGATGTGCCACTAAGTATCTGTGAGCAAAGGGACCCAAAGGGTCTTTACAAAAAGGCTAGAGATGGGGAGATAAAGAATTTCACAGGAATCACAAGTCCCTATGAGATACCTAGCAATCCAGAGATTCATCTAAAGAACTTTAATGTAGAATTGCAAAGCAATGTAGAGATAGTCATGCAGTATTTAATCAAAAAGGGATACATTCATGCTTGAGAGTATAGCGCTAGAGGATATAAAGGCTATCGCTAAGAGTGCAGGGGATAGCGTTATGAGTGTTTATAATAGAGATTTTAGAATCTACTATAAAGATGACAACTCACCGCTAAGTGAGGCAGATATGATAGCAAATGATATTATCTGTGATTCTCTAAAATCTTTCAATCTCCCCATGCTCTCAGAGGAAAATAAAGAGATTCCATACAGCATACGAAAGGAATGGGAATATTTCTGGTGCATAGACCCAATAGATGGCACAAAAGAATTTATCAAAAAAAACGGGCAATTCACCATAAACATAGCCCTAATCCACAAAGACACCCCCGTGCTAGGCGTGGTATATGCCCCAGCGCTAGATATTATGTATAGTGCTAAAAGGGGTGCTGGCGCATACAAAAATGGAGTAAAACTCCCGCTAGATATAAAACATGATTCTCATAAAATCGTGGCTAGTAAATCGCATTTAAGCCAAGAGACAAAGGACTTCATAGACAGCCTAGAGGGAGAAAAAGAGATTATATCCATAGGCAGCTCTTTGAAGCTATGTCTTGTAGCAAGCAATGAGGCTACGATATACCCCAGACTTTCGCCCACGATGGAGTGGGATAGTGCCGCAGCCGATGCCATCGTGCGGGAGGCAGGGAAGATGACCTATGATTTCCAAAACAAAAAACTTTTGGTGTACAATAAAGAGAATCTAAGAAATCCCTATTTCATCGTAGAGTAAGGAAGAGTTGTGTTTAAAGACTTTCATGACAAATATAACTGCATTTTTATACACATACCAAAGGCAGCAGGCACCAGCATAGAGAGAGTTGTATTTGAGAGTGATGGGTGGTTATCGGGGCATGTAAGTGCTAATGATTATGTGAGATATGATAGGGCGAAATTTGAGGGATACTTTTCCTTTGCATTTGTAAGGAATCCATTTGATAGAATGGTCTCTGCATTTCATTATTTAAAAGCAGGTGGAGGGAATGAAAAAGATTCAAAGTGGGCAAGGGATAATCTAAGCGATTATGAGAGCTTTGAGGAATTTATCTTAGCACTAAGAGATGAGGATACAAGAGAGAGGATTTTAAAGTGGGTTCACTTCGTGCCGCAGTATAAATTTGTATGCGATGAGAGTAAAAATGTTTTAGTGAATTTCATAGGGAGAGTAGAGAATATAGAGCGGGATTTTTTGTTTATTAAAAAGCAGTTAGGATTTGAGCGAGATTTGATTCACACAAATACCAGCAGACACAATGATTTCTCACATTATTATAATTCAGAATCTTATAGCATAGTCGCAGAGATTTACAGAGATGATTTTATATTATTCGACTATGATTTAGACTATGAGGAATATATCTATGGCAGAGAAATAGATACAATGCGACATAAACTAGATTCTAAAAATAGTGAGATTACGAATCTAAGATTAAAGGAATATGAGAAAAATATAGAAATAAGGAATCTAAAAGGTAGTGCGATAGATATAGTGCATGATGATTTGGAATACAAGCTAGGTGAGGCTATGATGCAATACTCTAATAACATTTTTGATTCATTAAAGCTACCTTTTATTCTTTCTTATATCATACATAAACACTTGAAAGACAAAGAGTTCAAAAAGCAGTCAATAAATTTAGAATCCTACCCCGATTACAGAGAAGCTCTCAAAGAAAAAGATGGATTAATCTATAAAATCGGAGAGAGGTATATAAATCAAAATAACAACGGGGGGGGGGGGGGGCAGACACAATTATTTCTGCTCCTAGATTTGCCTAAACTAAAGAGGAGAGCGGAGTGAGATTATATTTACACATAGGGACGATGAAAACAGGTAGCACATCAATACAGAATCTACTTTATATAAATAGAGATTTTATAAATAATCAGGGTTATCATTATCCCTTAAGTGTAAAAAATTATCTTAGTCTAAATGACCACAATCCCATAGCCTATAAGTTACATTTTTTTCTGCAAAATAATGATGTAAATAATACAGAGGCAGTATCTAATGTCTTTAAAGAACTCATAGATGAGATAAAAACTTCAGGGGTAGAAAATATCATTATCTCAACAGAGAATATTCAGTTCCTCTTTTATGAAAAAGAACGTATAGAGAAACTAAAAATACTGCTAGGACATTTGGGCTTTGATGAGATAAAAATTATTGTTTATCTAAGGGACCCAAAGGATTTATTTGTATCCATGTGTTCTCAGGCACTAAAGGACGGATATCCAAAAGACTTTCTATCCACGCCTAGCGGGAAATTTGAGATTTTATGCAATCACAAAAATACCCTGCAATGCTGGGGCGAAGTCTTTGGAAAAGAGAATCTCATCGTGCGAATCTTTGATAAAAATGAGTTTTACAATAAAGATTTACTGCAGGATTTTATACATGCACTAGGCATTACATGGAGTGATGAATACAAGATTCCGCCAAGAGAGAATGAGACACTAGACTTGCTAGGCATGGAGATTTTAAAACGTCTAAATGAATATGAGATTCCAAGCATAGCGGAAAAAGTCTGGACAGATAGATATGAGAATCTCATTTTTAGATTCTTTGATAAACATTTTACATCAAAAGATTCACATCTAGTATTCAAGCCACCCCTGCAGTTTTACCAATCCTACATAGATTATTTCAAAGAAAGCAATGAATGGGTAAGAGAGCAGTTTTTCCCGCATAAAAACTCTTTATTTGCAAATCACGTAGGGGAGTATAAAGAAAACTATGAATTAACGCAGATAAATGGGGAGTGCTGGGATAGAATCGCCGCATTTATAGCAGATATATTAAAAGAGAAAAATGAAATGATTCTAAACCTTAGAAATAGTAAGCAAAGCGCTAAAGACATCGTTTTAAATGATTTAGAATACAAGCTAGGTGAGACTATCGTTGAGCATTCTAATGGTATGTTTGATTACATAAAGCTACCTTGGATTCTATCCTACATTATAAAAAAGCACCCAAAGGATACAAAGCAAGTCGCATTAGAATCTTTGCCAGATTATGAAGCCGCATTAGAAATAAAAAATGGCAAAATCTACAAACTTGGTAAGCAATACCTAGAAAAGAATGCAAATAATAACAACGGGGGGGGGGGGGGGGAGCAACCTAGTATTTTTATTAAAATTGCGTAAAAAATATAAATAAATATAAATAAAGGAAAAATAGTGAAAGCAATATTACACATCGGCACAGAAAAAACAGGCACGACAAGCATACAGGAATTTCTATCTCTAAATGCCGACACTTTATCAAATCAAGGAATCAAATTTATAGATTCCCTAGGTAAGAATCATATCTTTTTAAAAACCCTGGCAATAGAGCCAGACAAGCAGGATTCCCACAATCTCATCTATGGTCTTGACACAAAGCAAAAGCTATTAGAGCGTAAAAAATATCTTTATAAAACTCTAAAAAAGCATATTAAAGAGGGTTATGATTTTATTTTTTCCTCAGAGTTATTGCAGTCTAGGCTAGATTCCATAAAAGAGCTAAGAAGGCTTCGTTATATACTTAAGATTTTAGGATTTAAGGAAATCTCTGTGATAATTTATCTACGAGAGCAGGCTAGTTTGCTTAACTCTCTGTATTCAGAAAGTCTCAAGTGGGAGGAATATGACAAGCCATTTATAGATAATGATAGCTTAGATAATGACATGCAGTATAAAAATGGCTATAAGAAAAATATTAATCACTTCTTTCATATCTGTAATCACAAAAATACCCTGCAATGCTGGGGCGAAGTCTTTGGAAAAGAGAATCTCATCGTGCGAATCTTTGATAAAAATGAGTTTTATAATAAAGATTTACTGCAGGATTTTATACATGCACTAGGCATTGCATGGAGCGATGAATACAGGATTCCACAAAGGCAGAATGAGACGTTAGACTTGCTAGGCATGGAAATAATGCGAGGGCTAAATCCTCTCATTCCATTTATAAAAGACAATAAAATAAATCCGCTAAGAAATAAATTATTACCATTTTTTGACAGACATTTTACCTCAAAGGATTCCAACCTAGCGTTTAGACCACCGCAGAAAGCTTACCAATCCTACATAGATTATTTTAAGGAAAGTAATGAATGGGTAAGAGAGCGGTTTTTCCCACACAGGGCTGTATTATTTGAAAACCACGAAAGAGAGTATAATGAAAACTATAAACTAACGCAAATGAATGAGAAATATTGGGAGAAAATCGCCGCATTTATAGCAGATTTAATAAACACTCATGAGAAGCTAAAAAAATATCAAGAGTTCCTTAGAATCGGCACTGCACAAGATAGAGTGAAAAATGAGTTAGAATACAAAATAGGCACCGCAATCCTGCGATACTCTGGCTCTATTTCTGGCTGTATAAAGATGCCTTTCATCATATCATATATAAAGGCAAGGCATAAGCAAAAGCAAGATGAATACAATAAAAAAGTGCAGGCAAATCCAGACCTAGCACTCCCGCCGCTAGAATTTTATCCCGACTATGAGGAGGGTTTAAGAGAAAAAGAAAGTCTAGCATATAAAGTTGGACAATCCTACCTGTCAAGAACAACGGGGGGGGGGGGGCAGACCATGAGTTTTCTGCTCTTAGAGTTGCCTAAAATCAAAAAACAAACAAAGGCAGTGCCATGAATTTAACGCATTTAAAACAGTTAGAGAGTGAATCAATCTTTATCATGCGCGAAGTCATAGCCGAGTTTAGCAATCCCGCAATGCTATATAGCATAGGCAAGGATAGCTCTGTTATGCTGCATTTATTGCAAAAGGCATTCTACCCCGCACTGCCACCCATTCCGCTAGTACATGTGGATACGACGTGGAAATTTAGAGAAATGATAGAGTTTAGAGACAAAAGGGCAAAAGAGCTAGGTATGAATCTAATTATCTATACGAATCCAAAGGGTGCAGAGATAAATATATCTCCATTTACGCATGGTTCTAACATGCACACAGATATTATGAAAACTCAGGCGCTAAAGCAAATGCTAGATTTATATCGCTTTGATGCTATCTTTGGCGGGGCTAGACGCGATGAGGAAAAATCTAGGGCAAAAGAGAGAATCTATTCTTTCCGTGATAAAAATCATGTCTGGGACCCGAGGAATCAACGACCCGAGCTTTGGAATATTTATAATGGCAGGGTAAAAAATGGGGAATCTATTCGAGTTTTTCCACTAAGCAACTGGACAGAGCTAGATATTTGGCAGTATATTTACCTAGAGAAGATTCCCATTCCAGAGCTTTATTTTGCAAAAAAACGTTTGGTGGTGGATTATATGGGTGCCAAGATTTTGGTAGATGATGAGAGAATGCCACAAAAGTTAGCACAGAGTGCAAAAGAGGAGCTAGTGCGATTTAGGACACTTGGCTGCTATCCGCTAACAGGCGCTATACATTCAAATGCTACATCTGTGCTAGATATTATAGAGGAATTATTACTTGCTACAACCAGTGAGAGGCAGGGCAGACTCATTGATAGCGATGAGGAGGCAAGCATGGAGAAGAAAAAACAACAAGGGTATTTTTAAAAGGATTACTAATGATTGAATCATATCTCAAAACGCATGAGGAAAAGGAGCTATGCCGCTTTATCACATGTGGTAGTGTAGATGATGGGAAATCGACTCTCATCGGACGATTGCTGTATGATACTAAATCACTCTTTAGCGACCAGATTGCTACATTGCAGAAAGATAGTAGGAAAAATGCGGAGGGCAATCTTGACTTTGCCCTGCTAGTAGATGGTCTCTCAAGCGAGAGAGAACAAGGAATCACCATAGATGTCGCATATCGATTTTTCACTAGCAATAGACGTAAATTCATCATAGCCGATACTCCCGGACATGAGCAATATACGCGAAACATGGCAACAGGTGCTAGCACCGCAGACATTGCTATAATCTTAATCGATGCTAGGAAGGGGGTATTAACGCAGACAAAGCGGCATTCCTATATCGTAAGCCTTTTGGGAATACGACATATCATAGTAGCCATTAATAAAATGGATTTGGTATCTTATGATGAGGAGGTATTTAATAAGATTTGCAGGGATTATAAGGAGATTCTGCCATTTCTGCATAATGATATAAAGACATATTTTATTCCCATTTGTGCGTTAAGCGGCGAGAATGTGGTAAAAACGGAAGTTTTCAATCTAAATTATGATGATTTAAAACATAGTGTTGATGAGTATGAAAAAGTCATGTTGAGCGAAAAAATATATTTTCAGAATAAAGATTCTTCGGCTACGCCTCAGAATGACACGTTCACCGTCATGTTGAGCGGTAGCGAAACATCTTGCGAAAACAAAACATCTTTAGAATCCACACAGACTAAAGATTCTTCATATTCATTCAGAATGACGCAGAATCTAAATTCCACACAAAACACAAAGAATCTATTATGGTATAAAGGCAAAAGCCTACTAGAATTACTAGATACCATAGAGCTAGATAGCGACAGAGATAATGAATTTATCATGCCAACTCAGTTAGTCAATCGTCCACATTTAAACTTTCGTGCATTTTGTGGCACTATAGCTAGTGGCAATATATCACTAAATGATGAAATCATAGCGCTGCCCTCCATGCAGAAAGCCCGTGTAAAAAGCATTATCACAAGTGATATAAAAGATTTAAGGGCATTGGGCAAAGATGAGATTGCAGAAAGTCAGAATCTAGCTAAAAGTGGCATGTCAGTTAGTCTGTGTCTTGATAGAGAAATAGATATAGCAAGGGGCGATATTTTAGCATCTACCAACCACACTCTGCGTATAAGCAAGACATTCAAGGCAATGATAATATGTATGGATAGCGCTGGTCTTGTATGCAATGAGGAGTATCTCATAAAAAGGGCGCATAACCTAGAGCGAGTGAAAATAGACATTGAATATCACAAGGATATTAATACCTTTAAACAAGAGGGGGCAGATAGATTAAACCTAAATGACATCGCATACTGCACTTTAAGATTAAATAAAATCCTTGCCCTAAAACCTTACAAAGAAAATAAGATTCTTGGCTCATTTATTATCATTGATAAATATAGTAATCAAACCCTAGCCGCTGGAATGATAGATGAGATTATAGATGAGGATTTTAAGCAGATAGATTCTTCGACTTCGTCTCAGAATGACGTAATAGAATCCCATAATGATAAAGCAAAATCTCAAAATAACCTCCCTTGCAATGATGAGGTTTATTGTAAAAGTAATATTGCTAACAAGGATAACGCTACAAAGAGAATCTACACAGACGCCGAGATTGCCCTTAATGCCTTTATAAGAGAGCATTATCCAGAGTGGGGGTGCAAAAAGATATGAAAATCATTGTTGGTGTAACACTTCTTATTTTATTAATACTGCTTATTCAAAATAGAATAAGACCTGCGGTATTATTTGGCAGTTTGGCAGGATTTTATTACTGCATTGGCTATTTGGATTTTAAATCATGGATAAGCTCTTATACAAATGATTCTCTAATCTCACTTGTATTATTATTGCTTGTATCAATAGCGGTTGAGAAAACCATCATCATAGAGTGGGCAAGTAAATTCATCATAGGGAAAAGCTATAATCTCTCACTTTTAAGACTTGGCACTATAAGCTGTGCTATCTCGGCATTTTTGAATAATACCGCTGTGGTAGCAAGTTTTATGGGCATTATAAAAAACAATAAATTTCATGCGCCATCAAAGCTTTTAATACCCCTATCATATTTTGCAATAGTAGGCGGCGTCATTACTCTCATTGGCACTTCTACGAATCTAATCATTAATTCATTTGTGATAGAAAACGGTCTACCTAGCCTTAAAATGTTTGATTTCCTTACCGTAGGATTGCTTTTAAGCGTTGGCATGATTATTACACTAATGATTTTTAGTTTTCTACTGCCAAATTATGAAAGCAAAGAAGCAGATGTGAGAAATCATCTCATAGCCCTAAAAGTGCTTAAATCAAGCTCCCTCATAGGCAAAAGTGTGGAGGAAAATAAACTGCGGAATCTGCAATTTCTATTTTTACTAGAGATACAAAGAGATTCTGCAAGTATAAAGCCAGTCTCACATGATGAAATTATACGGGCAGATGATATTTTAATCTTTAGCGGTGCAATCTCACATATACAGGCACTTAGCAAATTTGACGGACTAGAATTAAGCGATGGTTATAGATTAGAGAAAAGTAGCTTTGTAGATGTAATCATTAAACCAAATTCAAATCTCATCGGCAAAAGCGTGAAAGAAGCGGGATTTCGTGCGAAATTTAACGCTGGTATTGTATCACTGCAACGCGGGGATAGGCATATTACAAAAATTGGTGAGAGTGTGCTAATGGCTGGGGATAGAATGATTCTAGCCACAGGCAGAGATTTCAGAAGTCGCGATAATGTCGAAAAGAATTTTTATCTGCTATCAGATATTAGGCAGGATAAAAAGCTAGATAATGCAAAAAGCGTCCTTACCATAGCGGCATTTTTGTGCGTTATAATTTTCTCTGCGATAGGTCTTATTTCTTTCTCTAAGGCTTTGTTGATAGCACTTGGATTTCTGCTTTTATGCAAATTTATAACGCTAGATGAGATAAGGAGACGATTTCCCTTTGATATTTTCATCATAGTAGGCTCATCTCTTGCGATTACTAAGGTGCTTGTGGAGAGTGGCTTGGCAGGGGATTTAGCGGGATTTATCATAGGATTTTTCGGACATTATGGAATCTATGGTAGCTTTATTGGCGTGTTTCTTTTGACATTATTTTTAACAGAGTTTATTACAAATAATGCCGCTGCTGCCCTAGCATTTCCCATAGCCTTTGCCACTGCTAATGCCCTAGATGTAAGTCCTTTGCCATTTATCTTTGCAGTCGTGTATGGGGCTAGTGCGGGATTTATGATTCCCCATGGCTATCAGACGCATTTAATGGTAAGCACACTATGTAATTATAAAATATCAGATTTTATAAAAATAGGATTTATCGTATCTATTGTATATAGTCTCATTGCGATTATAGCAATCCCGCTAGTTTTTGAATTTTAACAAAATAAGTAAAAATACTTGACATTTTCTGTAAAAGTATGTAATATTACGACTTTACATTACATTTAAGGATTAGGCAATGTTTGGTTTTTGCAGTTTAAGGAGCAAAGATGACATTAAAAGAGCGATTGAGACATTTGGATATAAAGATTGTGGATTTATCGCAGATGTTAGGTATCTCACGTCCGACTTTATACAAGATTATCGAGGACTATGATGATGGTGTGCGAGAGAAGATTGACACGGGATATTTAGCCTTGTTTGATTATCTCATGCAAGATGATGTTGGCAAAAATGCAGCACTTTCTTTCATCGTGAAAAATATCATTGATATAAAAAAGCCGCAAGAATCAAAGCAGCAATTCCAAGGGGCAAAAAAGGAATTTGTAGCTTTATTGCAGCAGGAATCAAAGCTAGATTCTATACTGCCATATCTCATAGATTGCCATAAGATTCTCTCTAGCCCGGCTATGTCAGATAGGGATAAAGAGAGACTTTCGGCATTGAGAGAAATGTATTGTAAATTAAATTTAAATTTAGGAGCGTAAGCAATGGAAAATAAGTCTTTAGAAACTAGGTATTTGTATATTAGCAATTATAAAAATATAGGCATTAGCTATTTAGACGATGATAGTAATGAGAGTGAAAATACTCAGAAACTGCTTTTAAATGCTAATCATAGCGGACAGAATATGGGCGGCTTAACAATGGTCGTGGGGGAAAACAATGTAGGTAAAAGTAATGTCGCCAAGGCACTCTCTGCATTTAGCTATCAAAAGAAGCTAAATAGTAAGGAAGATTTGCCAAACTTCATAGGGCATGAGGACTGTGCTATAAACCTTAGCCTATCAGATCAGACATCTAAAGTAACCCCGGGGGGGGGGGGGGGGACAACCCCGCAAAATTTCAAATAGCATAAAGCTAGAGGATAGAGAGCTATCATACTCCTTTGCAAATGAGGCTCGTGCGCTTAGAATCTGTGCGAGATTAAAGGCAGATGAGATTCTAAAAACACAAAGCGATACAGAGATACACTCTCGTGTAGAAAAGATTATAGATAAAATGCAAAATGAGAGTAATATAGATAAGATTGTGAGTGCATTTAATGAATTAGAGAAAGTAGGCAAAGTGGATATAAGGGTATTAAAAGCAGCTACATTGCGTTATAAATCTGATATAGCAGAATATAAAGAGATAGTTATAAAAGATTGTGAGGAGATGATAGAATCTAGCAATGCTGTTATTGAGAAGTTTGAGGAGGGATTCTATGTCTGTGGTGGTGTAGGCCATCAAGATATACTCAGATCTACACACAACGGTGCAAAGCTATATGCAACACAAAAAAATAATTTTTTACGACTATCTGAAAAATTTAAGACGGTTAAAGGCAAAACATTAGATGATATTTATCCATATTTTGAATCTTTTAGTAAGCATTGTAAAGATGTGGAAAACTTTATTAACCAAGCAATACAAACCTATAATGATAGATATGAGACAGATTACAATCTTACAAACACAATCACAATCCCAGTTCTTCCCAACAAACCTACATATATAGAGCCAACACCCACATATAAAACATACACTAATGCAGACGAGATTCTAGCGGATATGGGAGAATGTGATATTGATAATCAAGCAGATATATACAA
>CASEHV010000028.1 GCA_949287835.1 uncultured Helicobacter sp.
TCCTAGATAGTATTTATCCTCTAAATAGAAATGATTACATCGAAAAATATCACAAGAGAGCGGTTTCCTATCATAGTCAATCTGTGCTAGACTAGGACCATTACCTGCTATGATTACCCTTTTTGCCATACCAATCCTTAATTGCAGAAATCATATCAAAAAAAAAAAAAAAAACGAAAGGGGTGAGGGGAAAAAGGGTGGAAAGCACTGTTGTTTCTTAAAATATTCTAAATCTCATTAAACACCACATACAATGCCTCAATAACAGAATCTTGCAGTGCTTTTGCAGGATTCTCATCGCTTTTTTCTACACTTAGAATCTTATCTTTTTCACCTAGTGAATAGCTAAGGCTCACATAAGCACTGCTACCCCGCTCTTTATTCTTGACATACATATCTAGGATAGTGATTTTTAGTGTTTTTATCTTTTGTGTTAAAGATAGATTCTGCTCTATCTTGACACATTTGCTTATGGCAATTTTATTTATCACATTCCTTATCATATTTTTCGGTAAATCTATCCATTTATACGACTGCATGATAGTGATAGAAGAATCGCTATTATAAAGCAAAATATCCTTGCCATCATAAGGAGAAAGCACATTTACATTTAACGCCATAGGGGTTATGCTAGTGCATTTCTCCATTGCATTAGAATCTAGCATAATATTATCAAGGCTATAATAGCTCTGCTCGGGTAATTTTGATTTTAGATTCACATTTACGCACCCAGCCAATAACAAAGCAGTTATAAAATATATAATTCTCATATCTATTCCCTTTTTCCAAGTAATGTCTCATACGGGTCGCGCTCTAGCCTATCCATGAAATGATTGCCTTTCTCTAGCAGAGAGTTTAGAATCTGCAGGCTACCATTTGCATTATTTAATAGCGGCACGACTAGCTCTTTGAAATTAAAATCTCCGCGCAAAAGTGCGGCGTCCATATCTTTTAATAGCTTATTAGCACTAATTAGAACATTATCCAAATGCTCCTTAGTCCCCTCAAGTGTGGCAAACATACTTTTTATATCCTCGACATTTTGCTTATCTGTGGCAGATTTAATATTATTTAAAATATCCTGCAAATCATCGCTTAAGTCCATAGCACTATCTAGGAATTTTGATAGCGAATTTTTGGATAGATATAGCACTGCCTCATCTTTGTCTTTTATGACATTGCCCTTTTGATTTAATTTTAGATTCAAATACGAAAGTCCCGCAAAGCCATCAGAATCTACAACAAGCTCCGAGCCCTCTGTAATGGGAATCTTTTTATTGATTCCCACATCAATCTGCACAACTCCAACCTCACCTTTTTTAAATCCAATCTCCAAAACACTACCTACATTAATACCCTTAAACTTCACAGGTGTGCTAGTGTTAATAGCGCTAACATCATCTTGCGTATAAACTTTATAGACCCTAAGTCGCCTATCATCTATGCCAAATCTTCCAATCCAAAAAATAAAGGCAATCATGCCAACGCTAAGGGCGCAAAAGATTATTCCAATCAATGTATAGTTGATATTCCTCTCCATTATTCCCTCCAATATCTCTGCCCACGTGCGGAGTGAAACAGGCTATTTTCATAAAGTCCGCTTTTGGCATCTTTGGCAAACTCGCTAAGAGTGCCGCTAAAAATAATCTTTCTATCCGATAATAGAATAAATCTATCCGTTACATCTTTTATACTATCTAAATCATGCGTAATCATTACAATACTAACTCCAAAATTCTCTTTTAGTGATAATATCAAATCATCGAATTTCCCTGCACTCGCTGGGTCTAGCCCACTTGTTGGCTCATCTAAAAAAAGTATGCTAGGCTCGGTGCTTAACGCCCTAGCTAGTGCCACCCGCTTTTTCATACCACCACTTAGCTCATTTACATATTTATGACACACACTCATGTCAAGCCCCACGGTGTGAAGCCAGAATTTCGCAATGTCCTCGTATAAATGCGGCGGGAAATGCGAATATTCCTCTAGCAGACTTGTTACATTCTCTAATACATTTAGTGAGCTAAATAATGCACCAAACTGAAATACCACGCCCATTTTCTGCATTATGGTATATCTCTTTCTCTCTTTTAGCTTCCATATATCAGTGTTTAGAATCCTAACTACCCCAGAGCTTGGCTTATGCAGAAATATTAGCGTATGAAGCAATGTCGTCTTACCGCTACCACTGCCGCCTAAAATAGAGAATATCTCGCCGCGTCTTACATGAAAGCTAATATTATCATGGATAATACTATTACCATAATGTGTAACTAGATTCTCAACCTCTACTATATTCATAGATTAAACCTTGTGAAAAGGAATGAGAAAATCGCATTTGCAAAAATGAGCCAAAATACCGCATTTACAACGCTTGAAGTCGTCATGCGACCAATGGACTGCGTATCGCCTCTACATGCCAAGCCATGAAAGCAGCCTACGATTCCAACTATTGCGCCAAAGAAGGGCGCCTTAACTATCCCTATCCAAAAATGCGTGCTACTAACCGTCTCATAGAATCTCTGCAGATACATATCAAAGCCTATATTCAGACTAAATTTAATAGCCATCATGCCACCCAAAAGCGAGATAGCATCAGCGGCAAAGACCATAAGAGGCATGACAATCACAAGGGCAATAATGCGAGGAATAATTAGAAAATCAAAAATATTTAGATTCATAGCCCTCATGGCAGATAGCTCCTCGGTTAGACGCATAGAGCCTAGCTGTGCAGTAAAGCTAGAAGAACTACGACCCGCGATGATAATGGCAAGAATGAAAGGACCCATCTCACGCAGGGTAAGCTTTGCAGTGGCATCTACACTCATAATTGGGAATCCAAGAGAGTTTAGCTGATATGCCCCTTGCAATGTAATAGCATATCCTACGATGAAACTCGCCACAAGGCAGACAGGAAGCGCTTTAAATCCCTGCTCATAGATATGAAAGACTAAAGAGCCGAAGCGAAAATTGCTAGGCTTAAAACAAGAGAGTGTAAAGAAATATAAAAATGTGCCAAGAAAATTAAAAAAAGATAAAGTGCTTTTATAGAAATCTGTCCCCCATTTTCCTAGAAAATCCACAAATCGCTTTAAGAAAAATGTCCTATGATGTGGAATGCTTACGTTTTGAATCTTTGATATGGGATTACTTTTTGGATTAATGGGAATCTCATTTATAAGCAAAGAATAAGAATTAGATAATAAAAATGAACTTAAATCAATAATGCTAGAATCGTCGCTATACACATAGGCATACTCTACCCTGCAAGATTCCAAAATATCCTTTAGCAAAAGCATGAAAATAATACTAAGCTTTGCATTTCTAAAGATGATATGTATTTCCTTGCTGTGCTTTTCTATCTGAATCTTTAGGGCGTTAATATAGCTCTGCTCTACAAAGCTACCCCAATTTCCCTCTATGGTAATGGAATCACTAGGCAGTTTGATTTTCTCAAATCTATCGCTAATAGCTTCTATATTATCCAGAGTTAAAAACAAATTCTAAAAACCTTTCTAAATAAAAACCTTTATTGAAACATTACGAAATTATACATTAAGAAATAACATTACATATTAGCTCTAATAAATTTACTTACACAACTCCACTAACTCATCATATATGCTTTGATATCTATGCAGTGTTCTTGATATTGCAGAAAGTTCATCATCATTTAATTTTTTGCCACTATTTACACATTCACCGACATTTATTCTACTATTAGAATCTGCACTCACAAAAGCTAGAGTTGCGCCACTTTTATCATAGATTGTTAATGTATCTTGTAGCTTATTATTTTTAAATTTTGCATAAAGGAAACGTGCCCTTTGACAACACCTGGTTCATCAAAATATCCTATCAATTCGCCATTTAAGCCAATATTATTTCCACTATAATCCTTACTGCCCTCAAATTTCAATGCTCCACTTTCATAATAACTCCTAAATACACCATCTGGCATTCCATCTTTATACATGGATTCATATTTCACATTACCATTTTGGTAATACATGGTCCCCCTACTTTCTACACCATCATGAAAAATCGTTATATCAACAACACCGTCCTCAAAGAATCCAATCTGCACTCCATTTTGCTTACCATCTCTGTATTCGAATATAAATGCTAGCTTACCTTCTTGACTAAATCTTTTCTATATACCATTTTTCTTTCCAAGACGATACATGCTCTCACAATATATATTTCCATTATCATGGTATTTTCTGCTAATGCCCTCCCTTATATCATTTACATACGAAATTTCCTCATAAATCTCATCATCTATTTTACCCACTGCTACGCCATTTTTCTTACCATTTTTGTATGGAATGCTCCATGTTACTATTCTCTCTTCACCTAGCTCTCCTGTGCTTGGGTCAAACTTATTTGCAACCAAAACATAAGACCCATCTTTTTCTTCTCCAAGAACATGTATTTTATTCTCATCTGCCATACTAATGCCGAAGGATAGTGCCACAAAAATTAGTAATGCTCTTTTCATTTAACCCCCATACATTTCTCTATGACATTGCTATGCTCTTGTAGCTCGTCTAATTTTGGAATCTCACTTTTTGGAATCCTATCAAAGACTTCCTTAGCCTTTGTGCAGTTGCCTTTTTTATAGAATCCCCACGCAAGACTATCGATATATTCCACAGAGTTTGGCTCAACAGAGAGTGCGACCTCCACATATTTCATACCATCATCGATATTAATGTCATAGTCGATTAGCAAATATCCCATGAAGTTATATAGCACTGCGTCCTCTCTGTTTAGCCCCTTTTGCTGCTGCTCTAGCATTTTCTTGCGATTATTGATTGAGAATTGCAATGTGTTTATAATCGGCTCTAGGGATTGCTTTGTCTTATGCTCTAATAGCTCAAATTCATATACCGCACTAAAACCTAAATATATATAATCACCACTTTCTTTATATATCTCTTTTAGAATCTCTACCGCTTTTGGCAAGTCATTATTGTTCGCATATATCTCTACTAGCATTTCCTTGCCATCTCTGCCTAGCAGGGTTTCATTATTCTTTATAAAAGCTACTGCCTCATCATTTCTTTTTACCTGCAATAGGGCAAAGATGAGATACCTAGCATTCTCTAGGCTCTCATTTTCTTGGAATCTTTTATTTAGACTATCTATCAACTTATCTACTCGATTTAGCTTTGTATAGATTTGAATGTATTCTTGACCAAATTTAGCAATCTCGATATCATATTCATTACTAGATAAAAATATATCAAAATATTTAAAACTATCCTCTACCTGATTATTATCGACATATATGGCTATGATATTTTTAAGAGAGCGAGTCTTTATGGTAGTGCCAGAGGCATTTTCGTCCTCATAGCATGCTATGAAATGCGGCAGTGCCTTTAGCGGCTGCTTTACACTCATGTATAGATTTGCCAAAACATAATGCGTATTTAGACTAGGCGAATTTGCATTCATTCTCTCCAAAAGCAAAATGGCGCGATTTATATCATTGCTCTCAATAAGTCGCTCTGCTATGATGAGATTTGTATCCTCATCGTCATAATCCTTTGTTAGATTCTGATATTCCTCCGCACTCAATGCTGCCTCTTTTAGTAGCCCTGCTTGTAGCTTGGTTAATGCCGCTTGTTTTAGAAAGTAGGAATCTTTTGTATCATCATAGAGTTTTTGATAGATTTTTGAAGCCTCAAGTGGCTTTCCCGCATATCTAAGGTCTGCTGCCTCAAACATATATTTCTGTGTGGAATCTGAATTATCTGAAAGATTACTAGCGTGCAATGCTACAAAAAAACTTAGGGTAGTTGATATAAGAAGTCTATTCATTTAAAAGACCTTGTGCTTTTCTTTGGCTATGATTCTAATAACGAAATATTAATATAGTGGCGTTTTATGAATCTAGTTGAACTTATTTTTGCATTGGGAATCATCGCTACCCTAGCATCTAGTGCATACATAGCTAAGGGATTATCTCTAAGAGATGATTCTAGATCTGCACTTACTACATTGTATGCTATCAAACACGCAAGACTTATGGCGCTCATAGATAGTTCGAATCTAGGACATCATAGCTTTGGCGATAAATACTTATTTGCTAGGGTAGATTCTAGGAGATTATTATCAGAGGTAAAGCCGTTTTTTTGGCAACTGCAGTTTCACACAAGTGGAATCTATACCAAAAATAGCCTTTCGATATACAGGGATACACCACGTTTTGCCACCACGACAGACTATGACAGAAGACCGCTTGCAGGTGATATAGTCGCATTGAATATACTAAACTCTCAGTGTCTAAGCGGATATAACAACACAAACATCACAGGATTTTGTAGAAATAATGCAAGTATTGATTTTAGATTAAATGAAATCGCAAAATTGCAGTATTTTGGTTTGCAGGGAAATTCTATATGCCTTGAGAGAGACACATTTAGATTCTATTTCAATGACTTTGGCGCGCCACTTTGTGGATATAATATCTCCTATCTAAATAGAGCAGAGAGCATACAGGTAGGAGTGCATGTAATTAGCATAGAACCACTTACAGGATATGCTAGGATATTAAAATAAGGCATAAAATGAATTTGCTTTATAAATTTGATAAGAGTATTACAAATATTAGCGACAATCATCATCTAAGGGGGATAAAGCGATTTTGCGTTGAGTTTTTCTTTTTTGGTTTGAAAAATGCGAGGGCATGTTTGTTTGCGGGATTATTTTTTCTAGCGATTTTTTGTATCCCGCAGAATGGAATCTTTAATATTCCACGTTATGACTTGTTGCTTATCATCGCTATTTGTATTCAGGCTTTTATGCTGTTAGCAAGGCTTGAGAGTTTCGATGAGTTTAAGGCTATTATGCTATTTCATGTAATCGGATTTGTGCTTGAATTTTATAAAACGACTATTACGCACTCATGGTCTTATGATGATTTTGCTTATACAAAAATTGGGGGGTGTACCTTTATTTTCTGGTTTTATGTATTCTGCCATTGGTAGCTATGTGATACAGGCTTGGCATTTATTTAATATGAAAGTCATTCATCATCCGCCATTTTATCTTGCTATTTTTATATCGATTCTAATTTATGTTAATTTCTTTACGCATCATTTCATTGGTGATTATCGCTGGTATATTAGCTGTTTTCTGCTTGGAATCTACGCTAGAAGTGTCATATATTTTAAGCCATACGATAGATGGCGTAGTATGCCTTTGATACTTAGCTTTATATTAGTTGGCTTTTTTATATGGTTAGCAGAGAATATTAATACAATTTTTGGAATCTGGTCTTATCCAAATCAGCTTGGTGCATGGAGTATGGTGCATATTGGTAAGTGGAGTTCATGGTCGCTAACCATCGTCATGACTTTCACGATTACACTGCATTTAAAAGATGTGAAATCAAGGATACATGTGGCGTAGGCTTGTTGTTTTGGATTTTATTTTAATATGAAAATAAGTTAATATATTTTCTATGAAAAACTCGTGACTGCTATGCTAGGTTATGTAAGTGATAGTTGAATGTATTTGTGGAGTCTCAGAGTCTCAATTTTAAAGATTCTTAGGCTAATGCTTCAGAATGACTAAATTAAATAAGTTAAATCATAGAAATATAAAAATATAATGCTAATTAAACATGAAATATACTAGGACAGATTCTAATGCCTCTACACATAGCACACTCATGCAATAAAATAGCTTAATTTAGAAAAAAGATTTGTCATAACTACATAGCGACACTTCACTTTAGCTAAAAATCTTTGATTCACAATGTTGAAATCATAGTTTAGCAAATATAGCCATGCCACTCTTTGCTTTCTTTTTGCAAGATTGTTTTAGGTTTAAAAAGAATTTTTTCAAGGGGATTCTTAAAGCTTAAAATTTTTGGCTCTTTATCCAAATTTATAACAACTGCAAGTATATAGCTCTCTTTAAATTCCAATGCTTTTTCATACTCTTTTGAAGTCATTCGTATCTCTCCATTTGCACCCCTTAAACCCTTGACTTCGCATAAAAACTCAGAATCTAATATTGTTAAGAAAAAATCATAGCCATCACCATAAATCCTCGCATCTTCACAACTAGCCTCCTCTAAGCCTTTAATGCTTTTAAAATTTTGCATAAAATAAAGTTCAGCAAGCAGCCCTGTGGTCTGCATTTTTTTAAATTTTGATTCCAAAAAGGCACTCTTTTTAAATTCCAAAGGAATATTATATTGTTTTTGCAAAATGAGTTTTAATACATTAGCAAGACCTTGTGCATCTTCATTTCCAAATAGAGAATCTAAAAAGATTTTTCTATGAATATACGCATCTGCTTTTTGCCACCAGCCCTTTCGTGGATTATTTGGGAAAAAATAATCAAACAAATCCATTCTATTTTTTACCACACTAGCGGTGGAAACTATGCCATTTTTCACAAAAAAATTAAAAAATTCTTGCTTAGTGCTAAAGCCAAATTCCTTAATAAAATCTTTGTCAAACTTAGCCAAGCCATAGCCTAGCAGATTTAAAAGCTCATAATGTGGGTGTTTTTGACTCATAAATAAACTTTGAAAAGTTCAGTATTTGGAAAATTTAAGGCATAGGTTTGTTATGTTTTTTTCATCTATTTCACTAGCAAAAACGCAATTAGCAAATGACTTTAATGCAAGATGAAAACCGCCGACTCCTGCAAAAAGGTCGATAAATTTTAACATCACACACCTCTATAAACACATGTAGAAATTATAGTTTTATACTGCTAGCTGAATGCGAATAACAAATAATTATTTACACAAATGCTAAGAATCTTTAGAGATATTTTTTAAAGATATGATTAAAGATTCTTTGCTATCGCTCAAATGACAATGGTAAAGCTAAGAATGACATATATCATGTTAGCAATAGCAAAATATCTTTAGATTCCAATACAGAATCAAGATTCAAACATATTAAAACACTACATTCCCAACAAAACACTCAAGCAAAGTTAATCTCCCTTACAGCTAAATCATTAAACTAAATTAATCTAACTATAAAAACTAAATATACTTTATATAAATAGACTAAATATTTTAAATTTTTAGCAAATTTTTATATTAAGTGCTAATTTCATTTACTTTTTCTGCTATAATTTCACAACCTTTCATCATGTAGAGGTTCGGTTATGAGTATTAAGGCTAGATTACTTGTAGGAATCATTAAAGAATATCTCAAGAGCAAAGAGCCAATCGGCTCTAGCTTTCTGAAATCAAGTCAGAATCTATCCGTGTCATCTGCCACGATTAGAAACTACTTCAAGGTTTTGGAAAAAGAAGGAGCGCTATTCCAGCCGCACGCAAGTAGCGGTCGCATTCCGACACACACAAGCCTTCACTCATATTGGCGAAATGTGCTTAGTGCTATGCTAAAGACTTCTCTTAGCACTAGCAGGAGTTCTTTGGAAAATCTTAGTCGCAGGTATGGGCTATATTGCGTTACCATGCCCTTTTGTGATAATAGCCTAGAGGAGATTATCATTAGCGGAGAGTATGTGATACTGCGATTTTCTCGCTTAGAATCTGTCATTAGATATAGTGAGAAAGTGGCCTCATTCCTAAAAACGCTTGAGGGTATGAGTATCAAGGATATTATCAAGATTACCACTCAAGTAGGGCTAAATGACCTATGCAGGAGATTAATCTCTCTTAGTGAGATGGACTTTGAGAGGAGTAGCGGACGTTTTGGTGGCACATTTATCAAGGATATTTTGTATGAGAATGATTCTGTATTCCTAGAGGTGTTTCATGCAAGAGCGCTATTTAAGTATGAGAATGGAATCTACTTTAACGCTTTTGTGCCGCAAGGATACATGGCACTCATACATGATATTGACTATGATGGCTATCCTGCACGTATGATGTGCGTAGGGGATTTGACCTGTGATTATGAGGGTTTTTATACAGAATTGAAGCACAATTTTGTATAGAGATTCTATATGGATTCTATATTTTGGTTAAAGGATATGTATGCAAGATGATGTAAAAAAAGAGGAACAAGTAGAAGAGATACAAGACGCGGAGATACTAGAGCAAGAAAGTGAGGTAGAGAGTGAATCTAGCAAAATAGAGGCACTAGAGGCTAAGATAGAGGAGCTAAAAAGTGCTAATCTTAGAACCTATGCCGACTTTGAAAATACAAAAAAGCGGCTAGAGAAAGAGAAATCGCAAATGCTAGAGTATGCCAATGAGGGAATCTTAAAGGATTTATTACCCATTATAGATTCTCTTGATAGGGCGCTTGAGGCAGCAAATGAGTTAAGCGGAGGTGAAAAAATTAGCGAGGGTTTGCAGCTTGTGCTTGAAAATCTAAATAAGGTGCTAGGTAAGCACGGTGTTGAGATGATTGACTGCAGCGGGGAGTTTGACCCTAACTTGCATGATGCCATTATGCAGGCACCAAACCCAGATAAACAAAATGATGAGATTAACCAAGTCCTGCAAAAGGGCTTTAAATACAAGCAACGTACACTTCGCCCAGCGATGGTTAGCGTTGTGAAAAATTAGATTCTTTGGAATCTAGATTCTGATTGATAAGTCATTCTGAGCGTTAGTGAAGAATCTTTAATGAAAATAGATTCTAAAAAGATGTTTCGCTTCGCTCAACATGACGTAAATAGTCATTCGCAAGGTTTGCCGAAGAATCTTTTTAGAATCTTAATTCTAATTTACAACGTCATTCTGAGACGCAGTCGAAGAATCTTTAATATTTAGAATCTAGATTCCATAAAGATGTTTCGGCTAAAGCCTCAACATGACGCAGGTCGCACAACATGGCAAAAACATCTAAGACAAAACATTAAAGCTAAATTGAGTTTTATTTACGTAAAACTGAATTTAACTTTAACATTGAAAGGATAGATTATGAGTAAGGTTATAGGAATCGATTTGGGAACAACAAATTCGGCTATGGCAGTATATGAGGGTAATGAGGGCAAGATTATTGTCAATAAAGAGGGTAAAAATACGACCCCCTCTATCGTTGCTTTCACAGATAAAGGCGAGATTCTAGTGGGAGAGCCCGCTAAAAGACAGGCAATCACAAATCCGCAAAAAACGATTTATTCTGTCAAGAGAATCATGGGTCTTTTATTTAACGAGGACAAGGCAAGAGAGGCAGAAAAAAGGCTTCCATACAAAATAATCGATAGAAACGGTGCCTGTGCTATAGAGATTGGTGATAAAATCTATACGCCTCAAGAGATTTCAGCAAAGATTCTAATGAAAATAAAAGAAGATGCCGAGGGCTATCTTGGCGAGAGCGTTAGCGAGGCAGTCATTACCGTGCCTGCATACTTTAATGACGCACAAAGAAAGGCTACCAAAGAGGCAGGGACTATTGCTGGGCTAAATGTGCTTAGAATCATAAACGAGCCTACCTCAGCGGCACTTGCCTATGGTCTTGATAAAAGGGAATCTGAGAAGATTATGGTATATGACTTAGGGGGCGGCACATTTGACGTAACTGTGCTAGAGACAGGCGATAATGTCGTGGAAGTGTTAGCCACAGGTGGGGACGCTTTCCTTGGCGGAGATGACTTTGATAATAAGATTATTGACTGGATTAGCGATGAGTTTAAAAATGAAAGTGGTATAGATATTAAAAAAGATGTCATGGCATTGCAGAGATTAAAAGATGCTGCCGAGAGTGCCAAAAAAGAGCTAAGTAGCGCACAAGAGACAGAGATTAACTTACCTTTTATCACTGCTGATGCCTCTGGTCCTAAGCATATACAAAAAAGGCTTACAAGGGCAAAGTTTGAGACACTAATAGATGGGCTAATAGATGAGACTATACAAAAGATTGCAAATGTCATCAAGGAAGCAGGGCTAGATAAAAGCGAGATTAATGAAGTCGTCATGGTAGGTGGCTCTACTAGGATTCCCAAAGTGCAAGAGAGAGTAAAGGAATTTATCGGCAGAGATTTGAATAAATCCGTAAATCCCGATGAGGTCGTAGCAGTGGGTGCTGCTATACAAGGCGGGGTATTAAAAGGTGATGTGAAAGATGTATTGCTACTAGATGTAACGCCGCTAGGACTAGGCATTGAGACATTAGGCGGTGTTATGACTAGGATTATTGAGAAAGGCACGACTATCCCTACAAAGAAAAGTCAGGTCTTCTCAACTGCTGATGATAATCAACCCGCCGTGTCTATACAAGTTTTCCAAGGCGAAAGGGAACTTGCTAGGGATAATAAACTGCTAGGCAATTTTGATTTACAAGGAATCCCGCCAGCACCTAGAGGTGTGCCACAGATTGAGGTAACCTTTGATATTGACGCTAATGGAATCTTAACTGTTAGTGCAAAGGATAAAAATACAGGCAAGGCACAAGAGATTAAAATCACAGGTTCTAGTGGCTTATCAGATGAAGAGATTGAGAAAATGGTAAAAGATGCCGAGTTGCACAAAGAAGAAGATGCCAAGCGAAAAGAGCTTATCACTATAAGAAATGAGGCAGATAATATAGTGCATCAAGCAGAGAAACTCATCTCTGAGCTACCACAAGAGGCAAAAGATAGCAATGCAGATTCCATAAAGCAGGTGCAGACAAATATTGATTCTCTAAAAGAGGTGCTAAAAAATAATGACACCACAAAAGAGCAGATAGAATCAAAAATGCGTGAGGTAAGTGAGGCATTAGGAAAAATCGCAAACCTAGCCCAGCAAAACAACCAAGCAGGAAACGATTCTAAGAAAAAAGATGATGATGTCATCGATGCGGAGGTGTTGTAGTAAATACTAAATTTAAATGCTAAAAAATGTGCTGACATAATAAAAATTTTAGACTTTCTTTTGAAAGTCTTTCTTTATGCTAGTGTTATTACTACATTTTAACCACATTTTCATTTCACTATTTCCCCTCTTGTAGTAAAAAAGTAACATTTTGAAAGATTTTATTTTTTCATGTATTTTTTATTTGAATTTTTTGCTTATTTTGTGTATTTTAGTTGCATTGCTTTAGGGCGATGAATTTCATCAAAAAGGACTAGAATATGAAAGACTTGAATGTTCGCAAAAATGATGCCACGCCACGTGCCATTAGTGTGCTTTGCGATTGGTTTGCCACAAAGGCTAAAAATGCGACTATCTGGGATACGAACAATACCCCTCATATCGACTTTGCCTCTGGTATAGCTGTGCTAAATGTCGGACATTGTCATGATAGAGTGATATCGGCGGTAAAAAAGCAGCTAGATAAATTTACTCATACTGCATATCAGATTACGCCGTATGAAAACTATATAGAGTTGGCAGAGAAAATCAATGTCTTAGTGCCGATTAAAAGCAAGGCTAAAACCTGCTTTTTTACCACAGGTGCAGAGGCTACTGAGAATGCTATCAAAGTCGCTAAGGCACATACAAAACGATATGGAATCATCGCTTTTGGAGGCTCATTTCATGGTAGGACGCAAGTAGCCGTTAGCATGACAGGCAAGGTAGAACCATACAAAGCAGAGTTAGGTGTAGGCATGGTGGGAATCTATCATGGACTATATCCCAATGAATTACATGATGTAAGTGTCAAAGATGCCCTAAGAAGTCTTGAGCATATCTGTAAAAGCTCTATTTCGCCAAAAGATGTAGCTGCTATCATCTTTGAGCCTGTGCAAGGTGAGGGTGGATTCAATGTAGCACCAAAAGAGTTTGTGCAAGGTCTGCGTGAGTTTGCTGATAAGCATGGCATAGTGCTAATAGCAGATGAGGTGCAGACAGGATTTGGCAGGACAGGAAAACTCTTTGCCATGGAGCATTATGATGTGTCGCCAGATATTATCTGTATGGCAAAAAGTCTAGGCGGCGGTATGCCAATCTCTGGCATTAGCGGCAGAGCAGATGTTATGGATAGCATTAATCCCGGTGGCATGGGCGGCACTTATGCAGGGAATCCTCTAAGTGTAGCTGCTGCCCTAGAGGTGCTAGAGATTATTAAAGAAGAAAAACTACTAGATAGAGCAAATATGCTAGGAGATAAACTGCAAAATACCCTAAAAAGCCTAAACTATAAAGAAATAGCACAGGTGCGAGGACTAGGCTCTATGGTAGCAGTCGAGTTTTTTAAAGACAATAAGCCCTCTAGCGAAGTAGCAAAAAGAGTTCAGGAATGTGCCTCTAAGCGAAATTTATTACTGCTAACATGCGGGGCGTATGGAAATGTTATTCGCTTCCTATATCCTCTTAGCATTCCAGATTCCCAATTTGATGAGGCGCTAAATATTATTAAAGATTCTATTAAGGAGGCAGTTAATGGCTAGTATCAATTATTCACTCATAGAGCACCCATTTGTATCAAAAAGTAGCAAAGATGGCTTTATAGAGGTAAAAAATAAGGCAACAGATGAGAGTTTAGCCTTTGTGTATTCCATAAAGCAAGAGGAGCTAAAAAGCATTATTGCAAAATCCAAAGTCGCACAGAAGGCATGGGCAAAGCTTATGGCAACTCAGAGGGCAGACATTCTACTAAAATGGTATAACCTCATGCTAGAAAATAAGCAGGAGTTAGCTGAGATTCTAACCCAAGAGATGGGCAAACCTCTCGCAGAAGCACAAGGCGAGATTGTCTATGCGGCAAATTTCATTCGCTACTTTGCGGAGGAGTGCAGACGCATTGAGGGCGACATTATCCAGCCAGTGCAGGAGAATCAAAAAATATTCGTGCTAAAGCAGCCCGTTGGAGTATGCGGTGCTATCACACCGTGGAATTTCCCCTCAGCTATGATTACGCGAAAAGCCGCGCCTGCCCTTGCCGTTGGCTGCTCTATGATTATAAAGCCAGCGACACAGACGCCACTTAGTGCTTATGCGTTGGTAAATCTTGCTTATAAAGCAGGTGTACCACAGGATTTATTGCAGGTTACAACAGGGAATGCCTCAATGATTAGCGAGACGCTTTGCTCTAGCGATATTGTCAAAAAAATCTCTTTTACAGGCTCCACAGAGGTAGGCAAAAAACTCATCGCACAAAGCGCTAATGGTGTCAAAAAGCTTTCCATGGAGCTAGGAGGAAATGCACCTTTTATCGTTTTTGATGATGCTAATCTTGATGCGGCGGTGCAGGGAATCTTAGCCTCTAAGTTTAGAAATAGCGGTCAGACCTGCGTTTGTGCCAATAGAATCTATGTGCAAGATGGAATCTATGATGAGTTGGCAAAAAAACTAAAAGAGGAGGTATCTAAGCTAAATGTAGGTAATGGTATGGATAGCGGCGTAACGCAGGGTCCATTGATTGATTTAAAGGCAGTCGCAAAGGTAGAGGAGCATATCGCCGATGCCACTAAGAAGGGAGCTAAGATTCTCTTAGGTGGTAAGCGGCATGAGAGGGGCGGAAGCTTTTTTTATCCCACAATTTTATGCGATGTTACAAAAGATATGATAGTCGCACGTGAGGAGACTTTCGGTCCTTTGGCGCCTCTTTTTAGATTCAAAACCGATGAGGAGGTCATAGAGATGGCAAATGATACAGAATATGGTCTAGCCGCCTATGTATATACCACAAACATGAAACGTCTGTGGCGTGTCAATGAGGAGCTAGAGTATGGAATCATAGGGACAAATACGGGAATCATCTCCACAGAGGTCGCGCCATTTGGTGGTGTGAAACAAAGTGGCTTTGGGCGAGAGGGTTCTAAGTATGGTGTGCAGGATTATTTGGAGATAAAGTATATGTGCGTTAATCTCACATAGTTTTGGATAAAGGATTATGGTAAGGAGGATATTATGGCAGTTATGAATGAGAAGCATGATTTGTTACACGAGCATTCATCAGATGAATCGACACATGTGATTACAGATTCCCAGAAGTCATCGCGATTTTCGCTAATGATGGCATGGTGGGGTGTATGTAGTGCGTTGTTTTACATTGTCGTGGGTGTGGCTATGGCTCAGGCTTATGGCACGAAAAATGCGATTATAGGGCTTATTATCACGATTATAACTTATGCGATAATTAATGCCATTATTTCGCGTTATGCTATAAAGACAGGTCTTTCTGTGGCACTATTTTCACGAGTGTTATTTGGGCATTCTGGGGCAGCACTTGCTACATTGATTTTCTTTGTTACTGCGATTTATTATGCGGTATTCGAGGGGCATGTCATCGCTGTGGCACTAGTGCATGAGTTTAGCTCCATTCCGCTTTGGCTTGGCGCATTGATTGTGGTGCTTTATAGTGTGCCGCTTATCTTTGGCTCTGTGCAGCATTGGCTAGATAAGTTTAATGGCATATTGCTACCGCTATATTTGCTAGGCTTGATTGGCTCTGTGGTTTATGCGACTATGAAGTATGGCTATAATGGAGATTGGCTTGATATGGGACCATCTAAGATTCCAGAGTATGGCTGGTGGAATGTCGCTGTGTCTTACATGGGTGTATGGGTGCTTATGATGTTTACCTTTGACTTTGCTAGATTTGGTAAAAAAGAAGATGCATCATTCCACTCTACTATTACCTTTGGTGCTCCATTTTACATAACTGCCTTTTTGCTTCCTTCCTTAGTGGGAATCTACCTTGTATCCATAGTTCCCTTAAAGGAGACAACCGAGGCGGCGGTGGCATTTGTGTTTATTGAGTTACTAGGACTTTTGGGATTGATTTTTGTCTGGATTACCCAAACTCGTATTAACACTGCTAATTTCTTCCTTGCCACTACAAATATGCAGGCATTCTTTGAGGAAACTCTAAAGATTAATTTCTCAAAGTTTGTATGGGCAGTAGTCGTGGGAATCGTTGTTTTTTTATTGATGTTAATAGATGTATTTTCATATCTATTTGCAGCACTTGCATATCAGGGAATCTTTGTCGTCTCATGGGTGGCAATAGCCCTAGCACATATACTTAATCCAAAAAGGGAGGAGTATTTTGGTGCTGTGCCTAATGTGGATTCAAGGAGCCTTCCTGCGTGGGATTTTACAGGTCTTATAGCGTGGTTTATCTCAAGTGGCATAGGCGTGTTGTTGTATAAAACATCATGGGGAGCAAATTGGTATGCCACTGCTACGTTTATCTCTTCATTTGTGATTTATATCATATCTGTCAAGGTGAGGTTTGGTAATAAAAGCTAAAACTAGCCTTGATAAATTAAAATAGTATAAATCACTTTCCTCTTAATTTTCATCATTACCCTTTATAAAGGGCATTGATGAATGTGCAATCAATATAAAATCTGTTAGAATCTTGCTTATTTTTCTAGGAGTTTTGTTTTGATAGAAATATGTTTATTCCCCGCTGCTGGTTATGGAACTAGATTTTTACCCGCTACAAAGGCTATGCCAAAAGAGATGCTACCCATACTCACAAAGCCGCTTATACAATATGGCGTAGAGGAGGCATTAGATGCGGGGTGCAGGACTATGGCTATTGTTACAGGTAGAGGAAAGCGAAGTATAGAGGACCACTTTGATATTAGCTATGAGCTAGAGCATCAGATAAAGGATACTTCAAAAGAGAATCTACTTCAAGAGATTCGAAACATCATGCAGACAGCGACCTTTAGCTACACAAGGCAGAAAGAAATGCGTGGCTTAGGACATGCGATACTCACAGGAGAATGCCTTGTGGGGAGAAATCCATTTGCCGTTATCCTTGCCGATGACCTATGCTATAACGATGGTGAGGGCGTCTTAACACAGATGATGAGAATCTATGAGAAATATCGCTGCTCTGTCGTTGCCATACAAGAAGTAGATAAAAATGAGGTTAGCAAATATGGAATCATAGAGGCAGATGAGCTAGAGGATAATGCCTATAAGGTTAAATCCATGGTAGAAAAACCGCAAATAGACAAGGCACCATCGAATCTAGCAATCATAGGTAGATATATCCTAACGCCAGATATTTTTAATATTTTGCGTATGACAAAGCCGGGTATAAATGGCGAGTTGCAAATCACAGATGCCCTCCTAGAGCAAGCAAAGCTAGGCAGGGTGATAGCATATAAGTTCAAAGGCATGAGATATGACTGCGGTAGCATAGATGGCTTTGTAAAAGCTACGAATGATTTTTATAAGAGAATGTGTTAGATGAAAACTATATAATCAATCCTTCTTTCCCTATAAGAGATTCCAAAAATCTCACAAAATGCACTAATATGATAAAAATATTCTGTTATTGCAGTTTTCCATAATTCACTAAAAATTATTATGATAGTTTAGAATCTTTGTAAGAGGAAAACAAAATGTTGGCATACAAAAGCGAAGATGTAGTGCGTGAGGAAGCAAGAGAGATACTAGGATTTTATGATTCTAGCGAGGCAGATTCTGGAGTGGGGCAGCTCACTACCTTTAATATGCTTGATAGTCATTATTTTAAAGGTATTAATGATAAGCCAGATGGCTGGTATCTCCCAAAAGATATAAACAAAACTGCCATAATCCTAGAGGCAAAAGCGGGTAATAAAAATATAGAAAAAGATAAAGAGCAGCTTTTCAAATACCTAAAAATCGTGCAGAAAAAATACGCACAATCTCTTGGCATTCTCTATAATGGCGAAGATGTGCTTGTATATAACAACAATCTCCAGCAAATAAGAGAGGTAAAGAATAATCTCCTATCCAAAGACTACTACATAAGCCTCATTAATCGCAAACCAATCGATATAGATTCCATACAAAATGCCACGATAAATATAAACGAGCTTTTGCATCATAAATTCATCATGCAGGACTTAAAGCATAGAATGATTTTTACCGCCTGTGCCTTAGTCGCACATAAAAAAGGCGCAAAGCTAGAAAACTTTACCGACCTCTCCTTTTCTTTACTAAAAAGCAGAATCATAGAGATTTTAGAATCCTCATACAGCGAGGAGAAACGCACGAATGAAAAGCTAAATATCATCAAAGAGCAGTATGAAAAAATCACTTGCGACAAAGAGAATGACAAAGAGGCAATGGGTGTCTTTATACAAAATGTGATTAATATTTCGCATTTTATAGATTCTAATGCGTGGAATGGCACAGATGTAATGTCGATATTTTTTAATGAATTTAATCGCTATTTACCTAAAAAGCCAGATTACGGGCAGGTTTTTACCCCCGACCACATTGTAAGCTTTATGTATAAAATCGCAGGCATAACGCATAAAGACAGAGTGCTAGATGCAGCCTGTGGGAGCGGAGCATTTTTGGTTAATGCTATGGGTGAGATGATAAGCGAGATTGGAGGTAGAGAAAATCAAGCGGCCGTGCTTGATATTTGTAATAATCATCTCTTTGGCGTAGAAATCTCAAAAGACCTTTTCACTCTAGCTTGTGCAAATATGCTTATACATAAAGATGGAAAAACCAATCTAGTGCAGGCAGATAGCAGGGATAAAGAAGTGTGCGAGTGGATAAAGAGTAAAAATATCACTAAGGTTTTAATGAATCCACCTTATGAAAATAAATATGGCGTGTATGAAATCGTAGAAAATGTGCTAGATAATGTAGATGAAAATGCAATCTGTGCCTTTCTACTCCCTGATAATAAGCTAGAAACAAAAAGGGAAAAAGCCCTAAAATGGCTAAAAAAGCATTCTTTACTAAAAATCATCAAGCTACCCGATATTTTCGCAGGAAAGGCAAGTGCCTCTGTATCCATTTTTATATTTAAAGCACATGAGCCTCATAATCATAAGCCAATTTTTGCCTGTCATATCAAAGATGACGGGCTAGAGACGGTTAAAAATAAGGGTCGTCAGGATACAAAGGGCAAGTGGCGAAATGATATTGAGCCATACTGGCTTGATGTGATATATAGGCAGAGTGGCGATGAATCTTGTCAGTGGATTTATCCGCCAAATACTCCGCAAGAAAAAAGAATCTTAAAAGATTCTAAAGAGGGACTAAGCTATCAAATGCCAGAGCCTCCCTTTGAAATTACGCAAAAAGATTTTAAAAAAGTCGTGCTTGATTATTTGCTTTTTGAAAATGGTATTGATAAAAAGGATTTTGAAAAGACGGTATTAGAATCTTTGCTTTATAATTCCAAAATAAATTTACAAGATTCTAAGATAGAAATTTTTTTAGGCGAAAAAGATGAAAAATAGAGTTTTGGATACTTCGGGGTGGAGGGAGTTTAGGTTAAATGAATATTTTGACATAGGCACGGGAGCGATTTGTAAGCCAAAAGATTTAATTCGAGTAACCCAAGGCGGCACACCTAGAATCTCTGTAAAAGGCGTAAATAATGGCATACATGGATATTTTAAGGACATAGATTCTAAAGATTATCGAGTGAATGAAAATTTTATATCTTTTTCTTTTTTAGGAACTTGCTTTTATCACCCCTATAAAGCAAGTTTAGATATGAAAGTGCATTCAATAAAGCCTAAAAATTACGCATTAAATATATTTAGCGGATTGTTTCTTGTCAATGTATTAAAAAATTCATTTAGGGGAATCTATGATGACCAAATATCAAGCTCTGATTTAAAACAAGAAACCATAAAACTCCCCATAGATTCTAAAGGCAATATAGACTGGAATTTTATGGAAAAAAGCATAAAACAAACTAAAAGCGAAGTAGAAAAGATTCTGCAAAGCTATAAAGTTTTAAAAGTCTTTAAAATAACTAGAGGGTCGCTAAAAGATGTTTCGGGCTTACGCCCTCAACATGACGTAGAGCGTCATTCTGAGACTTTGTCGAAAAATCCAGATTCCATAAACTTATGTCATTCTGAAAAATTGCGTCATTCTGAGCGTAGCGAAGAATCTAAAAATACAAAATCTAAATCCCAACAATTACTCTTCTCCTGCAATAATAACGGGGGGGGGGGGGGTGGAACACCTCTTATTACTGAAAGTAGCATATTTAAGCATTCTGGCAATGCAGATTCTAAAAACACACATTACCACGAGCCTGATTTTTCAAACAACGATACTAGCCCTAGAGAGAAACAAGACTTTTTGTGCGAGGCTCTTATGCAAATAGCACAAAATCTCATAGAAAAACTTGATACGAGCAAGTGGCAGGAGTTTAGAATCGGGGATTTGTTTCAAAAGATAAATGCCAAGTTTATAGGAAATGGCAATAAATTTAAAGTAGTTTCGAAAGAAAAAACTAAAAGCTATAATGTGCCTGTTGTGTATGCTAAAGCTGATAATCAAGGCATTATGTATTGGGCAAAAGAAGGAGACTTTGAAACATACGATAATGTCATATCAATAATTTATAATGGTGCAATAGCTGCTGGTAAGGTTTATGCTCATAAGGAAAAAACAGGAATCTTGGCAGAAAGTTATTTTATAAAACTAAAAAATTATCAAGTTAGCTTTGAAAGCAATTTATTTTTACAATGTATTTTAGAAAAAGTGCTGTATTCAAAATATTCACGCAATAATCTAGCTACTTGGACAAATAAAGTAGAAAACAATATTATACTCCTCCCCACAGATTCGCACAATAACCCCGACTTTGCCTTTATGGAAACTTTTATTAAAACAATAGAGCAAGAGCATAGTCATAAACATTTAAAGTATTATAAAGCCTTTCAAACTTCCAGCCTTAATACTATCTGGGGGGGGGGTATTAAACGTTAAGGTATATGTATATTTTAGCG
>CASEHV010000029.1 GCA_949287835.1 uncultured Helicobacter sp.
CGCCCTATTAAAGCAATATCTTACAACACCGCTAGAATCCCTAAAGCAAACACTAAACACTAAGATTCCAAAAAAACCAGATTCTTGGTATTTAGAGAGACCACTGCCAAAGGCTATTTTAAAACCTCAGAAACAAGCTAAGGCTAGATATTATGGCTGCACGGCTTATTTCACTAGGCAGAGCTGGGATATTGTAACCGAGCATATTAGAAATTTTAGCGACTATGGGGATATTGTGCTAGATTCCTTTGGAGGCAGTGGGGTAACCGCCATTGAAGCTATGATGAATGGTAGAGTTGGAATCCACACTGATTTAAATCCTCTATCTATCTTTATGGTAAAGGCATTAAGTGCAAAGGTAGATTTAAATGAGTTAAAAGAGTTAAGTGAAGAGATAATAAAAGAATTTGAAAATCTAAAACCAAAGAATGACAAGGAAGCAAAAGAGATTCTAAAGAGTGCTAAATATTATCCTAATGCTTTAAGTGAAGAGTTTGGAGAAACTGCCACCCAAAAAACACAGGATTCAACACTTTGGATTCCAAAAGATGAAATACTTCCTAAAGGTAGCGATGTAGATTCTGTTTTAAAATTATTTAGCAAAAGACAATTAGCTGAGTTAGCAATTTTAAGAAAATTAATATTTAAAAAGACCACACATGGCGGGAGTAAGGAACATAGAATCAAGAAAAGAAATATGAGATACTCTCTAACACTTGCGTTTTATAACACCCTTAGCCTCATTAATCTCACATATCATAATGCCCCAAAGGGTGGTCCAGCCTCATCTGTTATTAGATACTATCGCTATCGCATTGCCAAAATGCCAGACTTCCTAGACACTGCGGCACTATATCGACAGAAAATAAAGCGAATCATACAGGGTAAAAGCGAGTTGCTAGAATCTAGCATGTTTTATGACTCCTACTTTGCCCCGTTGCGTAGAGTGATTAAGGATTTTAAGAATCCACTTTTAAAGGATAGAGAGGATTTAAGCGGGGTAGATTCTATGAATAATAATGAAAAAATCTTCCAAGCAGATGCGACAAATCTAGTCGAGATAGAATCTGAGAGCATAGATTTTATCTACACAGACCCGCCTTATGGTGCTAAGATTCCATACCTAGATTTAAGCATTATGTGGAATGTGTGGTTAGATTTAGAGGTAGATTCTACTTTGAGAAAAAAGGAGTGCATAGAGAAAGGAAGTTTGAATAAAAGTAGCGATGAGTATCAAGGGCTAATGGCTAAATCGCTAAAAGAAATGTATCGCATTTTGAAATATAATCGTTGGCTTGCCTTTGTCTTTCAGCATCAAGACCCAAAGCTTTGGCAGACTATCATAGAGAGTGCTAAAAGTATAGGGTTTAAATACATCGGCACGATGCGGCAGAGCAATGGGCAAACTAGCTTTAAAAAGCGACAAAAACCTTTCTCAGTATTAAGCGGACAGCTCATTATATATTTTAGAAAAACAGATTCACCAAGCACGAGGGTAAAGAATGTAGAATTTGACGTAAATATCCTAGTGGAATGTGCCAAAAGCGAGATTATAAGGAATCACGGTGCGACTATGGAGGAGATTCATGATTGCATTATGATAAAGGCTATGGACGAGGGCTTTTTGGGAGAGCTTAGTGAGAAATTTAATCTCATCATGCCACTTATAGAACAGAATCTAATCTTTGATAAAAAGAGTAAAAAGTATCATATCGCAGAGCTAAAATCGCATGATAGCCTTGAGATTCCACTAGAAGTAAGGGCAAATTATTTCATAACCTCATATCTTAATCACTGCAGAAAAGTCGGGAAAGACGCATTTTTCGATGACATCTGCCTTGAGATTATTCCAAAACTTAGTAATGGAATAGTGCCAGATAGCAAATATATTAAGCAGATTTTAGAGGAAATCGCTATCTGTGATGTCAAAAGCGGCGTCTGGAATCTAAAAAGCAATGATAGGGGGTTGTTTGAGTAATATAGTTTTAATTATCTTTATAATAATATTAGTGTTTTTATTATTTAAGTCGAATAGAAAAAGAAAATATATGGAAACAAAAGAGAGTAGCAAAACATCTAAAAACATAAATAAAGAAAAGGGCGATAAATATGAACTTCAGATTCTAACATACTATAAAAATCAGGGTTATAAAGTCTATCCGCAAGGACTCATAAAGGGTAAAGATGATGGTGGCATTGATTTGGTTGCGTATAAAGATAGCGAAGTGTTGCTTGTGCAGTGTAAAAATTGGGAACACTCACAGATAAAAAAGGAGCATTTGAGAATCTTTATGGGGGACTGCACGGCATACATAGAAAATAATGAAAAAAATCTTAAGAAAAAGAATATAAAAAGAGTGTTTATAATGAGTGCTGAGAATCTTGACTATGGTGCTAAGAAGTTTTTACAAGAAAATAAAATAGAATATAAAGTTATACCATATAATTATGGCACAATAAAGTATGATGAATTTTTCCACAAAGCAAAAAATCAAGTTTATAGCATCTCCTTCCTAAACACAAATCATGAGAGCGAGATTTTCTGCCCTGACTGCCATAGCGCACATCTATATGTGCTAAGAGATAAGATTCTATCGCTACATTCAAAAGATAATAAGGGACATGATAAAAACTGCCCGTATGCTTATGATATGGCATCTAATGATGAGATAAAAGATTATTTTGATTCTCTAAAATCTAATGAAATATATGAAAAAACAAAATTCATTCTACACTATCTACATACACAAAGACATCATAGAAGCACAACAAAAGCCATGCTAATAGAAACTAGTGACAAAAAACTAAAGGCAATTAGACGAAAAAATCTACTTTCATACATAGATAAAAAAGAGAGAGGGGAAATATCTGCACTACATGGAATCTTTACGTTAAAGCTGGTAAATAAAGAAAATTATGCATTCTTAGAGCTACATTCCAAAGAAGTAAAAAAGTTTTATATATATTTAACAAAATCTAAAATACCAAATAATATACAAAATAATGAAAAATATTATATAGCAATCATTGGAAAAATCGAAAATACAGAAAATAATGATAAACCTCCATTTAAAATCACTCCTCTACACATAAGTGCGATGAGTTATGAGATGGTTTAAAAATATTTGAAAATAATGCAATGTTTCAAAAATACTTCATATCTATTTTTTTAAACATTACATATTATTTCTATAAGAGCATTGTATTTGTATGCTAACATGTAGTGAGTGCTGACATTATAGTTAGAGACAATTCATAAATAGGAGTCTTTATGCGACAAGGAAATACGACCAAAGTCAGAATCATCTATTCAAACTCCTGCATAGAGGATATAGTGGAATCTTTGAGAGTGGCGATGGAGATAAAGGCGTGGCAGACTGCTCCTTTGATTTCTACAAACAATGGTTGCTAGATGCCAAAAAAGCACAAGAAAATGTAGAAAAAATCACGCGTAGCACTGTAGGCGTGGCAGACTGCCCGGTGAGAAATCTTCCCCATGAAGGCAAAGAAAAAGAAAGAGAAATAAGTGCCTTTTATCACAGAGAAGCTAGGGGGATTGAGAAATAATAATTTAGAATTACAAAAAGCTAAGTCAAGTGTGGAATCGCAAAAGGTAGCAGATTCTTCACATTCGTTAAGAGAGAATCAAGATTCTTCGGCTACGCCTCAGAATGACTTAAGAAGCCAGCATGATGTTCCCTCTGGTCATGTTGAGTGTAGCGAAACATCTACATGGAATATCGATTCCAATAAAAATTCTTCAACCATACCTCAGAATGGCATAGAGAATCTAAAATCTACAAATTTTCGTTATTCTGAGACTTTGACGTAGAATCTGATTCTACCGGCTTTTGTCATTCTGCTCCACCCCGTCATTCTGAGCGAAGCGAAGAATCCATAGATGTTTTACTTAAGGCTCAACATGACGGTGAACGTGTCATTCTGAGGCGTAGCCGAAGAATCTTTATTCTCTCTGAACGAATGTGAAGAATCTCTGCAATCTTTATCGTCATTCTGAGAGCAACGAAGAATCTCATAAATCTTAAGCATAGCAAGACATGACAAAATATCTCACTCTACTCAAGAATCTAAAAACAAACCCTAAAAAATAGGGTTACAAAAGATTATAAAAATCAAAAATGCACTTACGCACTTTTAGTTAAAGGTAGCAGAAGTCCATTATAAAGAGCATTGTAAGTCTCCTCGCCACATAGCTTTTTGGCAATGGCAAGACCAAACAAGATAGCGGTCGCAGGACCGGCGGAAGTGATAATATTACCATTCTCTACCACAGGCACATTTAGCCTATTGCCATTTATGCCAGCCTCACAGCCCGGATAGCAGGTAAAATCACCGCTTAGCACCCCAGCCTTATTAAGCACCATAGGAGAGGCACAGATAGCAGCCACTAACTTACCTTTTGTATGCAAATCTTTTATGATTGATAAAATATTTGCATTATTAGCAAGATTATCCGCGCCATCATAGCCACCAGGTAGCACGATAGAATCAAGACTGCTAACATCTACATCTTTTAGTGCTACATCTGCCCTCATCTCCACATTATTGGCACCCTTGACATTCCCAGCAGAATCTAGCCCCGCTATAATGACATTTAGCCCCGCACGTCTTAATACATCTACAATGCCGATAAATTCTGCTTCCTCAAAACCCTGTGCTAATGGCACTAAAACATTTTTCATACTTTTCTCCTAGTAGAATAATCACATTATCCTCTTAAAAACCTCGATTAAGAGAGATAAAAGGCAATTATACATTTTATATGATAATCAAAAGATAACGTTAGATTCCATAAAAAATTTTCATATAAAAAACTGCGATAAATGTAACTTTTTTACACATAAGTAAAATTTTTTGAGAAATTTTCAATAGTAAATCGTTTTTTTTTTTTTTTTTGGTTTAGAATTA
>CASEHV010000030.1 GCA_949287835.1 uncultured Helicobacter sp.
TTATCAATTTCTTATATTAATAAGAATCTATATTTATCATAAATAAATAAAAATGATAAATATAGAAAAACTATAAATTTTCAATATTTATCTATTGACAGGAAACACTAAATTATAGTCTAATAGCTATAGGCTTGATTGAGTAATCAAGCAAATTTTCGTAAGGAGAATAAATTATGGCTAAGAAAATGAAAGCAGCAGTCGTAAAAGAGTTTGGAAAACCTCTAAGCATACAAGAAGTAGATGTTCCAACTGTAGGCGATGGTCAAGTGCTAGTAAAAATTGAAGCCTGTGGCGTCTGCCATACAGACCTGCACGCAGTAGATGGCGACTGGCCTGTAAAACCAAATCTAAAAGCACTGCCCGGTGGTGGCTTTATTCCCGGTCATGAAGGCGTTGGATATGTCGTAGAAGTCGGCAAGGGCGTTACTCATGTAAAAGAGGGAGATGCAGTTGGGATTCCGTGGCTTTATAGTGCATGTGGGCATTGTGAGCATTGCATGAGTGGCTGGGAGACATTGTGTCAAAGTCAGCAAAATGGTGGATACTCTGTAAATGGTGGCTTTGCAGAATATGCCCTAGCAGATGCAAACTATGTAGGAATCCTAAAAAAAGATACAAATTTCCTAAACATAGCACCTATCCTTTGTGCTGGCGTTACAGTATATAAGGGTATCAAAATGACAGAGGCAAGACCGGGTCAGTGGATAACCATATCTGGTATCGGCGGACTTGGACACTTAGCGGTGCAGTATGCAAGGGCTATGGGACTAAATGTAGCTGCCATTGATGTAGCAGATGATAAGCTTGAATTAGCAAAAAAATATGGTGCGACAGTAGTAGCTAATGCAAAAGATTTAGGAGAGCAAGGCACTATTGATAAAATAGTCAAGGAAACCAACGGCGGAACTCACGGCGTCCTAGTAACCGCTGTGCATCCAGTAGCGTTTAAACAAGCTGTTGGTGTTGTAAGACGAGGTGGCACTGTGGCTATGAATGGTCTTCCTCCAGGTGAGTTTCCTGTAAATATCTTTGGCATGATTCTAAATGGTGTAACAATTAGAGGCTCTATCGTTGGGACAAGACAAGACTTACAAGAGGCAATAAACTTTGCAGAAGACCAAAAAGTAGCTGCACACGTAGCTCCTGCAAAGCTAGAAGAAATTAACGATGTCTTTGATAGAATGAAAAAAGGTAAGATTGATGGCAGAATGGTGCTAGATTTTAGAAAGTAAAATAGCACAAATTCACTACCTTTAAAGTGATGCTTTTTGCGAAGCTATCTTTGCAAAAAGTGATAAAAAACTATACTAAAATAATGCCACATAAACTAATATAGGATTTACAAATGTTAAACAAGGCATTACTAGGTAGGACATTATTCGCTCTAGCTACTCTCTCATGTATGACGTATGCAAAAAACGGCGTGTTTGTGGGAGTGGAGTATGGAAATAGCATTTTGTTTTCAAATAGCGTAGTTCCAACGCATCTAAACCCACCGCGTAACACAGAGAGTCTAACCATAAAAACCCCCGCATTAATGAATATAGGCATTAGCGTAGGTATGCAGTATGAGATAAATGATAGATTCTATATAAGAGGCTATCTGCATTATCTATATGGTCTTGGCATTGATTCCATTAGCTACTCTGTCATCAATGGCACGAATACGCAAGACTCCGTGTTAGATAAGAAAACCACTGATATACACAATGCCATTAGTGCTGGGATAAATGCGTATTATAGTTTCTATAATGGAGATATAAGCATATATGTGTTAGGGGGACTTGAGCTAGGATTTAATGTTGCACTCTCGTATAATACAACCTCAAGCGCCTCGCAGAGTTTTAGCAAGACAGATTTTATCATGCCTATTAATATCGGGATAGGATTAGGCTTTGAGGATAGTCATCATTTAGAGTTTAAAATATCCATTCCTACATTCTCTACCACTTATGCACAAAGTGAGAATGTAACGATTAGAAATCTAGGATTCCTAGTTGGATATTATTACCTATTTTAGGTAGATTCTAAGTGAGTTTAGCACGACACAAAGGGAGCTAATACTCATGAAAATGGCAGCAAAAAGTGGAATCACATAGCCACATAACGCAGCGGGGATAGCAAGGGAATTATATATTAAGCTTAATATGAGATTTTGCTTAATGATTCCAAACGTCCTTTTGGATATGATGAAAGACTCCCTCAAGGTATCAAGACCATCATCTAATATAACCACATCGCTGTGTGCAAGTGAGACTTCACTCCCGCTACCCATAGAGATTCCTACCTGTGCATATTTTAGTGCTAAAGAATCATTTAACCCATCGCCTATCATCACGACATTTTTCCCGCTATTAATCAAAGATGAGATTCTATCTGCCTTTTGAAGTGGTCTTAGAGAATGATAATATTCCTTGATACGCAGAGAATCTGCTATATGCCTAACGCTACGTTCTCTATCGCCACTTGCTATACAAATCTCTTTTTTCATATCCCTTAATGTATTCACAAGCTCTTCTGCTCCCTTTTTTAGCGTATCGCTAAGATAAAAAATATAGACTATCCTATCATCACATGCAAGATAGAATTTAGTATGCAGACATTCTTCATCATCTACCCTCAACCCCCTCTCTTTCATAAAGCTCTCACTCCCCCCTATGACTACATGCTCCTCTATCTGTGCCTCAAAACCCCTGCCCTCTATTAAAGAAAAACTAGAAATATTAGAATCCGCTTGTTCTTGCTCCAAATGCTCTAATATGGAAGTGGCGATTCTATGCGGATTTAGCCTCATGATACTAGCTATGACAAAAGAATCTTTACTTAAATCCCCGCTAAAGATTCCAGACCCCCCCATGCTAAGAGTCCTCTCTACACTCATATTTCCACTTGTAAGTGTGCCTGTCTTATCAAAGACTATATAATCAGACTTTGCTAAAGATTCCAAAAAGCTAGTTTTTGTGAAAATAATCTTATGCTTAAAGCCCACATTTAGCCCCACCACACTAGCAATGGGCGTAGCAAGTGCCAAAGCACACGGACAGGCAATCACAATCACAGATACGCATATTAGCAAACTCATCTCAAAGCCAGAATCAAGCAAAAAATAATGACATAAAAATCCAAGTGCCGCTATGCTTAAAACGACTTTGCTAAAGATTCCCGCTATCCTAAAGGCAAAGGTAGCAATCTTTGGGGAGGAAAACGCACTATCATTTAGCATCTTAGATAGCCTACTCATGCTAGAATCCTCAAACTCCCTACACACCCTAAGTATCAGCGGTGAATGTAAAACGATGCTACCAGCACTTATCTCATCACCTGCCCTTTTGCTAACAGGCATACTCTCCCCGCTAATATTGGAATAATCAAGAGTGGCATTAGATTCCACAAAGCCATCAAAGGCTACTATCTCACCGGGCAACACTAGGATTTTAGAATCTACCTTGACATCATAGACGGATACAATCTCGCCGCTTATAAGCCTAGCCTCTAGCGGCAAAATCGCATTTAGCTTTAAGAGATTGTCATTTGCCTTTTTTTTGCTAAGTAGCTCTAGGAATTTTGCACTATATACAAATAAAATAATCATACAAACAGACTCAAAATATGTATGCCCACTGCCGCTAAGCCACGCATAAATAGAATAAGCATACACAAGAGTAGTGCCGCTTATAACAAGGGTCTCCATGCCGATGATTCCAGACTTTAGCCCTTTGTATGCGCGAATGTAAAACTCACTAGCACAGAAAAATAGCACAGGCGTGGCAAGCAAGAAACTAGCTAGATTTAAAATATTAGATTCTATGGAATCTATGCCAAAAAAATGCCCGCTATACTGCCCGACATTTACCCACATGACATTCATGGTGCAGAATATTGCTACGACAATCTTTATGTAATAATTGGTTTTATTGTATGTGGAATCTTTTTTGGAATCAAACACAATCACATCATAGCCTATATTGCGAATAGATTCCACAATGCTAGATAAAGATATGATTCTATCATCAAAAACTAATTTAACCTTATAAGAAGTATAATTTATCTGCACATCGATAATGCCCTCAAGCCCTCGCAGTATCTTTTCATTTAGCCACACACATGCCGCACACACGATGCCCTCCAGCATAAAATGCACTTCTTTATACTCACCATGTGGCTTTAGATATTTCTCCAAGAAATTAATAGAGGAGAAATTAAAGGAGTTTTGTTTAGAGAATCTCTCTTTTGTATGCAGGGATTTATCCCCCAGCTTGTCATAGAAGGATTGCAGATTCTTATCTTGCAATAATTCATAGACAAATTTACAGCCATTGCAGCAGAAATATAATGTAGTGCCATTCTGGCTAACACACATAAGGGAATCTGTGTCATATTCCTGATGACAATGCGAACATGGGGTTTTCATGGGAATCCTTTATAGTAATTATAGACAACTTTAGAGTCTAGTGGGAAATTTATATATGTCATTTAAGATTCTATAAAAAAATAGTATAATCGAAACATTAAAAGTAAAAAGAGGATTGTTATGAGAGCTGTTTTAGTGATAGTAGTAGCATTGGTATTTATAGGTGGTGCAGTATTTTTTATAAGCAATAATGGAGATGAAAAAACTGCAAATAATCAACCCACTACAAGCAATATTACCAATGAAACACCTGTTAGCCAACCTGCAGTAGAGCCAATAAATAATGCAAGTAATATTGATAACACAACAAGTAACACCAATGATAGTATGACTAACGAAAATGCGATTCCACAAGAGACACAGGAAGCACAAAGTGAAAACACGCAGAAAACACAGAGCAATGACAAACAAGACAATAAAAACGACATGAAAAATGAAAATACACAAAAAGAAACTCATAAAACACAACACAAAACAGCAAATAAAGTAGCACACAATGCGAACAAAACGCATACCCATAAGCAAACACATAAAGATACCAACAAAGATAAAGTAGTGGTAGAAGAGGAAAAACAAATAAATAAGGTTGATGAAAAAGATGATTCTAAGCAATCTGAAAATATTAGTAATAAAGATGATGATATAGATTCAAAAAATACAACACAAAATGAGGATAGCGATAGGATAGCTCAAAATGACGACAACAAAGCGATTACAGATAATGCCAATGCTAATAGCGATGAAATTAAAGATGAACCAGGCGATGATGACATTATAATAGATGATAATGAAAACCAAGATAATAAAGTCATAGATGACAGTAAAGATGTAGATGAACAATCAGAACAAGAAGATGCAAATAATAAAGAAAAAATGACAGATGAGGAGCAAGAAAACGCATATATGGATAATCCAAGTAGCACAGGAAGCAATGCAGAAAGTAATAATGGAGAAGAAAATCAAGATGAAGCGACAACAAATAATAACTACGCAGATGAAAATTACAGAGACAGGGATTATTGCAGCATAACACCAACTTGCGATGATGCAAGTATATCTTTGAAACTCACAGAGATTTCACTAGATACACATGCACAAACAAGAGCAGAGGAAGAGAGAAAACTAAAGGGAGATGAAGGCTATGATGATTTTATGAATCTATGGTTACAAACAAGAGGCAGAATACTTCCAAAGCTAACAGCTCATGTAGGTGATGTGGTAGATTTTGGATTACATGATTCTGGCAATATTCGCCGTTGCAAAGCAGAATACTACACAGAAGTGTTAGAGGATTTCGGCAATGGCTGGAAGGATAAAAAGGGAGATAAATCTAGCATTTATACAACAACGTATGATGTCTCATGTGTTGATAATAAAACTGCTATAAAAGTATTAAGCAGTGAGAAGTTAGTTGATAGTAGAGTGCATGACAATCATGGAAAACAGGAACCGCCCGTGTGCTATGATGAAAATGTAAAAAATACCATAGCTAATGCCTTGTTTGATTATCACGCACAGCATAGAGCAATGCAGATTGGCAGAGAAAAGGGAGAGCGTGCGAGGATAGAGTTTCTAAAATTATGGGCAGATACAAAAAGGGAGTTATATCCAAAGATAGAACCTAAAATATATAACATAAACTCTCTTGGAGTATATGATAATAATGGATTGGTTAGACGATGCTCTGCTAGCTATCACACAGAGGTATTAGAGGATTTCGGCAGTGGCTGGAAGGATAAAAAGGGTGATAGGTCTCCACAGGAAACTATCCGCTACAAACTAAGATATGGTAGCGACAATAAAGTGTTGCTTGATATAGAATAATTCAATCATAAATTGACTTCATCTTCAAATTATGCTATAATTCTAGCTCTAAAAGTCAGGGTAGCTCAGCTGGTTTAGAGCGCTGGTCTCATAAGCCGGAGGTCGGGGGTTCAAGTCCCCCCCTTGACACCATATTACTACACACATTGAAATAAATTCCTTTTTATATTACAATACGTTATAAATTTTTATGATAGGAGTTACAATATGAAAAAGTTGTTTATAACTTTAATGCTATCTATTAGTGCATTGGGTTTTTGTCAAGATAGTATAGATGATGCTATAAAGGCATACAACGAGCAGAACTATACAAAAGCCATTGAGATTTTCAAAAAGCTATGTGATGCAAAAGATGCAAAAGCCTGCTCTAGTCTTGGCTATATGTATAGAAGTGCAAAGGGTGTAAAAGCTGATGATAATCTAGCAAAGACTTATTATAAAAAAGCATGTGATGCTGGAGATAAAGAATCCTGCTCTAATGTAAATTGGTAGGTGAAATTTAAAAGACTAAAAAACATTTTCCATGCTTGTGTTGCGTGGAATCATTATTTACACTCAACATGCAATAATCTGCTTTAAGAGCAGAAAACGTAATCTAACAATTATCATACACTATTTCCAAAGATATATAACATTACAATTCACAAAAGAAGTTTGATTCTATAGGAAAGTAAGATAAACCATCCTAAAAATTTTCTTTGCAAAATTTTTACATGGAATCTATAATTACCCCATAGCTTACCCTTGACTTCTTTTTTTTTTTTTTTTGTAGAATTAAAATAAAACTAGAGGTGAGAATATGTTAGTAAAAACGCAGGAAAATAACCATAATAGTTCAAATAGCTATTATTTTGGTGATTTAGATGAGAGAGAGCTAGATTATATTTTCTCTCAAAAAAGAAATGTAGAGTTTTATGGTATTAGTAGTATGGATGCCGCAGTGGGTCGCATTGAGCATTCAATAGAAAAGCAAAGATTTACGTGTAGAATCCGCACATCTAACAGGACTGCTTCTCTTGCAGTGGCGGCTATACCAAATCCTGTTACAGCGGCTATTGCAGTTGGCACTGCCATAGGTATAGCAGCACATAATTTGGCTACTTATGACCCAGACTTTGAAGTAATAAAGGATTATATAAACAACAAGATTATAGTGATATATAAAAAGTTGTAAAGCACCAACAAAATGGTAGTCAATCGCCAAGTTTTATAATAAAATTATTAAACTTGTATTTTATCCCCCACCCTCCCAGAGACTGAATGGCAATAAAGCAAAATCACAATCAACAACTTTTTTGTTATACAGACAATAACGTTTTCGACTATAAAAATATGCCACTTTCCTCAATTAGGAATTCTTAAAATATTTTTAAACACAAAACTCGGAGCAATATTCACAGCTAAAGCATAACCTTAGCGGATAAGTACTCACCTTTTACTTAAGAGTGCATATCTCTTATAAAAAAAAACTAAACATTCCCCTTCAACACTCTGGAGCCTAAATTACCATATCTATGGAATGCGATACTAGCGGCTCTCTCTGTGTGGTAATACAATAACTCAAAGTAGCCATTATCATAAGGTTTATGATGTGCTATTAGCTTGCCTTTAGCAAAGCCATCTTTGATTAGCATAGAAAATATCTCATCATTTTCGCTAAGCTCTCCTAAGTAGCGTATAAGCTCATAGCTACCTGCCTCCTGCACGAAGTCTCTATTATTTTGATACTCTATGACTAGATTGCGAAGTCCCATACTCTTGATATTCTCTAGCACAAAGCCTAGGGCTGGGCTAATGTTAGTCGCCTTTATGCTTAAGGTTAGATGAGTATTGATGATTTGTGCGGCACAGACAATTTTTAGAATCTCGCTTAGAGAATCCTCGCTTCGCACACGATAAATCATACTTTTAACAGGCACATAGTAGAAAAGATTATCCTCACCTCTCACATGCACATAATCCCTTTTCTGCATAAATTCCGCTTCATTGAAATACACATAATCCTTTATAGCCACAAGGCTATCCTCTAGCTCTTTTGCAAAATTGCTATCCTCTGTGGTATTGATGATATGTTGGATTCTATCAATGATATGGTGATTTACCACGCGTCCCTCACCTCTGTAATCCGCCTTTTTGCTAATATCCAAAAACTGCGTTACATACGTATAGCTACCTGCCTTTCTACCAAAGCCTACTGCAGATTTCTTAATCCCCCCAAAGCTTTGTCGAAGCACGATTGCACCTGTGGTAGATTTATTAATATAAAGATTCCCCGCCTCGATATTGTTTAGATAATACTCCCACTCTCGCTCATCTAAGGACTCAAAGCCGCTAGTGAGACCATAGCCCGTAGAGTTTGCGATATGCAGCGCATGCTCTAAATCCCTAGCACACATTACAGATAAAATAGGTGTGAAAAACTCCGTCCTATGAGAGTAGCTACCCTCTTTTACGCCATATTTTATACAAGGCTTCATAGCGTAAGGATTGCCACCCTCAAAGCTAGGTGCCAATACCCACTCTTCACCATCATGTAGCTCTAAGCCTTTCTCTATCTTAGAATCTATTGTGCTACTTAGATAGCCTAGTTTATTTTTTAAATCAAATGGATTCCCTACACTCATACTTTGCGCGGCATCTACTAGAGTTTTCTTAAAGCTCTCGTCCTCATAGACTTCTTTCTCAAGGATTAGCAGGGAAGTCGCACTACATTTCTGCCCTGAGTTTGAGAATGCGGAGTGAATGATATTTTTCACTGCTTGGTCTCTATCTGCCATTTTGCTAACGATAGTGGCATTTTTACCTCCTGTCTCAGCACTTAGGAATAATGTCGGATTCTGCTTTAAAATTTCATAGGCAGTATCTTCGCCACCTGTTAGAATCGCGAAATCCACATCTTTTAGCAGTACCTCATTGACATCTTTGCCACTAGAAGGCAAGAAAACTAGATAATCTTTTGGCAGTCCAGCATCATAGAAGCACTGCGTTAGCATACTACCTGTGATAGCAGAGACATTAGATGGCTTATATACTACCCTATTCCCACTTGCAAGGGAAGCTGTGATTCCCCCAATAGAGATTGCCACAGGGAAATTCCACGGAGTGATGACTGCACCAATACCCTTTGGCTTAAACTCATATCCATCATGCTCTTTTAGAATCTTTCTAACGCTATGAGGATAGAATCTCAAAAAGTCGATAGCCTCGCTAACCTCAGCATCTGTCTCTACAAATGTCTTACCAACCTCTAAAGCAGAGATTCCAATTAAATCTCCTCTTCGCTCTGCCACTATCTCCGCGGTCTTTAATAGAATCTCTCCTAGCTCTTCAAAGCTTAGATGTGAAGTAGGATTCTTTAATGTCCTAATGCACTCCTCAATGCTATCTCTGCTAGCTAGATACACAGTGCCAATCTTCTTATCGCCGCCCTTTGCTAGAATCTCGCGTGGATTATCCTTTGGCTGCTTATCTAGGATAATGGGCGTTACCTCTACCTCTTTGAAATTCTCATATTTTTCTTTAATATCCAGTGCCCACTGGCGATTTGGTGCCAAAATAAAATCTGTGTCTGCCTCATTCTTAAAGCTATCTAGCCCTACTTTCTGCGTATATGGCGCTTTCAAGCGATTTTGCTGTCTATATGGACTGCTAGGAATGGAGGATACGCCTTTTATGGAATCAAGGAAAATTTGCTCCTGCTCTTTCCACGTAGCAGAACCTACCTTTAAGTCAAAGGCATAACGCATGAAATTATCCTTACCTGTATTCTCATCAAGACGTCTCACAAGATAGGCTATGGCATTATTGAAATGCTCATCGCTACACACAGGGGCATATAAAATAAGATTATTTGTCTTTGATACCTCAAAACTTGCTTTTAGATTCATACCCTCTAGCATTTCAAATGTGAAAGATTCAAAAGCATTACACTGCCTAATGCGAGTCATGGCATAAGCAATCTGGAATATATTATGCGATGCTACGCCTATATTTATGTATTTGAAATTATCATCGCTTAGGACGTAATTTAGCATTCTGTTGTAGTTAGAATCTGTATCGACCTTGCGTCTGAAAGTGGGTAGTTCCCATTCTTTCACACTTGCTATTGTCTCCTCTGATTCCATATTTGCACCCTTTACGATACGAATCTTAATGGGTGGTTTGCCACTTTGCACACGCTCTTTTGAGAACTGCACAAGTTTCTTTAAATACTCATAAGAATCTGGAATATATGCCTGTAAAACGATACCTGCTTTAATATCAAACTTAGAGATAGATTCCATAAATGAAGCCACAGTTAGCTCTAAATCCTTATACTCCTCCATGTCAAGATTGATAAACTTTGGATTCCCTGCCTTTTGCTGTGTCTGGGCTATGGCATATAGCTTATCTAGTCGCTTGACTATCTCATCTTTGGAGTATTCAAAATCAAGGATATTGATTTGCGAGAATATAGTCGTGATTTTGATAGATATGTAGTCAATATAATTTGAGTTTAAGGCGTCTGTGTATTTTTGCAATCGATAGTTGGCTTCTAAATTCCCCAGCACTTCCTCGCCGATTAGATTCACATTTAGCCCGATTTTCTGCTCTTTTCGCTTGTCGGCATGCTTTTTTAGCGAGATAGGATTCTCATCTAGCACCATAGCCTTTGTATCACTTTTTAGATTCTTAATAAAGAAAGGCACACTAACCTTAGGCATACTCTTACCTATGCCTAAAAATAGTTGTAACAGCAACTTCTCAAATGGGGAAAAGAAATTCGCTATGCCATATTTCTCAAGCGTATAGTTGATTAACTCATGCACATTGACATAATCATGAGAGCGGAAACTCCTATCTAGCAACTCTATTAGCATGATTTTAGAACTCGGATTCTCAAGCATTTTCATCATTTTCTTACGAAACTTTTTCTCATGCCTACTCAAATCACTATTAATTCTATTTTGCAATGACTTAGCTAACTCAAGACTTTCCTTAATGGTATCTGGACTATATTCTTGCATACTGCATCTCCATATCTAATTTACAAAGCGATATTCTAACCTATAACTTGCTAATAAGTAGAAAAATCACAATAAAGATTAATTTCAAGTTACGTTTTGTAAATTATTGATACATTAAAGCATTGCAAAAACAAAAAGTATCTACACATTATGAAATAAAAGTATGATTCAATACAAAACATCGTATATAAGGAATATAATGCAAGAACTTACAAAAACGCAAAAAATCCGCTCAATCATTGCCGCAAGCAGTGGGAATCTAGTAGAGTGGTTTGACTTCTATATATACGCATTCACTGCAACATACTTTGCACATACATTTTCTACATCGGATAATCAGGTGGTGCAGCAAATTAATGCCTTTGGCGTTTTTGCAGCAGGCTTTTTCATGCGTCCCATTGGCTCATGGCTTTTCGGCTCTCTAGCAGATAAAGTTGGACGTAAAAAATCTATGGTCGTATCTGTCATATTAATGGCACTAGGCTCATTTATCATTGCCGCACTGCCAAGTAAAGATAGTGTTGGGGACTTTGCTATATTATTGCTGCTACTTGCAAGGCTCATTCAAGGCTTAAGTGTCGGCGGTGAATACGGCATAGCCGCCACATATCTATCAGAGTTAGCCACAGAGGGCAAAAGAGGATTTTACTCGTCATTTCAGTATGTAACTCTCATAGGAGGGCAGCTTTTGGCGGTGGCTAGTATTAGCATTTTATTATTATTTTTCACTCAGCAGGAAATGCACGATTATGCGTGGAGAATCTTGTTTGTAGTAGGCGGGATTCTAGCACTAGGCTCTCTTTTTATAAGAAAGGCAATGAATGAGAGTGCCACAAAATTGCATCAGCACAAAGACAGAGGAACTCTAAAGGCGCTATTTAAACATTGGAAACCATTTTTAATCGTGCTAGGAATCACCGCGGGAGGCTCTCTTGCATTCTATACCATAACGACCTACACAAAGACTTTTATAGAAAATGCAGGTATGGATAAGACATTAGTCAATAATCTATTTTTGGTAGCATTGTTTGTATTGATGATTGTCCAGCCAATATTTGGATTAATAGGCGATAAAATCGGGCATAAAACCTCATTAATTATATTCTGCATTCTAGCCCTAGTGGGAATCTACCCCATATTTATGAAAATATCAAGTAATATAGATAATAAATATATGGTGTTTATATTAGTTGTAGCTCTCTTTATTATGCTAAGTTTCTATACCTCTGTGGCTGGAATCTTTAAGGCAAAATTATTTCCCGAACACGTAAGGGCGCTTGGCACGGGATTTGGCTATGCCATATCAAATGCAATCTTTGGAGGTTCCGCATCGTATGTAGCATTGCAATTTAAAAATGCACAAATGGAAAATGCTTTTTTTGTCTATCTAGCAATCCTCATAGTGATTATGCTTATTGCAGCAATTTGCCTGCCAAAAAAGGCAGAATTAAATTAATGCAATAATGCAACCATATCTCTAATGGCTCTCTCTAGCCCTACAAATATGGCTCTTGCAATAATGCTCTGCCCTATATTTAGCTCCTCTATATCGCTAATTCCTACAATATCTAAGACATTATTGTAATCTAGTCCATGCCCTGCGAAAACATGCAACCCCGCACTTTTAGCAAAGCTAGAAATAACTCTTAGATTCTCTAACTCATCTTTTACTTTATCTCTTAGCTCTGACTTGCTTAACTCAAACTCAGTTATGCTGTGCTGCGTTAAAGACAGATTTGAATACGTCATTAAATATAAATTTGCATATCTACCTGTGTGTAACTCCAATGCAATGTCGCTTTGAATCTGCTCTGATAATTTCACAACTTCCTCTATCACTGCCTTATTTGGGTCAATGAAAAGCGCCACTTCAATATCATTATTTTTAATAAAATCAAGAGTTTGTAATAAATGATTCCCTACCAATAATCCGCCCTCTGTGGTAACCTCCTCTCTTTTCTCTGGCACTAAAGTTATTCGCGATGGCTTTTTACTACATATAAAATCTAGTATGGATTTTTCATTAGCGCACTCTATATTTACGGGAATCTGACTTAGACGCATGATATTTTCAACATCTCTGTCGTGTATATGACGTCTATCTTCACGTAAATGAATGGTTATCTGCGATGCTCCCGCTAGTTTTGCTATATGAAGTGCATTTATGGGGTCTGGGTCATTAATTTTTCTTACTTCTCGCAAATATGCGATGTGGTCAATATTTACACCGAGTCTCACTAAGTATCCTTTGAATTTTTGTAAATTGTGATATTATTTCACAAAAAAATGATTTTTCAAAAAGAGAGGGACAAAACTTTGCAAAACGACAAAAACAATTTTCGAATAGATTCCAAATCTATGCAACAAATAAAAGAAACGCTTTATAATATATGCGGGATTAACATAGCAGATTCCAAACAAACAATGATGCAAAATAGAATCAATGCACTAATAAAAATGCCAGAATGCAGAAATATAGAATCCTTTGATGACCTCATAAGGCAGGTAAATATCAATCCACAAATAAAGCAGAGTTTTATCAATAGCTTTACCACCAATAAAACAGATTTGTTTAGAGAATCATATCATTACAGCGATATGCTAGATAGGTCTTTGGTGCCACTTTTGAGTAAAAATGCACCTATAAAAATATTTTGTTCAGCTAGCTCTAGCGGGGAAGAGCCATATTCCATAGCTACTACATGTCTGTATGCAAAAGGCATTTTTCAATCAAGTTCTAGTATTAGAATCACTGCCACAGACATAGATACGCAAATGCTAGAGTTAGCAAGAAATGGCGAATATGTCTTTGATAGTAGGCTAAATAAGATTCCAGATTGGGTAGAGTTAGAAAAGTATTTTGATGTCTCTAGGAATACAAATGGCACATTGAATCTAAAAGCAAAATCATCGATAAAATCTATGGTTAATTTTCAGCAGTTAAATTTATTTAACAAAACCTATCCGTTTCCAAATGCAGACTTTGATATTATCTTTTGTCGTAATGTTTTAATTTACTTTAAGCAAAGCGACCAAGAACAGATTCTAACAAGGCTACATAATCTACTAAAAGTAGGTGGGACACTATATCTTGGACACTCTGAGGATACGCTTGGATTAAGTCAAAGATTTGATAGATTAGGTAATAAAATTTTCGTTAGAAAAGGTGAAGAAAATATTTAATTTTGAGGAGTAAGCATGGCTTTACAAGGCAAAAACACTAAAAATATATTAAATACTCAAATAGAGGAAAAACATAAACCAGATGTAATTTTGCCAAAACAACCATGCACACTATCACGTGAGAAGCTAATCGTAATTGGTAGTTCCACAGGTGGCACGGAAGCATTAAATAGAATCTTTTCCTCTCTTGAGAAAGGATTACCGCCCATAGTCGTGGTGCAGCATATACCAAAGATGTTTTCTGGCTCACTTGTGGCAAGGCTAGATGCAAATAGTAAAATCAATGTATATGAGGTAAATTCAAAAGTTCAATTATTAAATGATTGTGCCTATATGGCAAATGGAGATGACCACGTAGTCCTTAGCTATGAGGGGGGGAAGTATTATGCAACGCCAATTCATGGCAAAAGAGTATCAAGACATAGACCTAGCGTAGATGTATTATTTAGAAGTGCTAATAATACTTCAGGCAGAAATACCCTAGCTGTGATTCTAACAGGCATGGGAGATGATGGAAGCATTGGTATGAAAGAGTTGTTTGACAATGGTGCATATACCATAGCACAGGACGAGGATAGCTGTATTGTATTTGGTATGCCAAAAAAGGCGATAGAAGCAGGTGCGGTAAGGGAGATTTTGCCGCTTACAAGCATTGCTAAGAGAATCATGGATTATGCGAATAATAAAATTAATCTAAAAAATAATGGTCCAGATATTAATATATAGCCCTCTTTTTTGCAATAATATATCCGCTAAAAAATCCCAGCAATGCCCCGGCAATTACTTGCAAAATAGTATGACGCATGGCATATATCCTAGAGATTCCTACGAAAATACCTATGGTGCAAACTAAGATTCCAAGAGTATATCCATATCGCTTCCATGCAAATCCTGCAACGATAAAAATAGACGTAGTATGTCCGCTAGGGAATCCATTATATTCCTCGGTGATTGGTCTCTTTGAAATAGATAATAAAAAATCAATATTAGTTTTTCTAAGCAAATTTTTAGACAAAAGCATTACGCCTAGCCCAATTAAAGAGGATAGCAATAAATACTTGATTCCCAAAAAATCCTTAAAACAAAGTAAAAATATAAGGGCAAATATAATGCCAAACTGCATAGTATCGCCGTAGGTTATAAATCCATTTTGGATAAAAACCTCTTTTTCTAAAAAAATGCTAACTATATCAATGGATAGTTTAAACATCTGATGGCTGGGTAATCACTTTTGTTTTATTGCTTTCTTTTTTAAATTTATTTTCCCTATACATAAGAGGGTCAAAGAACACAAGCAACGGATAACCCTCATCTTTTAGCTTACTAAATGCAGATACAGGCAGAAAGTCATTCTTTGGATATTGTCGTTTTAGCTCCATAGCCTCGCTTGTCTTACCAACCTCAAGCAACACATAGAAATACGCAAATACGCTATGCTCTATATCTTTACTTAAAGCCTCAAAAACAGAAAGCCAAAAATTAATATTGCTTTGGCTAAAGGTTTTGCTAATCTCTATGGCAAAACGCAAATATTCCCTCTCGCTAAAGTTTGCATACTTTAAAACAGATATAAAAACGCCACTGCTAACACTAATCTCATTGCGAGATGATGATAGCGCAATATGAATTAGCATATCCAAACTCAAATAATTAGGCTTTAACTCTAGTGCCTTATTAATAATCTTAGAATTTTTAGATTCCAAAATTACATTCCATGCCTTATCATAAACATCACTTGCATTAATGCCATGCGAAGAATTATTAGTATATTCTTTTTTCAAAACCTCAAAAGCCCTCTGGGAATCTTTTATGGAATTTTTCACATTCATTAAAAAAAGTGAATTGTTTTGGGATAATCCGCTTTTTTGCAAAAATACGCCATTTTCAATATCTAGCATACCATTGATGATTGAATCAATCTTTTCATTGTTGCTTAAAGCGCTCTTAGTATTTGCGTCTAAATTAAATCGCTTTAGGATTAAAGATAGCTCTTTTAACTGCTTGTTTGCAAAGATTCTGTCTTTTGCACTTCCGCCTAATGCCTGCTCTTGAATCTGCAATACTAATTTATCTTTGTCTTTGTTTAAAGAGCGAGTCTTAAAGGCAAAAATAATAGAACTAACAGACATAAATATCCATGCAATGATTAGCAAAATAATCAATGGAACGCAAATCCACAATGCTATGGGCAGTGTTAGCGAAAAATCATAAAACAACGTATTTTTCAGAGTATATTCATCTGGCAAAATATAAAAACTATATCCACCTACTATAATGATAAATAAAACTGCTATGCCTATAAAATATCGAACTTTCATGTTCTCTCCTTCTGAGTTTCTTGCTTCTCATAAATTTCTCTGCAACTAATGCAAAACCTCGCATGTGGCTTTGCCTGCAATCTCTCAATGTCGATTTCATCTTCACACATTTCGCAGATTCCATATACGCTATCTTGAAATTTTGCCAAAGAAGATTTTATCTCATCTATCTCCTTTACATTTCGCTGTAATACAGAATCCTCAAAATGTAGCTGCGATTGTGCGGATATAATATCTGCATGGTCTTTTAACTTTAATCCGTGCATTTCCTTTAGGTTGCTACCCAAATCAAAGCACATATTCTCTAAATACAAAAGTCGCTCCTCTAATATATATTTCAATGACAATAAATCTTCCTCACGCATTTTATTCCTTTCACTCTTTATGATATGGGTGATTATTAATAATACTAAGTCCCCTATATATCTGCTCTAGCAAGACAATCTTAGCAATATGATGACTAAAAGTAAGTTTGCTAAGACTAATGCTAGGATATTTCTTTAACACAGAATCCTCAAAACCAAATGCCCCTGCTATAAAAAAACTCATACCTCCCATATTTAAATAATCCCCTAGCATGTTGCTAAATCCATTGGAATCCTGCATTTTCCCATTGCTATCTAGCAGTACGCTTTTATTATCAAAATGTCTTTGAAACGCTAGAGAATAGCTATTTTTAGCACTTTTAGAATCTAGTCTCTGTGCTGCCCTAACATGCTTATCAAAAATATTATATACGGTAAGCTCTACACAGAGGCTTTTGCAAAACTTGATATATTGAGATTCCAAAGTAGATATATTAGAATCCCTACAAATAGCATAAATATTAATTTTCATGATTTATTAGCATTTTTATCAAATCGCCCAAAGTCTTTTTCAAATCCCTGCGAGATACAATCATATCTATAAGACCATGCTCTAGCAAAAACTCCGCTGTTTGAAATCCCTCTGGCAAATCCGCTCCGATAGTTTGCTTAATAACCCTAGCCCCAGCAAAACCAATCATAGCGCCCGGCTCTGCGATAATCAAATCTCCTAAAAACGCAAATGAGGCAGATACGCCCCCAAATGTCGGGTCAGATAGCACGGATATAAAAGGCAATCCTGCCTCCCCTAGCCTACCTAGTGCTGCTGAGGTCTTTGCCATTTGCATAAGGGAATAGGTAGATTCCTGCATTCTAGCCCCGCCACTTGTGGAAATAATAATTAAGGCATGTCTTTTTTCTATGGCACGATTAATAGCCCTCACTATCTTCTCTCCCTCAACGCTACCTAAACTCCCGCCCATAAATGCAAAATCAAATACGACAAGCTGAGTAGGAATAGAATCTATAAGCGCCTCTCCAGAGATAACCGCACTTTTACGCTTACTCTTAGCATAGCCCTCCTCAATTCTCTTTATATAGCTTTTCTTATCTACAAAGCCAAGGGGGTCATTTGGCTCTAACTCACTATCATATTCCACAAATGTGTCTTCATCGCATATCAAAGACAATCTATCCTGTGCGCTTATCCTAAAATGATACTGACATTTAGGACACACATGAGAGCTATCTATAATCTCTTTGTTATACATTAATGCAGCACAATTTGGACATTTTGTCCAATGTGAAGTATTATCTTTCTTATCGCGGGAATCATCTCGTTTGAAGTTTTTAAAAAAATCTGCAAATCCCATAATATCTCCAAAATCTTAATTTTTAGCTTTATCGATGAGTGCTAACAATTCCTCTATTACCTTAGTGTCTCTTGAAATTATAATATATTGTGTATCTTTTTCACATTCTTTTAACATAGGAATATAATCATAATATTCATGCAAATCTCCTAAGATATTCTGCCCTAGCGAGAGATAAAGCCCCGCCATGCCGTCATATTTACGAATAAATCGCGGTAACAATACAAATAAATGTCTAAAACTAAAACCCAAACTAAGCGCACTAGCACCTAGAGTTCTAAATTTTATATGCCGATTTGAAAGGGACTTAATGAGTTTATGATGATTTACTGATTTCTCAAAAATGCCTGTATTCACATGCCTAAAATCTATCTGTGAATACGCCTCACACTCTAAAGATTCTAATGCCACGCTAATATCTCCGCATGGCTCTTGCGATATATTTCTACAAATCTCTCTAATATCTGCCCCTAGGGTAATTTTATCTTTTATAAAGCTGGAATCAAAACGAAAAATATAAGGTTTTTTTTGAAGGGCAAATATTTTTTCATTCATATATGATATTTCTTGTGTTATAAAATTAACTACCAAAGCCTCACGCACGAGATGACTTTTGGAATCACACATAGCTATACTTGCCCCATAATATGCAATATCGGATTTAAAATTGCTGCTACCATCTAGTGGGTCTAGCACTGCTATTTGTGTAACATTCTTAGAGGCAATAAATCCAGATTCCTCAGAATCTACATGTGCTATCGGCAGTAGAAATTTACAAAATATCGCCTCACACAGCAAGTCCGCACCGCTACTAATATCACCTCCAAATCCCTTGCCAAAATTTTCATATAATATTTTCTGTCTGCTTTGCAATAAACGAATAATACTCGCACTAGCCATTACAACTCTGGCTAGTAAATCATGATTTAGCAAACAATTTATCTCTTTTGTCAAATTCATAGATTTTCCTACTACAACAAAAGCTCTCTCTCTAATCCAAATGCAATGTCTAAGATTCCTTGCTCATCGAAAGCATTGCCAATTAGCTGCATACCTATGGGCAGAGGCTTTTTGATTACAGGCAAACTAATGGATGGAAGACCTGCTAGATTCACACCTATCGTATAAATATCGCTTAGATACATCTCAAGGGAGCTTTTAGTCGCATTCGTCTTTGGCGCCGTGCTAGGCGCTACAGGAAGCAGTATTGCCTTGCAGTCTTTTAGAATCTCTTTGTATTGCGATTTTATTAACTCTCTTACTTTCTGTGCCTTAAGATAATAGGCATCATAATATCCGCTACTAAGCACGAATGAACCTAGCAAAATCCGCTTTTTCACCTCATCACCAAAGGCTGCCCTGCTATTGTAATATAGCTCCTCTAGGCTATTTGCCACCGCTCTATTGCCATATCGCACACCATCAAAACGTGCTAGATTCGCACTTGCCTCCGCCATAGCGATGATATAATAGGCACTAATGTGATACTGCACATCTAGCATCTTTGCCCGAACTATCGTATGCCCCATGCCCTCAAGCGTCTCTATGGTATGATAGTATGCCCTCTGCACTTCCTCACTAGCACTCTCTACAAAGTCATCTAGCACGGCAATTTTATAGCTATTATCTGGATTTAGCTTTGAGAATGTCATGCTAGATTCCATATCTACGCATGTAGAATCTCTACTGCAACGACCGCTAATAATATCCAAAAGCAAACTAGCATCTTCTACATTCTGCGTTATGGGACCAATTTGCTCAAGGCTGGAGCTATATGCCACAAGACCATATCGACTAACCCGCCCATAGCTAGGCTTTAGACCCACGACACCACAATAGCTAGCAGGCTGACGAATGCTACCTCCTGTATCGCTACCTAGTGCCGCTATCGCCACGCCACTTGCCACTGCAGCAGCAGAACCACCGCTAGAGCCACCTGCTACAAGGCTTGTGTCATAGGGATTTTTAGTCCTGCCATAGCAGCTTTTCTCTGTCGTGCTACCCATGCCAAACTCGTCCATATTTGCCCTGCCAAAGGGGCAGAGATTGGAATCTAGCATTCTCTCTATCACGCTTGCATGATATGGTGATATGAATCCTTTTAGAATCTTACTAGCACATGTGGTAGGGGAATCTTTTACACAAATATTATCTTTTATTAGGATTGGAATCTTGCCTTTGTATGCCTCATTAATCTCTGGAATCTCAATATAGGCATTTAACTCAAGGTTTGCTTTTATCTGTTTAATTAAATCTTTTTTTAGATTCTCAATCTCGTCTGCATTTAAACTCATCGCTTGTTTTAAAGTGATTTTCTGCATTGCTCTATCCTGACTTTCTTTGATAGCGATTATATCAAATTTGTTTTAGTTATGTTATCCTTATTCATGCTATTTGAAATAAGGATAAATGATGAGAATCTTAGCTTATGGAATCTGTGTGGCTATGGTGTGTGGCGTGTTTGTTAATGCAAAAAATATCTCCCTAGATGTAAAAAGGTAGAAAGATATTGGCTATATCCAAATGAAACAGAAGTAGGTGAGAATGTAGAATTAAAGTAAAATAGATTATGTTTTTATTAATTAAACATAAGATATACAAAGATTTATAAAATCTAATACAAAGTAAAATTTCCGTTAATTCTAATCACCATTGACTTAGGTGGTCTTTTTAGACTTTTAGCAGATTGCTCCACTATCTGTATCATTCTACTATCTAGCGATTCATATCCTGTGGTAGTAATCACTCTTATATTAGTAGCACTGCCATCTGGATTTAACGTAAATTCTACCGTTCCACTACCGTATTGCTTTAGTAATTGTGCCAATCTAGGGTAGCCTAGCTTATCTGCAGTTTCCTGAAAGACTCTACCATTTAAAAAATAGCTGGCTGCTAAATAGTCTTTCTGCTCCTTACTCATTTTATCTAACTCTGTGCCATATAGCTTATATAACATTTCTTTTGCCACTGAGGGAAGTTTGTCAAAATTCACATTGTCATTATATCTCTGAATGCTCTGACTTAAGCTTGGTTTTTGAATCATAAATGGGTCAAACTTTTTGTTTTCCTCTGGAATGCTTAGAGAATTTAAATCTATATCGCTGCTAGGTGGCGACTGAATATCACTAACCTTTGCCTCATCGCTAGGCTTTGTAGATTCCACTCTCTCTACACTTTTAGCTATCACTTTTTTTTGATTCTTAGGCTTTCTATTCTCTTTTTTCTGCACAAAACTTTCTGTGTGAGAATCATTGCTTTGAGTATTTTCTGTGCTTTGATTTTGGATTTTTGGCTGCAAGATTCCTAGCGAAATGGGTCTTAGCACCACTTCCTTAGATGGCGTAGGAATAAGATAATACACATATATAGCTATTACATGCAAAATGATAGATATACTAATCGATAGGTATAATCTATCCTTGTAAATCCTATACTTTAGTGTCGCCGCTCTCATCATCTATACTTTTTTTCATCAAAGATAAAAATTCATCATTGTTTATATCCATACTATCAATCAACGTTATACCATGTGGATTTAAACCTAAAACATATTTTTTATTCTCATAGACAATTACCGTAATTCTATTTTTGGAATCTAAAATCCTGCTTTGCTCAATAGAAATGCTAGAAACCTGTGTCCCCCTGCCCTGCCTTAGCCGAATGATGTATAACACAAGTAGCAGTGCAAACATTACCCCCACTACTAAAAAATATTTATAATAACTAATCTCATAGCTATCCTGAAGCGAATGCTGTGCTGTTATGCCATCCTTTTGAATGGTTTGATTTATCGAATCTGCATGACAAAAGATTCCGATAAGAAATATTAATCCACATAAAAACCTTATACAGAATCTAATTTTCATTTGACACTTCACGTGCTATATAATAGACAATAGCATTAGAATCTAGGATTTCATTAATACGAATGGCAAGGTTTTTTTCATACACCATTACCTCCCCCTTGCCTACTATCCTATCATTTACATATATTTCCACACTAGCACCGGCTGGTTTTTGAAGGTCAATAATAGAGCCTTTCTCATAACGCAAAATATCAGATAATGGAATCTTTGTAGAACCCAAATCCGCGCTAAACATAACCTGCATATCAAGAAGACCTTCATAATTACCCATCATATCCTCAAGATATGAGGCTAACTCTATTTCCCTATCTGTATGAACCTGTCTTCTATCAAGAATATTATATTTATCTTCAACAGCGCCTTTATTCTCCGATGCCATAGCGAAACTCCATAATTATTAAATCTAAATTATATCCTATCTAATTCATTTGTAACTTCAGATAAAATATCATCTACACCATTAGCCCTAAGTGTATTTATCATATCGCGTAAAACATGCTCTGCCTCGCCTATATCGCACTCTCTGCTATCCTCTAGGATTCTAGTAGCACTTAGATTCCCAGCAATGCAAGAAATCCTCATTCTCCTATTTCCAATCATCTCTGCATGTATTCCAATCGGCGATTGACAGCCACCTCCTAGCAACCTTATAAATTCCCGCTCAATATTACAGCACAAGGCACTATCACGATGATTTAATGATTCTAGAATCTTTGCTATCGCATAATCTCTAAAATCAGAAAAATACTTAGGGTCTCTGCACTGTAGTCCAAGAGAACCCTGCCCCATAGATGCAATCATAAAATCTAGGAATCTTATATTCATATCATTACGCATAGAAACAGAGGGAATCCCAGAAAGCTTTAAAAAACTTTCATTATCCATATCCAAACTATCTAGCATATATGAATTATAAGAATCATCTCTTAAAAACCCAAGTCTAAGCAACGCAGCAGACGCCAGAATCACAGCATCATACTCACCTCTACTTAGCTTTTCTAATCTAGTCTGCACATTGCCTCGTAGATTTAGCACTTCTAAATGCGGATTCTTTAATCTAATCTGCATAGCACGTCTAAGCGAAGTTGTGCCGACCTTAGAATCTTTTGGCATAGATTCTAAACTAGAATATTTATAGCTAACAAAGCAGTCTCTGCAATCAACTCTCTTTGTAATCGCACTAAGCATAAGTCTAGATTCCATGATTATAGGAACATCTTTTAGTGAATGCACCGCAAAATCAATGCCACCGCTTAATAGCTCATTTTCTAGCTCTTTTGTAAATAATCCCTTGCCACCAATCTTTGCCAAAGGGGCATCTAAAATCCTATCTCCCTTTGTCTTTATAGTCTTTATCTCTACATCTATACCGTGTTTTTCCAATCTATGCTTGATAAAATTAGCCTGCCATAAAGCAAGTAAAGAACCTCTAGTGCCTAAGATAAGCGGAGATGATAATGCATCTTTAAGTCGTTGTGGAATACTCAATTTATGCTCCCAAAAATTTAGATTCTAGCAAGAAATACGTAAATTCATGCAAAATGTGCATCAAAAACTTACCTCAAGTCGTATCGTGGCATAGGAATGATTTGCTAACTGCGTTACAAATTCTCGTCTTTTATATGAATATAAATATGACAGAGCATATCCACGCCATGCAAACACGGCGCCTAACTCAATCCCATATATAGCACGATTTAAATCCAAATCACTCTGAACGCCACCTATAGTATTACCCTGTAAAAATATATTTCTAAGCACAAATCTCTCTGAAAATCCAAATTGAAAATATGCTCTCATATTATCACTATGACTTACAGAACCTATGGAATCAACCTGTGCAGTTTGCAAACCAAAATCACCATCTAGTCCATATCCAGCCCTAAACTTCGCACCAATTTCTATATAAGTATGTGCATTTCCCAACGCAGCAATGCCATAAGGCAATATATCAAAATATTCATTTATAGGGAATCTATACATAGATTTATAATAAAGATTGAAAATTATCTCATTTCTAATCTGCGTATTCCAGCCATTATAATAACCATTGTTTGTTATAGAATGTATTAAATCCTGTGCCTCTCTAGCAAGAGAAGCAGGTCCTACAATGCCGATATTAAGCGATATTTGCTCCATGAAATTAGAAGAACGATTTTGAATCCCGCCATTTAAATATAAAAATCCTGCATAAAGTGCGTCATCTTTTGGTGGAATATATGTAAATTTCTCACTTGGTGTATAAATTTCCTGCCCTATGCCGATGTAAAAACGTGAGATAGTTGGAATTTTCATAGCTCTCTGTATGATACTAATATCATTAATGAAACTATTATCATATTCAACAGAGGTAAAATATAGGCTATGACCAGCTGAATAATATCTATCAAAATCCCGCGGTGAAAAATAAGCGTCATTATCCGTATAAAGACTCAAACTAAACTTATTATATGCAATATCATTAGCATAGGTAAAACAGACAATAAGGGAGAGTGCAATAAATACGCTACGGAGACCACACAAGAATGGAAACCGCACCAAAAGATTCAACAAAGTCGCCACATAAAATCAACAATTAATCATTAATCCCTAGCACGACCTCTAGTTTTTCTTTTAAAACTTGTGGAGTAAATGGCTTAACAATATAGTTATTCACACCAGCTTTCAGGGCAGTTATAACCTCAGATTTACCACCCTCTGTGGTTACCATGATGATTGGAATATCCTTATATTTCTCCTCTGCCCTAACCTTCTTTACAAGCTCAAGACCATTCATCTCAGGCATATTCCAGTCTGTAATCAGAACTCCTATGTCCTCGACAGAAGTCATGTGATTCCAAGCCTCCACACCGTGCTCGGCTTCCAAAATATCCTCGTAACCCAGCCTTTGAAGTGTATTTTTAATAATTCTTCTCATTGTAGAACTGTCATCAACCACAAGCAATTTCAACTCTTGCTCCTTATAATAATTTGAAAAACTACTGCGTTCGTATTATAACACACAAATTTAACAAGTAATTCAGAATCTTATAGTCTTAAAATCAATTTTGCCTTCATAAAATGCCTTACCTACGATGATAGCGTCAATATCATTGCGTAACCTAGCATTATTAATATCATCAATTCCAGAAAATCCGCCACTAACGATAGTATATATGCCACTTGATTCTCTAATCTGCCCTGCTAAGTCAAAATTCATACCCGATAGCAATCCATCTCTGCTAATATCTGTGCATATAATTGCTCTCACATCTGTGCCTCTAAAACTTTTGGCAAAATCAACAGCTTCCATACTACTGACATTCACCCAGCCGTGAGTAGCGACCATGCCATCAATGGAATCTATGCTAATGGCAATGGGATATTTCAAAGACATATCCTTGCTCCATTGTGGATTCTGCAGGGCAACAGAACCTAGTATCACCCTATGTACACCGATAGCAAGATACCTTTTAATGCTATCCTCATCTCTAATTCCACCGCCAACCTGTATGTGCAGTGTCGTATGATTAGCTATAGATTCTATAACTTCTAAATTCCTAGGACTACCATTAAATGCCCCGTCTAAATCCACGATATGAATCCACCTAGCACCACAATCCTCAAAGAACTTTGCAAAATCCAATGCCGCACCATAGACTTTTGCACTATCCTTTTTACCCTTTGTAAGTCTAACGGCTTTGGAATCTAGTAAATCGATAGCAGGAAAAATATCCATTACACTCTCCAAACTAATCTCTCAAATTATCCAAAACAGACTGCTTTAGCATCTTATAACGAGACATAATATTGCCATCAAGATTCCCAAGATTTGATGAAATCACTACTCCGCCTCGCGATATGGCATTATCTGCCTCTATCTGCACCTTATCCATATCTTTTAGATTCTCCTTGATATAGACATAATCTATGGGATTTACCTTGATTCCAATCTGCGTTGCCTCCATGATATTTGCTAGTAAAGAGCGTGTTAATTCTAATGCAACTTTCTGAGAATTATCCCCTATCTCTTTTACAATAACCTCACGCGCCATATCTACCGCAATAGAGCTTAATTCTTTCTCTAAAGCCTCAATATGAGTCTGAGAATTTTTAAGCGTATTTTCTAATGTGATTAGAGATTGCACAATCTTCTCTCTCTCACTGCTAATCTCTGCCTCCATTTCCTTTTTTGCCTCACTCTTTCCCTCCTCTAATCCTCGTTTATATGACTCATCTCTTGCCTGCTGTAAATTATCCTGCATTTCCTGCTGCGATTTCTCAAACTGCATTTCAAGCTTTGCAAGATTACCTGACAACTCATCGCTTTTTTGCAAAAGCTTCTCTATTAATTCTTTTTCGAGTGAGTTTTGAGATGGCATACTTGGAATCACAGAGGAAGTATCCGCAGATTCCTGTGTTACATGCGTTGGCTCCACACTGCGAGAAATATCCATGGGTTGTATTGTCTTAAACTCATATTTATTTACCGTGTGAGAATCCATCTCCTCTTCTTGAATGAGATTATAATTACGAGATGACATCATCTTGCTCTCCTAATTGGATTAGTCCTTGCTCGGATAGATTCTGCACGATTTCAATAATCTTTCTTTGTGCTGCCTCTATATCCCTAACCTTAACTGCTCCAAGGAATTGAATCTCCTCTGCAAACTGCTCACTAGCCCTAGAACTCATATTGCTCATAAACTTCTGCTTTAGCTCATCTGCACTAGATTTCAATGCAAGTGCCAAATCCTTTTTATCCGCAACCTTTAGAATCTCAATAATAGCAGTCTTGTCAAGCTTAATAATATCCTCAAAGGTAAACATCATTTCCTTAATCTCATTTGCCAACTGCTCATCTCTTTGCTCGATTTGTGCAAGTGTGGCTTTTGCAGTCTTCTGCCCCATACGGTTAAACATTTCTGCCACTGCACGCGGACCTCCGACCTCTACCTTGTAGCTTGTTAGAGATTCTACCTGCTGCTCTAACACCGCAGAAACCCTCTTTACAACAGATGGGGAAATATCGCCCAAATTTGCCATACGAATGGAAATCTCAGCACGTAACTCATCTGTGAAAAATCCAAGTGTCTCTGCCGCACCGCCAGAATCCATGTGTGCTAAGATAAGTGCTATGGTCTGTGGATGTTCATTTACAATAAAGTCTGCTAACTGCTGAGGTTTAACCTTATCAAGATAGCCGAAGTTTTTGGTAGATTGCATTGTCTTAGCAAGCTTATCTAGCACTCTCCTAGCCACTTCCGGACCAAGTGTCCTAATAAGCAACTCTCTAGCATAATCAACACCACCAGAATTTATATACTGATTAGACTGCAGTATCGTATAAAATTCCTCTAAGACAGCGGCACCTATTGCTTTATCTGTCCCACTTAACTGCATAATATGCTTACTTATCTCTGTGATAGATTCTATATCAAGATGATGGAACACCTCACTTGTTATATCCTCTCCTACTTGTATAAGCAGTATGGCAACTTTTTCTGACATTGATAATTCATCATACTGTGCTCTTTGCTTTTGTGTTAATGTCATAACGACCTCCTTGTAGATTCTCTCTATTTGCCCTCTATCTCATCTCTAATGAGTGCCTGAAATAATCCCGCTACCTCATCTGGTTTAGTTTTAACCGCATCTTTAATCTTCTCTAGCAAGACGTCATATTTTACTGCATCTTCATTGAATCCTGAACCAATACCTAGCTGCTCCTCTACTCTACGTCTCATCTCATTTGCACGATTGAGTGCATCATCGTCATCATCAAAGTCAAATAGCGGTTGCTTATCACTATCATCTTCCTCATGCACTTCGAGCATTCTCTCTGCAAATGGTGCAATAACCTTCTTATAAAAGAAGAATAAAATAATGATAACAAGCACATATCTAAGCAATGGCATGAAAGGACCAAGATATTTCTCCATTGCCTGTGCCACTTTCTCAAAATTGCTAAGTGGCGGTGTGCTTTTATCTAGCGTATTTAACTGCCCTGCCACAACGCTAATAGAATCCTGTCTTTCTGGATTATAGCCCGCTGCATTCTCGACAATGCTTTTAATATTTGCTAATTCCTCGGCACTTCTAGGTGTATATTTAAGGCTAACTATACCCGTTGCCTCATCGGTTATCTCTTGATAAGTGCCATCAACCACGACTGCGACAGTCATTCGTTTAAGCTGCGGTGTTTGCAATTTTGTAGTCGTTACACTCTTATCTGGAAGATAGTTTTTTACAAAGCTACTTTTATTATACTCTTCCCTATTATTGCTATCCAAATCTGGAGTCTCTGCTATATTATTTATAACACCCGGCACACCACCCGGCTCTTTCTCAGCACGACCCTTCCTAGAAATCTCCTCTCCTGTTTCACTTGCAACGGCAGATTCCTTACTATAAACCTCAGATGTGCTTTCCTGTTTGCCAAAGTCATAGTCCATATTGACACTAACAGTCATTCTATCTCTGCCGCCTACCCATTGACTAAGAGAATTTCTAATCTTGTCTGCGATTGCCTGCTCGGCTCGGATTCTGTATTGCAAATTCTTAAATGCCTGCTCATTTTCTATATCCTCTTGACTAGGATTGCCTAATGGGCTACCATTTTGATCTACAATAAATACATTATCTGGCGTCAATCCATTAAATGAATTTGCCACAAGATTCTTTATACCAAAAATCTGCTTTGGCGTAAGCGACATTCCCTCACGCAAGGTTAGCGCAACACTAGCCCTAGGCACAGACCTAGCCCTCACAAAGACATCATCTTTTGGCTCTGCTATCTCTACACGGGCATCTTGTATGGGTGCTAATGCCATTAAGGTCTTCTCTAGCTGCCCCTTTCTAGCACGAAGCTTTTTTACCTCTAGCTCCTCTGATGTCTGACCAAAGGCACTCTCATCAAAAATATCATAATCCACCCTACCCTTTATGATTCCTTGTGCAGCAAGCTCATTTCTTAGTGCATATACCTGCTCCTGTGGGACGGCTATCGTGCTTTCATTTAGCATTCTATATGGGATATTTTGCTGTTTTAGGTAGTTAATAGCGGACCCTGTATCAGTTGGATTTTGGGCAGATATAAGCACCCCATATCCATCTATACTATCATTGCTTTTAGACCCAAGTGAAGATACTAAAAGATAAGATAGAAAGGCGACAATTACTATTACAGTTACGAGTATAACTATTTGTTGCTTTCTATTTAATTTAGTAATCAGATTTTGTAACTGCGAAAATATAGCCTTAAAATCCAAAACTTGCTCCTAATACCAAATAAATCTCTATGATAGAATTAAAGATAATTCTTGAAACACTCTTTCATTCTGTGCTGGTGTACCAATTGTTATTCTAATACCATTTAGATTATAGCTAGATAAATCTCTAACAATTACGCCCTTTCTTAGCAAAGATTCACTAATGTCTTTAGAAATAAGACTTTCATCAAACATAAATGTAACAAAATTCGCATAAGAACTAAGCATATTTATAGAATATTTATTAGCAAAATCCCTATACTTTGGCATTTCTGAAAAATTATTTTCAAGAGATTTTTGAATAAACTCTTTATCTTTCATACTAGCAATGGCAGCTTTTAGACTAATATTTGTAATATTAAATGGTGCCCTAAGCCTACCTAACATCTCTATAATATTACTATTTGCTATACCATATCCTACACGCATTCCTCCTAAACCATAGACTTTCGAAAATGTGCCAAGATATATAACATTTGGATATGAAACAATATCTAATGGTGCTATGTGATAATCGCTACTTGCATAAGCAGCATACTCCATATAAGCACAATCCAAAATAACCAATGTATTAGAATCTATTTTTGATAGGAAACTAAGGACATCTTTTTTTAGCATAGCCTCACCTAGAGGATTATTAGGAGTGCAAAGAAATATAATACTAGGTGAATATTTCTTATAGTAATCAAGCATACTATCTAAATTATGAGAGAAATCCTGAGTTTTTAATACCCTTGCATTGCAGTGTTTCGCATAAATCTCATACATGGCAAATGTAGTTTTCGCCATAAGAACACTAGAATCCTTATTGCATGTAGCATGAACACAAAATTCTAATATCTGGTCACTCCCGCTACCTATAATAATATTTTCTGCTTTAACACCATACAGACTAGATAGCAAATCTTTTAACTCATAATAAGAATCATCTGGATAAACACTAGATAGCTTAACACTTTTAACAATCTCATCATATACCAAAGGAGAGGAGCCTAATGGATTCTCATTGCTACCTAGCTTTACAACATCACTAGCGGGAATACCATAATCACGCATTAATAACTCTAATGGTTTGCCGACCTTATACGTAGGCAAATCGCAAATATAATCATGAAACATAACCAAAATCCCCGCAAACAAAATCAAATTCACTCAAATATTAAAACTAACTGCCGATTTTACCATAAAAGTAGAGATTTCTAGTGTGAAAGTTTCATTTCACTGACTAGTTTTTATAAATTATAAAAATATATAAGGAAAAATGCACTATGAAACTATCAGAATGCGTTGTAGGAAAGCAGTATAAAATCGAAACAATAGAAAATATTGATGATACTTTAAGGAATCGTTTGGAATCTATGGGGATATATCAAGACAATATTTTTACACTCAAGCATACTTCAACAATGAAAAATACCTTTAGCATAAGTATTTCTGGCACTCACGTAGCATTAAGGAGAGATGAAGCAGAGTTAATTATCGTTAGTGAAGTATAATTTCATATACAAATCACTAAAAGGCGTAGCCATGCTAGTAATCAATCATAAATGTATAGCCTGTGATGCGTGCAAAAATGTCTGTCCGACCTCCGCTATTTTCGTATCCGACCCTATTTATGAGATAGATAATAGACTATGCTTTCTTTGTGCGGGATATGATTCTATGGCATGTATAGATGTATGCCCTGTTGATGCCATCATTGAAACAAATAAAACTCAGCATTTAAATGTATTAGAGGAATGAAATAATGGCAAAGATTACAACCATAATAGACATAGGCTCAAACTCCGCTAGAATGGCTATTTTCAAAAAAACGAGTCGCTACGGCTTTCATCTCATACATGAGGTAAAATCAAGGGTTAGAATCTCAGAAGGTAGCTATGCAAATCATTCATATCTACAAGACTACGCTATGGATAGAGCCATAAGGGCTTTAAGAGAATTTAAGGCAGTTAGTCAATCATTTAAAAGTAGGAAGCTTATATGCGTCGCCACTTCTGCTCTTAGAGATGCACCTAATAAATCCGAGTTTATATCACTTGTGCGAAAGGAATGTGGCATTAATATAAAAGTCATAGACGGACATAAAGAAGCATATTTTGGTGCTGTTGCCTGTGCTAATTTGGCACATAAAAAAAGTGGGATAACCATAGACATAGGTGGCGGTAGCACAGAGCTTGCATGTATTAAAGATGGCATTATCCTAGATATGGTGTCTCTAAATCTAGGTAGCATTAGGTTAAAGGAGCTATTCTTTGATAACAATGACACACATGGTGCATATAAATACGCAAGTGAATATATAAAGAAAAATGCAGATTCCATTATGAAATTTGCCAGAAGCCTTGAGGATATAAATATCTTTGGCATAGGCGGCAGCATTCGTGCGTATGCCAAACATGAGATGAATATAGAATCTTATCAACTAGGCTTTCTACACGGATATGAGCTAAATATAAACATGCTAAGAAATAGACTAAAGGGTATTATAGAATCTAATCCAAAAGAGCTAGAGGAAATCTTTGATAAATCTCGCATTGATTCTATAAGACCTGGACTTTTAATACTCCTTGCTATTATCGATTATTTAGAGCCTCATAGCTTTATTGTAAGTGGCGTTGGCGTAAGAGAGGGTGTATTTTTACATGACATGCTTAGAAATCATCATGCAAAGATTCCAAATAATATAAATCCTAGTTTAAGAGCATTGCAAGATATTTTTCTAACAAATATAAATGATAGTAAAAATATCTACAAACATGCAAAAGAGCTATTTAATATAATGAATAGAATCTACAAACTAGATTCCATATACCTAGAGTATTTAAGAGTAGCTAGCAGTCTATATGACTTAGGCTCAAATTTTAATTTCTACAAAGGTAGCAAACATAGTGCCTACATAGCACTAAACTCTCTAAATTATGGATTCTCTCATAGCATGAGATATAGCATTTCTATACTCCTAGAATTTTCATCAAAAAAGCGTCCAAAAGCAAATAGCAATGTATGTTGGAATCTACTCCCAGATTATGACACATTACAGATTCTTAGCTTTATTTTTGCAGTTAGCATTGCACTTTGCAAGGGGAATGCCACTTTTATCATGGAAAATAATACTCTTAATATCAATGTAGATTCTAAAATCATATATGAATCTCTGCTAGATATTAATCCCCCAAAGCTTCAAGAACAAAATGTTTTTGATATAAGGATAAATCTTGATTAGATTTATGATAGCAATGAGTATTTTTGTAATGCTGCACGCCGCTAGTGATGATTCATTTCTAACAGATAGCGAATATGGAAAATATCTCTACGAAAATCCACGTGGCATAAGCTGCAAATCCTGCCATGGACCACACGGCGAGGGAATGCTGTTAGCCACATATCCTAGCAATGATAAAACTCGCGAAGTCTCTGCACCAAGCATCATAGGCATGGATATAGAATCCTTTAGAAAAGGCACACTTAGCACGAAAGGAGTCATGCCGAAATACTATCTTACGACAGATGAAATCGATGCTATATACAGATACCTAGAGGGTATAAAGACACAAAATTAGTTATCATAAACCCCCAAGATTCTAAATATTCCCAAACAAAAGACTTTATGTTTAATAAAAATCATTTTTCAAATGAAATAAAAACCAAATCGTTATAGCTTTATAGAATCTAGATTCTATAAAGCTATTTCGAGTTTGCACTTTAGACATGAATTATTGTGTCATTCTGAACATGGTGAAGACACAAAATCTAAAGATGTTTCGCTACACTCAACATGACGTTCCCTGTCATTCTGAAGCTATGTGAAGAATCTCTGTGTTGGGAATATGGATTCTCGTTTTCCATAAATTCCCAAGATGTTTCGCTTTGCTCAACATGACAGGGAATAATATCAACACTACATAGAACAAGCAATACGACAGAAAACAATCAATCAACATTACAAAGAAAATCAATCAAATATCTCCTGCCATTTTTGCAAAACTGCCTCTTTGCTAAATCTTTTCTCCACAATGTTTCTAGCACTCTCCCCCATCTTTTTTCGCAATGACTCATCACCCATAAGCAGTGCTAGTTTGTCAGCAAAGATTCTATTATCCCTCTCTTTTATAAGAAAGCCGCTAACATTATCCTCTATAATATCGCTAGGTCCAGCATTAATATCAAATGCGATGCTAACGATGCCATAAGAAGCCGCTTCTGCTAAAACCATGCCAAAGCCCTCAAAGACGCTAGTCATGGCATAGATACTAGCACTATGATAGAGAGATTGCACATCTTTGCTAAAGGGTAGAATCTTTACGCACTCCTGCATACCTAGCTGCTCTACTTTCTGCACCAAGCTATCACGTAGCTCCCCATCACCTGCTATCACTAGCTCCCATTCCAAAAAATCCTTTGCTATCAAATGATATATGTCAATTAGCCTTGAGAAGTCCTTTTGTGCCGTCATTCTGCCTAGTGCTAGAATCCTCTTATTTCTATGACTAGATAGAGTTTTGGGGAAGTATGGCAGGAAATTTGGCACAATGCAAACATTGCTATGCGTCTCCTTCCACTTATCTATCTCCTTGCTTGAGGGTATGATTAGGGAATCAAAGCTTTCAAAAATACTTTTTTGTGAAATAAAATTTAAATGCCATAAACGCAGATACTTAGCACTTGCGATTTTCCTTGTGGGGCGAAAGATTCCATCATTTGCTAGGATAATATCTGGCTTTGTAGATTCTATATACCTTAGTGCTTTGTGGTTTAGATAAAAGCGGTAGATGAGTTTATGAAAGAGTTTTTTAAAGATTCCTTTATGTTTCATTGTCGCATGCGATAGATATGTAACTTGGCTTTTTATCTCATAGAATGGTGCATTATTTTGTTTATAAAAGCTTAGAATATCTACGTGATATTTCTTTGCTTGTAAATCTTTATTGTTTAGATTCTGAATGCCAACTTCCATAAGGGCATTTGAGAGATTCGCGCACACCCTCTCACCTCCGCCATGCTCTGTAATATCACGTAGTATTATTAGAATCTTTTTTGACATTGAGTGTTCCATATTTTATTTTTGTGCTATTTTATCTAAACCCTCCGCACTATAGAAATGCACATCATGGCAAAAAGCGATAGGGCAACGATGAGGAATAGATTGATGATTCCATAATTTCTAACAATAGGCTGAGATATAAATGGCGATATAAACTGCCCAAAAAATGATACAGAGCTTAGAATCCCCATTGCCTTTGCGATATTTGAGGTATGGGTTTTTGTTAATAAAAGTGAGGAGTTATTTGTAATAATCGGTCCGCCACCAGCTCCCACTAATAATAATCCAAAAGATACGCAAATAGCATTATGGAAAAGAAAGATAAGCAAAAATCCAAATCCCATAAGTGCAAAGCCTATAACATAAATGGATCTCATGCTAAATAATTTAGCAATTCTAGGATACATAAGGGAGGATAATCCGTATGCAAGGGCAGAGGCAGAAACGCAGATTCCTACCATGATTTCACTCTCTCCTAAATTATTTTTAAGAAAAATAGGAATCTGTGTGGGTGATGTGTAATAAGTAATCATTGCCATAAACGCAAAGAAATAAATTGGTAAAAGTGGCATAATGCTAAACTTTGCATGATTTATATCATGATGATGCGATTTTACTCTAGGCGCTCTTGGCTCGAAAAGCACAAACATGGCAAGAATGGATAAAAAGATTCCGATGGCATAAACTAAGAATGGATAACGCCAATTATATGTAGCCAAAAATCCGCCTATGCACATAAATAACGCACTTCCACATGCGGTAGCAAACCCCTGTAATCCAAGTGCAGCACCACGTTCCTTGCCTGTGTAATAATTTGCCACCAAAGCACTAGCAGAAGTCATAACAAATGCGGTTGCAATGCCAAAAATTGCGCGCGTAAATAGAATCCAATAAATATTATCCCAAAATATCGCAGAAGCACCGCTAATGCTCCAGACAAACATAGAGGGTATGAGAAATTTTAATTTTCCGAATTTATCTAACAATATCCCGCTAAGTGGCGCCACAATCATGACAAAAAGTGCAGGTAAAGTAAGAATTAGCTTTGAGAGAATGTCGATGTGTGGAATGTCATGAAAGTATGTTTCAATATTTGGAATGCTCGTAGCTACAACGACGCCACCTAGCACAGTCATAGATGTGCTAGAGAAAAGTGCAAACATAAAAAGCGGTCTATGCGTTAGAGCATACATTTTTTTATCTAGTCTGCTTTCAATATTATCTGACATATTATCTCCTATAAAAAGCTAATTACTTCACAATAGAAAATTCTCCCCTCCCATGCACTAAAACATCAATTAGATTCCCACTTTTAAACATATTGCATACAATAATTGGGAGATGATTATCTTTTGCTAATGCTATGGCAGTATCGTCCATGACTTTTATATGCTCTCTCAAAGCCTCATCATAGCTAATTAATGGTAGTAATTTCGCATCTGGATATTTATTTGGGTCCTTATCATACACGCCATTAACTTTTGTAGCCTTTATAATGGATACTGCCTCTATTTCTATTGCCCTAAGAACTGCGGCAGTGTCTGTTGTGAAGTATGGATTCCCTGTGCCTGCACCAAAAATTACAATTCGTCCTTTCTCAAAATGTCTAATAGCTCTCCTATAAATGTAACTTTCGCATACCTCCTGAATCTCAATGGCACTTTGCACCCGCACATCAAGACCCAAACTCTCTAAAGCCTCCTGTATTGCCACAGCATTAATCACAGTAGCAAGCATACCCATATAATCTCCACTTGTTCGTTTTATAAGTCCGCCCTGTGCTGCACTAACGCCGCGTATAATATTTCCCCCACCTACGACAATGCCAATCTCTAAACCATAATCATATAAATTCTTTATCTCATTTGCTATGAATTTTAGAATTTCCAAATCCACACCGAAACCACCCGAGCCAGCCAACGCCTCACCTGAAAATTTAATTAAAACTCTCTTTTTTTTATTATTTTGTATTTGCATGAAAGACCTTCGTAGTTATAAAGTTATGAAATTATATATGATTTTGTTATACCAAGAATCAATGCGTTACTGCATTTTTTGCTAAAATTATAAACTTCATACTATCTTCAAGGGGTAACTTTTGAAACACAAGAATACAAAATATGACAAAGAGCATACAAATAGTGTGCTAAGGAATATATGGCAGTTAGAGAAAGCGCTAGGATATAATTTTAAGAATCCGCGACTTTTACTAGAGGCATTAACACATAAATCTTTCAATCAACCCTTTAATAATGAGAGGCTAGAGTTTTTAGGCGATGCGGTATTGGATTTGATAGTAGGTGATTTCTTATTTCGTAGATTTAGGAATAAAAAGGAGGGGACGCTATCAAAAATGCGTGCTTCTCTTGTCAATGAAAAATCTCTATCAAAGATTGCAAATAATATAGGTCTAGGTGAGCATTTAAGACTATCTAATTCAGAATCAAGTAACGGAGGAAGGCTAAAACCTAGTATACTAAGCAGTGCGCTAGAGGCTTTAATATCTGTGATTTATTTGGAATCTGGACTTCAAAGCGTAAAGAATGTTTTTTACCCCATCATGCAAAAGAATTTTGAAATTAGTGAGGATTCTCTATTTAAAGACTATAAATCAAGCTTGCAGGAATTTACGCAAGGAGCCTTTGGCTGCATTCCTATTTATGAGTTAATCGGCGAGGAGGGACCCGACCATAATAAAAGTTTTACAGTGAGGGTTATCATAAATGGAGATGTATATGCACAAGCAAAAGGTTCTAGTAAGAAAAACGCACAACAAGAAGCCGCAAAACTAAGTCTTGAATATATAAAAAAGTACGATAAAGATTAATTTAAAACATTAATTAGAGAGAAAAAATGAATGAAGTTATATCCGTTAGGAATGTCTCTAAAATATATGAAAATGCAAATAGAGCTTTGGAAGATATTAGCTTTTCGCTAAGTAGTGGAAACATTATGGGGCTACTCGGCAGAAACGGCGGAGGAAAAACTACGTTAATTAAGATTATTAATTCAATGATTTCAGAATACTCTGGCGAAATTTATCTTTTTGGTGAGAATCTAAAAAATAAATCCATGCTTACATTTTTTAAGCAACATATTGCATATTTGCCAGATAAAGATTATTTATACACGAATATAACACCAAAGGAGATGGCTAGATTTTTTAAAGATTTTTTTCATGACTTCAGAGAAGATAAAGCAGAGAAAATATTTCAGCAGTTAAATATTAATGCAAATCAAAAAATCTCTACTATGTCAAAGGGGCAAGCAGAAAAAGTTGGCATAGCACTAACTCTTTCAAGAGATGCAAAGCTATATATTTTTGATGAGCCATTAGCAGGGGCAGATGTGATTAGTCGTGATGAGATTTTTATCATTATCAGGGAGAATTGCCTAAGTGCTGCGACTATCATAGCAACGCACCTTATATCAAGTGTAGAAAATATTCTTGATTGTGCCTTATTTTTAAACACAAAATGTATGGCTTTTGCAAAAAAAGAAGAACTTTTATATGGCTTTAATACACTGGAGGATAGCTTTCGCTACTATGCACAAAATCATGAGATAAAGCCGCTAAAGCAAGTAGTGCAAGTTCAAGGCATGCAAGACATAGAAAACAAGGATATTTTAGATGAAAAATAATGATTTTGTTAATGCTTTTAAGATTTTTAAGCATGAGTTTTTAATGTCAAGGGCTATGGTGATTCTATCCATAGCCCTTCTTGCCTTTATCGGAATGCTATCTTTAGCTATTAATAACAATTCTGGCGACCTTGCCCTGACGTCTCTTATATTAATATGCTTTTTTGCCTTTGGTGTGCTTGTGGTTACATATTTCATCGTTGCAATCATTAGCTTTTATCACGGCGTATTTGGTAAAAATGCCTATCTAACGCACTCGCTACCTGTGGGTATAGATTCTATCATTCTATCTAAGATTTTTGTTTTTACATTTTGGGGTGCTGTGATTATATTTGAGTTTTGCTTGTTTGCGATATGTCTTGCTGGGTTAAATAGATATACAGATTCTGGCTTCTCATATTTATACAGAGAGCTAGGGGGAATGGATGGAATCATAAAAACTATTGTATTTTATCTATTTTCTTTATTAAATGAAATCATTTATGTATTTATGATTGTAGCCATAGTGCATAGAAAGAAATCATGGACCCTCGTGTATGGCATAGTTATATATTTTGCAATTAAGATTCTAATCATTCTTATCTATGTTTTCTTCATATATAACATTATTTCAAATGGTATTTCTATGGAGTTCTTCACTGGCTATTATATGTTTATAGTATCTATTATTATTCTCTCATTGATATTTTATTTTATAACGCGATATATTATTACTAGAAAGCTTGTGTTGTAGATGATTTTTATAAAGCCTAATGTTTAATTTTAGACTACATTAAATTCTTATATTACTGCTACAATTCCACATATAACAAAAAGGAAAAATATGAGAATCATCGAGGGAAATATTGCCCTAGAGGGTAATGAACGCATAGCTATATTATGCAGTCGTTTTAATAGTATGGTTACAGATAAGCTAGTAGAGGGTGCTAGAGATTGCTTTTTGCGACACGGTGGGCTAGATGAGAATCTAGCACTTATAAAAGTGCCGGGGGCATTCGAGCTGCCATTCATGCTAGAGAAGATTCTAGCAAGTGGCGATTATGATGGCGTATGTGTTTTGGGTGCGATTATCCGCGGCGGCACACCGCATTTTGATTATGTAGCAGCGGAGGCTACAAAGGGCATAGCAAATGTTACGCTAAAATATAGCGGTGCAGTTAGCTTTGGTGTGCTAACCACAGATGGCATCGAGCAGGCACTAGATAGAGCGGGACTAAAGGTAGGCAATAAAGGCTTTGAGGCTATGGCTAGTCTCATCGAGCTACTAAATGTATACAGGCAGCTAGACTGATGGCTACACGGCAGGACGCCAGAGCGGCAGTCATTCAGATTCTATACGCACTTGAGTTAGGGAATGATTCCATGCTTGGCTACTCTAAGGACTTTTTAGCAGAGCAGAAAATCATTAATAAACAAGCCGAGTTTGCCCTCTCACTGCTACATGGCGTGTGTGAAAATGAGAGATTCATACTAGAGGTGATGAATATTTTTTTGAAAACATGGGATATAGAGCGGCTGGGTGTTGTTGAAAAAAATATTTTGAAATTAGGAATCTATGAGATTCTCTACACGCAGACAGAGCGACCCATAATCATCAATGAGGCAATAGAGCTAACCAAAGACTTTAATGTCGCCGATGCTTCAAGGCTTGTAAATGGTGTGCTAGATTCTATATCTAAAAGCGATAAGGCAGACATTGAGCAAAAGGTAAAAGAGCGACAAGAGGCAAAAAAAGAGGAGAGGAAACATGAAAAGAATACTAAGGATAATCATAAGGGAAGTCATAAGAAGAATTTTAAGAAAGATTCTATAAAAGGACGCAGGGGCAAAGATTCTAAAAAATCTGAGGGTAAAATGGATATTAAAGGCAGAGGGAAAGATTCTAAAGATTCTTCGGCAAGCCTTGCGAATGACAACTCCACCGTCATGTTGAGCGGTAGCGAAACATCTTTTAAGCGGAATTTAGATTCTAAAGATTCCAAAAAGGAGGCTAAATGAAACTCTGCGTAGCGCTAGATATGAATACAAGAGATGAGAATCTAGCCTTAGCAAAAGAGATAGCGGGGCATTTTAGACACAAAGATATTTGGCTAAAAGTCGGACTTGCAAGTTTCATTCGCGATGGCAGGGAGTTTGTTTCAGTACTGCAGGATTTAGGATTCCCTATCTTTCTTGATTTAAAGCTATATGACATTCCAAACACAATGCTACATGCCATAAGGGAATGCGGCAATATGGGCGTGTATATGATTACCATTCATGCAAGTAGCGGGAGTGTGGCGATGAGGGAGATTGCTAGGCTAAATATGAGTATGAAAATCATTGCTGTTAGTATTCTAACTAGCTTTGACAATGAGGGTTGCACTGCGATATATAATGATTCCATTCCACGCGTGGCATTAAACATGGCAAAGATGGTGCATGAAAGTGGGCTAGATGGACTTGTATGCTCCCTAGATGAGATTGAGATTATCAAGTCAGTTTCGCCCTCACTCCTTGCAATCACGCCAGCTATAAGGCTAGATTCTAAAAGTGATGACCAAAAGCGCGTAGCGAATGTAAAAAGCGCTAAAGAGCTAGGCAGTGATTTTATCGTCATGGGCAGACCCATTTATGAGTCGCAAGATAGGCTTAAAGTGCTAGATAGAATCTTTAGCGATATGGCAGATGAATAGGATATTTCGTAGCTTAGATTCTAGCCTAAGCATTTATAGCGAGAGATACAAGCAGGGCTATCATTCAAAAAGCATGGGGGCATATACCGAGAGTATGCTAAAGCATGTTTTCCCCCTGCTTTATGCGAAAACTCATGGAAGTCTCAGTGGCTTTAGTGAATCTTGTCAAGGATTCCATGAGTATTTTCAGCAAAATCTTGTCTTATTAGAGAGTGGATATTATGAGCGGTTTTGGCAGGGATATTTTGGGGGATGGAATTTTAAGGATATTATAGATTCTAGCGATATTAAAGATTCTTCGCTTACAGCTCAGAATGACATTGTTGTTTCTAAAAATGACAGCACCTACGTCATGTTGAGGACGAAGTCCGAAACATCTTGTGATAGCAAAGCATCTCTAAAGAATCTAGATTCCAATAAAACACAAAAAGATTCTTCACATTCACTCAGAATGACAGAGAATCAAGATTGCAAAACCAAAGAATCCAAAACATACAGAATCCTAGATATATGCTTTGGTCTTGGCTACAATGCAATGTGTGCGCTGCATAGCGTAAGAGAGTGCGAGATTTACTCACCAGAGCAAGATAGCATAGATTATTTACGCGACTTTACATATAGCAATATACCAAAGGCAAAAGAGATTATAGATTCCCTTGCCTCTTGTGGCACTTATACTTGTAAAAATGGCACTATTCACTTTCACAGAGGAGATGCACTAGAGTATTTAGAATCTTTCCCAAAGGATTTTTTTGATTTTATCTTTCAGGACCCATTTAGCATAGAGCATAATTCTGAACTTTGGAGTAAGGAGTATTTTAGAAAACTCTATGAGATTTCAAAGCAAAATGCACTCATTAGCACATATGCAAAGGCAAGGAGGGCATTAGAAAATGCAAGAGGAGCAGGATTTAAAACCATGAAATACAAATGGGGGAGTATTTTTTATAAGTAGCAAAGTATTATTTAAGATTATCTATCTTTTTCTAATATCTTCACAATCTCCTTACACACAGAATCTAACTCTTTTTCTTTATCTTTTAATATTTCTTCTTTGTTGCTAGTATCTTTGGAATCTAGCTTTTCCTCAAGCACACGCATACGTAGCAATAGATACTCAAACATTTTTTTATCAATGTCGGGTAGCTTTATGGTGGTAGGTTTTTTAGCCATCTGTTCTTTATTAATGATTCTAGCTGGGATTCCAACGGCGGTGGCATTATCTGGCACATCTTTTGTAACCACAGAGTTTGCGCCAATCTTTGCATTTTCGCCGATGACTATATCACCTAGCACCTTTGCACCTGCACCTATGATGACATTATTTAGCACCGTTGGATGCCGCTTTGTTTTCTCAAGGCTAACGCCGCCTAGACTTACCCCTTGATATATCGTTACATCATTGCCGATTTGTACGGTTTCGCCGATGACTATGCCTATGCCATGGTCGATAAAGACACGTCTACCTACAAATGCGGCTGGGTGAAGGTCTATGTTTGTGATAAACTGCGTTATGCCCATGATGATTCTACCTAGTGCCTTAAAGCCACTTTTATAAAGTCTGTGTGCTATGCGATGATGCACTATTGCAATCAAGCCCGGGTAATTAAAAAATAGCTCTAAAAAGCCGCCAAAAGCTGGGTCCCTCTTAGCTGGAACGCTAAAGTCCTCTTTTATTTGCTGCCAAAGCGGGAGAGATTCTTTATGCACAATATTATTGTTAGAATCTACCTTTGTTTCATGTTTTGCATATCTGTCATGTAAGGAATCCATAACTTCCTCTTAGTGTAGAAAATGTCGTCTGCCAGAGAAATATAGGGCAATATCATTCTCATTAGCACATTCTATTACCTCATCATCGCGAATGCTACCACCAGGCTCTATAATGGCAGATACCCCGATACTAGCGGCTAACTCTATGCTATCTTTAAATGGGAAAAATGCCTCACTAGCCATAGATGAGCCTTTTAAATCCACTCCCATTTGCTCTGCCTTTCTAATAGCGGCATGCGCGGCATCAACGCGGCTAGTCATACCCATGCCAATGCCTAAAAGTGTAGAATCTTTTACAAAAGTAATGCAGTTTGACTTAGTAAAAGCCGCAATTTTATAGGCTATCTCTAAATCCCGTTTGTCCTCTACCCCCCTTTTGCTTACTAGCTTAGAATCTAGCACCTCTCTATCCTCTAAAAAATCGCTACTTTGATATACAAAGCCTCCCTCAATGCGTTTAAAATCATGGCTATCTCTTAGACTAAATAATCTATCCCCATCTCCGAAGACAAAGATTTTTAGTCGCTTTTTATTTGCAAATCTCTCAAGTACCCCATGCTCTACCCCCGCTACCACTAGCACCTCGACATAGCTTTTTAGCACCTCCTCTGCTAGATTCTCATCTAAGATTCCATTAATGGCGACAACGCCCCCATAGGCACTAACGCTATCGCATCTAAATGCCTCCCTGTAAGCCTCAAGCAAAGAATCTCTCATAGAAAAGCCACATGGATTCCCATGTTTTATAATACACACGCATTTAGCGCTTCCAAAGGCAGTCGCTATCTTTATGGCTGCATTCATATCTGTTAGGTTATTAAAACTAGCCTCGCCTTTTAGTGCCTTAAAATGCAAACTATAAGCATTGCCAAACTCATATAATGCCCCACTTTGGTGCGGATTCTCTCCATAGCGGGTATCTAGCACCTTTTTGCCATAGATGAATTTCATATCTTCGCATGAAAATTTCTTTGTCATATAGTTTGCGATAATGCAATCATATTTAGCAGTATGGCTAAATGCCTTTGCCATGAGGGAGGCTCTAAAATCAAGGCTAGATTCCCCGCTTCTTAGAATCTCTATCACTCTATCATAGTCATCACTATCCACGACTACTAGCACATCTTTAAAATTCTTAGCCCCAGCACGAATAAGGCTAGGTCCCCCTATGTCGATATTCTCTATAATCTCATCAAAATCCTCTGTCCTCTCAATAGTCTGTGCAAAAGGATAGAGATTCACACACACTAGATTTATATTGTAGATTCCATGCTCTAGTGCGACTTTCATATCTTTATCCCTGCGGTATAAGATTCCGCCATGAATCTTTGGGTGCAGTGTCTTTACTCTGCCATCAAACATCTCATTAGCACCTGTATAGCTGCTTACCTCTATGCTCTCTATGCCACTATTTTCTAGGAATGTTCGCGTCCCCCCTGTGCTTAGAATCTTATATCCAAGAGAGATTAGCTCTTTTGCAAAAATATCTATGCGACTTTTATCACTAACGCTTAGTAATGCGTATTTCTCATTCATCATTATCCTTTTAGCTTTGCTTTATGCAATTCTACCTCAAGTTTATTTAGGAATATAAATTGCTTTTTTATGTGAAAAGCCTAACATGGACGGAGTGTGCTATATGGATATAGATACCTCAAATATCGTTGTAGAGAGGATTCCCGTTGCAAAAGATTCTCTAAAATTTGCAGGGATTGATACGAGTTTTAATATTACAAATATTATTCCCACAAGTGATGCAGTCGCACAAAAAGAGACCTCACAAGCAGAGATTGATAAAAAAACAGATATGCTAAAGGCATTGCAGATTGCAAAGAAAAGTCTAAGCGATGCCATAAGCATTAGCAAGGATATAAAAAGCAATTTTAAAAGCGAAGACAATGATGCCTTTGCCCCACTAGATGATAACGCGCTAAAAGAGCGATATGCCCTAGCATTGCAGATAAAAGATATTCTAAATAATGCAAAATATAATGGCAGTGATGCCTTTAGCACGGATTACTCAAGCGAGGATATAACGCTTGATTTATCAAAAAAGGATTTAAGTGTTTTAAATATTCGCGATGAGCAATCAATCGATAAATTCTCTAAGAATCTAAATGAACTTAGCACACAAATAGATGAGGCTACAAGGAAACTCCAAGAGCAAATCGACAAGCTACAAAATAGTCGTTGGCTATCAATGGATAAGCTAAAAACCATTAAGCTAGAGCCAAAGACGCTAGGGCTAAGTAATAATACTCTGCCAAATCTAGCAGATGCTTTAGCACTATTCTCTAGTGCTGGTAATTCTGGCGCTACATCTAAAAGAGAGGATTCTACTGATAATGCAATAAGCAAGGATTCCAATGCTACCACCCCCACTACTCCTAGCGATGAAACCTCTACTTTGGAATCTAAGTCTGCAGACGGGGATAATACGGCTAGTGTAGAATCTAGTGATGTGGCAAATGGGGAAGACTCTAGCGCAAAAACGCAAGAGAGTGCAACAGAATCTAGTGCAGAATCAAAAGATACAAATGCAGATTCTCAAAATGCCAATGCGACAGGGGTTAGCACAGAAAATAAAGAGGCAGATTCTAATAATGCCACTTCTGCAAATGATACAGAGAATACAGAATCACAGACAAATACGCAAAACACTAACACAGCACAAACGCCTAGCAGTAAAGCTACAACAGAATCTAACCCAGACAACAAAACAGAAAATGCAGAGGCTACCCAAAATCCTGCAAATACAGAATCTAAAAGCGATGAGGCAAATGTAGCCAATGCAGATTCTAATGCTAATACAGAATCTAGCGGCAACGCAGAGGCAAATGCGAATACTCAAAACACAGATTCTAATAGCAATGTCGCTTCAAATGCTGCAGAATCTGGTGAGAATGCAAACAATGGCGAAAATGCGCAATCACAGACAAATACTCAGAATGCTAATGTAGCGCAAACATCTAGCGGTGGAGTGGATTCCACAGATGAAAATGCAAATACAGAATCTAACCAAGACAACAAAACAGAAAATGCAGAGGCTACCCAAAATCCTGCAAATACAGAATCTAAGAGTGAAGCAGAAAATGCAGAAACTAAGCAGAACACAGAATCTAGCAATGTAGCAACCAATGCAAACCAAAACACAAATGAGAAAAATAATGCAGATTCTAATACTTCTGCAACTAATAATAAAGCACAAAATGCAGAATCCACACAGACGACTTCTAGTGCAAATAATGAAGGTCCAATCATAACGCCCACAACTCCTACAAACCTAGCGCCAGATAATAGCCCTGGAAATAATGTAGATGTGTTTGTGAGCTAAATCAAGGAGTTTTTGTGAATATCAATCCTCGTTATGTATTGCCAAATCTTTTTACCGCTGCAAGTATATTTATGGGCATGATGGCTATATTCTCATCTCATAAGGGATTTGTCTATGGTAGCTCTAATTATTTTATAGAGGCTAGCTGGTATGTGCTAATTGCCATGGTGTTAGATGGCTTAGATGGCAGGGTGGCTAGACTTACCAACACTGAGAGTAAATTTGGCGTTGAATTTGATTCTCTAGCTGATATTGTGTCTTTTGGTGTTGCTCCCTCGATATTAATGTATTTTTATATCGGATATGAGTTTGGTAGATATGGCATTGCTATTAGCGGTCTTTTTGTCGTGCTGGGGGCTATTAGACTTGCTAGATTTAATATTACTACAAATGATACAGAATCTAATTCTTTTATAGGACTTCCTATTCCATCTGCGGCGGCAATATTATCTCTATGGATACTTGTAATGGAGTATCATGATAATTCATTATTTGGTATTATAGAATTTTTACGTGAAAATCATTACATTTTTTTGATTATAGAATTTCTGGTGGCTATACTTATGGTTAGCAATATCCGCTATCCTAGCTTTAAGAAAATTAAATGGAATCTAAGATATTTTGTATTGCTATTAATTATGCTAACGCTTGTCATTGCACAAACCTCTCTTAGTCTTTGCGTATTGCTTAGTTTGTATATTTTGTATGGATTAGTAAGATGGCTTTTTATCGTGGTATTTAAGATTCTATTTAGAAAAGTCTAGGGCATGGCATTTAGCTATTTTTTCTGCTCCATATATGAGTGCAGTAGGCTAGATAATGCACTAGCGCAGATTCTAAATATCTCACGTAATCAGTCTCAGTCTTTATTTGAAAGCAATCTTGTGTTACTAAATGGAAAGATTGCTAAAAAAAGTCAAGCACTAAATATAAAAGATGAGATAAAGATTTTAAAAAAAGAGACAAATAAAGATATTAAGAAAGTTGATTTTAATATACAAATCATCTACGAATGCGATGATTACATGGTACTAAATAAGCCAAAATCTCTAGTCGTGCATGGTGCATTAAGTGTTAAAGAGACAACTTTAAGTGATATATTATTAGCAAATAATTATCATCTCTCTACCATTAGCGGAGAGGATAGAGCAGGGATTGTTCATAGGCTAGATAAGGATACAAGTGGTGCTATTTTGATTGCAAAAAATAATTATACCCATGCTAGATTCTCCGATATGCTAAAGAATAGAGAAATTGGTAGAATCTATATTTGCGTTATTAATGAGCCATTAAAGCAAGATATGTTTATAGAATGTAGCATAGGTAGGAATCCTAATAATAGACTAAAAATGGCAAAGCTAGATAAGAGTAGATTCCCAAATGCAAGAGATTCTAAAAGTGAATTTAGAAAGATTATGATTTCTAATGATTCTAAATATGAATTGATAGCCGTTAGATTATATAGTGGCAGAACGCACCAGATACGAGTGCATTTATCAACTATCAATAGATACATATATGGGGATACTCTTTATAGTCCTAAGAATCTAAATGACTCATATTACACAAAAATGCTTTTACATGCCATATTGCTATACGTGGATAGGAAATATTTTTTTGCAGAGATTCCAAATGAGATGATGGAATTTCTGCAAAAGCATTTTGAAAATGTAGATTATAAATTAAAAGATTTTATAACAAAATGGAAAGATGAATTAGCAGAAATTAATGGTGGAGTGTAGGGGGTTCGAACCCCTGACCTCAACGCTGCCAGCGTTGCGCTCTCCCAACTGAGCTAACACCCCGCTAAAAAATGCAAATTATAGCATAAATATTAATTTTTGTGTTTTGGAGGTTGATGTTGGAGAAAAGTAATATTTTACAATCATTGCTTAACGTAGAACTTCCATTATTGTAAAGAGATAAATCATACCCCACGCATTAATAGCTCATTCACGCTTTCCACATAGCTTTTACTATCCTCTAGGTTTTGTCCATCTAAGATTTTTGCTCCGCTAAATAGCACCTTGCAGTATTTATCTTTTAGAGAATCATCCATCTCATTTACCTTTTTGATTAATTCATGATTGACATTAATCTCTACGACGTACTTGCTAGGTAGCGGCTTTTGCCCCATTGCTTTCATCATATTGTCAAGCTGAATATTGCCCCCATCGCGAACAAGTGAAAGCGGGGAAGTAATACTATCTGTTAGCTCTACCTTTGAGACACTATCCATGCCCTCAAATTTCTTTATGAGAGATTCAAAACTCTTTTTGACCTCATCGCCTATCTCACTTTTAAAGCTATCTAGCACTTCCTTGCTTGTTATATCCGCAAATTTCATGCCAGAATACTCACCTAGATAATTTACCAACTCAATATCGCCTATATCGCCAAATAGCAAAATATCCTCATCTTTGAATTTCTCAAGTAGCGGATTATTTTTTAAAGAATCTGCTCCATTCCCCACGATATAGTAGATTCTATCCTGCCCCTCTTTCATGCCCTCCTTATATTCTTTTAGCGAAATTCTCTTATTCTGCCTGTATGAGTGTATTCGCAATAAATCTAAAATCTTTGCCTTATTACTATAATCCTCATATAGCCCCCACTTTAGCACGTCCCCAAACTTTTCATAGAAATCATTATATTTCTCAGAATCTTTTGCAAGATTCTCTAACATGCCTAGTATTTTCTTGATAGAAGCCTCTTTTATTTTCCCTAATATTTGATTTTCCTGCAAAATCTCCCTGCTAACATTAAGCGGCAAATCATCGCTATCAATGACTCCAGTGATAAATCGCAGATAGAATGGCAGTATAGAATCATCGCTAATGAAAACTCGTTTTACATAAAGCTTCACATAGGATTTTCGCCTTTCATATTCAAAATCACCGGGCTTAGAATCCATTACAAAAAATAGACTTTTATACTGCAAACTCCCCTCTGCAATGGTATGCACATAGGCTAGTGGCTTATTCCCACCAAAATGTATGGTCTTATAAAAATCATGATAGTCCTCATCTTTTAGCTCACTTTTTGACATACACCAAAGTGCTTTTGCGTTATTTACCTGCTCCTCTTTTAGCTCCTCTAGCGAATCCTTTTTCTCATAATATTTTATGAAAATTGGAAAATGAATGTGATTAGAATATGTTTTTATAATATTCTCTAGGGAATATCGCGACAAAAAAGTTTTGCCAGATTCATTAAGATAAAGAGTAATCTCTGTGCCATTACCCTCTTTGCTAGATTCTAAAATCTCATACTCCCCATCGCCGCTACTAATCCATGTGTAAGCCTTAGAATCTAGTGCCTTTTTTGTATTCACCACGACTTTATCTGCCACCATGAAAGAGGAATAAAATCCAACGCCAAACTGCCCGATTAGCCCAGCGTCCTTTTTCTTATCCCCACTTAGTGAATTTAGAAAGCTTTTTGTCCCACTCTTTGCAATCGTGCCAAGATTATTTTCCAAATCCTCCTCATTCATGCCTATGCCATTATCCTCTATGCTTATCGTGTTTTTATTAGAATCAAAGCTAATCGTGATTTTTGGATTAAAGTCAAGTCGCTTGTAGGCATCATCGCTTAGTGTAAGGTAGTTTAGCTTATCTAGGGCATCGTTTGCATTTGAGATAAGCTCACGCAAGAAAATCTCTTTGTTGGAGTAAAGAGAGTGAATCATAAGGTCTAATAACTGCTTGATTTCTGTTTGAAACTGCTTCTTTGCCATTATCTGCTCCTGCTAAATTTTTAGCAATCATAGCAATTCTTTGTAAATATTCATAGTATTTATGATTTTAACTAAACTTACTTTATAGTAAGAGACTAAAAAAAGTTGATAGTTATTTACTCCTATTTTTTATCGCATTAAAACACATATTAATCAAAAGTATGAAAACAAATAGCACCACGCCATTAGCGATAAGCGCGTCCCTATGCAGTCCCTCCTCAGCATAGCCCATCTCTAGCACGATATTTGTCGTAATAGTCCTCATGCCATCTAGGATATTACTTGTGATTTGAGTTTGATTCCCCGCTACCATGATGACTGCCATAGCCTCGCCAATCGCCCTACCAACGCCTAGTATGACAGAAGCCAAGATTCCAGACTTAGCGGCAGGCAACATGGCAAAAAATACTGCCCTCTCCTTTGTGGCACCAAGCGCCAATGCCCCCTCATAATAGCTTTTCGGCACAGAATCTATTGCCGCTTTTGAGACTAAAATGATAGTTGGTAGTATCATGATTGATAGCACGAGTGCGGCAGCTAACACGCTTTTACCAGAGATGCCATCAAATATAGAGGCTAAGAGAGGCACGATTACCACAAGAGCGAAAAATCCATACACCACGCTAGGAATGGCGCCTAGCAGTTCCACAGCAGGAATCAGGAATCTAGCAAGATTCTTAGGACAGAACTGCGAGAGATAAATAGCGCTAAGGATTCCAATCGGCACACCTATGAGTATGGATAGCGAGGTAACATACAGGCTGCCTACTATCATGGGGAGGATTCCAAAAATCTCATATTCAGGATACCAATCTACACCAAAGAGAAAATCAAAAACACCAATCTCTTTTATCGTGGGAATGGCATTTCCAAACAAAAATACGCAAATGGTAATCACCGCAAAAATGGAGATTAACGCGCAAAATGCAAATAGATATTTAAAAAATATTTCACCCATTGTTATCCTTTTTAAATTTTGGAATCCAAACTGCTACCACAAGGCATTGCAGGTAGATTTAGATTCTTTGTTTTTTGATTGTCTTTAGTCTGCTGGATTTTTGGCTAATGCTTTGTGTCATGGAGCGAATGTAAAACATTTCATGTTACATTACATTGAAGGGTAGTAAAAAACATTTTGTATTACGTCATGTTTTACATTACGTCATGTTGAGCAAAGCGAAACATCTCTACAAAATTTAGATTCTTCACATGCGTTCAGAATGACACAAGTTTTTAGAATCTAGATTCTTAGTCTTTCTGAATGAATATGAAGAATCTAGATTCTGTAAGTTTTAGTCATTCTGAGGCTGTGCCGAAGAATCTAGATTTTGCGTCATTCTGAATGAATATGTAGAATCTTTGGAATCTAGATTCCAACAAATCAACACAGAATCTATATTCTTCAGTTCAGAATGACACAAAATGTCATGTTGAGCAAAAAACATCTGCATCAAAGACAAAATTTCAAACAGCAAAAACCTTAAAGAACCCAAAAGACTAGCGATGAAAATCATTTCAACACATATCTTTAAAGACAAATCCTAGATTCCAAATGTAAAAAGTGCTAGAGGAAATGTAAAGTTTTTGTAAAACTATTCCCTCCTTAAAAAATCGCTTTCATAGATTCTTGCCATGGCTATGAATAATGCGCTAATTGCCGGACCTATGATGATTCCCCAGAATCCAAATGAGCCAATCCCTGCTAGAATAGAGAAAAATATAATAATCTCATTTACTTTTAATGGCTTTTGTAAGATTTTGTGATTGACTATATTTATAATCCATGTTTTTATTATATTATCTATGATGAATCCTATGAAAACCGCACTATACACAGCGATGATGATTGCTCCCTTTATGTCGCCTTGATAGATTAGCACCGCACACACAGGCAGCCACACGATAACGCCACCAATGATTGGTATCATAGAGCAGATTCCAAATATTATGCCAAGTAGCACGGGGTCGAAACCAAAAAAATGTGTGATGATTCCAAACGCACTTCCTTGCAAAATAACATTGATTAATGTTGCTAGAAAGACTATTCTTATCGTCCCGCTTAATTCTAGTGCGACTTGGTCTATCTGATGATTGCTAAAGGGTAAAATCCTGCATACATAGGCATAAAGTCGATTTCCAAAATATAAAAATATAAATAAAAATATAATAATAAAGCTACCATCGATGATAAATCTCAGACTATTTTCCCCCACAAAAGTCGTAATCTTAAAGAGATATGTATAAAGCGAGTTAAACGAAATCTCATTTAAAAATGTCGGCATATAGCCCTCTAAAAGCGGAATGCTACCGATGAAATCTAGTGCCATCTCCCTAAATTCATCAAAGATTCCCTTAGCCTGTGTCCAATTAATCTTTCTTAAACTAATAAATGCTTGATAAAGCACGAATGCGACAGGCACGAAGACCATAACACTAAGCAATAATACGCTTATAAAACATGCTAAAATATTATATTTTACAATCTTTTGTATAAAATCCTTTAACCAGAAGCTACCAACACAGAGTAAAAAAGCTATTAACATATCAAATAAATAAGCTTTATATAGAATCACCATAGCCAAAAAGATAAGGGAAAACGAAATTGCAAAAAATATCTTATTCTGCATATACTCCTCCTTAATCCAAAATATAAGATTCTATTATTTCTAATTTTTCGCTACTAATATCCATATCTAGCTCTAAAATAGCTATGGGAATGCTAAATTTTTCACATTTTACATAGTCCTTTTGCGTCATCAAAATATGCGTTGCACTATATTTTTTTAATAATGATTCTAGAATCTTTTCATTAAAATTTGCATGGTCGCTAAGATAATATTTAAAGGCTACATTATCTGGCAGATAGGAATCTAGCCGCTTTGGGTAAGCTATGGCGGTGGCTAGGATAAAGCTAGGATTTTCATTATTATTTAGGATTTTTATATGTGTTTTGCGTTTATAATCGATACCCTCATGCAATAATAAATCGCATTGTTTATAAAAGCTTTTTGGGAAGCGATAATATCCGCTAGGCAGGACAAAATTAAAATACGGCTCAATGCTAGGTTTTAGCAAAATATCAAATTTTTGGAATCTAAATCGAAAGGCATCATCTAAAATTACGATATTTATCTCCTTATTTATTACATATTTTAGTGCTAAATCTCTATTTTCACTTACGATTACTTCCCCTTTTATGCTTTGTGCGATAAGCATAGCCTCATCGCCACTTTCCTCTACGCTGCATAGTATTTTTCCTCCTTCTTTTACTGCAACTAGCCCTTTTGATTCTCTTTTATAGCCACGTAAAATCACTGCTATTTTCATATCTTTTTTTTCAAGATTCTTTGCTAGGGCAATGCAGAAGGGCGTTTTCCCACTGCCACCGCTGACTAGATTCCCAATGCTTAGAATCTTTGCGTCATATTGTTTTTTTGTACCGATGTTTTTTCTAAAAATTGCAATTAAATAATACATAGCAGACAATGGTAGCAGTGCAAATGCAAGTAGCTTTTGTAAAAAACTCGGATAAAAAAAATATTTATCAAGGAAACTTATATCATTTTTTTTCATTATTATTCTCATCTCTTAAAAGCTAGAGCTGTATTATAATCATTTTCATTGTTACATAGCTAGACAATATTTTGCTAAAATTTGGAGTTTAAAAGTTGAGCTGAAAGATTGCAGGATAAAAGATTTTAGGAATAAATATTATGGAAAAAGACTATAAAGACACCTTGATACTCCCAAAAACCGACTTTCCCATGAAGGCAAATCTCCCACAAAAAGAGCCTATACGATATAAAAAATGGCAGAGTTTTGCATACGCATATATGAGCGGGGCAGATTTGACACACGGAATAAGTGATAATGTGGCAAATCAAGATTCTATGGAATCTAAAGATTCTTCGCTTTCATTGGATTCTTCACATTCGTTCAGAATGACGGTTGATAGCATAGTGATGGGGGATAGCAAAATAAATGAAGATAGTAGAATAAATGGAAGTATAAATGAAAATAGCGGAATAATTGAAAATAGTAGAATGACAGGAGACAATCGTCATTCTGAGGCTTTAGCCGAAGAATCTAAAGATATATCAGCTATACCTCAATGCAACAGAGATTCTTCGCTACCACTCAGAATGACGGATAATTTGGAATCTAATTCTGAAAAAAGGGTAGATTCCAAAAACCACAAAAACTTCGTTCTACACGATGGTCCTCCTTATGCAAATGGGCATCTTCACGTAGGTCATGCTTTAAATAAGATTCTAAAAGATTTTGTAACCAAATATCATTTTTTTAGCGGTAGCAATGCGTTTTATACTCCCGGGTGGGATTGTCATGGACTGCCAATCGAGCAGCAGGTATCAAGCAATTTTGAAAAAAGTGGCACAATGCCTAGTAAGATTGAGATTCGCAAGGCATGTAGGGAGCATGCTAGGAAATTTGTGGATATACAAAAAGAGGAATTTTTAGCCATGGGCATCGTGGGGGATTTTGAGAATCCATACCTTACGATGAAATACGACTTTGAAAGCAGAATCTACCAAGCCCTTGTGAAAATCGCAAACAATTCCCTACTTGCACGTCGCAGTAAGCCTATTTTTTGGAGCTGGGCTGCTAGGAGTGCGTTGGCTGAGGCTGAGGTGGAGTATAAGGATAAGAAATCTGATTCTATCTTTGTCAAGTTTGCATTAAATGAGGAGAGCCTAAAAAAGCTAAAAATAGAGAATCTGCAAACCGATGAAACCCCGTATGCCATTATCTGGACGACTACGCCATGGACGCTTCCTAGCAATGTAGCCATAGCTTTTAAACCAGAATCCATTTATGTTTTGCTATCATGCGGGGCTATCGTGGCAAGTGAGCTTATGGAATCTCTGCTATTAAAGGGTCTTGTAAGCGGGAAGGTGCTAAAGAGCTTTGATTCCAAAGAGTTAGAAAATCTAGGTGCTATAAATCCGCTAAATGATAGAAAATCGCATTTTATCCTCGCAGATTTTGTTAGCATGGAAGATGGCAGTGGCATGGTGCATTGTGCGCCAGGGCATGGTGAGGACGATTATTTTGCCTGTCTTAAATATAACTTAGAGGTTATTATGCCTGTCGATGATGGTGGTCTCTATGATGAGAGTATCGTAAGCAAGGGACTATTTAGAGAGGAGGATTCTAAGGAATTTGTAGGTATGCACATCTTCAAGGCACAAAAGAGAATCATAGAAATGCTAGGAGAAAGTGGGGCATTGTTAAAATGCGAAGAGATTACGCATTCATATCCGCACTGCTGGCGGACAAATAAGCCTGTGATTTTCCGCGCTACAAAGCAGTGGTTCATACTTATGGATAAGCCCTATCATGAGGGTAAAACGCTTAGAGAAGTGGTGCTAGAGGAGATTGATAAGGTTAAATTCTATCCGCAAAGCGGACAGAATAGACTAAGGACAATGGTGGAAAATCGCCCTGACTGGTGCATATCAAGGCAGAGGGAATGGGGTGTGCCTATCGCATTTTTCATACATAAAGAAAGTGATGAAATCGTGCTAGACAAGGAGATTACAGACCATATCGCTATGCTATTTGCAAAGGAGGGTTGTGATGTGTGGTGGGATAGGGAGATAGAGGATTTACTCCCGCCATCTTATAAACAATATGCCGATAGATATGAGAAAAATATGCACATTTTAGATGTGTGGTTTGATAGTGGTAGCACGTGGTCTGCGGTGTTGCAATCTGGGCAATACAACGCAGGGCATTATCCTAGCGATATATATCTTGAGGGTAGCGACCAGCATAGAGGATGGTTTCAAAGCTCCCTGCTAGTTAGCTGTGCGATTAATGCTAGGGCGCCTTATAGGGGCATTATCACGCATGGATTTATCACAGATGATAAGGGTGAGAAGATGAGTAAGAGTAAGGGCAATGTCCTAGCCCCAGAGAATATCATAGCCCAGTATGGCAGTGAGATTTTGCGACTATGGGTAGCACTCTCTGATTATCAAAGTGATGTGAGAATCTCACCCTCAATCCTTAAACAAGTGAGCGATAATTACCTAAAGATTCGAAACACAATTCGCTTTTTACTAGCAAATACACAGGGCTTAGAGAAGCTAGATTTTAGTGGCACTAGCCCTATTGATAGGTGGATTTTACGTGAGGCAGAAGAGATTTTTGGGAATATTTTAGATTTATTTTCTCGCTATGACTTCTCGAAAGGATTCCAGATTCTAAATGGCTTTATGACCGCTACCCTTAGTGGAATCTACCTTGATGTCTGTAAAGATAGCCTATATTGCGATAGTATTTCCTCTAAGAGACGCATTGCTATACAAAGCGTGTTCGCACTTTTGGCTAATCGCTTTTTGCATACCATAGCACCGTTTTTAACATATACCGTCGATGAGGCACTAGAGTATGCAGGTGATGTTATCAAGGGGGGAGCAGAGCATGTTTTTGCCCTAAAGCCTATGGATTTTATAAGTTTTAGCGATGAGAGTTATGAGGATTTTGACTTTTTACTCCAGCTACGAAAGCTATTTAATGAAAAGGTAGATTTTCTAAAGAAAGAAAAGAGTATAAAATCAAGTCTTGAGCTAGAGCTAGTCATAGGCAGCGATGTGAATCTAAGCAATCTTCACAAACTTGCTGGTATGTCTGCCTTGATATGCGACTTTCTCATGATTAGCAAATGTAGTATCTCAGAGATACCTAGCGATTCCCTTTTTACAATAGAGATTAATTCTTGCAGACTTTATGCTGTTAAATCAAATCTTCATAAATGTCCTAGATGTTGGCAGTATAGAGCCAGTAAAGAGAGCGGACTTTGTGATAGATGTAGTGAGGTTTTTAAGCAGTTTTAGAATTGTTTTTTATGTTTAATATTGCTAGTTTTTAGTTTGTGGAAATTTTGCAATATTTATTTCTCTTAAAATTATTTATTCTTTAGGTTAGCTTTATTTTGTGAAGTTTTATGTAAATTTTGTATGCTGGTTAGGCTTATAAGTATTTTGTATGTTAGCTTTTTTGGTTGTGATTTATACTACAAATAATAGAGCTGTTTATGAATGTGAAAGCTAGATTTTCAATAAAAGGCATTTCTAACGTTGCACATTCTTATCTCTTTTAGATAAAAATGTGCAGTATAGAGCGCAACAAAAACGCAGTCGTTATTTAACATACCCCTCAATTTCGCTTACGATTTCCTCTATGGTGCGTTCGCCATTAACGACTTTTAGGATTCCTAGCTTGTTGTAGAAATCCTGTATTTGTGCTAATGGCTCAAGATAGACTTTCATGCGATTATAAAATACGCTTTCATTATCATCTGCCCCTCTAGCGCGTCCTAGCACTCTATCCTTTGCCACTTCCTCACTCACACGTACCTCGATGACTGCCGATAGCTGCACGGATTTATCACTTTTTAATACCTTATCTAGTTCCATCATCTGCTCGACACTCCTAGGATAGCCATCGATGATGATAATATTCTTGCTAGAATTATTGATAGCTGAGACAATAGTGCTTACCACGATTTCTAGTGGCACAAGATTCCCTGTGCTAGTGTATCCCTCTATCATTTTGCCCCTCTCACTTCCACTAGCGACCTCTGCTCTAAGTAAGTCGCCTGTAGAGTAGTGTGCGACACTATCATTTGCCTCCGCTATCCTCTGTGCGTCTGTGGTCTTGCCACTGCCTGGTGCGCCGATGATTAGATATAGCCTTTTCATGCTCATTCTCCCTTAGTGTTGATTGTCCTAATGTGTAGCTCACTTAGCTGTGCGTTTGACACTAGGCTAGGTGCGTTTGTGAGAGGACAACTAGCCTTCTGTGTCTTAGGAAAGGCGATGACTTCCCTAAGACTTTTTGCCCCGCTAAGTAGCATAATGATTCTATCAAATCCTAGTGCAAATCCGCCATGAGGAGGCACACCATACTGCAGTGCCTCTAGGAAAAAGTCAAATTTCTCACTAGCCTCTTGCTTTGAGATTCCAAGTAGCTCAAAAATCTTACTCTGCATATCCTCTCTGTGAATGCGGATACTCCCGCCGCCTAGCTCGATGCCATTTAGCACGATGTCATAAGCTATGGATTTTATGTCCTCTTTATCCATGTTAGCAATCTCATCTATACTAGCCTTTGGCATGGTAAATGGGTGATGAAGTGCCTTTGTGCCTTCGCTTGTCTCCTCAAACATGGGGAAATCCACAATCCACGCAAAGCTAAGTTTATTAGAATCTATTAGCCCTAATCGAGTAGCAACCTCAACTCTAAGCCGCCCCATATAATCCCACACTACAGCTTTCCCCCCAGCACCAAAGAAGATAATATCTCCCTTTTGTGCCTCTAGTCTTTGCATTAAAATGGCTAGATTCTCTTTGCTAAGGAATTTTACAAGAGGACCCTTTAGACATGATTCTATATCATCGCTAAAATTCTCTTTTACCTGAATGTATGCTAACCCCTTAGCACCAAAGCCTCGCACAAAGCTTTCTAACTCACCAAGAGTTTTTCGTGTAAAATGAGAATCCCCATTCTTTACCAAAAGCGCCTTAAAACGATTATTCTTAGAATCTAGGGCAATATTTCTAAAAACATCATTACTAGATTCTACAAATAAATCTCCTACCTCAACAAGTGGCATATCAAAACGCAAATCGGGCTTATCACTGCCATAAATCTCCATAGCCTGCATATAATCAATCTTTGGAATCTCATAATTAATACTTTTGCCACATGAGCGGAAAATCTCTAGCACCAAACCCTCCGCTACCTTCATGACATCTTCTTGTTTGCAGAAACTCATCTCTACATCGATTTGAGTAAATTCAGGCTGTCTATCTGCCCTTAAATCCTCGTCCCTAAAGCACTTTGCAATCTGATAGTATTTCTCAAGTCCCCCTATCATTAAAAGCTGCTTGAATAACTGTGGGCTTTGCGGCAGGGCATAGAACTCCCCATCATGCACACGGCTAGGAACTAGATAGTCTCTAGCACCCTCTGGTGTCGCCCTTGTAAGTATTGGCGTATCGACTTCTAGGAATCCTAGATTCTCTAAATATCTTCGTGTAATGCTAGCGACCTTAGAGCGGAGAGTAAAAATCTCTAGGCTTTTTTGACTACGCAAATCAAGGTAGCGATATTTTAGACGCAATTCCTCATTAACACTATCGTCGCCTATGATGATTGGCGGAGTGTTTGCTTTGCTTAAGATTTCAAGAGATTCTAGGACTACCTCGATTTTCCCTGTTTTTAGCTTTGGATTCTCTAATCCCTCTCCCCTTGCCCGAATCCTGCCTTTTGCAGATAACACATACTCATCGCGAATATTTGACGCGATAGCATGTGCAGCACTGCTAGGGTCTGCGACTAGCTGGATTATGCCACTTCTATCTCGCAAATCTATGAAGATGATTCCACCATGGTCGCGATAGCTATTGCACCAGCCACATAGGGATACTTCCCTGCCTATATCATCTGTGCTTAAATCTGTGTTATAAGATGTCCGCATTGCATTCCTTTATAAAGCATAGCATTTTAACAAAAAAATGTGAAAAGCATTTATCTTTTTTTACCATGTATGTTAATGAAATAAATCGCACAAACCGCTAAGACACAGCCTAACAGGGTAAGCAAACTTGGAATCTCATTTAGCAAAAAGTAGCTACACACAAGTGCACTTGCAGGTACGATTAGCACAAATGAGCTAGCAGAGACATTTCCTAACTTATGGATTCCATAATAATACACACTCGTGCCTATGATATTTGAAAGGCATGTAACGATAAACATATTTACCCAAAAGTGATAATCACTCTTTAATACAGTAAATACCCCGCTATCTGCTAGCACCCATGAGAACATAAATAGCGAGATGAGATTGACATAGAAGTTTATATTTAAGGGATTCTCACCCGTTATCTTGTGCGTTACAAGCGTTACACTAGCCCATATAAATGCACATAGTAAAAATAATGTGTTGTTCCAGCCAAAAATCTTTTCGATACTGCCTAGATTTAGTAGGCATAGTCCAGATGAGATTCCAAGTAATAATCCTATAATCTCACTTCCTCTAACTCTGCCTTTTAAACTCTCTTTTTTTATAACAGAGATTAGCATAAAAAGCAGGTAGGAAAATACAGGAATCATCGTGGTAACAAGCACACCGCCTCGCCCAGCCTCGCCGTGATTTAGTGCCTCAAAGAAAAATATCGTGTAAAGACCATTTAAGATTCCAGCAAAAAGTAGCCATTTAATATTTTTTAGCTCTATTTTCAATGATATTTTTAGAATCTTTAGCATAACAACAGAGCCTAAGGATACGAATACAAAACGCCAAAATGTAATGACATGAGCATTTGCATATCCCACTAGAATCTTAGATGTAGGCCATGCCGCCCCCCATAGAAACATAGCACTAGCTAACATGGCAAAAAGATAGTTTGCTCTCATATCACATCACTTTTTGCTTTATTGTATCAAAATACAAGAAAAACTCTTGCTTCTTTTGCTAAATTGCTATTTTGGTTTTTAGATTCTGTGATGATTTAGGAAAGATTCTAAGCATGATATTTGTTTGGTTTAGAATCTGCTTAAATATGTTTCTCTCTCTAGCTCAATATGACGTTCTCTGTCATGTCTTAACGTAATGTGCAAGAATTTTTAAGAGATGTTTTCTCGCTCAATGTGTATTTTCTTATCGGCGTGTTTAATAAAAACAATTCTTGAGTAAGATTTTTTACGTGTTTAATGAATAATGTTTTTTCTCTTAACACATAGGGATGTGTGGAAATAGGTTTTGCATTAGTAAACCTTTTAAAACTTAATCTTAATAACACCTCTCTACGATTCGCTTTTGCACGAATATTTCCCTGCACAGCCACCCTTTAGTTTGATTAAGAATTTGCAGCGAATTCATTAAACAAGTAAAAGCATTACTTAAGAAATCTTTCTATTAAACACGTCGTAGGAAGCAACATGTTACGTTGAAAACGCATACGAAACATCTTTTTAGAATCTAGATTCCCTGCATCATTCTGAGCGTAGCGAAGAATCTTTAGGAATCTAGATTCTTCACATGCATTTAGAATAACGGTGGTATCATGTTGAGCGAAGCGAAACATCTACATGGAATCTAGATTCCCAAAAGATGTTTCGTACGTTGCCATCAACATGACATTTTGTGTCATTCTGAGCGTAGCGAAGAATATAAAAACAAAGAATCTAAAGATTTTTCGGCTACGACTCAGAATAACAGATTCTAACTAAGACGTCATTTTAAACGATTGTAAATAATCTTTTTTGAGTATTTATAGAACAAGATTCTGAAAATTTTCGTCATTTATGAGACGAAGTTAAAAACCTAGATTCTGAAAAGATGTTTCGCTTACTCAACATGACGGAGTAAGTCAGTCTCGACATGATGGCATCTTTGTCATTTCCTTAGACTTTGGTAAAGCATTTAGATTTCTCACATTCGTTCGGAACGACAAAATGAATTATAATAAATGCAAGAATCTAAATTTAGAATCTAACATACATTTTCTAAAACTACTCTCTTTTAGACTACGCTAAGAGCTGAATGCCTCAAACCTCTTCGATTTCGCATCGACTAGAATCTCATTTACGACTTCATTAATGCTAAGGGCGACATTATTTGTAGAATCTGCCACATTCGCATTCTCCTGCGTAGAGTTGCCTAGCATGGCTATCGCCTCATTGATTTGCTGCAAGCCTTGCGTCTGCTCTTTGATAGATTCTGAGACATCTTGTGTGCTTTGCAAAAGGGCATTGATATTGGTCTCAATCTCGGCAAGAGAGCTGCCTGTGCGCTCCGCTAGTTTTCTCACCTCATCAGCGACAACGGCAAAGCCACGTCCATGCTCCCCTGCCCGTGCGGCTTCTATGGCGGCATTGAGGGCTAGGAGATTTGTCTGGTCAGCTATGTCTTTTATCACGCCCACAATCTCTCTTATATTATCTGCCTGTTTTGAGAAATCCTGCGTTTTGACATTGATATTCTGCATAGATTCACTAATCTCCTCTATCACTGCCGATGACTGCTCTAGCGAATTTGCCTGTGCATGAGAGCTTTGCGTCAAGGTCTGCATGGATTCCTTGAGTTTATCAGAATGCTTGGAGAGATTTTTGCCAAACTTTAGCGATGCCCTAAGCATTTTGCAAATCTCCTCGCCTAGCATGTTTGCGATAATCTCAGTATCCCCGTGCGCATCCTCTATCCTAGCGGTGAAGTCAAAGTTTTTATAAGATTCAAAGACGTCTTGAATCCTATTGACATCAGAGCCTATATTTTTCTCAAGATTATCTAGCATTTGGTTTAAGATATTCTTTAGCTCCATTAAGATAGGGTTTGGCGTGTTGCTTGTGATTCTCACGCTAAGATTCCCCTTGCCTACATTACGTGCTATCTCAGTCATCTCTTGAGTTAAATGCCGATTTTTTATCGTGAAATCCTGCGTAATCTCTATATTTTGATTAAGCGTCTTTGCCATGATTCCAATCTCATCTTTACTCTTTATATCAAGCGTCTCTACGCTATCTTTCTTGAAATTCAAATAGGCAAAGAAATTCAAAATCCCCTCCTGTATAGCAGGGAGATTTCGAAGATTGAAACTCACCACAAGCACGATGGCTATCATCACCACAAGCACAAAAATGATAGATAGAGATGTTTGGCGGATAATCAAATCCTTAAAAACCTCCGCATAGTCATTTAGGGAGTTTCCCGAGCAGAGCATCCAGCCATTCTCACTCATACATACCGCTAGTCTGTCGTCATTGTTGAGATTGTAGGTAATGACATCTGTGGGAGTATTTGGTGTTTTCTGCGAGACTTCCCTAAAAAAATTTAGCAGTGAAGCAATCTCTGGGTCATCAGACATGACAAGATTGGGATTTGAATGTGAGACTAGATGATTTTTGTCATCTGTTAAGAAGATGGAACTACTCTCTGTGGTCTTTAGATTCAAAAAGTTTCTTTGCATCTCATCTAAAAAGACATTTACGCCTAGCACTGCCACAACTGCGCCATTATTAATGATTGGCTTGTAAATAACCACCGCAAGTTTCTTTGTCGTAATGTCTGTGTAAGGGTCTGAGAATCCAACATTCATAGTGCTTTTACCACCCTTATACCAGGCACGAGTTCTTGAGTCAAAATTATCTTTTTGCGGGGTCATAATAACCACCCTACCATCATAGATTTGCTCAACGGTAACCAAATGCCCATCATTCTCATAGCCTAGAAATACCGCATCAAAGGGCGAATACGCAAATGCCTCCTGAATCTTTTTCCCCACAATCTCATCGCCCATATCATAGACTTTCTGCAATTCATCTGCGATTCTCTCTACATATTTAATCCTAGAATCAAAGTAGTCTTGCACAAAAAGCATACCATTCTTGACGCTCTCCTGCCGCCCACTTGCTATGCTACTTAATATATCGACTTTGGATTGACGATATTCGATAAATATAAATATCGCAAACCCTAAAACCAAAACCGCAAATATCGATAATGCCGTTCTCCTTGCGATAATACTCTTAAACATGTTCTACTCCTGACATAGATATATCCATAATACCAAAAAAAAAAAAAAACAACTCAATATTAGAAGTTTTTATCATGATTGAGTGAGCAGTTGGCATAAAAGTTATAGTTTATGTAAAAATTTTACACATTGAGTAAGATGGGTAACGTCATTATTGTAACCTAATGTGTATAATTTCGTTACAATTTTAGATTTATTATGAAAAATATGATGTTACTTTTTATTTTTCATTTTTTTAATAAAATCAAAAATTTAGAATAATTTGAGGGTTAAAATTGAAAGTTATATGGCATGAAATTAATATTTTTATATGTTTGTTTTAATATATTTTATGATATATAAAAGATTTTTATATTTTTAAAT
>CASEHV010000031.1 GCA_949287835.1 uncultured Helicobacter sp.
TTAAGGATTGGTATGGCAAAAAGGGTAATCATAGCAGGTAATGGTCCTAGTCTAGCACAGATTGACTATGATAGGAAACCGCTCTCTTGTGATATTTTTCGATGTAATCATTTCTATTTAGAGGATAAATACTATCTAGGAAAAGATATTACAATGGCATTTATGCATATTTATCCAGCCTTAGAGAAGTACTATACACTAAAGCTACTGCAAGAGAGGGGAGAATATAATATAGATAATATCACCCTTGCTACTTTTGGATTAAATACAGTTGAGAGTAGATTCCAGCTAAGACAAATGAAAAGCTACTTTGTAGATGCTACTTTTGGTCATAAGATTCTAAAGAAAAACAAAGAGTTATACTCTCTTATTATCTTTAATGAAATATACAGAAAGGGTATGAGAATCACAAGTGGGGGATATATGTGCTGCATTGCTGCCCTGCTAGGCTATGATGAGATATATATAACAGGCATAGACTTTTATGAGAAAGAGAGCTATGTCTATGATATTAGCACAAAAGAGAATCTGCTAAAACTCTGCCCTAGCTTTGAGAATCTTAAAGATGGCACTCCAACTAGCATTCATGAGCATCAAAAAAGCATAGAATTACAAGTCCTAGACTTTCTACAACAAAAGCTAAATATAAAAATCTACTGCATATCACCAAACTCTCCTATGTGTAGATATGTAGATTTAGCACCTAAAACACAAAGCAAAGAGTTTATGGTAGAATCAAAGGATAGCAATGCTATTAGAGATATACAGGTGGTAGATGATTCTATAAAAAGAATTTTTTCTCTAAAAGAACGCGAGAGAATAGAACGCGAGAGAATAGAACGCGAGATTACACTTCGTCTTACCTCTATCAAGAAGAATATATACTTCCAGCTTTTAGTGGATTTATTTCTGATTCCTAGGGATATTGTGAGATATATAAAATATAGAAATTTAAAAAGAAAGGATAAAAATAAATGAAGGGCATCTCCATAGGGCATATTCATGTAAGCGCCAAAAATCCGCTAGTAGTCCCAGAGATAGGCATTAATCACAACGGCTCCCTTGAGATAGCAAAGCTCATGGTAGATGCTGCCAAAAGTGCGGGTGCTTCTATTATCAAACACCAAACGCATATAATAGAAGATGAAATGTCGCGTGAGGCACAAAGTGTAATCCCCGGAAATGCAGATATTAGCATTTATGAGATTATGAAAAAATGTGCTCTTAGCTATGCAGATGAGTTATCGCTAAAGGATTATGTGGAAAAAAGTGGCATGGTATATCTTAGCACACCTTTTAGCAGGGCAGCGGCAAATCGTCTGCAGGATATGGGCGTGTGTGCCTTTAAGATTGGCTCTGGGGAATGCAATAATTATCCACTGCTAAAGCATATCTGCTCTTTTAAAAAGCCGCTTATCCTTAGCACAGGCATGAATAGTATAGATTCCATAAAACCTGCTGTGCAAATTTTTAGAGATTATGAAGTCCCATTTATACTTTTGCATACCACAAATCTCTATCCCACGCCCATTCATTTGGTACGTTTAAATGCCATGCTAGAGTTGCAAAGACATTTTGACTGCCTATATGGATTAAGCGACCATACGACTAGCAATCTAGCCTGCCTTGGTGCCATAGCCCTTGGCGCATGCCTTGTAGAGAGGCATTTTACCGATAGCAAGGATAGGGAGGGACCTGATATTATTAACTCAATGGATACCTTAGAGCTAAAGGAGCTAATAGAGCTATCTAGTCAAATGGCAATTATGCGAGGCGATGATAGCAAAAAAGCGCCTACAAAAGAGGAGCAGGTAACAATCGACTTTGCCTTTGCAAGTGTGGTTAGCATAAAAGAGATTAAAAAAGGTGAGATTCTAAGCATGGATAATATCTGGGTAAAGCGCCCCTCAAAAGGTGGCATACCTGCAAGTGAGTTTGAATCCATACTAGGAAAGAGAGCGGCTAGGGATATAGAATCTAATATTCAATTAAAATATGGAGATTTTGAGTAGCTTTTGTGTAATAAATAGCAATGCGACGTTAAATAAAGTCTTGATTATTTTAGAATGCCGTGTTTTTGTAGCTAAGTAAAATATAATTATGCGTGAGTCTTGCAGATATTTATTTAGAATCTAAAATTCATTTTAATCTCGTAATGAGATATTTTTAACCATACTTTCAACACAGCATGGTGTATAGTATCAACATTAGATTCTCAAGAATAATATTTCAACATACAAAAACGCTCTTTATCTATCTATTAAAGAATTTAAACGCCCACAACATACCACAAAAACCTTAAGCGGTGGGCAGAAAAGATTCTAAAAAGATTCCAAAGAAAATTAAGCCTTAGCGTCCTCTATTATATTAATAATCGTATTTGCAACTCTCCTTGCAGTTTTATCAAGGAATTCCACAGGTGAGGTAAAGCCCACACAAGAGCAGTTTATCTCCCCTAGCACATATTTATCTTTGCCATTGGAATCTGTATCCAAAATAAAGTCCGCTGTCCATATTAGCGGTAGGTCGTAGTTGCCTAGCTTTGTCTTTATCTCTGGGAGATGCTTTAGGAAATAATCTACCAAATGCTGCCATTGCTCTGGCTTGTCATATCGATATTTTGCCCCGCTAAAAAGAGTGGCTGAGAAAGCATCTGAACCTTCAGCTGGCTTTTTATGCACGACATAAATAGGGTCTTTATAAAGCATTAAGATTCTAATCTCGCCCTCTTTTATACGTGGCAGGAAGGTCATATCCACAAGCATACCATTATCACCTACAAGGTATTTATTACAAAAATCCATAAATTCCCCTAGCTTTCTATGCTCGACATGATTATCCACCGCCTCTGTGCATTTAATCTTTGCATCAAGTGGCACTTCATTTACTCCCGCTGGTAGTGGCTCCTCTAGCTGAACGCGCCAGATTCCCTCGCCTGTGGAGCCACGATTTTGCTTTAGCACTCTCTCGCCTTTTGCTAGACTCTTTGGAAATGTCTTTTTAAAATCATGTTTGTCACTCCATGTAATGCCTATTCTCTTTGCCTCTGCGGGGTCATAGTAGGCATAAGTATCGCTTGGCACTAGCTCTGTGTCGGCTAGTTTTGTCAAAGCGTCCTTAGCACCATAGCCTATCATCGCATCTGGGTGTGGCATACCTATCACGCCATCGCTACATAGCTTTCGCAAGACATCAAAATACAGCTTTTCCTCTTTTAGATTCCCCGGATTTACCCTAGATACATAGGCATCGGCACTATTTTTCACATGCTCGTATATGTCGTTTCGCTTTTTTTCATCTTTCAAAATCTCATCTGTAAAGAATACTACCTCAGCACTCCAACCTAGCTTTTTGAGATAATCCATCATAGGCATAGTATCTCGTCTATGCCCGTCTCTGCCCTTGTCGCTACCGCCTACCGCCTCGAAAAATACTACATGCTTTTTCATGGAATCTCCTTAGTAAATGAAGTCTTAATATTTTACCATGAATTATATATATTTGTATAAAATTGCAGAAAGGAGCATTATGATAGAGCTAATTAATGTAGAAAAGATTTATCCAAATGGATTTCGTGCGCTAAAACCTCTAAATCTAAAGGTAGAAAAAGGCGATATAATGGGAATCATCGGCTACTCAGGTGCGGGGAAAAGCACACTTATACGGCTTGTAAATCGCCTAGAGGAAGTCAGCAGCGGAGAGGTTCTAATAGATTCTCAAAACATAGTCTCCATGTCAGAAAAGCAGTTGCAAAGCATTCGTATGAAGATAGGCATGATTTTCCAGCATTTCAATCTCTTAGATTCAAGAGATGTGTTTGGCAATGTAGCCTTTGCCCTAGAGATTGCCAAATGGAAGAGGGCAGATATAAAAGATAGGGTAAATGAGCTTTTAGAGATAGTAGGGCTAAGGGAGAAGGCACATTTCTATCCAAAGCAGCTAAGTGGTGGGCAAAAGCAGCGCGTGGCAATCGCTAGGGCATTGGTAAATTATCCAAAGATTCTACTCTGTGATGAGGCTACAAGCGCACTTGATACCAAAACCACAAAATCCATTTTATCCCTGCTAAAAGATATACAAAGCAAACTAGGGCTAACCATACTCCTCATAACACATCAAATAGAAGTCGTGCGCCAGATATGCAATAAAATGTGCGTCATTAGCGATGGAGAGATAGTCGAGAGAGGCTATGTCGAGCATGTCTTTGCCTCACCAAAGCATGAGGTAACAAAAGAGCTAATCTCATTTCTCCCTGCTACCTCTAGCGAGGAGGTACTAAGAGAGAGATATGAAAGCGTGTATAAAATCTCCTTTGTAGGCAAATACATTCATGACCCACTCATCTCTGAGATTGTCAAAAAATTTAATGTAGACGTAAATATCCTAGCGGGTAATATCGAGGCACTAAGAAGCTCAGAAATTGGCTATTTATACGTAGATTTTAATAGCAAAGAGGAAAATACCAAAGAGGCAATAGAGTATCTAAAACAAAAAGGACTCTTGGTTGAGAAGGTGTGAGGTTTAAATTTACCCCGACTTTACAAGCCTTAATATAGCTTTTACAAGCCATTTTTACAATGCCCTTATTCTAAAATAAGGAGTTGCTAATGAGAAAATCACTAGCATTTATGGCATTGTGTTCTGGCGTATTTGCACAAGAGTTACAAGAGACAAAAGAAATACAAGAGATAGTAGAGAAAAAAGAGGTAAAATCCCCTGTTACGCAGATACTAGGTAATGCGGAGGTTAGCGGATTTTTGTTTGCTAGATACTTCTATATAGGAGGGGCAAGAGGAAATGGACAAACTCAGCAGTATCGCGGCAAGATTGACATCACAAGCGGGAAGCTAGATGGATATAGCATGAAAGCCGGAATCTTTTTCTCTCAAGGTAGTAGCACACCAGATTTAAACTCAAGCACAGATAATGCTACACAAGGCTCTAGGGCGGCTGCTTTTATAGATAATTTCTCAGATAGATTCAGCATCTCACAGCTCTATGGGCAGAAAGAATTTTCCATAGACAATACGCACTTTCACATAGCACTAGGCAAGATGAATATGAATACGCCGCTAAATGACAAGAACCTAGACCTTGCCACAGGCGCCCTGCTACATATCAAGCATAAAGACATGACTTACATGGCTGAATTCTATGATAGCTTTATAAGCGACATGGCATCTTATAATCTAAGAACGCTTGTAAGCGAGGGGGGACGCGGACAGATAAATGCCGCTGGACTTAGCATAGGAAATAATCTTAGCATACTTGGAATCTCATACTCAAAGGATATTAATGTAAGGCTTTTTGCTCTCAATGCGTTTAGATTATTTGACTTTATGATGTTTGGCGATGCGGATTATACATTTAATGTGGGTAGTGGGAAATTAAAACTAGCCGCACAGATTGCCATGACAAAGATGAATGACAATGCGATACTGCTAACAGGCTCAAAGGCTACAAATTTCTCTATCGAGAGGGCAAATCTAGCCTCATTTCGTGGAATCTTTAATGTAAATGCAAGTTATGTCATCAATTCCTACTCTATGAAACTAGGATTTCTAGGTAGCTTTGGCGATGGCTATGGCGTGATTTTAGATTACAAAGGAGATATAAATACTGCTGGTAAGGTCTGGAATGGTAATATTACTGCGGTATATGAGGGGTTTGGCGCTCTAGGCTCTGGCTCGTTTAATAATACAAGTCTGTATAGCCTCTATGCCTCACTTGATTATGGATTTAAGATTCCATTAAAGATTAGCCTTGATATAGCTTATGTGTTTGGGAATACGAATATGCCCCTGCTAGATGTCTTGGATAATCAAAACTTTCATAGCTTTGCAAGTAGAGGCTCTCAGAGATTTGCACATGTTAGCTTTGTGGAGATTACGCCAAATCTTACTTATAAATTCAATAAACACATGGAGTTTTCACTCTTTGCTGCCACACTGCTAGGAGAAATGCAGTTTTTTAAAACCAGAGCGGAGTTGAGATATAAGATTTAGGGTTTATGATTGATTGTTAAAAATCTTTTTTGTCATTAGAGTATTGTTTTGCAATTTGATTTTTTGGAACTTGAATCTTTTTCTCTCATTCTAAATAAAGAATCTTTGGAATCTAGACTCCTAGATGTTTTTGCTAAAGCCTCGACATGGCGAAGTGGAGTAACATGACTTAAATTCTTCATGTATTACCGAATGTGAAGAATCTATAAAAGATACTTACGTCTCAACATGACAGGATGGCGAAACATGGAATCTAGATTCTATAATTTTACGTAAATCTAAGCCTTTAAGTGAAAATCTAAATCCATCGCTTAAATATTTCCAACTCATTCATCTATCCAAATATCTTTTCTTTTTTTATATCTATGGAATCCAATCGCAAATCTATGTGCCTCATCGCGTAGCTTTTGTAATAGTTGGAGTCGCTTGTCTCTAGTGTCTAGGCGAAATTCCAGATTCTTAGAGCGGAGAATGTCTTTTGCTCTGCCCTTAGCACGATTTGCCTTTGCACTAATTTTCTCCTTAGAGATAGCTAAAACCTCCACATTTGCCCCGCTAGATTCCAAAATCTCAAGGGCAATATTAATCTGTGCTATCCCGCCATCGATTAGCCACAGACTTGGCGCAGGCAATTCATCAAAGCTACTAGCGCGTCTCTTTAGCATCTCTCTCATCTGGCTATATTCATCACTGCCGCTTAGATTGTAATGCCGATAATTTGCCTTGCAAAACTCGCTATCAATGTAGCTAATCATACCCCCAACGCAGTGCGTCCCGCTATGATGACTTGTATCAAAAACCTCTATGCTAAAAATATCCTGTTTTAAATCAAATAGCTCGGCTATATCCCTTAGCACCAACGCATCGCTATCCTCGTTTTTCATACGATTGTCTAGTATATGCGTGGCATTGAGTGCGGCAAGTTTGGCGAGTTTTAGTTTATCACCTCTTATTGGTAAAACTAGCTTTAGTTTCGTATGAAATTCGCATAAAGACTCAAAGTTATCTTTGCTAATGGGGAAAATAATGATGTCATTCTTAGAATCCATGCTTAATAAGGCTTGATTATATACCTCACACTCAAAGTCCTCGCTTGTAGCGATTTTAGAATCATTTACCCGCACAAAGCTATGAGTGGAGCTAATGACCTTGCCTCCTCGCACAAAGAGCTTTAATAGCACACCAATGCCGCTATTATAGGCAAAGCTAAGAATGTCCGCATCATAGAGTCTTCGCATATCGATACTAGAGAAATGCCCCACCTCATCGATGACATTTAGGCATTTCTTGCATATTAGTGCTTGTTCATATAGCTCTTTGTCTGCAAAGTGTTGCATATTCTCCTCTAGTAGCTTTTTCATTTTCTCTATATTTTGCATGAGTGCTAATATTTCTTTGATTAGATTCTCATATTTCTCTTTATTTTGAGGATTATCAAACTCACATACCCCAAGGCATTTATTTATTTGATGATACAGACATGCCCTTTTCCCCCTTATGCAGCTTGATTCCTGCACGAGTGGGAATATCTCATAGATTGCTTTTAGAATCTCATTTGCCCCTCTAGGATAGGGGCCAAAGTAAAGTTTATTCTTTTTACTCTCAAGTCTACGTGTAATTGAGAATCTAGGATACTTGTCATTTAAATCTATTGTTATATATGGATAGGTTTTATCATCTCTTAGCAGAATGTTATATTTTGGATTCTGAGATTTGATAAAGAAATTCTCAAGAATGAGCGCTTCTTTTTCATTCTCCACTATCACGGTGTGCAGACTATGCACTTGACTTATCATTTTTTGGATTCTGTAACTATTATTTGGATTTGGATTTAGCGATTTATCAAAGTAGCTTTTTACACGTTTTTTTAGATTTTTTGCCTTTCCTACGTATAGAAGCTTTGAGTTGGAATCATAGTATTGATATACGCCTGGCTTATCTGTAAGAGATGCTAATTGCGTTTTTAATATTTCTTTATCCATGGGGATTCCATATTTCAAAATAATTTTTAGATATAATTAACATCATATCACATAACTTGCAGGAGCAATAAATGAGGATGTTTAATAATCTAGGCGTGGGGGCAAAGATTAGTGCGCTTATAGCCATAGTTATCTGCATTGGCATGATTATACTCTACTTCATTATCTCAAATACCTTAGAAAAAAACATGATAACAGAGTCAAATAAATCTTTAGTAGCATTTGCACAAAGAGATTCTAAAACCGCTGAGAATTTCTTTAACGTAGCAGGCTCCAATCTAGAATCTCTCACAAAGGCAATACAAAACGCACAAAAAGAAGATAGTAAAATCAATGATGCCTATATCAAGTATTTTCTAGGCTATATTGTGGATTATGACCCATCTATCGCTGTGGCATTTGCACAGATTAGCTCTTCTGCATTGCATAAAAGTGGCATTATGGAGAATCTATATAATGATAGAGGATTTTTAGAATTTGCCATGATAGATAGCAATCCAGAGCAGTATGATGCTGGTATGGAGATAGTCTCAAAAGATAGGGTTAGTGCGCCAAATGGCAGTAGCATTTTTGAGTATTTTAGTTCTATCCGCAGTACCTATGCTAGTAAGAGTGTGGAAGTAACAAGGGCTAAGGAGATTATACAGGATGGAAATAGGAAAAGCGTCATAGGTCTTACATTCCCCATTCTTGATACCTCGCATAATGTCATCGGTGTGCTAGGTATGCTAATTGATATAAGTGAGCTATCCAAAGATATTTTGGATAAAAATAGTGCACCATATCCACATTCAAAACGTATGTTACTAGATAGTGCGGGGAATGTCGTGCTATATAGCGATGTTAGCCAAATCGGAAAGCCTTTAGAATCCATGATAGATAAAGAATCTAGCGATGAGATTCTAGCCTTTCAGAGAAGCGGAAAAGATAAAGATGTGCTAAAGATTAATCTAAATGATGGCACTGGCGGCATGGCTGGATTATTTAATCTCGAGATATGGGATGGAATCTATTGGACTATGGTTAGCTTTGCGCCAAAAGATGAGGTGCTAGAGGAGCTATACTTTATAGAAAAGGTGATTCTTATTTCCATGATTGTCTGCATTATCCTTGTGGTGCTTATTATTATTGTTTATATTAAGGTCGCGGTGCAAGGAGATATTAATAAGATTTATCTAGGGTTAGAGCATTTCTTTGCTTTCTTAAAACATGAAAGGGATAGTGTCGAGGTCATAAAGATTCACAAAAACGATGAGTTTGGCAAAATGGCAAGCGAGATTAATAGCACGGTAGAGGAGATAAGAGCATTTAGCATTCAGGATAATGAGGCTATAAAGAGTGCTACACAGGCAGTTCATAGGGTAGAGCAGGGTGATTTAAGTGCTAGGCTAGATACTAATCCAAACAACCCTCAGCTAAAAAAGCTACAAGAGATTCTAAACAATCTACTATCTACGCTAAATGAGAAAGTGGGGAGTGATATGAATGAGATTCAAGCACTCTTTGATAAATATAGGAATCTTGACTTCCGCGATAGTATAGAAAATGCAAGTGGAAATATCGAGAAAACCGCTAATTTCCTAGGAAGCGCGATTCGCAAAATGCTATCAAACTCTCAAGAGATAGCGACACAGCTTAGCAAAAAATCTGATGAGCTACAGCAAAATGTTGTAAAGCTAACAGAAGGAACACTCCAGCAGGCACAATCGCTAACGCAGACAGCCTCATCGCTGGAGGAAATCACTGTCTCAATGGAGAGCACACGTAATAAAACCACTGCCATACTAACGCAGAGCGAGGACATTCGCAATATCGTAAAAATCATCGATGATATAGCAAATCATACTAATCTCTTAGCACTAAATGCGAGTATAGAAGCCGCACGGGCAGGGGAGAATGGACGTGGCTTTGCAGTCGTAGCCGATGAGATTCGCAAATTAGCCGAGCGAACGCAAAAAAGTCTTAATCAAATCGAGACAAATGTCAATATGCTAAATCAAAGCATTAATGAAATCGTAGAAGCTGTAGGCGAACAATCTATTGGCGTCTCACAAATCAATGAGGCAGTAATCCAGCTAGAGAGTGCGACTAATCAAAGTAGCGAAGTGGCAAATGAATCATCTAACATTTCAAAATATGTAAGTGACATGGCACACCAGATTTTAGAGGATAGTAATAAGAAGAAGTTTTAGCTAAACTCTAAGATAATATAAACTAACCCAGCGATGCCGACTATCATGAGAGTGTAGTCGCTAATTATTGCTAGTATATGTTTGTAACGTAGAAAAATCATTTTTTGTAAAAGTAGGCTGTAAGTGATGATGATAGAAAAATCAAGTGCTATCCACAGAATCACTAGCAGGGTAAAGCTAAGTGTTAAGGAATTGCTAATAGAGAGGAATTGTGGGAAAAAAGCTAGGAAAAATAGAATATCTTTAGGATTGGTTATAGCGATGCTAAAACCTTGTAAAAAAGCATGTTTGAGAGATAGTTGTTTGCTTTGGGTTGAATCTGTGTTGTTTTTGGAATCTTTGTTCTGTAAATTTTTGTCATTCTGAGCCTTTGGTGAAGAATCTAGATTCTGCTTAAAAGATGTTTCGCTACCGCTCAACATGACGGTGGAGTTGTCATTAGCAAGGCTATCCGAAGAATCTTTAGAATCTAGATTCTGTTCAATATCATTATTTTTACCTAAATGCTTTAATGCCCCGCTTTTTATATTTGAGATAAATGAACTAGCACCTAGGTAAAATATAAACAAACAGCCAAATGCACTAATAATGCTAAGTAAAGATTCTGTAATGCTAAATAATCCTAGAATGATAGCAATGCTTATAGCGATAAGAATTAGCGAGGCGGCATTTGTGCCTATGCCAGTGAAAAGGGCGTTTTTAAAACCATACAAGGAGGCATTGCGAATGATTAGCATGATAACCGGACCTGGCGTTGCGATTAGTAAAAATACGGAGGCAATGTAGCCAAATAGCACGTCAAAAGCTATCATTTTTATCTCCTAATTTATTTTCAATATTTTTAGATTCTAAAATTTATTGTCATTTTAAATCTCTGTCGAAAAATCTCTTAGAATCTAAACTCAGATTGTAATTTAAATATTCTTTACTAATGCTCAGAATGACTGAGAATCTTTAGATTTTAGATTCTGCTTAAAAGATGTTTCGCTACCGCTAAACATGACGGTGAAGTTGTCATTCGCAAAGTTAGCCGAAGAAACTTTGGATTCTTCGTTGCGCTAAGAATGAAGATATAATATGTCATGTTTAGTATCCTATACGTCATGCTGAGTGTCACATATGTCATGTTTAGTAGTCCATGTGTCATGTTGAGCGGAGCGAAACATCTTTTGATTTTAAGATTAGAATCTAGATTCCTAGATGTTTTTGCTAAAGCCTCAACACGACAAGGCAACCCAACATGACGTAGCTATTCTCAATAACTTAGCTTTTTTAGTGATGTAATTTTTCTAAATGATATAGCTTTCTCATTCTCTAATAGCACTCCATCCATTACTGAAGGCTTACCAGAAATCCTTAGAATCATGTATTAAAAACTACCCCCTAGCAATCCTCTCAATAATGGCATTAAAGTTTTTGCTAGGACGCATGATAGCCTCCGCTTTAGAATCATCAAATTTATAATATCCCCCCACATCTACTTTGTTTCCTTGAGTATCATTAAACTCCGCGCGTATGGAATCTTGTTTAGATTCTAGCTCCTCTGCCACTGGCTTAAAGAAAGTCTGCATAGCAGAATCTGCACTCTGATTTGCTAGTGCTTTTGCAAAATACAATGCTAGGTAAAAATGACTTGTCCTATTATCATCTTCTTTTACCTTGCGAGATGGTGCTTTATTATTATTTAGCCACTCGCCTATAGCACTATCTAGGGCATCTGCTAGGACTTTTGCCTTTTTGTTGCTATTTTTTTGTGCGAAAAACTCAAGGCTTGCTTGAAGTGCCAAAAACTCGCCAAGACTATCCCATCGCAGATGATTTTCCTCTAATAGCTGCTCTACCTGCTTAGGCGCCGAGCCGCCTGCTCCTGTCTCAAACATTGCGCCACCATTTAGCATAGGCACGACAGATAGCATTTTCGCACTTGTACCAAGCTCTAAAATCGGGAATAAATCGGTAAGATAATCACGCAATACATTGCCTGTGATAGAAATCGCATTTTTCCCCGCACGAATGAGTTTTAAGGATTCCAAACATGCCTCTTTTGGCGCTAAAATCTCTATATTTTTCCCTTTTTCTTGCAATCTTTGCTTGACTATATCTATCATGATAGCATTACTTGCCCTTTTGGAATCTAGCCAAAAAATTGCCTTATCCCCCGTGATGTCTGCTCTCTCTATGCCTAAGTCAATCCAATTAATAATGGCGTCATATTTTGCCTGATTTGCCCTATAAATATCGTTTTTTCTAACTTTATGCTCTAAAAGTATGTTGTTATTGGAATCTAGGATTCTAAACACTCCATCATCTTGTGCCACAAAGGTCTTGTCATGAGAGCCGTATTCCTGTGCCTTTTTTGCCATTAGCCCCACATTTGCTACGCTACCTAGTGTGCTAGGATTTAGCGTCCCATTTGCCCTTAAATCCTCTATGACCGCCTGATATGTGGTAGCATAAGTCTTATCTGGAATCACCGCATTTGTGTCGCATTCCCCTCCATCTTTATCCCATAGTTTTGCACCATTTTTTAGCATGGCAGGCATGGAGGCATCGACTATTACATCGCTTGGGACATGCAGATTTGTGATTCCTTTATCGGAATTTACCATAGAGATTTTTGCATTTTTGCTAAGAATCTCATTGTATTTTGCAAGGATTGCCTCTTTCTTTGGGGAAGTCTCAATCTTGCTTAAAAGCTCTGAGATTCCATTATTTGCATTTACGCCAAGCCTTTCTAATTCATCTTTAAACTCAGTAAAAAGCTCTTTGAAATATGCCTTTACCGCATAGCCAAAAAGTATAGGGTCGCTTACCTTCATCATTGTAGCCTTAAGGTGAAGTGAGAATAAAATGCCCTCTTTTTTGCAAAACTCGATTTGCTCATCATAGAATCTAGCAAGTTTTTCACAATCCATAAAGGTAGCGTCTAAAATCTCATTTGCCTCTAGCTTTAGCCCATCTTTTAGCACAGCAATATTCCCTTTAGAATCTACAAACTCTATCCTTGCATTTGTGGCAGTTTTTATGAGAACTGCCTTTTCATTATCAAAGAAATCGCCATCTTTCATGTGAGACACGCAGGTTTTAGAATCCTTGCTAAAAGGCACGACTTTATAGGGATTTTTCTTTGCATATTCTTTTACAGCCTTTGTGGAGCGTCTATCTGAGTTACCTTGACGAAGCACGGGATTTACCGCACTACCTAGCACTTTTTGGTATTTTTCTTTGATTGCCTTCTCTTTATCATCTTTTGGCTCATCGGGGAAATTAGGGACATTATAGCCTTTTGCTTGTAACTCTTTTATGGTTGCTTTTAGCTGGGGGATTGATGCGGAAATATTTGGCGTTTTTATGAGATTTGCATCTGCTTTTTTGACTAACTCGCCTAATGCCTCAAGGGAATCTGGGACTCTCTGATTACTTGCTAACTCATCGCTAAATTGTGCCAACACCCTAGCAGATAGGGAAATATCGGAAGTCTCTACCTCTATATTTGCATGATTGCAAAATGCCTTTGCAATAGGCAGAAAAGAGTATGTCGCTAGAGCTGGAGACTCATCTGTAAGTGTATATGTGATTTTCATGTGGAATCCTTTTGCATTTGATATTGTCATTATAGCTAAATAAATGTATGCGATTTTTGGATTTTTATATTTTTGGGGTTATAATACAAGATTTATTTTACCTATGTTTAAGGTTATTTTATGATACAACATTCTAAAAAACAAAAAGATTCTTCGCATTTATCTCAGAATGACAGAATACAATCTAAGCATGATGGAACGTCTGGCAAACCGAATGAGTTTGAGTCATCTTTGTGGAATCCAATAAGTCAAGATTCCAATATACCATCTTTCCAAGATTTAGGATTAAATAGCAAGGTTTTAAGGGGTGTTAAAGACGCTGGATTTAGCACACCATCGCCTATTCAGGAAAGTGCAATCCCTCCTATTCTGCAAAGACGCGATGTCATAGCTCAGGCACAAACAGGCACAGGAAAGACCGCCGCCTTTGCCCTGCCTATACTAAACTGCTTAAAAAATGATGGTAGCATAGAGGCACTAATCGTAACTCCAACGCGTGAGCTTGCTATGCAGATAAGCGATGAGATATTCAAGCTAGGCAAGTATCTGCGAGTGCGAACAGTATGCGTCTATGGAGGGCAGAGTATCAAGAAGCAAATAGAGCTAATCGATAGGAAACCGCAGGTTATGATAGCCACGCCGGGCAGATTGCTAGACCACTTGAAAAATGAGAGATTGCTAAATTTCTCTCCTAGCGTAGTCGTGTTAGATGAGAGTGATGAGATGCTTGATATGGGATTTATCGATGACATTGAGGAGATTTTTCAATACATTCCAAACAACGCCCAAACGCTACTTTTCTCTGCCACGATGCCACCTAGAATCAAGGAGTTAGCAGATAAGATTCTCTACAATCCCGCTTATGTAAAGATTACGCCAAAGAATGTAACTAATACGGATATTTCGCAACGATACTATATCATACATGAGAATGAACGCTCAGATGCTATCGTGCGTCTTATCGATACAGAATCCCCTAGCAAAAGCATTATTTTCACCCGAACAAAGCGGGAGGCAGATGAGCTAAATGAGTTTTTGGTAAAAAAGGGCTATAAAAGCATTGCCCTGCATGGTGATATGGACCAAAGGGCTAGGCGAGAATCTATGAAGATTTTTAAGGATAAAAAGGCAGATATTCTAGTCGCCACAGATGTCGCTGCAAGGGGGCTTGACATTGATGACATTAGCCATGTCTTTAACTATCATCTACCGCTAAATATCGAGGCTTATGTGCATCGCATAGGCAGGACGGGTAGGGCGGGGCGAAAGGGCGTTGCCATTACCCTTGCTACGCCGCTGGAGTATAAGGATTTAAGAAAGATTCAAGATGAGACAAAGGCTAGGTTGGAGCTATATGAGATTCCAAGTTTTAGCAATGATGAGACGTTAAGAAATATTTTTAGTGCAGAGGTCTCTGATGATGCGATTAATCTCTATGAGTATGTGAAAGATAGGGTGGATTCTGCACAGCTTATTTTGCGACTTTTAAGTCTGCATTTACGAAACAATGTCCGCATAGGGCTTAGTAAGGAGGAGGTGGAAAATGTAGAGTTAAATCAAGATTTGGAATCTACAAGTAAAACTTCAAAAATAGATAAGGAAAAGACAAGAAAGGTAAGGGCAAAAAAGGGGGATGGTAATAAAAAACAACATGGCAAAAAGAAAAATGCAAGGGAGAGAGAGATGATGCAGAAAATGCAGAATCAAAGCAAGTATTACAGATAATTATTTCATTCCAAGTTTTTTAACTATGAAGTTCGCACCTATATTAATGCCTAAGACTAGAATGATTAATATAAAAGCTGTGCTGTAAGCCTCATTTATATGCAATCCCTCGCTAGATATGATATACATGTGGACACTCAATGTTCTAGCAGAATCAAATAATCCAGCAATTTGTGCCGCTGTGCCTGAGGTGTAGATTAAAGCTGCACTCTCGCCTACGATTTTCCCAATGCTAAGAATAATGCCGGCTAATATTCCCGGCAGTGCAATGGGTAATACAATCCAAAAAATCGTTTTTAGCTTAGTAGCGCCAAGTGCAAAACTAGCCTCTCTAATATTATCTGGAACATTTTTTAATGCTTCCTGAGAGCTTCTTAAGATAAGTGGTAAAATCATGATAGAAAGCGTTAAACTTCCAGCAAGAAAGCTATTTTTGAATCCAAAATAATTTACAAAAATCAAATATCCAAACATTCCATAAACAATGGATGGAATCCCCACTAATGTCTCTGTCGCTATGCTAATGGAGGATATGATTTTACTATGTCCCCTTGCGTATTCATTTAGAAATATCGCACCAAAGATTCCCACAGGTAATACTATTAGCAAGGATAGCAGAATCATATTTATGGTATTAATGATAGCGGGAGTCATTGAGATGTTCTCAGAGTTATACTCTAGGGCAAATAGCTTTAAGTCTAAATGTGAGATTCCTTTTATCACGATAAAGCCCATGATGATAGCAAATGTAGCAATAGTAATAAATATCGATATTTTTAGACCTAGCGATATGATGATAGATAATATATCTTTTTTCATTTTAAAGGTGGGCATGATTCTCCATTTGTATTTTTTCATTAGTGTAGAGAGGAAAAGTAAAATGTATGTAAAATTTTTGCAAAGATTAAGGCTACTCTCTTAAGAGTAGCCTAATTTAAGTAGCATGTATGTTTTATAAAATTTATAAAACTACCAAGTGATATTTACCGCTGGTTTTATTAGATTTTTTGGCTTATCTTTCATCATAGCCAGTGCGTCCCCGATTTTGTCAAATCCCTCTAGTCTGTGAGTGATGATAGGATTCACATCTAGCTTTTTGGTTTGTAGTAGTCTTGCAAGTTTTTCCATGCGATAGCGACCGCCAGGAGTTAGACCACCTTTAATTGTCTTATGTCCCATACCTACATTCCATGCCACTCTTGGAATCGTAATATTCTCTCCTGAGCCTAGATAATTTACGTTAGAGACAATGCCACCATTGACTACGCACTCACATGCCTCGCCTATTGTGGTTAATCCGCCGCCTGCTATTAGCACCTTATCTACACCTCTACCTTTTGTTAGCTCCATGATTTGCTCTTGGAATGGTGCTTTTGTGAAATTGACATAGTGAGTTGCACCGTAATGTTTATTTGCAACCTCATATCTAAAATCTACGCAATCTACCGCATAAATCTCACTAGCGCCCATAGTATTTGCCCCAGCACATGTCATAAGCCCAACAGGTCCTAGCCCTATAACTGCCACTGTATCTCCTGGCTTAATCTCTGCATTCTCAGCGCAGTGAAAACCTGTGGTAACCATATCGCATAGCATAACAGCCTCCACAGGCGTAACGCCCTCTGGCAGGTGTGCTAGATTCCCATCTGCGTCATTTACATGGAATCTTTCTGCAAAAACGCCATCTTTGAAGTTAGAGAATTTCCACCCAGATAATGCACCATTGCTGTGCATAGCATAGCCCCTTTGAGATTCTAGTGCATTCCAATCAGGTGTAATAGCAGGGGAGATAACTTTATCACCAACCTTAAAATCTTTTACCAACGCACCTACTTCTATAATCTCTCCTACTGCCTCATGCCCTAAGAACATATTATATCTCTCGCCGATTCCACCCTCATAGCATGTATGTAAATCCGATGTGCAAGGTGCAACTGCCAATGGTCGCACAATGGCATCTAGGGGACCGCATGGTGTTATAGATTCTTTTTCTATCCAGCCCACAGACCCAATTTTTAACATAGCAAAACCCTTAATCATCGTAAATCCTTTATGAAAAATATGGCGTTATAACCAAACAACTAGGCTATCTACACCTGCAATATTATATGCTTACTTTGAGTTGGTAATGGATTTTTCTTATATTTTTTCACACTTTTTTTAGCTTTGTGTAATTATTATACACATTATCATTTATGGAATCTTTATGGGAATTATTGTAACGTTTTTAAATTATTGTAATTTTTAGTTTCTTAATCCTTGTCTCCTCTATGTCTAGCACCTCATATTGACACATAGAATCACTAATAATATCGCCAATGCTTGGCAAATCGCCAAATAGATTCAGAACATATCCGCCGATAGTTACCTGCATAAATTCATCTTCATACTCGAAATTTAATGTGTTTTCCACTCTCTCTAATTCTGTTTTTCCATCTACCTCGTATATTTTGTCTGATATTTTCTTTATGCTTTGATTTTGATTTGTATCTGTTAGTATGTTCCCTATAATTTCATTCATAATATCATGCTCTGTTATCATTCCGGCCGTCCCCCCATACTCATCAATGACTAATGCGGTATCGACTTTCTTTTTATTCATCTTTAATAGAATCTGTGATACGGAGGCATTCTCTGGAACGATTAGCATACTTTTAGCATAATTTTCAAAGTTTATTTCTTTATTGTTTGCAATATTTGCCGCCATAATGTCGCGTATATGCACGATTCCAAGTATCTTGTCTTTACTCCCATCGCAGTATGGATAACGCGTATGATTCTTATCTTTTAGCATGATTTCTATATTTTTTTCATATTCTAGTTGCTTATCTAGGCATATCATATCCTTTCTTGGTGTCATAACTTCACGTGCTAATGTATCTGAGAAATCAACAGCATTTTTAATAATTTCGCCCTCTATGGAATCAAGTATCCCATCCCTTAGACTTTCACCTACAATGATTTTTAGCTCCTCATCGCTGTGGGCTTGATTATGTGCCTCTACTTTTAGCAACTTTAAAAAGCTAGAAGATGCAAAGTCAAAAAACTTAATAATAGGGAAAAATACTAGCCAAAAGATATAAAGTGGTCTTGCTATCGCTAGAAAAGCAGTCTCACTTTTTGCAATGGCTATGGATTTTGGCACGATTTCCCCTAGTATTACATGCAGAAGTGTTACTAGGCTAAATGCAATTAATAGGCTTAATGTATTTATAAAAGAAGTATTCATAAATATAATATTCATACCCTTTAGTATAAGTGCGGTTATATGATTGCCAACCCAGCCTAGTGCGAGGGAGCTAAGTGTGATTCCTAATTGAGTAGCAGAGAGATAGCTATCTAGTGAATTTGACATTTTTAAAGCCAATTTAGCCTTTGGGTCATTTTGTTTTACAAGCTCCTCTAATCTTGAGCGCCTTACCTTTACCATTGCAAATTCTGACAATACAAAAAAAGCATTTAGTAAAATCAATATGAAAGCAAGAATTATCATTCCCACCGAGTGATAACTGTCCGTATCCAATACCTTTCTCCTTTGAAAACAGAACAAAATCTTATTCTAGCATGTTAAGCTTAAAATGCGATAAAAATTACTCATTTGTTACGCATATCCCTATGCACCTTGATTTTATGGAATCTGTCTTGCCTTTATATTGTTCCCAAAATGGAAATGATATACACTGCTGTGGTCTAACTTGATAAATGCTACATTTATTTGTATTTTCATCAAAAAATATGCACGACATGCCTTTTGATTTATCCTTGCATTTTTTTTCTATAAGGGAAAATCTTATGTTATCTACCCGTTTTACATATTTCATACAAAACTCTTCAACACTCATGCCAAGAAATGTCGCAATTGCCATTATCTCATCTATGCTTACAAAGATATAGCCAGATTCCCCATAGCAACATTTCCCTCCGCATTCATCGCATTTGTTTGGATTAAAAGAATATTTATACCCATGTTGTTTTATCATATCTATCGCTTTAGTTTAAATGTGCAATATTGTAGCATATTTAGATATTGACTTTTGTTTTTTTTTTTTTTGTATAATCGCAGACTATTTAGTGTTTAAGGAATAAAATATGTTGAAGTATTTTGGTGTTGGTTTATCTGTTGCAGCTTGTTTGGCTTTTGCTGGATGCTCAAAGGTCGTAGATGCAAAGATAGAGAGAGATGTGTCCTATGTTGTTCAGTTTAGTGGTAGCGATTTTAATGTAGGCGAAGCTGTAACCTCAGAGATGCCTTATGATCCTAAGGTTAATACCAAAGGTTTATTGTTGAATAAGGCGTTAAAAGAGCATAACTGCGATGCGATTTTGTTGCCACGATATGAGCTTATTTCTAAAAGATTTGGTAAAGATGTTTTAAGGATAACAGGTAGGAAGGCTACGTTTAAAACTAGAAGGTCTTAATGTAGATTAAGATAAAAAAGAGGAGGGCGTTGACTTAATTTATAATTAAGTCAAACAAAAATATTGCAAGACTCTTTTTAGATTCCTTATTTTTACTTCTTTATAATGATTTCTATTATGTTTTTTCTGAAGTGTACTTGTATAAAAATATCTAATAGAGCAAATGTTTAATCGATAATAGATTTATTGCATTCAAAAATCACTTAGAGATTTAATATATTATTTGATGTTTTTAATTCTAAATAGATTCCAAATATGCAATCTAATCCTCATACCTCACATCATCTTCTTTTACAGGTTTTGTATTTAAAATAAGACTTATCATGCCAAGTGTGGCGGCAATCAAAGAGGCAATGAGAATCGAAATTTTTGATAAATCTATCGCATCGCTTGTAGAGTAGGCTAGATTCCCCACGAACATAGACATGGTAAAGCCAATCCCAGCTAAAAATCCAACCGATAAAATGTGCATATTCGTAAGACCCTCGGGACGTTTTGCTATATGTAGTTTCTCGCTAATGATTGTGAAAAGAAAGATTCCAAGAGGCTTACCTATGACTAGCCCAAAGATAATGCCTAGCAAGATTCCATCAATATTAAAGTTTAGAGAATCCCCGATGCTAACACCCGCGTTTGCAAAGGCAAATAGTGGCACGATGAAATACGCATTTAGTGGCTGCAAGACATACTCGATTCTCACAAGTGGATTTTGTGCATATCGTGAGTATCGTGTAATGGTATCAAGAATCTCCACTCTCTCATGCTCCTTGTGCATATCTACCTCGCGCTCCATATCACTCTTTGTAGCGATGAAATTTGCCACATTTTTATATGAGCTAACGAAAAACTCTTTGAATCCCAAAATGATTTTACCAAAGCGATTTCTCTCCTCCCCACTCACAGGCTCAAAAGTCGCAAAGTCCGCACTTGTTTTAAAATACAATTTATTATACGCCTCTTTTAATCCAAGATAGCTATGCTTTGAAATCTTAGACTTACCAGGGATTGTAAATGCTAGAATCACAGCCCCCACAGTAGCATGCACACCACTTAGGAAAAAGCAAATCCAAAGTAAGATTCCCACCGCAAAATACAGCGAAATATACTTAATATCAAGATAGTTAAATATAATCAAAACCACAAGTAAAATACAGGCAAAATAGATATATATCCAATTAATCTGGTCAGTATAAAAAATTGCAATGACGCTAATAGCACCTAGGTCATCAGCGACTGCTAGGGTAACCAAAAATATCTTTATCACACTAGGAATCCTATCTCCTAGCAATAATATAACGCCAAGTGCAAAGGCAGTATCAGTACTCATCGCTACGCCAAAGCCATTTTCGCTAGGTGTGCCATGATTAAACCAAATATAAATAATGCTAGGCACTACCAAGCCGCCAATGGCGCCAAACACAGAGAAACTCACAGACTTAAAGCCAGCAAGTTCGCCATATAGCACCTCACGTTTCATCTCAAGACCCACCATGAGAAAGAAAAGGGACATCAAAACATCATTGATAAAATGTAGGAGACTTATATGAATAATGCGACTGCCGCCTATGTGAAAATCCAAATACATGCCCCAGAACTCATGGTAAAACGCACCAAAGCTCGTATTTGCAATAATCATTGCCAAAACTATGCAGAAAAATAGTAAAACACCACCAAAAGATTCGTGCGTGATAAAGTTCTTGAGAGTGCTATTTGTGCTACTACGTGCTAATTCCCTATCCATGCTACAACTCTTTGTAATAAAATCTCTTTCTCATGCAAATGTTGCACTCAGATATAAAAGCTAGATAACACTCTCAAATAGAAACTTCCCTCATCGTTACCTCATCTTGCAGATATACTAAGAATCCTCTAATCTCTCTGTCATGAAAGTTTGAGTGTAGAAATCTTAAATAAGATTCTAATTGCTTAGTATGCCTTTGTAAAAGAACGTAATCAATGTCCTCTGTGCTTTTAAACTCCAAAATATACAACTTACCCTCATGCGACAATAAAGCATCTATTCTATAAATGCTATTTTTTTGCAGAAAAGACAGCTCACATTTTATCAAAAGATTGTTAAGGTTGAAAATACCATCACCTAGAAATTTCTCTTTTAAAAATTTCTGCACCCTCCCATAGATAGAATCCAACTCGCTATCATTAAGATAGAATCCAAAGCGGGACTGCATAACATCATAGCCAACACTTGACTTAAATCCTAGCTCTAGCTCTAAAAGCGTATGTGTCGCTAAGCCTATGATTTGCTTCTTTTTAGCATAGATATTTGATAGTGCTAGACTATCATCTTCTAGGCTTAGATATTCCTCTTGACTTAGCGCCCTACTTTTTAGCTTTGATATGATTATGGGATTGCTTTTTTCTGTATTCTCTACTCTGCGCTCTACTTTTAGCTCTCCATATCTTTCTTTATCTTTTAGCTTTAGTTTTATAGCAGTTGTACTATCGCTTTTTGCAAAGATAAAAAGACCATTCTTTGCCCTCGTGCATGCGACATACAAGGCATTATTCTCCTGCATATCATTGCTTTCCTCTCTTTTATCCACTAGCGACTGCATACTAGCACTCCTGTATGAATCCTCTTTTATATCGTGCAGACGAATGCTATTTAGATAGATTCCATTATAGTCATATAGCAGTGTTTCTCTGCCTTGAGTTTTTTGTGGTTTCGTATCTAGGATAATGACATAAGGGAATCCAAGTCCCTTTGAGCCATGTATGCTCATAGCACGGATTGCTTCCTCTTTTAGTCTGCTAGATTCTAAATCTTTTATGCTATCAAATAGCGTGTCTATGTCTTTTATTTGCGGATTCTCACTTGAGATTCTAAGTAGCTCCATACAGTCTATGTCAAATAATCTAAACTCCTCTAGCACGAATTTTATACGCCTAGATAGAGTAGGGAATCTAGGTATGGATACAAAGACATCATCAAAGTAGCTTTTGCCAAGTAGTTTATTTAGTCTTTTTTGATGAAAGTTTCTACATTGTATTTCATCATTATTATTACTTTTTTTATATTTATCTATCTTAAAGGCAGACTGCAGGGCTAGGATACTTTTCTGTTCTATTAATTTCCCGCTTTTATCAAGATTAAATTCAATGCCTTTTTCCCTTTGATTTGCATACTCGATAAAATCCTGCAAGATTCCCCGCTCTCTTGCTAGTATGGCTATATCCCTGCTTTGTATGCCACTTTTTAGTAGCACTCTTATAGAATCTAGTGCATGTAGAAATATCCACTCTACATCATCGATATGAAAGGTTTGTATCTCTACGATGCCGCTATCGCCACTATCTGAGTAAAGCTGATTCTCATAATTCTCAAAAATACTTGAGAATCTATCATTGACAAAGTCTATAATAGCCCTCTTTGAGCGGTAGTTATGCCGCAGAGATTCTAACGCTAAGCCCTTTTTACTCTCCTCAAAGACTGCCTTATTTGCCCCCCTAAACTCATATAAGCTTTGCTTAGAATCTCCTACAAAAAATAAACTACGACGCTCCTGCTTCCCATGTCCAGATAGAATCTCACTAAATAATGGCTCAAAGATTCTATACTGCAGAATGCCTGTATCCTGATACTCGTCAAATAAGATATGATTAATATACCCATCTAGTCGAAAGTAAAAATACTCGCTATCAAATCTATCATGATGATTTAAAAGATTATTTGATATATCAAAAATGCGGCGCGTTACAGAATCAAAGCTAAGGGCATTCTCCCTCTCCTCATATCTCATCATACAAGATTTATAGGTGTCAATGAGTAGATAGAGATTATTTAGCCTATTTGATTCTAGCACTAGCATGTAGATAGTGATATATGCCCTAATTTTTTGACACACAGATTCTATGTAACTTTGCTGAGTGCTATCTGGTTTTATTGAGGTGCTAATCCATGAATGCTTTCCCTCTTTTATTAGGGTATTGCTAAATAGCTCTTTTAGAGGTTTTTTTAATCCATTGTAAATCTTTTCTAGGTTTTTATTAGAGAGTTTAGATTCTGGCGTTATGCTTTTTAGATAATCGCTTAAGTTCTCTGCCTCTAGCTCTATTGTTTTACTTAGCTCATTTGCTCTATATGGCACAGAATCTAGCATATTAGCTTTTGCTATCTCATAAGCCTCCTTGAGTATATAGCCTCCTTGCATTTTTTCTTTAAACTCATCATAGCTTTTAAACTCCACGGATTTATCGCTTAGAATCTTCATTAGCGACTCAAGGCTCTTTCCTCTTGAAAACGACGTCTCTTTTACATTCAAATTTAGCTCTCTAAGCAAAAATCGCACGATATTCTTTAGTGCAGAATCATTATATGCCGCTAGTAGAAAGCTATCAAATCCCCCTTGCTCTTCTTGCAGTGAAAAGTCGCTTCTCACCCCTACAAAAAATGAAAATCTCCTAAGCATAGCGTTACAAAAAGAATCAATAGTTGCAATTCTATTATCATCTTTTAGAAAAGAAAAATACACATGAGAGATATTTTCATCTATTGCTTCCTTGCTAATGCCATACTCTCTACCAAGTGCGTCTATTAGCACTCTAGCCTCTGTGGAATCTCTATTAGAATCTTTATAAAGCAGGGCAAGATTATTTGTGATTCTTTGCTTCATTTCATTTGCTGCTTCTTTTGTGAAAGTTAGAGTTAAAATCTCATTTGCCCTCACCCCGCTAAAGAGTAGTGCTATATAACGCAGACATAGAGCAAAGGTCTTGCCACTACCAGCCGAGGCATTTAGGAATACGTTTTTCATGGTTTGGGGTGTGTCCTTTTTGTTTTTAATTATATCTATAAATTTGGGGTGGAATTTGATAAAATATACATATTAGCTTTAAGGATTGTTTGATAATGGATAAAAAATTATTACTTGGGAAGTTATCTTGTAAGTTATCTTTAGGAATGCTTATGTGTCATTGTGTGTATGCAGCATTTCCAAACCAACCAGAGAGCTATAGTGCATCACACAGCCTTTCGGACGCATTGCTTTATAAGGCATCACATGAAGTTTCTGCTTCCATTTTTTACCAGCAGGCTTTTGGTGATGATTTAACAATCTTTGATGGCACACTGCTAGGATACTATGCCACAGATAGATTCTATGGTTTCAAGGCAGCGGCGGGTATGCTACTATCTGCACCATTTTATGTGGGAAAGAATGGCACTCACGAGGATTATGAGGATGCAAAGCAGATATTTTTATTTAATACTCTTTACGCAGATTATTTAGATGAGAATCTAGGATTACATGTAATAGGGGGTAGATATAAGGGGAAGCAGGAGTGGATTTCATACTATACGCAGGGGTTTGGAATCACCTATACAAAAATACCTCACACAGAGCTAAATTTTACTGCTTCCTATGGTAGTGCGCTTGTTTTGAATGAGTTTGTAACAAATTTTAGAACGGATTTAAATAATTCTCTTGGTTCATATTTTCTCTCAGGAAAGATTCATTTACCTCATCATGTAGAGATTGAGCCTTATGTGTATGTAACAGGCTTTTTTACCGCATTTGGTGCTAAGGCTATGGTTGGATATGAGATAAGCAGGGATTTAATGATGGAGACCAAACTGCAGATTCTAGGATACTCTAAACGTTATGCCTCTAGCTTCCCGGTTGGCACTAATCATAAATTTGAGTTAGCGGCACTAGCGGGATTATCTAATCAGAATCTATCAGCCATAGCATGGCTAGAGCAGGAAGTAAAATATGATGATTTCCTAGAGGGTAAGCTAGGTATTATTGGTGTTACAAGCTCTGGGGCAGAGTTGATTGATTATATGGGACAGCAAACGCCATTTGAGTATAATGTTGGAATGTTCTTTGGTAGTGCTTTTAGCGTATATGGCAGTGCAGGATTTGAGTTAAATCCTGATTTAGAGATAGAGGCTGCTATTCGCGGTAGTTTTTTGCCTAGTGGAAATATTTTTAGTTTTGAATTAAAAGGCGAGGGCAGTATCGATATATGGAGAAATAAAGGTTCTTATGGCGGTATTGGGAGTTCTGTTAAGGCTAGGTATGGTATAAGTGTGATTGGCGTTTATAATAATTCTATTGCGGTAAATTTTTATGGAGGAAATTCCTACACATTAATACGAGGATATTTTAGAGTTTCCATGTAAAATATTTGCTAAAATATGTCATTTTATTTAGGAGTCTTACATGCAGGTAGTGATAAATGGTGAAAATAAAGTGCTAGATTCCACAATGTCTATTAATCAGCTATTAGAGACTTTAGGCATTGAGGAGAAGGTCGTGGCGGTATCTGTAAATATGGATATTATCAAAAGGGATAAATGGGGAGATTTTATTCTTAAAGAAAATGATACTTTAGAACTATTGCAGTTTATGAGTGGCGGTTGATTATTTCTAGGAGTTTGATATGAAGTTTAGTGGTAAAAATGTGTTAGTAACAGGTGCTAGTAGAGGTATAGGTAGTGAGATTGTTAAAACTCTAGGCTCTTTTGGATTAAAGGTATGGATAAATTACAGAAGCAATAAAGACTTAGCAAATAAGCTAAAAGAGGATATAGAATCAAATGGCGGGAGTGCCGCCCTCATTGCCTTTGATGTTACTAATGAGAATGATTTTAAGGATTCCATATCGCTTATCAAGGATAGCGATGGAGAGTTTGCCTATCTTGTGAATAATGCTGGAATCACAAATGATAAGTTAGCCTTGCGTATGAGTAGCGAGGATTTTGATAGTGTCATTTCGGCAAACCTTAAATCCGCCTTTATCGGTTGCAGGGAAGCCTTAAAAATCATGAGTAAGCAACGTTTTGGCTCTGTCGTGAATATATCATCGATTGTAGGAGAACGTGGAAATGCGGGGCAGGTTAATTACTCCGCTAGTAAGGGAGGATTAATCGCTATGACAAAGAGCTTTGCTTTAGAATCTGGTGCTAGAGGTGTGCGATTTAATGCCTTGACTCCCGGCTTTATCAACACGGATATGACCTCTAAACTTAGTGATGAGGTAAGGGGGGATTATATAAAAAATATCCCACTTCAAAGGCTAGGTGAGGCAGGTGAGGTCGCAAATGCCGTTGCTTTTTTGCTTAGCGATTATGCTAGTTATATTACAGGCGAGGTTTTGAAAGTCAATGGTGGACTTTATATGTAGTATAGCAATGAGGGTATTTAAATGAGTAATGAAGAGAGTTCTGAAATAAAATTAGAGGTTTGTAGCTTATGGTTAGAGAAAGAAGATTTGAAGTGGATGGATACTACAACGGATATTACTACGGGGGGGGGGGGGGTGAATACCCTCAAGATAATGACTTTGAGGAATACATGTCTGCTAATAATGAATTAGTTAAAATATTGCAATCCGATGATGGACTGCCAGAGTATATATATGGTGAGTCTGCTTTGCAGATTCCAAAGATTGGAATCGTCGTGCCTATATACAATGTAGAGCTATATCTTAGGGATTGCCTTGATTCTATATTAAACCAGACATATAAGAATTATGAAGTGCTATTAATAGATGATGGCAGTAGTGATTCTAGCCTAGAGATTGCTAAGGAATATGTTAGTCAATATTCTAATTTTACATTGATAAGTAAAGAGAATGGTGGGCAATCGAGTGCCAGAAATGTCGGCATTAACTATTTTTTAGGCAAATATAGCATAGAACACTCACAGCACAATGTCGCGAGTGATATAGATTCTAATCTCAATGTCTATAAAGTATCAAATGAGAATCCATACAAGATAAAAAATATTTATAAAATTACTGACGCTCCTATACCAGCATGTGATTATATAATCTTTTTAGATTCCGATGATTATTGGGATAGCGACTGCCTTATGTCATGTATAAAATCTCTATTTGTAAAGGGTGCCTTTGATAAAGATATAGAGATTGTGTGGTTTACTTTTAGGACATACTTTGATGGTGTGGAAGAGAGTAGAAAGAAAGATTGGGTATTTGATGCCCTGTATCATAGAGGCACTAAGTTTTGGAATCCAAAACTCCTAGCAGATAGAATGTTGGAGAAACGTTTGCGTTGGTTTGCTTGGACACCATTTGGCATTGTATCTCTTGATTTGATAAGGAGAAATAATATTAGCTTTGTTGATAACACCATTTATGAGGACCACACTTTTGGGTTAATGATATTTTTCTTAGCAAAGAAATTTGTTATGATACCAGAGCAGTTATACACATATAGGATTCGCCCTAATAGTTCCTGTAATTTTGGCGGTAATGATAGCCATGAACAGATTACGCCTAGTATGCGACCTTTATATGAGGCTTTTGGTAGCATATCCCTTGCTAGGGATTATTATACTATCTCGGGTTGCATTATTAATACTAGAGAGATTGAGAAATTTGCAGATTCCTATCCAGATAGCTATATTAAAAAATTATTTTTTAATCATATCTTACCTACATATTGCAGAATCTCCTTGAGAATCTTAGATTTCAAAAAAGACCCGTTAGGTGTAAAAGATATATTGAAATCGCTAAAAAGTTATGAGAAATTCTCTAAAAGAAATAAATTGTTTTTAAATTATCCAGCAATATATAGTTGCTATGGGTTTTTATCAAATTTAACTAGCTCGGGTAAAAAAGTGTCTTAGGTTTTATTCTTATCCCTGGTAATCTGGGGTAATCTGGCAAAAAAGCCATTTGTCATCAAACATTGATAGTTAAGCAGTAAGAAATAATAAACATTGCACTAACTTTACTGCTCATAAATATAACTACGGCATTAAATTTATTCTCAAGCACCTTTCAAAAAAGATTCTATATTTTTCACTACCAGCGATATTAGCCTCTCTTTTGTGTCATTATATGCCCATGCTATATGTGGCGTTATTAGAATTTTATCTTTAATTTTTTCATTAAGCAGTGGGTGATTTGGAATCATAGGTTCTTTTTCTAGCACGTCCGCACCAAAGTATATTTCTCGTCTTAAAAGTTCATCTGCTAAATCATTCTCATTTACAATCCCACCTCTGCCTAGATTTAGCAATATTGCCTTTTCCTTTATGAGTGCTAATTGCTTTTTTGTAATGAGATTGTAGGTCTTGTCATTTAGCGGAGCATGGATTGAGATTATGTCGCTAGTTTTTAGCAGTTCCTCAAGGCTCTTATGTTCTATATTATTTTGTGTATTATTGCCACTTGTGGAATGGTATGATACTTTTGCTCCAAAACTCTGTGCTATGGTGCTTACCTGTTTTCCTATGCTACCTAGTCCGATGATTCCCCATTTTTTTTCATACAAATCATATAGCTCTAAATCTAAATGACAGAAAATCTCACTTTTCACCCACCCTCCATTGCTTACATAGTCGCTATAATATTTAAGTCTGCCTAGCAGTGCAAGGGCTAACATAAATGTGTGCTGTGCTACTGCGAATGTAGAGTATCCCGCTACATTTTTGACTTCTATATTATGCTTTTTGGCAGCCTCTAGGTCTATGTTGTTTGTGCCTGTGGCAGTAATGCAGATGAGTTTTAATTTTGGTAGAGATTCTATACATTTAGAATCTATCACTACTTTATTTGTAATGATGATTTCAGCATCTTGGCATCGTTGCACGACTTGGTCTGTTTTGCTTGTTTTGTATGTTACAAATTCCCCAAACTTTTCAAACACACTAGAATCAAAATTTCCTAATGTCATAGAATCTAACATAACTATTTTCATATCCTATCCTTATCTAATTTCTCGCATAAATAGATTGTAACAGAATCTATTTGTAAAATTCCATTTATGGATAGTAGAATCGATAAAAAGAGAGTATTTTGTGAAAAAATTACTAATTTTAATTCTATCGCTACTGCTTATCGTGGTATCTATCGCCTTGCTAATTTCTAGCAAGAAAAAGACCATTGTGTATTCACCTCAAACCGTGCGGGGACAAGCGTATTTTAAATTATTCTCAAAATACTATATACATGATTTCATACCAGATTTTTATAGAAAGTAATTTTAGGGATTTCATGAAAATATGTTGTTCCCCCTCTAGTTTTTTGTGGAAATTTAGGACATGCCTTACAAAAACTCCCCACCTACGCCCATATCTTCACTATCTTTATTGCCACTTTGCATGGTTTTATCTGTGTTTGAATCTTTGTTGTCATCGGTAGAATCTACTTTTTCATTATTATTTTTAGAATCTGTATTCTTATCCTCATCATTAGGAGTTTTTTCGTTATTATCCTCATAGCTCTCTTGTGTAGTTGATGTGTTATCTAAAGAGTCATTATCTCTATTTTCATTTTGCATTACCTCATCTGCCGTATTTTGCTTATCAATCTCTTCTTCTTTGATAGGCAAAAGAGGCTTATTATTAGCAAAATATTCTATATTGTAATTTGTATTTAGATAATCTACCCATTCTACCAATCCGCTATTTACTAGCATAATGAAATCACTCATAGAATCAACTCTGCTTTCTCCCTTTGGAGATATTTTTATTTGGAAGTTTGGCGTGTTTTCTATGATTACAGAATTAACATTACTAAGCATGGTGGATAAATGATATTTTGTTGCCTCATTAGTTTTTGCGGCAAGTATTGCTACATGCCCTAGTGCGTTTAGTGTTTTTATGGTGTTTATTATGGTTTCTCTTTGCTGATTTGACAGAGATTCTTTAGATTGTAGATATTCTTTTAACTCTTTTTTGGAATCCATGCTAATGTTTATATGTTTTATGACATGAGATATATTATCTGTGCTTAGAGATTCTGTGCTTACATTTGCTATGGCACTAATAATCTCATACACAGCTCCTAGCACATGCGGATTCTTAATGTCTGCACTAAGCATATTCTCAAAATCCACATTAATATTATAAATCTCAGATGATAGTGTGCAGTTGCTATCTATCAATACATCACGTATTGAATCTTTACTATCATCATATTCGTATTCCTGTTTGCAGCTTATTTTGGTTGGTAGTATTTCACTAAAACTAGCTAACATATCTTTTAGGGGGACAAATTGCAACTCCTTTGGCAGAAGTGCAAGTATTTTTGCCTCATCTTTTGAATTGCTATCAGTGTAGTCTATTTTTGTATCTACCTTGAATGTTACATGTTTTTTATTTGACATGCCACTCATCTCTAATGCTACATCGTTAAATTTTATATTCCTTATGCCATTTAGCTTAAATGTAACATTGCTAGACTTACATGTGTAGCTAATGATACCACTACATTCAAATGGCTCATATCTCATTTTGTCTATGATTCCATCGCTTACCTCTATATTATCCGCAAGTGAGGCAAACATCTCATTTAGCCCTTTCTCTACCTCATAATTAGTCTTTTTGGATAGGAAAAACAATATTATACCAAGCGCTATTATAGCTATGCCACCAATAATTACTATGATACGTAAAGGTCTATTCAAGCTTACTCCTTAGCTTTATATTTTAGACATAAGATTTTAGCATAATATTATTTGCCTAGAAATTTTTTAAAACGTAGAGAGTTATATTGTGTTAAAATTCAAAATTGTTTTAACTAAGAGGGAATGTCAATGCAACGAAAAAAAATCTATAACCCAGAATCACGTGAGAGCGTTAGTGAGCGTTCCATATTTGGGGGTAATCCTACCTCCATTTTTGAATTAAATAAAATCAAATATCAATGGGCATTTCGAACATGGAAAATCATGCTTTCTAACACATGGTTCCCAGAGGAAGTAAATATGAGTGCTGATAAACGCGATTATCAGATGCTAACTCTGCAAGAAAAACTAGGTTATGACAGGGCATTGGCACAACTAATCTTTATGGATTCTCTTCAGACAAATAATCTCATTGACAATATCAATCCCTACATTACCTGCCCTGAGATTAATCTCTTGCTAGTTAGGCAGGCTTATGAGGAGTCGCTGCATGCCCAAAGCTATGCGGTCATGGTAGATTCCATATCTGCAAACACAGATGAGATATATGAGATGTGGCGCAAGGATATGAAGCTAAAAAGTAAAAATGACTATATAGCAAAGGTCTATATGGACTTAGGAGAGAATCCAAATGAGATAAATCTGCTAAAAGCTATGTTTGCCAATCAAATCCTAGAGGGAATCTACTTTTATAGCGGCTTTGCATATTTCTACACCCTTGCTAGAAGCGGTCGTATGCTAAACTCTGCACAGATGATTCGCTTTATACAACGAGATGAGGTTACACATTTACTAATCTTTCAAAATATGATTCTAACCCTGCAGAAAGAACGTCCCGATTTATTCACAAATTCCCTTATAGACGAGGTTATAGAGATGTTTCGCTCTGCGGTGGATTTGGAATCTAGCTGGGGGGAATACATCACGCAAGGGCAGATTCTAGGTCTCACTACGCAAATCATTCGCGACTATATCGAGTATCTAGCAGACAAAAGGCTAGGGGCAGTCAAGCTGCCAAAACTATATAATAAAAACAATCCTATAAAATGGGTAGAGAATTATGAGGATTTCAATACCCAAAGGACGAATTTCTTTGAAGCAAAGGTAACCAACTACACAAAAGGAGGCTTGGTGTTTAATGACGAGAACTTTTAATTTTTATAGCCTTCAGTTGAAAATAAAGGCTACATGGAGCGAGAATTTAGAAAAGTTAGAATCTCTTGTGAGAGAATGTGAAGATAACTCCTTTATTCTTGCAAGTGAGGTTTTCCTAACAGGTTTTGCATATCAGAGAATGCAGGAGGCAAGTGATTTTGGCAAAATAGCCACAAGCAAACTACAAGAGTTAAGCGTGAATAAAACCATAGGAATCACAATGATAGAAAAAGAGGGGCAAGGCTATGTCAATCGTTTTAAGCTCTTCTCAAAGGGTCGCATTATTCATACGCAAAGTAAAGTAAAGCTTTTCCCGCTAGGGCAGGAGCATCTGCATTTTAAGGCGGGGAAAATCGAGGATATAAAGCCTTTCATGGTAGATGATGTAAAGTGTGGAATCCTAAACTGCTTTGAGATTAGATTCCCAAGTCTTTGGGAGAGGCTAAGGGGGGCTAGTGTCATCTTTATACCTGTGGCATGGGGTAAGAGTAGAAAGGTACATTTACAGACGCTAACGCGCGCCATTGCCATTGCTAATCAATGCTTTGTGATAGTTAGCTCATGTGCGGGAAGTGTCTATGCTAGGGGGAGCTGTATCGTAACGCCTTATGGCACGGTCTATAAAAATGATAGCAAGGAAATCATCAAAGCGGAGGTAAATCTAGGCGAGGCAGATAAAATGCGAAGCCACATTGATACAGGCATTCCTCAAAGCATTGCAACAGAATCTAGGGGCAGAGTGTAATGCAGCTACATGAGATAAAAAATGCTCAGATGCTAAAGGAGCTAGAGGGTCGCTTTGATAATAGAATCATTAATGCCATGCTAAAGACGGATAGAGAAATATTTGTGCCAGAATCTCTAAAACACTCTGCCTATAGTCTAACCGCCCTGCCTATGAGTAATGCGCAGTGGATTAGCTCTCCGCTTACGGTGGCAAAGATGACTTCATATATTATGTCTTATGATTTGGGAAGTGCAGTTAGCGAGGCAGATTCTGTGCTAGAGATTGGTCTTGGCAGTGGGTATCAAGCGGTGGTATTGTCGCATTTGATACGGCGGGTATTTAGCATAGAGAGGATTGAGTCGCTATGGCTTGAGGCTAGGGATAGGATTGCTAGATTGCAGATTATGAATGTCAATATTAAGCTAGATGATGGCATGAATGGTTGGCAATCTTACGCGCCTTACGATAGAATCCTACTTTCTGCCTGTGCTAATAGTATTAGTGATATTTTAGTCTCACAGCTATCAAATAGAGGCGTTTTAGTCGCGCCCATATATAGAAATGACAGACAAATCATTGCTAGATTCATAAAGAATAATGGAATCTTAGGCAAACCAGAGATTTTAGAGGAATGCGAGTTTGTGCCTATTTTGCAGGGTGTGGAGAGAGTTTAATTTAATGGGAAAAGTATGGCAATAAATAATATAGATGAGTATAACCAAAAAGTAGATTTATTATTAAAATATAAGGAAAGCTACTATGATTTCGATGAACCATTGATAAGTGATAGGGAATATGATGAATTATATAAAGAGGTTAAGAGTTATGAGTTAAATAATAAAAGTGAAATAAGAGCGGATTCTCCTACAAATTCCGTTGGTGGCGGTGTCTCATCTCATTTTGAGAAACATAGACATAAAACTCGCATGTGGAGCCTAGATAATGTTTTTAAGGATAAGGATTTAAAACATTGGATTGATAAGATTTTTAATATTTTAAAAAAAATACAAATAGAGGATACGCAAAATCTCACATGCTGCATATCGCCAAAATATGATGGCATGAGTTTGAATCTTTTTTATAGCAACGGAGTATTGCAAAGCGCTACGACAAGGGGGAATGGCATTGAAGGAGAAAATGTTATCAATAATGCAAATATGATAGATAGTATTCCCAAGAGAATTTCATTTATGGGGGAAATTGAGATTCGTGGAGAAGTCGTAATGTCTAAAAAGGCATTTGATGAGTTAAATGAGAATAATAGTGAAAAGGTCTTTGCAAATCCTAGAAATGCGGTCGCTGGGACGATGAGACAGCTTGATTCTAATCTTGTGGGCAAAAGAAATCTTGATTTCATAGCGTGGGGGATAGGATATTGTGATGAGAGTTTTAGGGATTTTTGTCTAAAAGATTCTTATGATTCCAATGATTTATATGATGTGTTGAGTGTTTTTAAAACTCTTAATTTTAATGTGCCATACATTAAACGCATAAAATTAGATGAGATAAAGGAATCTTACAAAGAGATTCTAGCTATGCGAGATAGTTTTGATTTTTTGCTAGATGGATGCGTCATCGCGCTTTGCGATAGAGACTTGCAGGATAAAATGGGATTTACTCAAAAGGCACCTAGATTTGCCTTTGCTTTTAAATTTCCTCCAACAGAGGTTATTGTGGTAATAAGAGATATTATAGCCCAAGTTGGCAGGACGGGAATCATAACTCCTGTTGCCATTTTTGAGCCAACTTTACTAGAGGGGGCAAGCATTAGTAGGGCGACACTGCATAATTATAGTGAGATTGAGAGGAAAGATATAAGGGTAGGGGATAGTTGTCTGCTTGTGAGAAGTGGCGATGTGATTCCAAAGATTACAAAGGTGCTTGACGATAGGAGAAATGGAGCTGAGGTGGCAGTGGAAAAGCCTAGATTCTGTCCTGTGTGTCATCATGAGTTAAGCTATGAGGATATATTTATATATTGTAATAATTCAAATTGTAGTGCCATAATAAAGGCAAAATTACAACACTTTGCATCAAAAAAATGTATGAATATAATGGGTCTTGGAGATAAGATTATAGATATATTGGTTGATTTGAATCTTGTAAAAACATTTGATGATATTTATAAATTAGATAGAGAGACTCTTCTAAAAATCGAGGGATTCAAAGAGAAAAAAGTAAAAAATATTCTTGATGCGATTGAGGATTCTAGGATAAATAGGGAATTTTGGCGACTCATTCACGGACTTGGAATCTTACACATAGGTGAGGTCGCTAGTAAGAAATTAGCTAGTTTTGGAACTGCGATATTTTCCTTTGGATTAGAGGAGTTAGAGCAAATAGAGCAGTTTGGCGAAGAAATGGCACAGAGTTTTTATGATTTTTGCTATCAAAATAAAGAGTTTATTGAGAATCTAATGCAAATCATTACATCTAAATTCTTAGTATCAGATGATAATGATGATAATAGATTTTATAATAAAACATGCGTAATAACAGGTTCTTTTTCTATCCCAAGGGATATTATAAAAGCTAAATTAGAATCTTTGGGTGCCAAAGTAACCTCTAGTATAAGTGCTAAAAGCGATTTTTTAATAGTCGGCGACAATGCTGGCTCTAAATTAGAAAAGGCAATGGATTTAGGCATTAGTATTTTGCATAGCGATGATATTAGCGATATTTTGGGGGATTAGTCGCGTTTTAAGATTTTGTCTTTATTTTAAATACTAAAAATAAAAGTTCTTTTTAGAGTTTAAAAAGACAAATATATGTTGCATTGATAGTAAATATAGAATAATATCGTGGTAGTGATAGATTCTAGTGGAATTTAAGGTTTATGTGCTTGTGTTATTCTTAACGAATGTAAAAAACCTAGATTCTTTTTACCAAAGACTTAGAATGATCACCTACTTCATATTGAGGTGTGTTCTAAATAACTTTAGATTCTGTAAAAAAATATTCTCTATATAGAGAATATTCGACTTCATCTCAGAATGACGAAAATTTACAGAATGTCATTCTTCACATGCGTTAAGAATGACATAGGAAATCTAGATTCTCATTTTTTACATTATGGAATACCAAAAACATCACATTGCAATAATGCATACCTGATAGTAAGTTTTAATGTTGCAATCACCAAAAAACTATCTCCCTATGATATAAGGTACACCATTTACTCCAGCACCAATTACCAATGAAGTCATTTCATTAGATAATTTTGCATTAGATTTTGTGGGTTTATAGTCTGCTTCAAATACCTTTTTTAATAACGCTATTTTCTGCTCTCTGCTTTTAGCATTTGGTAGTTCTGCATAATACCCAGCTGCTCTTTCCTGCGCTCTCTGCCCTAAGATCCCCACTATTAGAATCTCTACATTTGCATTTTTTAGATAATCATCTATATGCTTCACTTCCTGCAAACAATAAGGACAGGTGGTATCAAGCACCATGTGTATTACTCTCTTAGTATTAGAGCTTGAGGAAATCTTTAATATGGAATCTGGATTCTTGCTAAAAATAGACAGGACATTTTTATCATTCATGTCTTTATTATATTTACTCACGCTTTGTATAGCAGTTTTAAGCGAATTGCTATTTGTGCTACTAGATATTCCGTCTGTTATAGGCACTATATAGCTACCATCTTTACTAGCTAGTAGAGACAGTCTCTCGCCGCTAGGTGATTCCACGACAACAAATACCGCATCACGCAATGGCTCAGAATTACTGCTAATAACCTTAAAATCCAAATTCGTCCTATCTTTTAATATGCTCTGTATATTACTTTGTATATCGTTATTAGCAAATGAACAAGAAGCAATCAATGCAGATAAAAAAACGCTTTTTAATATTCTCATAACAATCCTCAAATAAACAAATTAACCACATTATAATACATAAGAAGAAATTATTAGCTACTCAAAATATCTCATAATCGTATATCCTCCCTCTTTTAAATATCTATCTTTTTGCATTAGCTTAATATCACTTTGCATCATATCTTTTACTAATTCTTTAAGGTTATATTTTGGTTTCCAGCCCAAGATTCTCTGTGCCTTGCTAGAATCTCCTAGCAATAAATCCACCTCTGTGGGTCTAAAATATCTCGCATCTACTGCCACGACTTCCCTGCCTATTGGAATCTGATATTCTCCCTCGCATTTTGTAACAACGCCAACCTCATCTATGCCACTACCTCTAAACTCCACGCTAATGCCTAGCTCCGCAAAGCTTAGACTCACGAACTCCCGCACCTCTGTGGTAATACCTGTGGCAATGACGAAGTCCTCCGCTTTATCCTGCTGGAGTATGAGATACATAGCCTCGATGTAATCCTTTGCATGTCCCCAGTCTCTTTTGGCTGATAGATTCCCAAGATATAGCTTATCCTGCAGTCCTAGTGCAATTTTGCTAACGCCTCGCGTAATCTTTCGCGTAACAAATGTTTCGCCGCGAATGGGACTTTCATGATTAAACAAAATGCCGTTACTAGCAAATATATTATATGCCTCTCTATAATTAACCGTTATCCAATAGGCATACAGCTTTGCACACGCATAAGGGGAGCGGGGGTAGAATGGCGTGCTTTCATTTTGAGGGACTGCCTGCACTAAACCATAAAGCTCGCTTGTAGAGGCTTGATAAATCCTGCTCTTACTCTCTAGCCCTAAGATTCGAATAGCCTCTAGGAGTCTAAGAGTGCCTATGCCATCGGCATTTGCGGTATACTCTGGCGTCTCAAAGCTGACATGCACATGACTCATTGCCGCTAGATTATAGACTTCATCGGGTCTTACTTCCTGCATGATTCTAATGAGATTTGTAGAATCTGTTAAATCCCCATAGTGAAGCTTGAATCTCACATCGCTAGAGTGCGGGTCCTGATATAAATGGTCGATTCTATCGGTATTAAATAGCGATGCCCTACGCTTGATTCCATGCACCATATAGCCCTTTGCTAGTAAAAACTCGGCTAAATATGCACCATCTTGTCCCGTTATACCTGTGATTAATGCGGTTTTACTCATATTTTCTCCTAAAATTAAATCATGATTTTACTTTGTTTTTTGTGGTTAGAATCTGCAATGCAAACAATGCTATTCCGCAGTCAATGATAACATCTGCTAGATTAAAGATAGGAAAATCAAAGCCGTAATGCCAATATATATAATCCACAACACCGCCATACACGAATCTATCGCATATATTTGAGATTCCACCGCCTAGCATCATCGCAAAAGGCAGATAATGTTTTTTAAAGAAGCTTTTTTGCATATATACAATGATAAATACAATTACAACAAGTGCTACTTGTATAAACTTTAGCCATTCACCAAGAAAAGTCAAAAATGAAAAAGCCACGCCGGTATTAAACACGAGCGCTATTGATATAACAGGCAAATCATATATCATCACAAAATCATTGAGACTTTGAGGTTTTGCAATATCTACAATGTAGTATTTGATGGTTTGGTCTATTGCGAAAACGGCAAAAAATACTAAAATGCAGATGACATTTCTCATTGCTAACCTTGCTTAATATTAAGAGGTATATTCTACAATAAAAAATTGAATGATAAATTAGCTAGAATCATCATAAAAGTTTATGGAATAAAATCATGAATGTAACTCTACTTTTTAACACCCCTCTTGAAGTTTGCATTAGAGCCATTAGGACTTGCTGGGATTCCTTTCACAAAAGCGATAACTGCGGTAGTGTGGATATGGAGCTAGTTTATAGGGTTGGTAATAAAAATAAGCATAAATCTGTATTAGAGCATTTGGTATATAGCTTTGAGATTGTAGATATTTCTAGGGCATGTTTGCAGGAGTTAGCAAGGCATAGAATGGCATCTCTTAGCGTAAAAAGCACAAGATATACTCTAAAAGAGTTAAGAAAAGAGGATAGTTTCCTGCCACTTAATAATGAGAATATAAAAAGGGCAGAAAAATATCTAGTGTTAAATAAACAAAGTGAATTAGTAGATAGTGCAAGTATTAATACTTTAGAATCTCTAAGGATAGCACTACATAGTGGCATAGGAAATGATATAGCAAAATACTGTCTGCCAGAATCCTATAAAACACAGCTTGTCTATACGATAAATGCAAGAAGTCTGCAAAATTTCTTAGAATTAAGAAGTAGTAAAAATGCACTTCATGAGATAAGAGTGTTAGCATTTAAGCTATTTGACGCACTGCCAGATTCTCATAAATATCTTTTCTCAGATTTCATTTCTCCTAGCTCCCTATAACTCCTACTTCTCTTCACCCACCAAAGCACTGCAATGCTAACACACAGGGCGCAAATCTGTGATAGCGGATAGGCAATATATGTCCCGATGAGACCATAGAAGCTAGAGACTATGGGTAGTAAAATGGCTATAAAAATAAATGTATAAGATATGGTTACCACAAATGAGGCAAATGCCCTTTGTAATGACTGCAGATACATCGCTACGATAAGATTAATACCTAAAAAGATAAAGCCAAAGAAGTAGATTCTAATAGCCTCCGCACTCTGTGCTTTTAAACTCGCATCTTTTAAAAACATCATGGCAATATACTCATCAAAGATAAAAAACGCCGCATAAATAATAAGCGATATGCACAACTCCACTTTGATATAGAATCTCAAAATATCTGCCAATCGCTTTTTATCCCTCATGCCATAATTAAAACTCGCAAGTGGCTGGATAGATTCTGCTAATGCTAAAAGAACTGTAAAGAAATTAAACCCCGCATAAAGCACAGAGCTATAAATGGCAAGTGCGTCCTCGCCGCCTATGCCTTTTAGCGTCTGATTGTATAGCCACATGACTACTCCAACGCTAACTTCACTAGCGCCATAGGGCAGTCCTAGCTTCATTACCCTAGGGATTAAAGCAATATTAAACACAGATATAAAGCATAAATCGCCTTTTTTGTATAGAATCCTGCTAACCAAAAACCCAAGCGCAAGTCGCTTTAGAAATAAGATTCTAAAACGTGTAGGGATATAATGCCACATTAGCACAAGAGAGCCTACCGCATGTCCTAGCACGGTAGCATAAGCACTCCCAGCAATGCCTAACTCAAAGACAAATAAAAAGAGATAGTTAAAAATCACATTTAAAATCGCACCAAGGAACATAGCCGACATGGCAAACTGCGGTCTTTTATCATTAATGACACAAATATCAAGTATGGGGTGTAGCATGATAGCTGAGATTCCAAGTGCGATACCCTCAAGATAATCTATTGCCATGACTTTGGCGTGAGGGGATAAATCCTTGACTAAAAACTGCAGGACAAACTCGCTATTGATATAAAGCAATGCACCAATAAGCATCGTTAGAGGCAGCATAAAATATATCACACTGCTAAAAATTGCACGTGCTATATGCTTTTTCCCCTTAGCTAGATAATATCCAATAAGACTAGCACTCCCAAGACCAAATGTAAGAGAGCATGCCATCACCGCAGGAAAGATAGGCCACACCGCAACGATAGCCTTCATAGCATCATCACCTAGCTTTTTATTGACAAATACGCCATCAACCGTGGAGTAACTCGCCATAGCAAGCATAGCAAGTAGCATAGGTGTAAAGAAATTTAAAAACAATTTTAAAATGCTATCTTTTGATAAATCTAGGTTGGTTTTTGTCATATAGCCTCAATGCCATTTTTTAGTCTATTTAGACAATCTCTGATTCTATCTTTGCTTGTAGCAATGTTTAATCTCAAGAAATTCTCGCCACCTAAGCCAAAATCAAGTCCGCTAGATACATAGAGACCTGTTTCTTTACGTAGATATGTGGCTAAATCGCTTGAATTATTAAACCTATCTCCCATAAGATTCCCGCAATCAAGCCATAAAAGATAAGTGGCATTAGATTTAGCAATGCTTATATTACTAATATGCGTAGAGACAAAGTCCCTAACCATAGCTTCATTTCCCCAAATATAACCTAACATTTCATTTAGCCATAAACGTCCATGCCCGTATGCTGCTATACTAGCTGTTATGCCAAGGATATTTGAGGTAGCTATGTGATTTATGCGAAGGGATTTTTCCATGATTTCTCTTAATGCCTTATTATGTATAACCAAACATGAGACATGTAAATCTGCTATGTTAAAGGTCTTATGAGGTGAGAAGGCACTAATGGTAATATTTGCTATTTCATCGCTAAGAGAGGCAAAGGGGGTATAAGAGAAATCTTTTGTAATATCACAGTGAATCTCATCGGATATTACAATCACATTATGCTTTACGCAAAGCTCTCCTATTTTTCTTAAGGTGTCTTTATCAAAAGCTTTTGAGACTGGATTATGAGGATTGCATAAAATCATAATCTTTGAATGTTTAAGCTTATTTTCTAAATCATCAAAATCTACTCTATAAGTATTATTTTCATATATTAAGGGATTATTAATCACAACCCTATCATTGTCTTTTATGCAACGATAAAAGACATGATACACAGGGGGTTGCACTAAGATTCCATCACCTTTATTGCTTAGGGTATTGATAATCGTTGATATAGAGGGGACGACACCGCATGAGTGTAGTATATACTCCCTTTTTATCTCATAATGATACCTATTTCTCCACCATGAAATAATGCTTTCATAATACTCATCTGGTATATATGAGTAGCCAAAAATGCCGTGATTCAAAATATCTCGCATAGAATCCACTATCTCAGTGCATACTCTAAAATCCATGTCTGCCACCCACATAGGTAGCTCTTCTCTTTCCACATTCCATTTTAACGAATACTTATCAAATCTATTAACGTTACTATCAAAATCATACATATTACATCTCCTAAGATAGAATTAAAACTCCTCATCAAACCACGAGGCACTCTTGCTTCTAATGGTATGTTTTAGCTGCATTCCAAAGATGAAATTGTCACTTATAGCTTTGTTAAGAAGGCTAATGGCGCCATTTCTATATTTGCTAAGATATGGGTGGTCGATTTGATTATAATCTCCTAAAAATACGATTCTACTCCCCTCGCCAAGACGCGTTCCTATAAGCTTAATAGTCGCATCAGAGGCATTCTGCACTTCATCAAATATCACAAATTTATTAAACAAGCTAATCCCCCTTGCATGTGCTATATCCAGCACTTCTATGCGATGCTTTTCTAGGAAATACTGCGTTGCCTCCTGCTTGTCAAAGCCTCTGCTCTCCCCCCTATACTCAATCCTCTTTGCCATAGAATCCTCTTTTAGAGATTCAATAATAAAATTTATCGCACTAAATAATGGATACATGAAATAATGCAGTTTCTGAATCTCATCTCCTTTTCTAAAGCCTAGCTCGGCTTCCTTATCATTTGCAGTAACGGTATTTCTCATATAGATGATTCCATCTACTAGCTTTGCCTTTTGCAAAACGATAGCCGCTAGTAGTGCTATGAGAGTTTTCCCGCTACCTGTGCTACCTGTGATAATACTTATAAAATTCTCTTTGTGCGTTAACATGGCAAAGGCTAGTTTCTGCTCAATATTTATGGGTAGTATATATGGATTTGCTTCTTTGATAATAGAATCTAGCTCTAGGTGATGAAATTTATTATTTAGCTTTATACCAAAATATTTCTTGCCTGTCTTATATTGCATAGAATCTGTATAGTCGCATTCATCTAGCGCAAAGACATGCCAATCGCTACATGAGATAAATTCCTCACTTTTCTCAAAAGATTCTATATTTGATAATCCCCTATCTATGATTCCCTCTTTAATAAAGCTAATCTCAGCGGGATTATAAATATGCGTTTTATTTAGCGAATGCGAGAGTATGCCATCGATGATGGAGCGGACACGCAAGGCAATGTCATTTGTCAAAAGCAACATGTCATAGTCTTTAGCAATCTCTCTAATCTTTGTATCATTATAGCCATAGTCGCTAAAGCTACTTTTATACACATCTCTATTAATGACAAATACGGGAATGCTAGAATCTTTTATCTCAAACATTAACGCCACGAGTTTATCACTATCTAGCGGCATTTTTATCATACTAGATTCTATCTCTCTATCCTCACAAGTCTTTATGCGTCTAAAAAACTCACGTGCAAAGTAGCCACTCTCACTTTGGGAATCTTTCTTTCTATCTAGCTCCTCTAGCACGACATCTGTGATATATATTTGCTTATGTCTTTTATGCAGATATAAAAGATTCTCTGTATCATCTAGGATTATGGACGTATCTAACAATACACATTCTATATTCAAACGCTCTCCTCTATTTTTTCTATTTCCTCTATTTCTTCTTGGCAGAGCTAGAATCTACCACTTCACTACCATCAAACAAAATATCCTGCCCACGATACACAACCACATCAGAATCTAAAAATGCTCCCGACACGACCGCCTCCTTATCCTGCAGACTAAGCACATTTACCCCAATGCCAACTGCGATTTTATCCCGCACGACAAAGACGGTATTTCTATTATTTTTCCTTATGATACTATCGCGTGGCACGATTGTGCCAGATACCTTGCCTTGCGTATTTAGATGCACATCAACAGCCATGCCATCAAAGAATCCAGCTTGATTACTAATGCGAATGTAGATAGGGAATGTCTTAGAGCGGACATCTGCCTTTGGCACGATAGCGGCAATATTTCCTGTGTAGCTTTTATTATTTATCACAAGGCTAACTTTCTGTCTTAGCTTCAAATATCCTGCAATATTACTAGGCACATACACGATGACCTCAATCTGTCCCGTATTTACCATAAGTGCCACAGGACTGCCGACATTTAGCCACTCACCAACGCTAGTTAGCCTATCTAGTATTACGCCATCAAAGGGTGAGGTAATCGACATTTTCTTAATCTGCTCTACTGATAAGTCATAGTCTGCTTGCAAGGATAGTATATTTGCCTCCTTTGCCTTTAGCTCGAACTCCAGATTCTCATACTGCTGGAGGGCTATGGATTGGGAATCTAGCAGATTCTTATAACGACTTAGCTCGTTTTGAATCTTTTGTGCTTGATATTTTGCCTCCTGTAGTTTTGCCAACTTTACTTCGCTTTCTTTTTGCAAAATATTAGAATCAAGCGTTACTAGAATCTGATTTTTCTTCACTCTATCGCCGATATTGAAATGCACTCTAGCCACCACGCCACTCTGCTGACTTGCAACCTTTGAGCTTTCTTTATAGTTTAGAGACCCTACAAAGACACTTTGTTTTTCTAATGAGCCTTTTTTAATGGGGGTGGTTTTTACTGCAAGAGGCTTTGAGAGGGCAAAAGTCGCAAGAAAGATTACTAAAAAAAGCTTAATCATGGTTTTTTATGCTTTTTTGTATCTGACTAATGACGCTATCATAATGCCTACATACCTTGTCTAAAAGCGTATGAAAGCTTTGCACCTCATCTTGGGATAGAATCTTACTAAGCGGGGTAGAGATGCGTTGAAAATGAATGAATAGCATATCTAAAAATGCCTCGCCATCGCTGGTAAGAGAAGCTAGGAAAATGCGTTTATCATCTGCGTGGCGAATCTTTTTTACATAATTTTTTTTGCATAAAGATTCCACACAGCGACTAACCGTGCCTCTATCCTTGTGCATGATTAGGGCTAATTGATTGATATTAAGACCCCCTGCAATCTTTAGTATATGTAGCACTCCCACTTGCTCAAAGCCGATATTAAACTCCTTTAGCACATTAATGGAAAACACCTTTGCCTTCCTTGCCGTAAAGAATATATGCCCCTCTAAATCCCCTCTGCAAACTCGCTCTAACCTATCTTGCAACTCTTGTGGAATCTGGGCTTTGTTGTGCGAAGTTTGTTTATCCATCATAAAATCCTAAATCCTTTAAAAAAGTATATCAAAGTTCAAAGACTATTACACATACTTTTCACAATAAAATTTAACTACACAATGGATAATATTAGAATCATACCTACTGCACCAAATAAAATGGCGTCTATCCTATCTAAGATTCCACCATGACCGGGTATTATGTTGCCAGAATCTTTTACTTCTATACGTCTTTTCAGAGAACTTTCAAATAAATCGCCGATGATAGAAAATATTACTATTACTAGGCTAGATAGTAATGCACAAGTAAAACTACCAAAAATCTCTATGCCACTAATGCCGCCTATTATAACACTAGGAATCAGACCGCATATAACGCCCTCCCATGTTTTACCCGGGGATTTTAATGACAACTTTCTTTTGCCAAATCTTTTTCCACCATAGTATGCAAAAATATCTGCTAAAGACACCACGACAAGCAGCCATATCAAATACCAAATGCTACTTACATAAATATCAAATAACACCACGAAAGGCAGGGTGGGATATATAAAAGGAAAGATTGAAGAAAAATCTCTACCCCCATCAGAGCCAATTATAACATACAACGTAGAGAGAGAAAGAATACCTAGTGCAATACCAAGTGAGCCATCTTTGCTAATATACATGCCAATCCACAGCAATAACATAAGCAGTGCAGAGGAGAAAGAGAATCTAGCATTATAAAACTTTAGAGATTCTATAAAAGCCATGACATATACAACACCCATAGCCACCCACGTAACGGTAAAGTCATCAATGATTAGTATCACCGCTAATATTACAAGCATTACAATGGCACTAATCACCCTTGTTTTTCTACTATCGGCTTTATGGCTATCATATGCCCCGTTATTTTCTATCGTGCCAGCTGAAATATTATCGCCGCTTTCATTGACCTGCACTTTTTCACTACTCATAAAACACTCCGAAAACAATTCGACTTAACATCAAGAAATCGCAACAAAACCAAGAAAGGATAATGTCGCCACGTTAGCATATTTTAAGATTCACAAACCTAAGAACTCTTTTTATTCAAATCTTTTCTTAGCTCTTTTATCCTAGCAGCCTTACCTCTTCTGCCTCTTAGATAGTAAAGTTTGGCACGTCTAACACGACCGATTCTTAGCACCTCGATTTTATCCAGTGCATCGCTATATAATGGGAAAATTTTCTCCACGCCTACATTATTTGCGCCAATCTTTCTAACAGTAAATGTTTTTCCAACGCCGCTTCCACGTACAGCTATGCAGACGCCCTCGAAATTCTGCACACGACTTTTATCACCCTCTTTAATCTTAATGCCAACTCTAAGCGTATCCCCAGCCTTAAAACTCGGAATCTCTCTGCCATTAAGCGCACTCTCAATTTGTGATTTCTCAAAAGCCTCTATATATCTATTTCTCATGATTTCCTCTCATCAAATAAATCTGGTCTAAAATACTGCGTCTTCATCTTAGACATACGAAATTTTAAATCCGATATTATAGCGTGATTTCCGCTTAAATACTGCGAAGTGGGTGCAATATTAGCAAAAATTTTATCAAAATGTTTAGATTTCGTAAAATTTGGCGCCTCCAGCAAGGAGGATTCAAAGCTCTCATTGCAAAGCGAATCGCTATTTCCAAGCACACCCTCTATATTTCTAGCTATAGAATCTGCCATACAAAGCGCAGCTAACTCCCCGCCGCTTAACACAAAATCACCTATGCTAAAAATCTCACTTGCATAAAGCTCGATGATGCGTTCATCAAAGCCTTCATAACGACCGCACACAAAGCTAAGATGACTATATTTACTAAGCCGCTTAGAATCTCTTTGTTTAAAAGACGCACCACATGGGCTAAGAAAGATAATTCTACTATCTAAATTACAAAGTGCTTTGTGTAGGGTATATGGCTCTAGCAGCATACCTGCGCCGCCACCTATTAGCATATCATCTACTCTCTTGTGCTTATTTTCTGAGAAACTACGAATATTGAAAGTCTCAATCTCTAAAATTCCATTTTTCATCGCATTACCCATAATGCTAGTCTTAAAATATGGCTCTATTATCTCTGGGAAAAGCGTAAAAAAACTAAACTTCATGATGCTCTTGCTCTGTTATTTTTGTGTGTATTTTAACGTGATTTTGATTGATGTGGGTTTTGACCTTTAGAATCTATTTTTATTTTTTGGAATGATGAATATAAAATATTAGTCATGCACACAACATTACGATTTAAGTGCTATTTCTTTGTATTGTTTTTATTCTCATTTGGTAGATTCCATAGTTTCATTGCGAGTTGATTGCTATTAAAAACCTCTTGATTTATTCCCTCCGCATTGTATCCTATGCTAAAACCTGCCTTTATATTTAGGACTCCGTTATCATCTGGTTTTAGTGCGTATATGATATTAGGTGATACTAGCATTGTGTTTGAATTACTAATGGCTGTGCCAGCGGGAATATCAATGATTCTATTAAATTCTCCAAATAACACGCCATTTACATATAAACGCATGTAAAAGATTCTAAGTGGTCTATTGGTGAGATTCCTAACACTAAAGGCTACCATGCCATTTTGTGTTTTAAAGGCACTTGCACTAACGGCAAGATTTGAGTCCTCTATGACTAGCGGCGGAATCGTTATATTCCTTACCAAAATCTGCGATGGGGTAAGTCCCATGTTATTTTCTGCTTTTGTATTTGCCTTACTTAAGGTAAGAATATTTAGGATTTGCGCATTTGCAGTTAGTGCGGCGTAGTGAAGTGGTGTATTGCCATACTGAGAATCTTTTGCATTCACATCTGCTCCAGCATTTAGCAGTAGTCTAACCATAGCTACATTGCCTACTTGACATGCGATATGAAGCGGTGTTAGCCCATTTATTTTTGCATTCACATTTGCACCATTGTCTAGTAGCATATAGGCAGTTTGCAGATTATTATTCATAACCGCATAGTGAAGAGGTGTTGTATTCATTAGTACCGCATTTACATCTGCTTGCAATTTTAAGCCACTTTCTACATCACTTGCTACATTGCTAAATAGTAAATAGTCATATTGATTTGCATGTAAAATACCAAACAAACAAAAAGCTAAAAAATAATTCCTCATATAATAATCCACAACTGCATTTAGCGATATAAAATATCTTTTGCAAGAGACTTGATTCTATCAAAAATTTTGACAAAATCTACCCCATATACTCTATTCTCTCCGATAGTGGTTATAAAGTTTGTATCTCCAATATATCGTGGCACGAAATGTATATGTAAATGTCTTGGTATGCCTGCACCCGCTGCTTTTTTGATATTAATGCCCATGTTTATGCCCTCTGCACCGTAGGATTCCAATATGGCAATGCACTTATGAGATAGCTTATTAATATGTATCCACTCATCTAGTTCTAGTAGGGTAGGGGAATCTACATGTCTATGAGAGATTATCATGAAATGCCCGGGGTTATATGGATAACGATTCATAACAGCAAAACATATAGAATCTCTGTAAAAAACAAAATTCTCCTCATCTCTATTATGCTTTGAAATATCGCAAAATACGCACTCTGTGCTATTATCGTTTATAAAATAATCGCTTCGCCACGGTGAGTATAACACATCCATAAAATACTCCTTTATAATCTAAGGTAATTGTCTAAACTCATATCCGCCATTAACTAGACTTTCTAGCACAAGATTCTTATGTTCTCTGCCCTTAATCTCTAGGGACATAGTGATTAGCACATCTCCATACTCTAGGCTAGTTGGCGTTCTATCATAGCTAATTTGAACGATATTTGCACCTACTTTTGTTAGCACATTGCTAAGATTTTGCAGACTACCCGGCTTATCTATGAGGACAACTTCTATTTTCATTTTCCTATCAGATTTAAATAATCCCTTTTCTATAATCATATTTAGCATGGTTACATCTATATTTCCACCGCTAAGGATTGCTCCGACACTCATCTGTGGATTTACATCTATCTTGTGATGCAAGAGTGCCGCAACGCTAACTGCCCCAGCGCCCTCTACCACTAGCTTTTGGGATTCTAATAAAAATAAAATAGCACTAGCAATCTCTTCCTCATCTACCTCCACCATATAATCCACGCCATCTAATATACATTCAAATACCCCTTCATTTACATCTCTAACGGCTATGCCATCTGCTATTGTTCGCACTGATTTGGAGTTTAGAATCTCTTTTGCATTAAAGCTTTTCAGAAGCGCATTTGCCCCCTTTGCATTTACACCTACAATCTTTGTCTTAGGACTTAAAGCCTTGTAAGCACTAGCAATACCACTAATAAGACCTCCGCCACCTGCAGGGACCACTACCATGTCAAGATGCCTATCCTCTATCATCTCTAATGCAATGCTACCCTGTCCTGCCATTACTTCTTTATCTGCAAATGGGTGTATAAAAGTCAGTTCTCTTTCTTTTGCAAGTTTTAGTGCATGTGCATAAGATTCATCATAATTATTCCCTACAAGCACAACCTCAGCACCCATATCCCTAGTGCCACTAACCTTTAAAAGCGGTGTAGCCTCCGGCATAACAATGACTGCCTTAATCTTAAAATGATTAGCACAATAAGCTACCCCTTGTGCGTGATTCCCAGCACTAGCACATATAACGCCTTTTGATAATACATTCGTGCCATTTTTTCTATCCTGCTCCATCAAAGAAGAGATTTTATTAAATGCTCCTCTAATTTTAAAGGCTCCTGTTAGTTGCAGATTCTCTTTCTTTAAAAAGACCTGTGTATTTGCTACCTTGCTAATGCGAGGGGCAAACGATAATGGGTGATTTACCACTATGCCATCTAGCCTCTTTGACGCCTCTCTTATCATATTAATATCAATTAGTTTCATATAGATTCCAAATATTTTAGTAAGGAGTGGATTCTATCTTAAGTTTGTTTAGTTTTATATGTTTATTGAGTGCTATCATTGCTAAAAACAAAGGCTGCTACTATGACTAGGATTTTGGATATATCTAGGGCGTTTTATCTTTTAGTTCTTGGAATCTCTGCAGGTGCTATCATTGCCACAGGAGCACTTAGTGCGCCAGTTATTTTTAATATGGATAGCATACTAGGGCTTGGTATAAGTAACGCAGAAAGTGGTCTTGTAATGGGAAATATATTTTCAAGACTAAATTATGTTTTACTTGCATTGATGATTGTGATGATAATATATGAGATTGTTTGTGTTTTTGCAAAGTCAAGCTATCGCATACCATGTCTTATATTACTTATAATCAATATAGTCTGCATTCTTTTATTTGTATTTTATTATTCACCATTTTTATTAAATCAAGAAAATCTTGCAGATGAAAGCTTTGATTTAGTGCATAAACAAAGTGTCCTTGTCTTTAAAATACTAATGACTACGCTTATGCTTTCATTTTTATGTCATGCCTTTTATTATCTTAGGAAACATTAGTTTTATTAGCTTTTGTTAATGCTTTTTAGTTAGAATCTCGCATATTTTTACCAAAGGAGAAGATTATGGGAATATATGATAGGAATTATTCTCGTGAAATGGAATCAGGCTATACTCGTAGCGACACGGCGTTAGTGAATTTTGTCAAGACTACCTATAAGTTTCTTGCGGGTAGCTTATTGTTAGCTTTCATTGGTGTTATGGTAGGTTGGTATAACCCCGCTGCTGTATTTCAGTATAGGGTTCCGTTGTTGTTTATAGAGTTGGGGTTAATTTTTGCACTAGGATTTGTGCAAAATAAACCCGGCGTAAATCTTGCAGTATTTGCAGCATTTTCGTTTATTAGCGGTCTATCCTTAGTGCCACTATTAGCAGTTGTAGCAATTAAAAATACCGGACTCATAGCACAGGCAGTAGCGATGACTACCATTATTTTTGGAATCATGAGTATTTATGCGCTTAAGACTACTAGAGACTTGGGTAACCTGGGTGTGGTGTTGTTCTGGTCTGCACTTGTTATATTTGTATTTGGTCTTTTGAATGCTTTTGTGTTTAAAAGCTCTATGGGGTCATTTGCTTTGTCTTGTATCGTTGTAGTTGTATTTAGTCTATATATAGCCTATGATACTCAAAACATCGTTAAAGGCAGATATGATAATCCAATCATTGCCGCTATAAGCTTATATTTAGACATTTTAAATATTTTTAAAGCACTGCTTTACATTCTATATTCTTCAGATGATAAATAGAATCTAGAATCTTAACCTTAATTTTTAACGCAGATTCTTATCTGCTCCCCCCCCATATCCCACAATCTGGAGTTCGCATGGAATATTATCTATACACCGATTACTTCAAGGCATTTCATATCATATCTATCATTGTATGGCTTGCTGGATTATTCTATTTACCACGTCTTTTTGTTTATCACTCTATGCACTATGATAATAAGTCTTATTGTAGTATAGTTGAGATTCAAGAAAAAAAGCTGTATTACTGCATCTGCTATCCTGCTATGATTGCCGTCCTTGTGAGTGGCTCATTGCTAACGCTCTCTTTACCCGGAATCTTTAAAAGCGGCGGCTGGATACATGCCAAGATGATGTTTGTAATCTTTATGATGATATTTCACTTTGCATGTGGGCATTTTAGAAAAAAGCTCTTAGTCTCGCAGTGCAGAAGTGCGAAGTTTTTTAGAATCTTTAATGAGATTCCCACAATTTTTATGCTAATAATTGTAATTTTAGTTGTATTAAAACCATTTTAGAAAGGAATAATATGTCTTTATTTATATGCAAAGTCCATTACACAAAGCCTTTTAGCGAGGTAGAGAAAGTGCTATCCTCACATAGAGAGTATCTAAAAAAGGAGGGCTATGATAAGAAGTTGCTACTTGCTTCAGGCCCTATGATTCCAAAAACAGGGGGGCTAATCATCGCTGCCTTTGCCTCTATGAGTGAGGCACAGAGCTTTGCTAGTAATGACCCATTTTGCATTCATGATGTGGCGCGATATGAGTTTATCGAGTTTGAGCCTGTTCTTAGCGATGCTTCCATTAGTGGCTTTATAGCTAGATAATGTTCTCACTGCTATCATTCTGCCTAGATAATATCCCTCGTGGTTACGAATCTACCCATTTATTAGAATCTCTTGATAACGGGGCATCAGGTGCACTTGAGATTGAGGTTGTCTCATCTCGTTTTATAAATAATATAATGTTTGTAGTCGCATTTTCAAAGCATTTTAATATTGACATAAAAGTCGTGATTTTCAATGCAAGGCAGTATCATTATGCCATCTACAAGCCAAAGTTAACGCTCTTTATAGCAGGCAGGGTTGATGTAAAACCGCAAGGCATAGAGATAGTGAATCCAAAAGTTATTACAAATGTAGGTGAAGTGTTACCAAAATTCAAAAAAGGCATAAAAAAAACTTCAATATATACACATATCACAATGGAATCTCTACTTTCACTTAACCTTCCAAAGACTTATTTAGAATCTCTAATCGATATTTTTTTTCCCTCCCTTGAGTTTTACAAACTTTATCGTAAATATAATTCTCTACCTCCAACGCACATAAAGGCATTGAAATTTTGCGAGATTTTGCTTTATATGTATCGCTTAAGACGCAAGAGGGTGGAGTTTGATTCTAAGTTTCAGTGCAGCGGGGAGTATTTGGAGTTTTTTATAAACTCTCTGCCCTTTAAACTAACAGATGACCAACTAAATGCGATAGATGATATTAGGAAAGATTTAGCAGGTGAGAGTGCGGCGAGACGCATAGTCATGGGTGATGTGGGCTGTGGCAAGACTATGGTGATTCTATCTAGCGTCATGATTGCCTATCCGTATCGCTCAATCCTTATGCTGCCTACCACGATTTTGGCACGTCAGATTTATAATGAGGCGCTAAAGTTTCTGCCCTCATTTGTGCGTGTGGTATGTGTGCTTTCAAGTGGAATATTAGGCGATATAGAGAATGCGGATTTCCTCATCGGCACGCAGGCGTTATTATTTTTGAAGACAGATTTTAGCCGCTTTGCCCTTGTGATGACAGATGAGCAGCACCGCTTCGGCACAAATGCTAGAAAAGAGCTAGAGAAAATGGCACAAGATGAGGGCGGCGAATTATCAGAAAGCACTTTTAGCTCTAGTCTTGCGGAAAATTTAAGCTTTTTTGATGAGAATCTATTTTCTTTTTTAGACACGCTAGATTTTTGTGAATCTGTTTCTACTATGGAGGATTTACTAGATTTTGAATCTCCTGCTATGTTAGGTAAAAATGGCGATTTAGAGTCTGCCATGTTTAGGAGTAAGACAGAAATATCTTTTGAATTGCAAAAAGAAGTCATGTTGAGCGATAGCGAAACATCTTTGCAGAATCTAGATTCTAAAGATTCTTCGCCTTTGGCTCAGAATGACGAATTATTTCGGAATGACAATTCTCTCGTCATGTTGAGCGATAGCGAAACATCTATAAAATCAAAACAAGATTCTAAAGATTCTTCGCTTTCGCTCAGAATGACGAATTTAGAATCCCAAAATGATAGCACACATCATAATGATAGCAATCCCGTCATGTTGAGCGTTAGCGAAATATCTCACGGTAGTAAAACATCTCACAAAAGCGAAATAACTTTAGATTCCAAACAAAACACAGAATCCACAAAAGCACAGAAATCCAAAAAGAATCCAACATCTCCAGATTGCAAAAAACAAGACTCCAAAGCACAGCACAGCACAAAAAAGCCGCATAATATCCAGCTCTCCGCCACGCCAATACCACGCACAATGGCAATGATAGAGAGTAATTTCATAAACTTTTCATTCATTAAACAAATGCCATTTCACAAGGATATAACAAGCATTGTCATAAATGATTATGACTTCCCAGCACTGCTAGAGCATATCAAAAGCGAAATATCGCAAGGCAATCAAGTGGCAATCATCTATCCGCTTATAGAGGAGTCAAAAGATGGCAGGGATAATAGAATCAAATATGCCTCGCTAGAGCAGGCTAGGGCATATTGGGAGAGTCGCTTTGAGAGCGTATTTGTAACGCATGGCAGGGACAAGGCAAAGGAGGAGGTGCTAGCTAGTTTTGCGAATTCTAGTGGGGCTATTTTACTTTCTACGACCATGATAGAGGTTGGAATCTCAATTCCAAATCTAACCACGATTGTCATCTCAGGAGCAGAGCGACTAGGCTTTGCGACACTGCATCAGCTAAGGGGTCGCGTAAGTAGGAATGGATTAAAGGGCTACTGCTATCTTTATACCAAAATGAGAGATAGTAAGCGATTGAGTGACTTTTGTGCGACTTCTAGCGGATTTGATATAGCCGAGCTTGACTTGCGATATAGAAACAGCGGGGATTTGTTAGATGGCAGAGTGCAGAGTGGCAATAGCTTTAATTTCTTTAATCTCCTAGATGACGAGGATATTTTAAAAGAGGCAAGGGGGTTTTTGGATAAAACACATATTTAGAAATATTGCTATTGATTAAAAATATATGTTAGAATAGTTAAAAAAATAAAGGGAATGAATGGCGACTTCCAGAAAAGCTACTAGCACTAAAGCAGCAAAAACTAGCAAAAAGGTAGCCAAGAAGCACAATCTCATCATTGTAGAATCTCCAGCGAAAGCAAAGACGATTAAAAACTTTTTGGGTAGCGACTATGAAGTCATCGCATCAAAGGGGCATATACGCGACCTACCAGAAAAAGCTTTTGGAATCACCGTAAAAGACAAGCATTTCATACCAAAATATGACATTTCTGCAAAGAATAAAGATGTGGTAGAGCATATTCGCACACTTCATAAAAACGCAAAAACAACCTACATAGCCACCGATGAGGATAGAGAGGGGGAGGCTATTGGATTCCATATCATCGAGGCACTCTCAGGGAATATTAAGGACTTTCCTAGAATCGTCTTTCATGAGATTACAAAGAGTGCGATTACCCATTCACTAGAGAATCCGCGCCGCATCGATATGGATAGGGTTAATGCCCAGCAGGCGCGCCGCCTCCTAGATAGGATTGTGGGCTATAAACTAAGCTCTCTTATCTCACAAAAGATTAGTCGCGGTCTTAGTGCAGGCAGGGTGCAGTCTAGTGCGCTTAAGATTCTAGTCGATAGGGAACGTGAGATTAGGGTATTTGTGCCAGAGGATTATTTTCTTATCAATGCACTTATGAAAATAGATGAAAATGATGAAAATAGCCATTTAGTCTTTGATTTAGTGCGATTTGGAGATAAAAAGATAGAGAAACTATCGCTAAAGGATAGGGCAGAGGTAGATGAGATTCTATCATATCTATCATCGCAGAGTTTTCATATAGATTCTATAACCAAAAAGCAAAGGGTAGTGAAAAGTCCCCCGCCATTTATGACTTCAACGCTCCAGCAGTCAAGCTCTAGTTCGTTAGGATTTTCCCCTACAAAGACCATGCAGATAGCACAGAATCTATACGAGGGCGTGATGACAAATAATGGTCTTGCAGGTGTGATTACCTACATGAGGACAGATAGTCTAAATATTGCAAAGGAAGCACTTGATAGCGTTCGTGAGTTTATATTAAAAGACTTTGGGGAAGAATATTTACCAGATAAACCAAAAGCTTATGCTACTAAGCAGAAATCCGCCCAAGAGGCACATGAGGCAATTCGCCCTACGAATCTAGCCTTTAATCCTAGCATTGCAAAGTCGTTTTTAAAGCCAGATGAGCTAAAGTTATATACCCTTATCTTTAATCGCTTTGTAGCCTCTCAGATGAAGGACGCCATATATGAAAACGAGAATGTGAGTGTGCTTTGTAAGAATGGCAGAGCGGAATTTAAAATCACGGGGAAAAGGCTAATTTTTAGCGGATTCTACGAGATTTTAGGCAATGATGATAAGGATAGATTACTGCCAAAGCTAAGTGAGGGTAGTGCGGTGGTTTTTAGCGAGATTAGCGATGTGGCAAAAAGCACAGAGCCGCCCCCGCATTACTCTGAGGCTGGACTTGTAAAGGAGCTAGAGAGTTTAGGCATAGGCAGACCTAGCACGTATGCGCCTACCATTCGGTTACTTGTGGATAGGAACTATGTCGCACTTGAGGGCAAGAAACTTGTGGTGCAAGATATTGCCTTTAGCGTCATCGAGATGCTAGAGGGGAATTTTAACGAGATTGTAGATAGCGGTTTTAGTGCCTCTTTGGAGGATAAGCTAGATGATATAGCGGCAAGTAAGCTAGATTGGGAAAATGTGCTATGGGATTTTTATGAGCCATTTATGCAGAAAATAGCTGATGGCAAAAAACAGATACAATCGCAGAAAACCACCACGCCCACGGGCGAGTTCTGCCCTGAGTGCGGCGGGGAGCTTGTGATACGAAATGGGCGATATGGCGAGTTTATATCCTGCTCTAACTATCCTACTTGCAAATACATTAAACGCGATGATAGCGATGAGACAAATGAGATATGTGAGAAATGTGGTGCTGCCATGCAGGTAAAGATGAGTAAGAGAGGGAAATTTTTGGCATGTAGTGCATATCCGAAATGCAAGAATGCAAAGCCACTAAATAAGCCTAAAACACTTGGCATAAAATGCCCTAAATGCGGGGGTGAGATTATGGAGAGAAGCTCTAGGCGCGGAATCTTTTATGGCTGCTCAAATTATCCTAAATGTAAATTTACAAGCAATCTGGTGCCAACGGATAGAATCTGTGATTCCTGTGGCTCTGTGATGTGTAGGCATAAGAGTAAGGAAAATACATTAGTGTGTGCAGAGTGCAAGGCTGCGGTGGAGCTGTGAGAGTTATAATTAAGGAAAACCATGTCAATTTTTAGAGAATATGATATTAGAGGTATATTTCAAGAGGATTTAAATCAAGAGGTTGTTGTAAAAATCGGCTATCTTTTAGGGCTTGAGGCTAGTAAATATGACAATAAAGTAGCTATAGGATATGATGCTAGGACGCATAGCCCTACGCTTTTTGAGTGGCTATCAAGTGGCTTTGCTTTGGCAAATATAGAGGTGTATAATTTGGGATTAATTCCCACGCCTGTGGCATATTTTTGCGTTTTTAATACAGATATTAAAAGCTCTGTGATGATAACAGGCTCTCATAATCCACCGCAATATAATGGCTTTAAAATCACGATAAACAAGCAGCCTTTCTATGGCAGTGATATACAGATGTTAGCAAAGAAATTATTAGAGCTAGATTCTAAAGATTCTTCGCGTTTGGCTCAGAATGACGAATTGTTTCATAATAACACTTCCTCCGTCATGTTGAGCGGTAGCGAAACATCTTTGGATTCCAAGCAGAATCTAGATTCTAAAATAGAGACAAAAAAACTAGACGTGCTTAAAAGCTATATTGATTTTATGTGTAAGGAATTTAGTTTTCTCTCAAATCTCAAAGAGAGTGTAGCATTTGACTGCGGGAATGGCGTGGCAGGCGTGGCATTAGATGAGATTTTAAGTCGGCTTAATATAAAGGCAGAGAGACTATATTTTAATCCCGATGGTACATTTCCCAATCATCACCCAGACCCAAGCGAGGAGAAAAATCTAGCGGATTTAAAGAATGTACTAGATTCTAAAAATATAAATATCGGCATTGCCTATGATGGTGATGCCGACAGAGTGGCGCTACTATCGCGAACTCATAATTTTAAGGGCGATGAGTTAGCAATTCTATTTGCCAAAGATATAGCGACAAGAAAGCAGAATCCGCTAGTCATAGGCGAGGTTAAATGCTCTCAAATCATGTATGATGAGATTAATAAATTTGGCAAGGCATACATGTATAAGACAGGGCATAGCAATCTAAAAGTGAAATTAAAGGAGCTAAACGCAGATTTAGCCTGTGAGATGAGTGGGCATATCTTTTTCAACGACCGCTACTTTGGCTATGATGATGCTATCTATGCCTCACTTAGAATCTTAGAGATGATATACAAGCAGGGAAATGGGTTAGATAATGCCATAGCCCCGCTAGAGGAGCAGATTCTATCCCTACCAAAGACATATAGCACAGATGAGGAAAAAATATCTGTGTCTGAGGAGAGTAAATTTGCCATTATAGAGAATCTAAAAGAAAAATTAAAGAGTGTAGATTCTAGCTTTCCTGTGATAAAAAATATTATTGACATAGATGGTGTGCGTGTTATATTTGAGAATGGCTGGGGACTTGTGCGGGCAAGTAATACCACCCCCGTGCTTGTAACGCGCTTTGAATCTTACTCACAGAGTGATTTAGAAATTTATAAAAATGCACTGCTTGGATTGCTAGATATTTAGAAACATTTTTGTAGTTATTTATTATGCTTTCTGTGATATATCTTTCTGCATAGTATTTGACTGGGATTACAGCCAATTGTGTATGTCCCATTGCTATTTTGCCGTATATCTAGCCTTAGTTGTTTATTGTTGATTCTAAGAATATAGGTATTTCTTCGCAATATTAAAGAGATATGCTTATCTTGAAACTGGGAATTTTTCATAATATCTAATAACATATCTTGTTTAATCGCTGTTTTACTAAGGAATGAATAATAAGCCGCCTCGTTTAGTTGCGTCTGTAATAGCTGCAATGCCATTGCTGCTTTCCTTATAGCGATATGCTCCTCTATATTTGGCTTTAGGGCAAAACTAGCTATGATGCTTAGTATTAATAGGGAAATTAAAACCTCAAGTGTGCTAAAGGCAGATGATATATTTTTATATTCCCTCACACCTCTACCCCCTTAAATCTGCTCCGATAAAATCCCTGCCCAAAATCCTGCAGCACTCAAAGACGCTAAAGCTCCCTGCCGCTGGGTCTAGCACTAGCTCCCCTTTTGCTGTGCAAGATTCTATGAGGATACTTTGTAGCCCCTTTGGCTTGCTATGTGGGTGGATTTTTAGAATCTCTTTGTCTATTTTTTCCTGCCATACATCGCGGATATTATGTATTTTCCATGTATTTTTAGCTTTTATTGGCTTCTTTTGTATGATTAAAAGATATTCACTCTGCTTTCTAGTCCGATAGCCCATGCCCATTTTGCCCTTATCCCATGTGATTAAATCCACGATTCTAAGGCTTGTAGAATCTAGCCACGATGATACCCCCTCGCAGAGATGAAACTTATCAATCCAAAGCATGAGATAGCAGCTAGGTTTTAGCACTCTATCTATCTGCGCTATAAACTGCACTATCACCTCCTCACTCATCTGTGCCAACTCGCTACGCACCCTCTGCCTAGAGCCCTCATTGCCATATCGCATTTTATCTAGCACGCCGCGATACTGAGGGTCAAAAAAGCAGAGATTTACACTGCTAGATTCCATAGCATTTAGCAGTGTTAAGCCATCTAGTTTTAGCCTCTCATTTTTCCTTATCACAGCACTTCCTTTTTCAATGTGTTATGTTAATATTTTCTCTTAAATATGCTAGAGAGAAAGTAATGTTTGAGATAGATGAGTATCTAGGAAAAATTAAAGAGAATTTGCCACATGGTGAAAGCGAGTTAATGCACCGCCCCGCACTTGAGTATTTATTATCAAGTATGAAAGAAGATATTGATTCTAATGTGAGAATAATAACTGAAAAAGAGTATAGCAATCAAGCAAATAATGAAAACTACGGCACGCCAGACTTTTCGGTAATAAAAGATTCTCTAACGCTAGGACTTGTGGAGAATAAACGCGTAGGTCTAATCTCTGAGGGCTATAAGCTGTTTATGGAAAATAAGAAAAACAAGGCACAGATAGAAAAATATTTCAACATTAGCAATAATATCATATTAACTGATTATCTTAATTTTTATCTTCTCACAAAGGAAGAGGAAAAAATAAAGGTAGAAAAATCCGTAACACTATGTAGCAAAAATGACTTAAAATCCAAGAAAAAACCAAAAATAGATTCTAAAGACACTAAGAATCTAAAAGAGCTTTTTGCACTCTTTTTTACCAAAACTCCAGAATCCATAAATGACGCTAAAGCTTTTGCCAAAGCCCTAGCCCTCCCAGCCTCAAGTCTAAAAGATGAGCTTTTAGTGCTAGGGCAGAGAGATGAGAGCGGCACGATAGTAAATGAATACATTAATAATTTATACGAGAATTTCAAAAAGGGCATTTACGAGGATTTAAGCTTTGAGGACTTTGCAGATAATTTCTCTCAGACTCTCATATATGCCCTGCTGTTAGGAAAGATAGAGAAAGATAGGAAAGGATTGAGCGAGGACATTGACACTACAAATATTACAAAATTCATACCAAACTGCTTTGCCATCATCAATGCTATAGCCAATGAGCTAAAAAAATTAGAGCGATTTAGTAATCTAAAATGGCTAATAGAGCATATCATTAGAGTCATCAATCACATAGATTCCGCTACCTTAATACTAGAGCTAAATAAATATAGTAAGTTTTCACAGGAAAATAACATCGAGGATAAGGATAGGGTAAATATCAATCCTTTTATATATTTCTACGAGTATTTCATCGAGGCATATAATCCCAGATTGCGAAAAGAGCGAGGCGTGTATTATACTCCCGATAGCATTGTGAATTTTATTATTAACTCCATAGATTCTATATTAAGGAAGCATTTTAGATATGAGGCAGGCTTGAGTGAGGCAAAGAAAAATAATGATATAACCCTCCTAGACTTTGCCACAGGTACAGGCTCATTTCTACTTCAGGCATTCTACAAGGCAATGCAGGATACGAATATAAAATTTGCCAAATACGAGATGGATAATCTCATAAGGAATTTTAACGGCTTTGAAATCATGATAGCTCCCTATGTCATCGCACATCTGAATCTAGCCCTATCGCTACGAGATAGCTTTGAGTATGAGCTAAAAAGTGATGAGAGATTCAATGTATTTCTCACAAATACCCTAGAGGATAAACCAGCGATACAATCCCTCTTTATCGAGTTTCAAAAAGAAGCAGAGTCGGCTCATGCGATTAAAAATTCCAAGATTCTTATCATTACGGGGAATCCACCTTATAGAGGAGCCTCTAGTAATCAAAGTAGCTTTAAGAAAGAGGTGCATGTAGCATATAAAGAACCTATGGAAAGCCCAGGTAGCACCACAGTGCTCATACGACATGGTCAGCTATACAGGGAAAAGAATCCCAAGATGTTGCTGGACGATTATGTGAAATTTATCCGCTTTGCAGAGAGAAAGATAGAAAGTCAAGAAGCTGGAATCTTTGCCTTCATCTCTAATAATGGCTTTTTAGACAACCCGACTTTTCGCGGTATGCGTTATCATCTCATGCAGACCTTTGATAGACTTTATATCCTTGACTTGCATGGTAATACGCGCAAAAAGGAAACCACGCCAGAGGGTGGGAAAGATGATAATGTCTTTGATATAATGCAAGGCGTGAGTATCAATATCTTTGTGAAATCGCCCCGTCATTCTATGGACTCCTCCCGTCATTGCGAGGGAGTGAAGCGACCGAAGCAATCTAGTAAAAGTGTGGATTGCCACGACTTGCAGAGCAAGTCTCGCAATGACACAGAATCAAAAGAGCCACATTGCCAAATCTATCACTATGACCTCTATGGCAAACGCAAAGACAAATACAACTTTTTGTATGACAATAGCTTAGATTCTATCCCTTGGAATCGCCTAAACCCAAAACCTCCCTTTTTTCTTTTTATCCCACAAAATGAGAGTTTAAGAGAGGAATACGACAAGGGTATAAGTGTTAAGGATATGTTTAGAATCTCTGGTGTGGGAATATGCTCTAAGAGGGATAATATCGTGTTTCATAATTCCAAAGATTCACTTAAAAAACTTTTAGAGGATTTCATCACAAAACCTAAAGAGGAATTGTATAGAATCTATGATATAGGCGAGGATTCAAGGGATTGGAAACTAGATTCTGCAATAGAAGCCATAAAGGAAAATAAAGACAATTTAGATAATTTTATTATGAAATGCCATTACCGCCCCTTTGATTATCGCTACACTTACTACATAAACAAATCTCGTGCCTTTATGGCGTATCCCGTTTATGATGTCTTTGAGCATTTCTTGCAAGATTCTAAAAACAAAGCCTTGCTTGTAAGCAGGCAAGCAAGTGCGATAGGTGAAAAGAACTTTGATGCAACATTTATAAGCGATAAAATGGTAGATATTAACCTATAT
>CASEHV010000032.1 GCA_949287835.1 uncultured Helicobacter sp.
ACTCCCTTTACTCCCCACCCCCCCCCCCCCCGCCGCCCGGGGGCGTTGCGCTTCCCCACGATGATAATGTCTATCACAAACCTAGAAAAATATCTTGAGAATAAATGGGTTAATTGCCTCTGTTTTGAGCATACAATTTTACTTACAGAAAGTGCCATAGAATATCTCCTAGCAAAACATCAGTTTAAAATACAAGAAAAGCAATATTTCAAAGACCACAGCATCTTCTTCTCCTGCATAAAAGATAGCAGCATAGATAGCACTAAGATTAGAATCAAAAATGAATATGACAAAAACAAAAAGTTATTTTTAGAAATGCAGGATTATTTTAGGAATCTAATAGGTGAGTTAAATAGGATTTTTGAATCTAGCAGTAAGGATATTTATCTATTTGGCTCACATCTATTTAGTCAATATCTAATCTATCACGGACTGCAGACAAATAAGGTAAAAGGAATCTTAGATAATAATCCAAACAAGCAGGGAAAAAGGCTTTATGGCACTGCCTTTAATGTTTTCTCCCCAAAGATTCTAAAAGATAATAATAATGCTATGGTAATACTAAATGCTGGGGCATATAATGAAGAGATAAAAAATGATATTTTAGAAAATATCAATGCAAATGTAGAGATAAAAATGTTTTAGTAGAATCCTGTAAATAAATAACAGGAATATAAATGATGTGGAGAAGTAACTCTATATTTTTTCAGATTACTACACTATTTTTATTTGCGTTTATTAGTTGCTTGGTTTTTGCGTTGTTTTTTACAAAGATTCAGCCAAGCATAGAAAGCATTCGGCAGTATAATGTAATAGTTAATGCCATTGGTAAAATGCGGCAATTTAATGTGAGTTTATCAGAGATTCGCAGCTTTTTAGAAGAGGAGAGCTTTCATGAAGTCTCTGCAAGGCAGGAGTGGCTTGATAAATATGCCGCTAGTATTCCATCGCCAACCATGAGTGGATTAAATATCAATATCATACAAGATGGAAATGATATTTTCATAGTTCTTAGAACCTCGCAAAATATTATTGTGTATCAAGATTCTGTGAGTGTAAAATGGTCGAAATATCACATTGCTATTTTTATTTGCATCATGACATTAATCATTGTATATATAACGCTTATGAGACGACTAAAACCGCTAAATAAAATAAAAAATGAAATCACAGAAATGGCTAGAAGTAATATTTTCAAAAAGCTAGTGTATGGTGCAAAGAATAGAGATGAGATAGGAGAGCTTGTTCGGGAATTTAATCGCTGTGTAACAAAGCTAGATTCTCTTAGTCAATCAAGAACGCTATTTTTACGTTCAATCATGCACGAACTAAAAACACCCATAACAAAGGGTAGAATCTCTGCAGAAATGCTACTAGATGAAAAACAAAAAGCAAGATTAATCGATGTGTTTGATAGACTAAATACATTAATTAATGAGTTTGCAAAAATTGAGGAGCTATCTAGTAAGAATTACTGCCTAAAAAAAGTGGATATTCTGCTAACAGAGGTGGTAAATGAGGCTATGAGAATGCTAATGATAGACCCTAGTAATCAAAATATTATAACTTTTATACATAATAATGATTTGATTAAAGCAGATTTCAATCTTTTTGCGCTAATTATTAAGAATCTGCTTGATAATGCGATAAAGTATAGTGTTGATTCTAAAGCAGTCATAGAGGTAAAGCATCATGATTTGCTAATAAAAAATATGGGGAATCCACTAACATTAGATATAACACAATATTTTAAACCCTATTTTAAGAATGTGAAAAATCCAACTTCGCAAGGCTTTGGGCTTGGAATGTATATTGTGAAAACAAGTCTTGATGCACAAAATTTTGAATTAAAATATAAATACGAGGACGGGTATAATATTTTTATCATAAAAGATTGCGTTATAGAAAGCTTTTGCGATATTGAAAGTAAAAGTAAATATCTCAAAAGATAAGGTTATTGCTTTATAGTCTTTTCTATATTATCCATTCTAATCTGCAGTGAGTGAATTTTTCTCTCCCCCCCTGCTATGCCACCGCTTAATGTAAGCAATATGCTAAAGTTTAACGCCACAAGAAATGCACTAAAAATACAAATAACAAAGGCAAATCTAAGTGTATTTTTTGTAGTTTTACGCATGACTTGTAGCTCTTCTTTTAACGCTCTAATGTCTGAATCTAAATCTTTTATATCCATAATTTCTACCTATTACAGAATCTTTTAATCCCTAATAACACATACAATACTACAATGCAACACACTCCGATGAGTGTTATAGACGCACCTGGCGAAATATTATACCGATATGATACATATAATCCTATCAACATAAAGCATATAGAAAATATCATAGATAAAATCATCTGTGATTTTAATGTTTTAACAATCATGCTACTCATATATGCAGGTATGGATAATATCGTCAAGACAAGTATAAGACCAGAGATTTGCATACTAAGTATGATTCCAACTGCGATAAATAAAAATATTAGTATATTTAATACATTAACCCTAATGCCACGCAAGGCACAAAACTCATTGTCATAGCTTATATTCACAATATATCTATAATATACAATACTAAACACCACAATAACAATATCAAAAATAAACAATATTTCTAATAGCTCCCAATCAACGCTAATAATCGAACCAAATAAATAAGATTCTATATCCGCATTTGCATTACTAGATAGATTAATAAGTAATACACCAATAGACATTCCAAACGCCCATAATATTGCACTAAATGTATCTATATGCTCCTTTAGTCTTTCTTTAGCAATAGCAAGGCATAGGGCAACAATGATTCCACTAAAAGTAGTGCATAGCAAGATGGGAAGTCCAAAAAATATTGCCACACCAATGCCACCATAAGCACAATGTGCAACGCCCCCGCCTACAAATACAATTTTATTTGAAACTAGCAAAGAACCTATAATGCCAGATATGATTCCCATTAATAATATCGCTATAATCGCATTTTGCAAAAACACATTGTCAGAAAATATTTGTAAAATAGACTGAAAAAATGATGTTTGCATAGCAGTCCTCCTATACATGATTGTGATATTATATAAAAACGCAAAAGGTTATAGATGAAAATTAGAAGTATTTTGTTTGTATGCAAGGGAAATATATGTCGCTCTCCACTAGCAGAGGGCATAGCTAGTAGAATGAATGAGGAAAATAAATGGAATCTAACAATATCCTCATGCGCCACGAGTGCTTATCATGTAGGGAATCCTCCACATGATAAGTCCATAAAAGCCGCAAAACTAAATGGCATAGATATATCACATCAGCGTTCAAGACGTATTAATGTTTATAGTGATATGGAGTTTGATTTAATCATTGCTATGGATAGTGAGAATAAAAGGGATATTCTAGCACTAGGCTTTGATAAAGAGAAAGTATTTAAACTAGGGGAATTTTCAAATAACGAAGATGTCCCAGACCCATATTATGAAAACACAGATAGGGCATTTTTACAGGTGTATGAATTATTAGAAAAATTACTGAAAAATATGTTTATTTCACTTGGATTTTTGGAGTCATAATGAAGCTAATTTCATGGAATGTAAATGGTCTTAGGGCATGTATGGGTAAGGGCTTTATGGATTTTTTTAATAACATAGATGCAGATATTTTTTGTATTCAGGAATCAAAAATGCAGAAAAATCAAAGCGATTTTTCATTTCACGGCTATCATGAGTTTTGGAATGAAGCACAAAAAAAGGGATACTCAGGCACGATTATACTAACAAAGCAAGAGCCACTAAGTGTAAAAAACGACATGGGAATAGAGCATCATGATAAAGAGGGTAGAATCATTACCGCAGAGTATGAAAGATTCTTTCTAGTAAATGTATATACGCCAAATTCAAAACGTGAGTTAGAAAGATTATCTTACAGACAGGAATGGGAAGATGATTTTCGTGCTTTTTTATCTCAGCTAAAAGAGAAAAAGGGTGTAATTGTATGTGGCGATTTAAATGTCGCACATAAAGAAATTGATTTAAAAAACCCAAAAACAAATAGGAGAAATGCAGGATTCACAGATGAGGAGAGAGAAAAAATGAGCGTATTACTAGAAAGTGGCTTTGTAGATTCATATAGACATCTCTATCCAGATAAAGAATTTGCATACACATGGTGGAGCTATATGGGCAAGGCAAGGCAGAACAATACGGGTTGGCGTATCGACTATTTTTTATTATCTAATAATCTAATCTCAACACTAAAGGAAGCATATATATATCCAGAAATCATGGGAAGCGACCACTGTCCTGTTGGGATAGATATATCTGTGGAGTGTTAGTGCTTTAGAGAGATATTTTTATGGTTTGTAAGAATCTTCATTTTTGCTAAAGATTAATAGAGGCGATATAAAATAGTTAGTATTAAATATTTACAGGATTAAAAATGATTGAAAAAGAATGAAACATAAAGACTTCTTTATATAGAACAAAAAATATTACATAAAGAAGATATGAAATCAGGTATTGTCTAATATTATGCGTAAGTGGGTTTTTAGATTTAGAAAAATATTACAATTCGAATGAGAGTGTGTATTATGACATTGCCGATATTATTAACAATATAATTTCCCATTCTAATAATTTTACAAAGAGTTTATTACAAAGATATAATACAAAATTTAAATAGTTATCTAAACTACATAAAATATTTCATATTCTTAAATATATATTTAAAGCTGTTTTTAGTATTTTAAACAATATCACTTCCTCTTTTATGTTACGTATAGTAATTTTTAAGGTTAATTTTTTAATATTGGCATGTTTGAATGTTTGCAATAATTTTACGTATAACAAGACAAACATTTTCTAACATATTGCGCATTACTTACAATATGACATTCATTTTATACGTAACATAGATTCCACAATCTTTAAATCCTCTATACTATCTATGTCTATGGATTTTTCTTTTGGCATGATGTAGTGGCTATTGTTGGCACTTAGGAATGTGGGATTATCTATGAATAAATGCGGTTTTATGATATATATCGCGCCATTGCTAAGATAGGTTTTTGGTAGTTTTTGTCGTGGCATAAATGGATAGCTGTCATTGCAGATTCCACGCAGAGTGCCATTTTCATTTTCTATAAAAGCTTTTAGAATCTTATTATCACATTCCACAACGCTCATAAGAGAATCTGCCCTCTCTTTCCTAAAAATCTCTATGGCGTTATCAATATCGCTAGAATCTCTTAGAGGTGATGTTGGCTGAAGAAGGATTAATGCCTCTATTTGTGCTGTGCTGTTATTTGCTCTTTGTTTTTTTGATTTCGCAGAGAATCTAGATTCCAAAAAAGATTTCCCCTCACCTTGCGGGAGGTGGTTAGAGGGAGAGGTGTTAGAATCTACTTTTGTGGATTCTATGCTAGAAATATTTTGTTTGGTTTCCAAAAACTCTTTGTTTTTAGAATCTAGATTCCTAGATGTTTCGCTTCGCTCAACATGACGAAGTGGGGAAACATGACCTCCTGAATCATTCTTAGGCATTTTGTCATTCGCAAGGCTAGGTGAAGAATCTAGATTCTTCGACTCGCTCTCAGAATGACACAAGTTTATAGAATCTAGATTCAATAAAGATTCTTCGCTACGCTCAGAATGACGAAGAAAATTATCAGAATGACAAAGGAAATTACAAGTGTTACTACGATTAGATATATCGTTTTCGTTCAACATAGCATATTTCTTAGAATCCAAAGACGTCTCACACTCATTCAACATGACGTTAGTGTTATTACATGTCGCATTGTCATTGTGAGGGTGAATGCCCGAAGAATCCCTTCTTTCTTGATTGCAAGAATAATCCAAAGAAGTGCTATATCCTCCATTAATATCTAAAACACCCTCATTTAAACACTCTAAAGTATGTAACACGACTTCTTGGCTCGTGGCAAAGTCGCCTGATATGCTATCTGGACGCTTTAGTGCTAAAACGCCTTGACTTCTAGCATACTCTAGTATGGAATCTCCATCGCTGCTAACGATGATTAAATCTATATCTCTAGCCATTTTGGCTGCCTGTATGGTGTAAAATAGCAGAGGTTTGCCATTTAAAAGACGCATATTCTTATTCTTGATACCCTTGCTACCACTGCGGGCTGGAATGAGTGCTACTATCATGTTCTATCCCAAAAAATCTTTTGCTTAGGAATGCTAAAAAACACTCCACTCTCTAAAAGCTCGTAAAATATCTCCGCACTATTGCTATGCGTTAGACTAATATGACTATCTACTACCTTAAGATTGTTTAATGCCGATAGTATCTCTTTCTCATCTGCCTCTACATTTACCACACTTTCACTCCCCGCTCTATTTCTCTGTCTGCTGCCCACTAGAATAGAGGGGATATTAAAGAATCTTGCCTCTTTCAAAATACAGCTAGAATTACCGATGATGAAATCAGCATTCTTTAGCAAAGTGATGAAATACTCAAAGCGGATAGATGGGAACATCTTAAAATTACTATCCAATCTCTCATAGCTTTTTAATATAGCCTCAAATCCTAAGTCATTATTTGGATAAATTACGACTGCCTTTCTATTAGACTTTAGCAGAGCATTTACTAGATTTAGCGACTGCTCCCCCATGCTTTCATACTCTGTGGTAACGGGGTGAAACATGACGATACCATAGCGCTCAAAGTCTATATCATAATATCTCCTAACCTCACTTAGCGCTACATTGCTACTATTTAGAATATCTAAGTCTGGAGAGCCTATCACAAAGATAGATTTACTATCCTCACCTAGCTGGATTAGACGCCGCTTTGCCTCATCATCATTGACTAGATGAATGTGAGAAAGCTTAGAGATAGCATGCCTTAGACTATCATCGATAGTGCCAGAGACTTCGCCGCCCTCTATGTGTGCAACTAGGATATTATTAAGACTTCCCACGACTGCCCCAGCCAAAGGCTCTATCCTATCGCCATGCACGACTATTAAATCTGGATTGTATTCTTGAATGTATTTTGAGAATCCATCTATCGTGCTACTTAAGGCATGGTCGCTTTGATAGTAGCGATCATGATTGATGAATGGATAGATATTTTTAAATCCACATTTCTCTATCTCTTTTATGGTGAGACCAAAGCGACTACTTAGGTGCATACCTGTGGCAAAGATATAAAGCTCATAATTTTTACTATCCTGCACCTTTTGCATCAAAGACTTGATTTTGGAGAAATCCGCCCTCGTGCCTGTGATGAAAACAATTTTCTTTTTATCCATTATCTACCTTTTATTGTGTTATTTGAAATGTTAGATTCTATAATATTATTATTTTTGTTGTTATATTTTTATATTACTCATTATTATGAGAATCTGTCTAAGAATATTATTGTGTATTTCTGAAATTTAGACCATCAAAGATCTAAAAATAAAAATCAATCTTCCTTAAAGATTCCAGAAAATCCGCTTAATTCGTAGTTCCATTTAGATTCTATTGCCCATTTTAGTGTGTTTGCGATAAAGCCTTTTACCTCTTTTTGATTCACAACGCCAATCGCGTATCCGCTACCTATCGAGCATATACTACCCTGCGATTGAAACTCAAATTTTGGCAAATTATTAATGTCAATCTCACTAGCATCTTGAGAATGCAGTATCATCTCAAAGGTATCTGCCATATACTTACCCATTCTGGTGGAAAGCTGTGCTGTTGGAGGATAGAATCTATGCGTTGCTGGGTCTTTTAACGCGGCACAATCCCCTACCACAAAAATATTTTTCATATTCATATAGTTATCTACATCTTGGTTGATTGGTTGTAGCCACTCATTTACTTCTACCTTGCTTCTACCACTTTTAAAGAACGGAGAATTCGCTATAACTTCATTACCTTTCACCCCTGCAGTCCATATTATTGTGTTTGCTGGAATCTCATTTTTCTCTCCATTCTGCTCTATGATGACAGAATGCTTTTTACACTCTAAAATCTTAGAATTTGTCAATACCGCAACGCCCAAATCCTTTAGTCTAGCAAGACTAGCATTCATAAGATTCTCACTAAACATAGGTAGGATTCTAGGCATAGCCTCTATGCAGTATATTTTTAATTTAGTAGAATCAATACCACGAGAATCACATTGCTTTTGTAGCTCCTGTGCTAGAGAACCTGCAAACTCTATGCCTGTAAATCCCCCGCCACACACTACGAAAGATAAGTCATTCTCATCTTTTGATTCCAAAAATCTCTGCAATGTATTAATAATCTTCTCATGTATTTGACTAGCGGTATTATAGGAAGTGATACTATGTGTATATTCAGAGACGCCAGGTATGCCAAAGTTATCAGAGCTAAAACCTAGCCCTACAACTAAATAGTCATAGGAGTAGCTCCTGTCTCTACCGATTACATTCTTAGCTTCTATACGTTCTATTGTGTCCTCTACTATCTGTATTTCACTATCTAGTATCTCTTGCAGTGGGAATAAAACGCTACGATTATGCTTACCTGTGGCTACGTCATGGAGAGCAATGGTTTTATAGTGATATGGAGTATTGCTTACAATAGTCCATTTTGCCTTTGTTAAAAACTCTTTTTTTATGCTCTTTAGTAATGCTATGTTTGCATATCCAGCACCTAATAATAAAATATTTTTCATAGTAAATCCTTTGACAAAGACGTTTATTAACTATATCGGAAAATAAATAATATAAGCAGAAATTTGAATTATAAAAGTGGTGGTTGCGACTGGACTCGAACCAGCGACCCCTACCATGTCAAGGTAGTGCTCTACCAACTGAGCTACGCTACCAAAACCACGATTATATCACAAATACAGCTAAGAATCTACAAAAACTACCCCATCCCCCCAAGAATTCTATCTATACTCTCAGCGACAAGGCTAATCTGCTCTTTGCTAATAATATATGGCGGCATGAAATATATCGTATTGCCAAGCGGTCTTAATAGCAAACCGTGTTTTAGCCCCTCTGTAAAGACATGCAGCCCTGCTCTTTGTATCTTAGTATTTATTATATCAAAGGCTATTATCATGCCTTTTTGACGCAGATTTGATACCTTTTTGGCATTAATCCTGCTAAATTCCTCAAAGATAAATGATGATAGTGCCTTATTTTTCTCTATAACATTCTCTTTTTCAAATATATCTAGCACCGCATTTGCACAGCTACATGCAAGGGCATTTCCCGTATAGCTATGTGAGTGCAGAAATGCCTTTTGTATCTCGCTATATGGCGCATAGAATCTTTCATAGATAGAATCTGTCGTTACGACCACAGATAAAGGGAGATAGCCACCTGTGATTCCCTTTGAGAGACAAAGGAAATCAGGAGAGATTCCACACTGCTCTAGGGCAAACATACTTCCTGTGCGACCAAACCCTACCGCAATCTCATCAAAAATAATATTTATCCCATACTCCCTGCATAGAGTGCAAGCCTGCCTAATATACTCGTTACTATACATATTCATATTCCCCGCGCACTGCACCAAAGGCTCTAGGATAAAAGCATTAATATTTTTCCCCTCTTTTTGCAAAATCCTCTTTAATGCCTCTATCTCACTCTCAAACTCCTCGCCACAAGGCACAGGCGTATGTATGCACTCAAGCAGCAAATCGCTATAAGTCTGCTTATATAACTCCACATTCCCAACGCTAAGCGCCCCAAAAGTCTCGCCGTGATAGGAGTTTGATAGTGATAAAAATTTACTTCTCCTCTCCCCTGCGTTTAAAAAATACTGATAACTCATCTTTAACGCCACCTCGATAGCCGATGAACCATTATCTGCGTAAAAGCATTTGTTTAGATTCTCTGGCACAATCTCGCATAGCCTACTTGAGAGTCTAATGATAGGCTCATGGCTAAAGCCTGCTAGTATGACATGCTCTAGGTTTTTTGCTTGATTAATTAGGGCGTTATTAATATATTCATTGCAGTGTCCAAAGAGATTTACCCACCAGCTACTTATACAGTCAATATATGCCCTATCCTCAAAGTCATATAGATATACACCACTAGCACGTTTTATGGGTATTAGCGGCACTCTCTCATGGTCGCTCATCTGTGTGCATGGATGCCAGATATGTGCTAAATCAAGTTGGCTCAGATTCATAGCAGTCCTTTTAGTTATAATACAAGTTTTACACATAGGATTATAAATGCTAAGTTTATCTAAAAGATTAAAGATAAAGAGAGTTTTAAACATCGCTTTGCCTAGTGCTATGCAATCTGCACTAGATATGTTAAGCTTTTCTATCGCATTATTTTTCCTAGGCGATATGGATAAGCTAAAATTTACCGCGATAGGAATCGGCACGGGCTATATTATTCTTCTGTATCCATTTAGTGCTATCTTTGCTATCGGGGCAAATGTCTTAATGGCACAGCGATATGGAGCAAAGAATATAGAATCTATGAATGTGGCATACTCCACGATATTTTATAGTGTCTGCATAGCCTCTATTCCCATACTTTTACTAGCCTTTTCATGTATCCCTGTGTATCTAAAGGCATTTAATCTAAGTGAGGAGCTATACAATCTCACATATTCCTATCTCTCTTTAAGTGTCATAGCCATAGTCGCTATCGTAATAAAAACCATGCTAATCTCTGGCTTTGCCGCTACAGGTGATACGAAGCGACCATTTTTTATAAAAATCTTTCTAACTATCCTTAGCATCATAGGATATACATTATTCATAAAGGGGAATTTCGGATTCCCAGCCCTAGGTCTTGCGGGGGCGGCTTATGTTAGCATAGCGGTATCTTATCTTGAGCTTTTCTTGTTACTTTCATTATTACTTTTTGTAAAAACACCTTTAAAGCTAAAGCTAACATTTGATTTCTCATCGCTGCTAAAGGCTGTAAAAATCGGCATTCCCACAGGCGCGGAGAGAATCTTTACCATAGCATCGCTAAATATCGTGCTAATATTTGTGGGTAGCTATTCTGTAATTTTTGGCGATAGCGCTATGACGGGATTTCAGGCAGGGAGCAAGATAGAAGGATTCTCTTTTGTGCCAGGCTTTGGCTTTATGATAGCCATTACCTCTCTTATGGGGCAGAGCATTGGCGCGGGGAATGCAAAACGCGGGGAGGAGTATACAAAAATATGTGCGATTATGGCTTCATGTGTGCTTGGCATCGGAGGATTGATACTAGCAATTTTAGGCAGGGAACTCTCAGAGATTTTTATCAAAAATGACCATAGCGCTATAGAAATATCCATAGTCTATCTCATAGCAGTGGGGCTATCTCAGATTCCACAAATACTATCATTTATATACGATGGGGCATTGCGTGGAGCAGGATACTCTCAGCTACCATTGTTTATTAATATGTGTAGTATCTCACTTTTTAGATTATTGCCAATGTGGATATGCACGATTATGCAAGCACATATTTATTATTTATTTCTCATTATTTTTATAGAGACATATATCCGCTCACTTATATTTTTTCTTGTTTTTAAAAGTGGCATTTGGAAAAGGGGGAGGAAGAAGGGATAAATATATGCTATCATTAGGATGAAAAAACTAAGGGATTTATGATGAAAATCATTGCTGCAAATCATAAGGCAAATCATTCTCCAACAAGCATTACAAACTATCTAAAAACATTGGACAATAGACTTTCAAATATTAATTCAAAACACAATATCATAGTATTCCCAAATCAGGCAAGTCTTGTTAGCAATGTATATTCTAGGTTTAATATCGGTGCACAAAATGCCTATCCCATACGAAACGGTGCAATCACAGGCGAGATAGGTCTTGAGGTTTTAGAATCTTTGAATATTTCTCATATCATGCTAGGACATAGTGAGAGGCGAAATATACTAGGGGAAAGCAATGAGATGATATTGGAGAAATTTAGATTTTTCTCTAATGCTAATATGAATATTATGCTTTGTATCGGCGAGAATTTATCTATAAAAGATGTAAAGGGATATTTGGCAAGTATGCTAGATTCCATAGACCTTAGCTATCCACTACTTAGCATTGCATACGAGCCTATATGGGCTATTGGTAGCGGAAAGACTCCAAGTCTTAGCGATATAGAATCTGTTACAAAAATGCTAAGAGAGATTGGGGTGCAAAAGGTACTATATGGCGGCAGTGTTAATACCAAAAATGTAGATGAGATATGTCAAATTACAGATGGAGTATTAGTAGGTGGGGCAAGCCTTTGTGCGGATAGTTTTGCAGATTTAGTAGAATCTGTAAAAGATAGATAAAGATTGCAAGGATATAGTTTGAGCTATGATTATTATGAAATACTAGGCGTTAGTAGAGATGCAGATAATGAGACTATCAAAAAGTCTTTTAGAAAATTAGCATTAAAATATCACCCAGATAGGAATCCAGATGACAAAGATGCCGAAGAGAATTTCAAAAAAATCAATGAAGCCTACGAGGTATTAAGCGACCCTAAGAAACGTTCTATATATGATAGATATGGCAAAGAGGGATTGCAAAATGGCGGAGGTGGATTCTCGCGTAATGGCACTAGCTTTACAGACATTTTTGCAGATTTATTTGGATTTGATGATTTGTTTGGAGGTGGGGCAAATAAGGCAGAGCATTACGCATTTGAGAAAGACTTTGCCATAAGATTAAAGCTAAGTTTTAAAGAAGCGGTATTTGGCTGTCAAAAAACTATAAGGATAACATATAAAAGCTTTTGTAAAGACTGCAATGGAAGTGGTGCAAAAGATGGTAAAACAACGGAATGTTCTCAATGTGGCGGACGTGGCAGTGTATTTGTGAAGCAGTCTATTTTTCAAATGCAGACTACATGTCCTGTATGTGGTGGTAGCGGCACAATCATAAAGGAAAAATGTAAAACATGTAATGGCAACTGCTACCAAGAGAAACAAGAAGAGCTACAAATAGATATAAAAGCTGGTATAGATAATGGGAATAAGCTAATCTATCGTGGTAAGGGCAATGAAGTAAAAGAAGGTCTTAGAGGAGATTTATATATCCAGATAACCGTAGATGATGATAAGCATTTTGTTAGACATGGCAATGATTTGTATCTCGAAGTGCCTGTGTTTTTTACTACCATTGTGCTTGGTGGAAAGATTGAGATTCCAACGCTAACAGGAAAGGTGGATTTAAATATCCCTCCTAGCACGCCAAATGGACATCAATTTGTATTTCCAAATGAGGGTGTGAAAGATTTAAATAGCAATAGAAAGGGAAGACTTATAGCGCAAATCAATATCACATATCCCAAAAGTCTTACTGATGAGCAAAAAAAGATAGCATTAAAATTACAAGAAAGTTTTGGAGATAATAGCAAACCGTATAAGGGATTTATAGACGAGTGTTTTGATAAGGTAAAAAGTTGGCTAAAAAAATAGTGGCTTAAATAGACATTCTTATAGCATCAGATAATCCCTCTGCATCATTTGCATTCACATAATACTCCACTCCTATATTTCGCCCCTCCTCCATTACGTCATACTCTAGTGGATTTGGCGTTACAACTATAAAATGTGGAATCTTATTTGGCGACATTTCCCTAAATTCCCGAATAAAATCAAATGCCAATAATCCCGTATTTTTCCAATCAAGTATCACTATATCCTGAGGATTTGCTATTAAAACATTTAGCGCATTAAATGGATTATTCTCTATAATGACTTTTAGTGTAGAATCAACCCTCTCTATTAACTGCTGGGATTTAAATGAAGTCGTATCGCTCTCTTGTATTACCATGACATTTTGCTTACTATTAGATTCTAATGTTTTTAAAAGCGAGAATAACTCCTTTGTCTGCGGGGAGGTTACTTTACTTTTATCTATGCCTTTTAAGAAATATCTAAGGTAGGTTTTGGAATTATAGCCACCGTGTATATCTGCATCTCTAAAGAATTTTTTGACAAATTGATTAATCTTTGCCCTAGCCCATAAGTTTTTGTCTAAATCATATCCCTTTGTATTAAGCAATTTTATAAATCTCTGCTTAATCTCTTCTGTCATAGGTGTGAAAACATTAGAAAATGCTTCAAGATTAGATTCTCTAAAAATCTTGAGTCTCTCTGTATCCCGTGCCACAATATCCCTTTGCTTTGCCACATAGTCTATTAAATCAACTAATCTTCTCCTTAGTGCTTTTACTTCCTTTTCTAGCTCTATGTATTCATTGCTTTTATTATCCACAATGAGTTTTAGATTCCTCTCTTGCTCCTCTAGCTTCTTTGATAATGGCTCACATTCGAATTTTGCATTTGCCATACCTAGCTTTATATCCTCTATTTGTTGCTCTAGCTTTGTGTATTCTACCTGCCTTGATAAAAAAATCTTATGAAAGCAATATGCAAGGGGGTATTGCATTTTTTTGCTAAATTCATCATAGCTTCTATAAATCATAATGACTTCTGTTTTTGTGTGTTTTAGCTCCTTATTTTCTAGCATATTATCCAAATGGCATAAGTCATTATAGGCGGTAAATAGGAATCTCCTCATGCGGATAAAGTCAATCTCAGGGTGTCCATCTACAAATTCGCTATGCTCTTTTAATATATCAATCTCTCTTTGGAAAAACTCATTAATGCACTCGTCCATGGGTTTGGTTACTATAATAGATTCTAAGTCTGGCTGAATTATCTTTGCTCTCATCTTGCGTATAAATCTGCTTTCTACGCTAAACTCTACATCAAGCCCCACAGATAGCTCGATTTCCTTTTCCTCCCACGCATCATAGCTAAAAGGAAAAATTCTTTTGCTAAGATTCTGTTCTACTTGTCCCTGCTTTTTAACTGCATCAAGGCTAATAATCCTACCTTCCAACGCAAACCTCCCATAAAATAGACAAAGTAATATTTTATCTAAAAATTTATACAATAATAAAATTGACGATATTAAGCTACAATTTCAAAATTTTATTTCAAAAGGATTACTCATGAAAAAAGTAGCTTCTTTGATTCTAGCAGGTGCTATTAGTGTAAGCGTAGCAAATGCACTGCCTTTTGTAGATTTAGAGGCTGGTGGTTTGGTTTCACTAGATTTAGAGAGTGCATTTAGCAAGGATATAAGCCTTGGCTCTAGTTTTGGTTTTGGTGGCTATGCTAGAGCATGGTTTAAGACTGGATTTGTAAAAATCGCTCCTTTCTTTAAATATGAGAATACAGGAACTGCGGTTGATACATTTCTTGGTAATAGGCTAAATAATATTCAATACGGAGGTTTGATAGGACTAAATATTCCTATTGTAACGCCTTATGTGGGTGCTGGTTTCTCTCAGTTTCTAGGTGATGATATTGACTGGAATATTGCACTAAATTATGGAGTTAAGGTAAAGATTCCAATCATGCCTATAACTATCGGTATAGATGGTTCATGGCAGAGACCTAAATTTGCTGGTGTGCATATGAACGTAAATAGAATCGGTGTTACTTTAGGTGTGCAGTTTTAGTTTATGACTGGAGCCTAGTCTTGAATTTCAAAAAAAAGCGATTAGATTCTAATATAAATGCAGAGAATGTAATCCCCGTTGCCTCTGTGGCAATCGTTGGGCAACCAAATGTTGGCAAAAGCTCTCTTTTTAATAGAATCGTAAAGCAAAATGTAGCCATTACCTCTAGTATGAGTGGTAGCACTAGGGATATAAAGATTAGAAATGTCTTGCTAGATAAATTTGCAATATCACTTATAGACACAGGCGGTATTTTAAATCTATCCAATATTAAAGATATTGATATATCTAACAAAAAAATAGAGAATACAAAATCTCAGGAAAAAATCGCTTCATATCTAAAAGATTTAATCTCTCAGAACTCATATAATGCCCTGCAACAAAGCGATGTAATATTATATATGGTAGATGGTAGCAATATCGCAAGTAGTGAGGATATTCGTAATTTTCGGATTCTAAGCAAATTAAAACCCACTATATTAGTGCTAAATAAAGTGGATAGCGATAAAGTGCTAATGGAATACTCAAGCGAATTTCTAGCCTTTGGTACAGATTTTATAACAATATCTGTAGCACACAATCGCGGTATTACAAAGCTTTTATCAAAAATACAAGACAGCATTGAAGCCCTAAAGCCAGATATACAAGAAAAACAACAGGAAATATCACAGGATACAGAGGAAATATCAGTTGGAATCATCGGCAGACCAAATGTAGGTAAAAGTTCGCTATTAAATGCACTTACAAGTAAGCAACGCTCCCTTGTATCACACATCGCAGGGACCACCATAGACCCCGTTGATGAAAGCATTATCTACAATAATCACAAAATAACATTTATAGATACCGCTGGAATCAGACATAGAAGCAAAATTAGTGGTATTGAAAAATACGCACTTGATAGGACAAATAAGATATTAAAGCATTGTCAAATCGCAATCTTAGTGCTAGATAGTAGCGATGACTTTGTAGAGTTAGATGAACGTATAAGCTCAATGGCACATCAGCATGAGTTGGGAATCATAGTCGTGCTAAATAAATGGGATATTAAAACACTAGATTTTGAAACTATCATGAAGACATATAAACGTAAATTTAAATTCCTAGAATATGCACCAGTGCTAACTGTGTGTGCCACAAATGGACGACATATAAAAGAACTAAAGGATAAAATCATAGAGGTATATAATAATTTCACTTATAGAATCCAAACCTCCATGCTAAATGATTGTATGCAAAAAGCCTTTATAAAACATCCCATTCCTAGCAAACACGGAAAAATTATAAAAATCTACTATGCAACGCAGTTTGATTCTAGCCCTCCCAAAATCGCCCTTGTCATGAATAGACCAGACGCACTCCATTTTAGCTATAAGCGATATTTGATAAATATTCTTAGGGATAATTTTAATTTTAGCGGTGTGCCATTGATATTAGAGGCACGGAAAAAGTAAATCTTTATAAGTAATGATAATTATTTTTTATTTGATATACTTTAGGAAATTTATTATAAAGGATAGGTTATGACGAGTCTAACAAAAGACAATTATGAAAACTCTGTGAGTAGCGGTGCGGTTATGGTTAAAGTCGGTGCAGATTGGTGCGGAGATTGCAGGAGGATAGAGCCGATTTTGGACGCATTGGAAAAAGACTATGCAGGAAAAATAACATTCTTTGATGTGAATTTTAGTGAACAAGAAGAGTTAAAAGATTTGCTAAATATTAGGAGGATTCCAACATTAATCTTTTACAAAGACGGAAAGGAAATAGGTAGCAGATTAATAGAACCTAGCTCTAGGGTAGAGATTGAAAAATCGCTTGAGGGAATCTTGTGAGAAGATTTAAAGAAAACAGAATCTTTTTAGATTCCAGAAAGATTTAAATCATTATTTAGTATCAATCTTTTTCACATTCTAAATAATAGCGAGAGATTGATATAGTATTTTAGAATATAGCAACCTCACCCTACCCTTCCCCATCAAAACGTTACAAGGTCAGACAAAAACACAAGATTCTTGAGATAAATTGAAACATAGCGAAATAAATTAAGTAGAGTAAAATATAAAATAATATAAAACTAAATTTCACTTAGAAACAACATTGTCTTTCTCAAGCAAACTTAGCTAGAAATAAGCTACATTGGCGGTTATGTTTAAAGCAGAGGCTAAGTTAGACTTGCCACTGCATTTTAGTGAGAATAATCTCTTTGACGAACATTAAAGAAATTTAGGAAACAATCCAAACATACGTTTAGATTATCGAATAATAAAAATTATTCCCTAAAAGAAAGATTCTTTTAGAAAATGATTCTATAAAACTTTAAAGCGATACTACATCATGCCGCCCATACCACCCATGCCTCCCATATCTGGCATAGCTGGGGCTGGTTTATCCTCTTTAATCTCTGTGATTGCTGCCTCTGTAGTTAAAAGAAGGCTAGAGATTGAGACTGCATTTTGCAGTGCCACTCTAGTTACTTTTAGCGGGTCAATAATGCCTTCTTTAAACATATCTACATAGTTACCATTGCTTGCATCAAAACCAGTCTCATCTTTAGCTTTTAGCACTTCGTTGATAACCACGCCTGCATCATAGCCAGCATTGATAGCAATCTGTGCCAAAGGCGCTTTGATAGCTCTATGGATAATGTCAAAGCCGATAGCCTCATCGCCACTTAAATCATTTGCACTAATCTTTCGCGCTGCATGAATAAGTGCTGCACCGCCACCGATAACGATGCCCTCCTCTACTGCCGCTTTTGTAGCAGATAGAGCGTCATCTACCCTATCCTTTTTCTCTTTCATCTCGACTTCGCTAGGTGCTCCTACTTTGATAACTGCCACGCCGCCAGATAGTTTAGCTAGTCTCTCTTGTAGCTTTTCTCTATCATAATCGCTTGTGGTAGCCTCGATTTGAGTCTTGATTTGTGCGACTCTCTCATCTACACCTTTCTTAGCACCCTTGCCATCTACGATAGTCGTATTATCTTTATCAATAACGACACGAGAGGCTTGACCTAACAGAGAAACCTCAGCACTCTCTAGCATTAATCCTAGCTCCTCGCTAATAACCTCGCCACCTGTGAGGATAGCGATGTCTTTTAGCATTTCCTTGCGTCTATCACCAAAACCTGGTGCTTTTACCGCCGCTACGTTTAATACACCTCGAAGTTTATTTACCACAAGTGTAGTAAGTGCCTCACCCTCTAAATCCTCTGCGATAATAAGAAGTGGTCTGCCACTTTTCATTGTAGATTCTAGAATTGGCAGAATATCTTTCATAGAAGTAATCTTTTTGTCAGTAATAAGAATGAAAGGATTCTCAAGCTCTGCATTCATCTTGTCAGCATTTGTTACAAAATATGGCGATAAATAGCCCCTATCAAACTGCATTCCCTCGACTACATTTAGCTCGTCATTAATACCCTTTGCTTCCTCAACTGTGATAACGCCATCTTTGCCTACTTTATCCATCGCATCTGCTATTAGCTTTCCGATATTTTTATCAGAGTTTGCTGAGATAGTCGCTACCTGCTCGATTTCAGTTTTACCTGCTACCTTTTTGCTACCTTTTTTTAGCTCATCGATAATCAACGCACTAGCCTTATCCATGCCGCGTTTTACCGCTATTGGATTAGCCCCTGCTGTGATATTTCTAAGACCTTCCTTAAATATGCTATGTGCTAACACGGTAGCAGTTGTAGTGCCATCACCTGCGGCATCTGCGGTTTTACTTGCCACTTCTTTTACAAGCTGGGCGCCCATATTTGCTAGTGTATCTTGAAGCTCAATTTCCTTTGCCACACTCACGCCATCTTTTGTAATGGTAGGTGCACCATAGCTTTTTTGGATTAGCACATTGCGACCCTTTGGTCCCATTGTAACCTTAACTGCATCGCTTAGTTTCTTTACGCCTTCATATACTTTATTTCTAGCGTCATCGCTGAATTTAATATCTTTTGCCATTTGTATCTCCTCTTTTAATTATTTCAAAACACCTAAAATATCTTCTTGCTCTAGCACCACATAGTCGATATCATCGATTTTGACTTCATTGCCTTTATATTTGCCAAAAAGCACTTTATCGCCAACTTTTACCTCATCATCTTTTGACACCTCAGCACTAACTTCTTTTACCACGCCTATGCTTGGCTTCTCTGTCGCATTGTCTGGAATGATAATGCCAGAGCTAGTTTTCTTTTCCTCTTCTACTCTCTGAACCAAGACTCTTTTGCCTAGTGGTTTAAAAGCCATGTTATATCTCCTTGATAGAAATCTTTAGCACTTAAAAATTTTAAGTGATAGAATGCTATATAATTTTGGTTAATAAGTCAAGATATAATATTAAAATAGTAAAGAAATATTAGTCTAATACACTAAATTTTATTTAGTAGTATTAAATAAATATTTGGATAGAATGGATAGAATATAAAAAATACAAAAACTATATCATGCTACTATGATAACTTTTATATACAAAATCTACAAAAAATAGTATTTTATGACAATATCTATCATGTATTTATCTCTATTAGGTTTCATCATTTAAAAATTTAAAAAATTTTTCTTAAATTTTTATATCATGAGAGAGTAATAACATTGCTATATTATATAAAAATTATAAAATTAATATTTTTCATACAAAATAATTATATTTTATAGAACTAAAAATTAATCTCAAATCTTATATGTTTTTATTAATTTTTTAGATAGAATGTTATACAAGTTTGCTAATCGCACTCTAGCGTCTTGATTGTGAGAAAACACACAGAAGAAAATATCTTTTGAATCAAAGCTCAAAAATGCGTGTGCAGTCTTAAATATCCTAAGGAGCAATTATGATAAACGACCTGTCCATTAGAGCAAAGATGAGTATTATCTTAGCTCTTCCTCTGCTAATGTGCATTGTGCTTTGCTTTAGTATTTTAAAGGAGCATTTCTCAGACCTCTCACACAGCAAGATTCTCAAACAAGAGTTAGATGTCGCAGTTGCACTCGCAAATGTCATGCACGAGTTACAGGTAGAGCGCGGTCTTAGCTCCAAATACATCTCTGATTCGCAAGCCTCAAATGCAGAACTACAGAATCAACGCGGCAAGGTCGATAGCCTCATATCTAATTTTAAGACACGTTTTAACTCTAGTCCCACAAGTAGCTATCCTGCGGATTTCCTTAATAGAATCACAAAACTACAAGGTAGATTTAATGAACTAACATCTTTGCGTAGCAGAATAGATTCCCGTTCTATCTCTGTGTCGGAGGCGACAGGCTTTATCTCAACAACAATAGATTCTATCATTGAGGTTATAGAGGACACACGTTCAGATTCTGAAGGAGACATTGCCAACTCCATCTTAGCTTTGGCAAATTTCTTACGTGTAAAAGAATTTGCAGGTAGAGAGAGGGCATTGGCAGCTACTGTTATTAATCTTGGGGCATTTAATAGAGAGCAGTATAGAAATTATTCTGTGCTTGTGGGTGCACAAAAAGTGTATCTTGATGAGTTTAGAAGATATGCAGTTGATTCTGACTTTTCTATTTATGAAAACATGTCGCGACAACAAAGTTTCCTTGACGTAGAGAATCATAGAAACACTCTTTTTACACAAGGTAGCGATGGTAATTTTAATATTTCATCGAATCTAGCATTTGATACTCTAACAAAAAAGATAGAAATCTTTAAAAACATAGAAGATGAATTAAGCAATAGAATCTTCACACGCATCGCAAACTTCGTCTCTGAGAAAAGCTTCAATGCTTACCTCACCCTTGCCATCGTGGTTATTCTACTTATAGCCACCATTGTAATTGCAGTTTTTATCGCTTTTGGAATCAGCAAACGCATGGCGAATGTAAAAAAATATTTCACTGCCATAGAGAAAACAAAAGATTTTCACACAAAAAGACCTTTTAGCAAAATCTCAAAAGATGAAATAGGCGATGCGTATAACTCCGTGCTTAAACTCATCGAGCAAATCAAGATTCTCCTCTCTGACCTCAAGGTGCAAAGTGGGGAGAATTTCAAACTCTCCGATGACCTCACCAAAAACACCAGCAAGACACTCATCAGCATAGAGAAGAGCTTTGGCATGTCAAGCAATATCGAGAAAGTCGGGCAGAATCTCGCAGAGATGATAGACGTCAATGCCAAAGAGGCAGGCAAGGCGGAGGAGAACTTGCGCGCCATGTTAGCCCAGCTGCAAGAGGTCGTGGAGATTACACACAAATTCTCCAAAAGCACAGAATCTAGTGCCGCAAAACAGCAGAATCTCTCGCAGAATATCATGTCGCTCAACAACGAAGCCCAGAGCATCCGCATGATTATCGTTACCATTACAGAGATTGCCAACCAAATCAATCTTTTGGCACTAAACGCCGCCATAGAAGCCGCACGCGCAGGGGAGCACGGACGCGGCTTTGCCGTAGTCGCCGATGAGGTGCGCAAACTTGCCGAGCGGACACAAAAGAGTCTTAGCGAAATCGATGCGACTGTGAATACCATAACCCAAGCAATCGATGATGTCAGCAGCGATATTACCAACACCGCCCAAGAGTTCCATGAGTTTGTGGATAATTCGCACACCATAGAGAAATCCATAAGCGACATATCCTCACTCATCGCCTTTGTGTGCGACATAGCCCATGAGGCAAAGCAAAGTCAAGAAAAACTTGCCCAAGATGCCCTAGAAATGCTAGAAGATAATAAAACATTAAAATACAATCTCCAAGAGATTACGCAGGAAATGGAGAAAGTCAGCAAAATCGCAGACAGCATGGACGAAAAAGCTGGGGAGATACAAAAAAGCATTGGGGAATATAAATTCTAAAAAGTAACATATAAATTTTTATAAAAATAAAAATCCCAAATTTCCTTGACTTGTTTTTTTCTACGATAATTCCTTATCAAACAAAAAAGGAATATCATGACGCCAGAGAAGACAACTGTAAAAGACTTCTTCGCAAATCACAAATGCTTTACAATACCTCTTTATCAAAGAGCGTATTCATGGGAGAGACCTCAGCTAGAGAGATTCCTAGAGGATTTAGAGGAGGCACAAAAAGGCAAAAGTCAATACTTTCTTGGCTCTATATTAATAGAAAAGGGAAAGAAAGGAAAACCAGTAGAGATAATAGATGGGCAGCAACGCATTACAACGATTGTTATTTTTATTAGAAGTGCCATTAGTATTTTGAGGGAATCTTCTGAAAAGTTAGCAGGAGAAGCAAATGATATAATGGACGAGAATGGTATGAATTTTGAAGATGGAGATGAAACTGGTATTCATCTCCTCTATACTCTACAAACAATGAGAGAACAACTTGAAAAAATAGAAGAAATAGAAAAGCTTTATTTAGGCACTAAACGTTCTCCTAAACTAAAAACCGTGGAATATGATGATGAATTTTTTCGTGCGCGTATCATAGGGTCCGAATATGTTGAAGAAAATAGTAAATCACAAGCCCGTATAGCAGATGCTTTTAGTTTTTTTGAATACGAGCTAGAAGTTGCAGGTATTGAGAAAACTATGTCTCTAATAGAAACACTTGAAAATTCTCTCATTATACAAACCAGCTTTAATAATAAAAGAGATTCTATCCTTATGTTTGAACTGCAAAATGACAGGGGCAAGAAGCTTACAAATATGGAAAAACTTAAGTCATATTTTTCATATATCATATACACATATTGCGGAAAAGAAGCGGAATCTAAACTTGGGATTTTAGCTAAAGACTTTGAGGAAATGTATCTGTGTGTAAATGAGGGAAAATTCAATGAAGACAAGGTGCTTTCATATTTTCATGCAGCAGAGTATGGCTATGAGGCAGATGACTATAAATCTCAGATAAAAAAATGTGAGAATGAAGAAAAAATAGAATGGATAGAGAATTACACAGCAAAACTTAAAAAGGCTTTTGAATATTATAAAAACTTTAAAAAAGAAGAGGGTTTGTCAAGAAAGCTACTGAGAATCAATAAGGCAGAAATCTTTCCTTTTGTCATTAAAGTATACTTCTTGCTAGAGAGTGGCGCGATAAATAAAGAGGGTCTTTTAGAGGCTTTTAGAGTACTAGAGATTATGGCATTCCGCATGAGATTTATGAGCTCTAGGGCAGATATAACGGCAAACGATAGGCTAGGCGGTGTGCTAAAAGGCTTTGATAGTTTAGAATCTCTTAGAGCGGGGCTAAAAAAGGTCTGTAATTCTAAGTACTGGAGCAATAAAGCTGTGGAAAACAAGATTGACAAAGAGGGCTATGATAGCATGGGAAGCGGCATTCTTAGATATATTTTTATATACTATGAGGAAATGCTGTGTAAAAAAAGCAATGTAGATTACAATGGATTTAGTGAAAAATATGACTTAGAGCATATCGCACCGCAGAAGCAATGCAGTGATAAAGATAGCGGATATAGCGAGTATGACAAGGATTTTAAGGAAAATTATCTAAACTGCATTGGGAATCTCACTATCATTAAAGAAAAAGAGAATGCAGAAGCAAGAAATCATGCCTTTAGCAAAAAGCTAAAAATCTATAACAACTCTCCGCTTTTACAACAAAAAGAAATCCAAGATTTTGCCACAAACAAAGACACATGGGGTAAAGAAGCAATCAATAAACGCAAAGAGAGGTTAAAGCAGTTTGTGTTAGAGACGTGGAGTTTTTAGGATATTTATTGTTTGCAATATAACGCTATTTTTAAAATAATCATCAAAACTCGGAAATATCTTACTAATCAGAATTAATCTACACTAAATAGCGGGTATATCCTAAAAATTTAAGCTTAAATATAACTTGGTGCATCATTTGCAAACAACACTAAATCGCCATGTTTGCCACTACTAGCTAGGACTTCTTGTAATTTACTTTTATCATCTAACAATATCTTTTCTCTAGTGATATTCTCATCTAAAATCTTAGCATTTAGGCTACCTGTGATGATGACTAAATCAAAGACTTCATTGATTATCTTAGCTAATTTTATATTATTTTCTATACTAGATTCCACAAGTCCGGGGGTAACGATGACCTTTCTGCCACCATGAAGACTACTTAGCCGTATTGCCTCGCTCATGCCATCAAGATTCCCATTAAAGCTATCATCTAAAATGATTTTACTATCTGTTACTATCTTATATAATCTGTGTTCTACTTGCTTTAAATTACTCACTGCTTTTTTAATCTCAGAAATATCCACGCCAAATTCTCGCGCCACAAGGATAGCAGCAGCGATATTGCCGACATTAAATCTTCCTAGCACATTGGTTTGAAAATCTATCCATTCAGAATCAAGTAGCATAGAAAACTTCGTATAATCAAGCGTTGATTCTACATCTTTTACATTCATATTATATGAAATAATATTATCCTTGCTATATTTCTGTGGAATCTTGCTTACATCATATACAAAAGCTAATTTTAAGTTTTTAGATTGTAAAAGTTCGAATTTCGTCTCAATGATATTTTGCAGATTCTTAAAATACTCTAAATGTGCCTCTCCTATGCGACCGATGATAGCGTAATGCGGATTTAGAAGTCTCGCTATTGTGGCAATATCCCCTCTATTTCTAGCTCCTGCTTCTGCGATATAAATTTGATATTTTTCATCTAAATTTTGATTTATATCTGCTATTAGCCCCTTGTGAGTATTGATGCTTCTAGGCGTGGCATATACGCTAAATTTTGCACTTAGAATCTGTGCTATGAAATTTTTAATACTTGTCTTACCATAGCTTGCAGTTATGACTATAATATGTATATTTTTCATATTTTTTAGCTTCTTTTTAGCCATGCTTTCATATCGCCAAAGTAGCATTGATTCTAAAAATGTAGATGAAATATATCCACACACAAGGGCAGGTAAAGCGGATAGATTAGAATCTATTAGCGTAAAAATTACAAAAAATATAGCTATTAGAGCAAAAAATCGCTTTATCCTACCTGTGAAAATTAGCTTTTTATCAAGACCTCTATACCATAGGAAAAACGCAGGAATATATATAATATATAAGAATATCCAAAAAGCATATATACTATAAAAAGATAGAATCAGAGATGCCACAATGGGCAGAATAAAATAATATACATGCCATTTTTGCTTATGATGTTTGCTAATTAAGCGTATAAACTCATAGCTATACCATTGCAGATTAATCGCAAGATAATATGATATTATCGCGGTAAAAATTAGGAAAGATAGAATATTAATAATCTCAATCATCGTAAAACCACAAAATCTTTAGAATCCAAACTCTCTAAAATCTCAATCTCAAAGCTCTTTACGCAAGTCCTGCCATTGCCCTTTTGTAGCTCATGCAACAGGGTATCAAGACTATCTAGTGAAACAAAAATCTCCACATCGCCATTGCTAAGATTCTCTACACTGCCAACATAGCCATATTTATCGGCTATGGATTTGGTTAGATTCCTAAATCCTACGCCCTGCACCTTGCCCTTTGCAATGATTCTATAATGTCTCATATTACTCCTTTATGACTTAAATATCGCACTGCCAATTCTAAGACAATTACTACCGCATTCTATCGCAATCTCATAATCATTACTCATTCCCATAGACAGCACACTCGCACCGTGTGGCTCTAGTCTCTCAAATATCTCTCTCATAAAGCTAAAATCCTCATAAATCACATGATAATCCTCCACATTAGAGCCGATAGTCATGAGCCCTTTTAATCTAATATTAGGACATAATTGTGTAATTTTTAAGTAAGAATCAAATGCCTCCTCTCTCTCAAAGCCGCTTTTGCTAGATTCCCTTGAGACATTTATCTGCAAAAGACAATCAAGATATGCGTTGTCTCTCTCTAGTCGTTTTTGCAAAGATAGTGCTAGATTTAGAGAGCTAAGAGAGTGCATTAAAAAAGGTTTTATTTTTAGTAGTGCATTAATCTTATTTTCCTGCAAGAATCCTATGAAATGCCACTCTATGCTAGGAGGTAGAATACTAGATTTTCTAACTAAATCTTGCACTTTATTCTCTCCAAAGGCTATTTGATTAGCAAAAAATGCCTCTTTTATTTCCTCATCACTGCTATATTTGCTAACTGCGATGAGCTTTATATCTCGACTTATGCGATGTTTTGCCTTGATATTTTCTATCTTTTCTAAGAGAGATGATATATTGTCTGCTATCATAGTATTCCTTTTTGGTTATTATACAATAGGAGGCAGTGCTTGAGTCCTTTTATCATCGCAGAGCTGAGTGCAAATCACGGCGGAAGCCTAGAGATAGCCCTAGAGAGTGTAAAAGCAGTGGCACAAAGCGGCTGTGATTCTATAAAATTGCAGACCTATACGCAGGAGTGCCTCACACTGCCCTTTCATAGCGAGTATTTTAGGATAAAAGGGGGGCTTTGGAGTGGCAAATATCTTTGGGATTTATACAAAGAAGCACAGATGCCATGGGAATGGCATAGCGAGATTTTTAAACTAGCAAAGAGTCTTAATCTAGTAGCATTTAGTTCGCCTTTTAGCGTTAGGGGGGTGGAGTTTTTAGAGAAACTAGACTGCCCAATATATAAAATCGCAAGCTTTGAGGTAGCACATATCCCCATGCTAGAGGCTATTGCTGAGAGCAGAAAAGAGGTCATTATAAGCCTTGGGGTAGCCACAGATGCCGAGATAGAATCTGCATTAAATATATTAAAAAATAATGCAAAAATTACGCTTTTATACTGCATCTCTGCATATCCAGCAAAACTTGAAAGTATATATCTTGCAAACATGGCAGAGATTAAGAAAAGATGGGAAGGCTATCATGTAAAAGTCGGCATATCCGACCACACAAAGGGCATAGTAGTGCCGATAGCAGCCACTCTTTGCGGGGCATCTGCCATTGAAAAGCACTTTATACTGCACAAAGACATAGATAGTCCAGATAGGGAATTTAGCCTAGATTCCAAAGAGCTATACGAAATGGTAAAGGGAGTAAGGGAAGCATCAAGGCTAGATTTGCAAACCATAAAGATAGAAGAGACAAAGAGCGGCAGGGAATTTGCACGAAGTCTTTTTGTATCAAAAGATTCCAAAAAAGGCGAAATCATTAGTCTTGACAATATCTCATGCGTGCGACCAAATGATGGGCTAAGTCCGCTAAGATTAAAAGAAATATTGGGGAAAAGATTTAGCAAAGATGTGAGAGGCGGATATCCTTTAAGGGAGGGTGATTTTGATTAAGGATATAAAGGATTCCAAAACACTGTGTCTTATTTATCCGCAATGGCAGGGAGGCGATATAGCTGCCCTTGTGCCAGAGCTAGAAGCAAAAGATGCAAGTCTTGGCTATGCTTTGGGCGCGGAATTGCTAGAGTTTCTAGCACCAAAATGCCGCTAGTAAAACCGCTAGAGTGCCTGTTTGTATGGAATATAAAAGAGAATCTAAAAATGGTATTATGGATTATGAGGTGATTGCATGGCAAACTAAGTCGGCATTAGAGATTTTAGAGGCTGAAAATGCTGATAAGATTCTAACACTTGGCGGGGAATGCTCCGTTTCTGTGCCACCCTTTAGCTATCTAGCCCACAAATACAGGGGCGATGTGGCGGTGGTGTGGATAGATGCACATCCAGATATAAATCTCCCTAAGGATAGAATCTTAAATAAAGAAATCGATGCAAAATCTAGCATACTCTCGCATTTAGAGAGCGATTCCTATGAGGACTATCACGCTATGGCTTTGGCTTCTTGCTGTGGGCTAGTTGAGGGCATTGCGACTCTTCTGCCCACTCATTTTAGCCCTAGAGATTCTATCCTTGTGGGGGTGCGGGAGTTTGAGGGGAAAAAGTGTAGGCAAGAAGAGCTAGACATAGCACATTTGAGTGTGGCAGATTCTAAAGATAGCGTGAAATTATTAGAATGGCTAAAGGCTAGGGGCAAAAACAGAGTCTTCGTGCATTTTGATTTAGATGTGCTAGACCCCAGTGAGTTAGCAATGGCGGTAGCCTCCATGCCAGATGGGCTAAAGATAGCAGAGGTAGTGAATCTTATAAATGCTATTAATGCAAATTATGATTTGGTAGGACTAAGCATAGCCTAACATTTGCCTAGAGTTGCGATAAAGCTACGCAATATGATGCGGGAGCTGCCGTTGTTTTAGGGTATTGGGTAATAACATCAAATAACGAACATAGTCTAAAATTTACCAAGAATATCCTTATTTGCAAGGTTTTGAGTATGAAGGTGATTAATATATACATTGTTATATCCAAAAATAGAATATTGACTAAAAATAAAATATAATATATAATATTATAAAAATTAAAAATGAGGGAATGTATGACTAAAACAATGGCAATGCAAGGCATAGCGACACAATGGGAAGCCAACTACGCACAAAGTGTAGAAAAGCATTTCGTACATAAAGCCTTTAATAGTGAGGTTTTTCTCACAGATTCTCATAGAATAGACGAAAGCACCTTTGAGATTGCAGCCTTTTTACCTAGAGCACATACTTATTATAACGATACCCAAGACTCTACAAGG
>CASEHV010000033.1 GCA_949287835.1 uncultured Helicobacter sp.
CAAGGCAGTATTTTTTCATAAAAATTTTCCCTAAAGACTTTACCGCTTTGGATTCCAGCGACATTTTCTACTAAAAAGTATTTTGGTTGTTTATCTTTTAACACCCTTGCATATTCCAAATAAAGAGTGTTATGTTTAGAATCTAGATTCTGTTTAGATGTTTCACTACGTTCAACATGACGTGCATTTTCGTCATTCCGAGGCGTAGCCGAAGAATCTAGATTCTCTGCCAAAGCTTTGGAATGATGCAAGTTTTTAGAATCTAGATTTATCTCATCATTACCAGATTCCGCTATAAGATCATCTGTATTAAGAACGATAAAATGTGGATTCTTAGATGTTTTTAAATTCGCTAAATAATCCTTACAATCCAAGCTTCCATAAGTAACACTAGAATCAATATCTCTGCATTTCACAAAGCTATCATAATGTTTTATAATATTTAATTCTAGCTCTTTCATGATTCTACTTAGCTGATGTGCGGAATCTAATCTTTCGCCAAATTCTGATAGGCTGTGCTTTTCATAATATCGCTGCATATCAATGAGATTAAAACCAAAGGTATTGCATAGCTTTCTGTGGATATTATTAATAATTTTGTAGTTTTGCAGTCTGTATGGTAGGAGTATAATAACCACCTTTTTTTGCAATAAAAAAACTCATGATATAGTAAAAAAAGATTTCTATATATGATTTCTAGCGGTAGTTTCTCAGGCGGACACCATGGATAAAAAGCATTTGGTAAAGTGGGGTCCTGATTGCCTATTGCGTCATTTACATTTGACTCGCTAATGATTAATTGCGCTTGTAATAATATCTCTTTGTTTCTTTGTGTCTCGTATAGATTCTGAATACTGCTAGTAGCACCTAGTGCTAAATTGATGAAGGAATATCCCCCATATCATTTTTATAATCATTATTATTTTCTGCGCTAAAAGAGCTAATATTAGAATCTGCATCAAAAGACTTACTAGAATCTAATCTAGCATTTAGCATTTCTATGCCCTCTCTTATCCCCATTTGCAGCCCGTCATGCAAGACGCTATTACTACCGCCTAGCAATACAATATTTTTTTGCGACATTTATTATCCTTAAAAGAAATTTAGTCGCATATTATACATTAAGCAAGTAGTTTTCCACTTCTGTAATATTTCACAATGCCCTCCGCTGCACGATATGCTAATGCTCCAACGGTGTCTGTAGGATTATAGCCGCTATTATGCTGGAAATTCCCCGCACTTACCACGAAAAGATTATGTGCGTCCCAGTGTTGCAAATAATTATTCACAACGCTATGGTCTGGACTAGCACCCATTGTTGTGCCTCCTGTGTTATGCGTTGATTGATATGGCACTACGCTGTAATTTGTGATTCCATGACTGCCTGTAACATACTCTACGCCCTCCAGATTTGAGGCAATATCATAAGCCTTTTTCTCAAAGAATGACATAAGCGCCCTATCCTGATTAGTCCAATTATATGTGATTCGTAAAAGTGGCATACCATAAGCATCTTTATATGTGGGGTCAAGGCTTAAATAATTCTCTTTATGTGGCAGACTTGCTCCTTGAGTGCTGATTGTCATATGCCTTGAGTAGTAATAGTTAAATGCTCTTTTGAAATCTGCCCCCCATGTACCTGCACCGCCGGGTAGCTTTAGCGATGAGGATTGTATGGGTCTAGCACCTGTTTGCAATGCAAAAATCCCCGCACCGTGTAAGAAATTTTCACCTGAATGGTCGAAATTATCGCCATTAAAATCATCACAACAAAGACCTAGAGCACCAGAACCCATAAAGATATTGAACTGCTCATTGAAAAATGCAGTGGCATGGGCATTTTGGACTTGATAGCAGTAGTTTCTGCCAAGTGTGCCTTTTCCTGTTTTTGGGTCATACTGTGTGCCTATGTTGCTTACCATAAGTAGCTTTGCGTTATTAAACACATAAGAGCTTAGCACGACTATATCGGCAGGTTGAATATATTCCTCCATAGTACGTGTATCTACATATCTTACGCCGACTGCCTTATCCCCATTTGTTAGCACCTCTAACACATTGCAATGATTTCTTAACTCATAATTACCACTAGCCATAGCTGCTGGAATCACGGTGTTTATCGGACTAGCCTTTGCATCATACTCGCAACCAAATCTCTCGCAGAATGCACAATACTGACACTGCCCTAATACCTGTCCATCTGGATTTGTATAGACATCACGTGAGTTAGCCGCTGGGACAAAATATGGATGATAGCCTAGCTTTTTTGTGGCATCTTCAAATTTCTTTAGAATCTTAGTTTTCTGTAATGGAGGCTGAGGATATGCAGAACTTCTAAATGTGCCTAGTTGTTTTTCTAGCGGATTTGGTTCGCCAGAGATTCCACAAGTTTTTTCAAATCTGTCATAATATTTTTCCATCTCATCATAGCTGATGCCCCAGTCCTCTAATGTATAATCATCACCTAGTTTATTACCATATCTCCTATGTGAAAGACTCTTAATCTCAAAGTCATAAGGCATAAAGCGAAATGTCCAGCCATTCCAATGTGCACCTGCACCGCCTGTATTATTTCCTAATAAAAATGAACCCATACGTCTGTATGGCAGTGCTTTCTGAGATTTATTATGTCTAAATGTTACAGTCTCTTTTGAGCAATCCTGCATGAGACCGTAGTTGATTCCATATCGCCACTCATCGTGTATCTGTGCGAAATTGCTAGAATCTTGATTACCACCTCGCTCTAATCCTACGACTTTTAACCCTGCTTTTGTGCATTCCGCAGCTACTATACCACCAGCCCAGCCTACGCCTACTGTTACTACATCTACTTTTTTTAATAATGTTGCCATGTATATCTCCTTTCTATCACTACATATCTCTTAGACCCATGGGTTTTAAATGCACAAACTCATCTTTATCTATGTCATTTAAATAACTCATTTGCGCTCCAGGATATTGCATCATCTCCCAGCCCATTTTATTTGCATTGCCGCCATAGATTGGGTCTGATAAAACGCCTGCTATTGTTAAATCACGAAATAGAGTAAAAAACTCACTGCTACTAATGCCTTCCATGTCTATTAGTCCATTTTGAAAATCTAATAGAATCTTATCTTTGCTTTCATTATCTATATCAACAAATCCCTTATCATACAATGCTTTAGAGACTTGATTGATACGTTCTATCCCTGATAGAATCACATCTCTTTTATACATGGCGCTTTGATAGCCCTGCTCTGGGATTCCTTTGCTAAAAGGTGCACTTGTGTATTCTCTAGCATTATACCCCCATGCAGCTGCTAGTTGATTATCTATAAAATACGGCGCACCAAGCTCGATAGCACCAGGTCCTGTGGAATCTTTAGGATAGATTCTCTCGCATGCAGCACATAATACCTCAAAGTCCTCATCTCTTTGAAATGTCATGCGACCATTGATATTAGACGCATTATCAGCAGGTTTCCCATGCTCTTTGGCTACCATATTATGACTTGAGGCAAGAGTGGAAGTAGCCATGACTCCCCCTGCCAATGCTCCGAACTTAAAGAACTCTCTACGATTCATTCTTTCCATATTCTTTCCTTAATTATATGTTATATAACAATCATAACATATTTTACTTCGTATGGAAACTTTTTTAAACAAATGATAAATATTTGATTAATTCAATATTACAAAAGGTATATTTTTTATATTTTAATGGAGTAGAAATTTGTATATGCTATATACAAACTATGAATTACTATATATTTTTTATATATTCATATATTTAATATTTTTCATATTTTATTTTCTAAATTAACAAGGCATTTACTAAAAGAACATAGAATCGCTTCTTTCAAATGGATTAGCGATAATCTAGTAATTTTTTACAGGAGTTTAGAATGAAAAAAGCTATCAAGTGTTTAGGTCTATGTGTTGCCCTATTGGCATCTGTCAATGCGAAAGATATTTCTGGATTTTCGCATCCTGAAAGCGTTTTTGCCCATAAGGGAAATGTCTTTGTAAGCAATGTGGGGGAAAAATTAGCACCACTTGAGAAAGATAATGATGGTTTCATATCAAGGCTAGATTCTAATGGACAGATAATTGAAAAGAAATTTTTGAGTAACCTAGATGCACCAAAGGGTATGAATGCAATCGGCAATGTGCTTTATGTTGTAGATATTGATAGAATCAAAGGCTTTGATATTAAGAGTAAAAAAGAAGTGCTAAATATAGAGGTGAATGGTGCGATTTTCCTAAATGCCATTGAGGTGTTAAATAAAAATACGCTTCTTGTTAGCGACACGGGGACGGGTATTATTCATGAAGTAGATGTAAAAAAGGGGGAGGTTAAGGAATTTGTGAAGATAAATTCTAAAATCTATGGTGGTCCAAATGGTCTTTTATTAAAGAAAAATGTTTTATATGTGGCAGGATATGACCCAAGTGGCAGTGGTCCTGCTAAATTGTATAAGGTTGATTTAAATACGAAAAATATGAATGTAACACAGGTTGGCACTCTACAAGGAGCGCTAGATGGCATTGTCTTTGCTAAAAATGGCGATTTGCTTGTAAGCGATTGGGGAGCTGATATGAAAGGCGTTATTTATAGAGTTGATTCTAAAGGTAACCATAGTGTAGTGAATTTGAAAAAAGAGGGTATAGAGTTTATGGGGGGACCTGCGGATATATATAGCGATGGAAAGAAATTGTGGATTCCTAGAATGGTAGATAATCAAGTAAGTGTTATTGACCTCCCATAATCTGGGTTGCTATTTTGATTCTCTATATCCACATTCCATTTTGTGATTCTAAATGTGGGTATTGTGCCTTTTTCTCTAAGATAGATTCTAATCATCTAATAGAGCCATATTTTAACACACTACTTTTAGACTTAAAGCATCAACTCTATATATACAATGTGGAAAAAATCTCAAGTGTTTTCATCGGTGGTGGTACGCCAAATATGGCAGATTCTAAGTATTACAAAGAAATATTTGATACATTATCTCGCTATCTTACAGATGATAGTGAGATAACAACAGAGGCAAATCCGAATCTTTTAAACAAAGAATGGCTGACTGCTATGAGGGATTTTGGCATCAATCGATTAAGCCTTGGGGTGCAGAGCTTTTTTGATGATAAATTAGCATTACTGCAAAGGAATCATGATGTCTATCATTCCAAAAAATCCATAGAGTTAGCCTGTGAAATGCTAGATAATGTAAGCATTGATTTAATATATGACTGCAATGTGGATAGTCAATCTAGAATCTTGCAGGAAATAGAGATTGCCTCTGGTTTTAATCTCTCACATATATCCATGTATAGCCTAAGTATTGAGAGAGATTCTGACTTTGGCAGGAATCATAGATTTGATACAAAAAGCACTGATAGCTTTAGAGAGATTGTAAGGGAGGGATTGAAACAGAAAGGTTTTACTCAATATGAAGTATCTAATTTTTATAAAACTAAACCATGTAAGCATAATCTGGGATATTGGAGTAGCCTGGAGTATTTAGGAGTTGGTGCTGGCGCGGTGGGTAGAGTTGGGAAAAAAAGATACTATGGTAGTAAAAATATAGAATCTTATATCGCTAATACTAATAAAAAAGAGGTAGAGATTCTAAGTGAAGAAGATTTAATACTAGAGGAAATCATGCTAGGCTTTAGAAGTAACATTGGTGTGCGTTGTGAGATACTGGAGGAGAGAAAAATAAGGAATGTATGCGATAGTAAACTATGCTTTGTGAAAAATAATAGAATCTATGCAAATGATTTATTTAACGCAGATAATTTGGCTAATTATTTTATCTAAGAGTAAGGAACACAATGAAGCAACATATAGTGTTAGTGCAACCAGAGATTCCACAAAACACAGGAAATATAGCTAGGCTATGCGTAGGTCTTAATGCGAGTTTGCATTTAATATATCCGCTAGGTTTTAGTATAGATTCCAAATACACAAAAAGAGCGGGGCTAGACTACTGGGATAAATTAGACCTGCATACACATGATAGTATAGAATCATTTTTTACAAAACTAGATTCTAATATTCACACTCTACATTATGCACTTAGCTCTAAGGCTATGGATATATACTTTAGACATTCTTTAGTCAATGCAGACACGCAACATTGCTATTTATATTTTGGCAGTGAGACAAAGGGTCTTAATGAATTATTCCGTGAATATTTTAAGCAAATTAATGGAATCTATTTAAAGATTCCCATGAGTGATGAATGTCGCTGTCTTAATCTATCAAATAGCGTTGCGATAGTCGCCTATGAAATACTGCGTCAACATGAGATGCACTCTTAGCTACTCTTTCTACGTTTAGAGGCGAGATTGGATAGATATTTACATGCATCGGCATTGTTTAGAGTGCATGCCTTTGTATAAAACATCATAGCATTGGATATATCTCCCTCTATGTCATTGGTAACGCCCCTCTCATAGATGATTCCTAGATTAAGACATGCGGCAGGATAGTCGCCATTACACGCTTGGTTAAAAAATTGTATAGACTGTGCATAATCTGAAGCAGTTTTTGCATTGTTATATCTTAACACTCCTAGATTGAAACATGCCACATTATCTCCCATAGTGCAACTTCTGCTATAATAGTTTTGTGCTTGGATTACTCTAATATCTGCTTCCTCGCTAGTTTCCTTTTTATTGGATTTATTAGAATCACTGCTATAAAGTGAGCCTAGATTCTGACAGGCATCTGCATTTCCCGCTTGACATGCCTTTTGATAAAGCTCTATTGTCCTATCGCTATCTGCTTGCTCATCTTTTTTATTATCATCATTCATTGAATGCTGATAGAAAGCAAGATTATTACAAGCGTCATAATTCCCACCATTACATGCCTTTGTATAATATGACATCATATTTGTGTAGTATTCATTTTTTAGCTTTTTTCTCGCAGAGCGGGATAGCTTTTGATTATCCAAATCATCTAGCATCTGCCCTTGAACGATTCCAGCAGACAGACATGCTGTGTAATTATTATTGTTATCACATAAACTAGAAAATATCGATAGAGATTCCTCTAAATTCCCCATTTTATAGAGTCTATATGCTAGGTTGTAATTCATCTGTGCATTATATTGTTGATTATAGTTATTATAATAGTAGCCACTGTTGTAATTGTTGTAGCTATTTCCCCATTGATTGTTGTAGTTATAATTATTTGCGTAAAGACTGATTACATAAAGGCATAGGCTACAAAATAATGGTATAAAACATTTTTTCATTACAAACTCCACATAACTTTTAGTATAGTTAAGCAAAAAGTATTCTTAAATGGAAAGTGTATGAGATTTATTATAAGCATATTATTTTTGGTGCTTTGTGCTTGTTCAAATAATACACAATATGTAAAAAAAGATTTTGATTCCTCAAACTATACTAAACTATATAAGACGCTTTATACTAATGCCAATAAGTCATCTAATGAGACGCTTTTAATGCAAATGCAACTAGGCTACACTACGTTTGGTGTATTTAGGCCTAGTTTTGCAATCTTTGACCTTGACACTGCAGAAAGAAAGTTTAATCAAAATCAGCAAAGCGGTCTTTTGTCGGGCATATTTAGCAATGTGGGTGCTACATTTAGCAATGATAGAGCTATTGCATATAGAGGATATATATATGAGGGGACGCTATTAAATCTCTATAAAGCTATGGCATATTCTAGTATAGGCGATGATGTTAGCGCTAGAGTGGAATTTAATAGGGCAAATGATAGGCAGAGAAGTGCGAAAGATTATTATCAAAAAGAAATAGCTAAAGCAAATCAAAAAGCAATAGAATCTGCAAATCAAAGAGATAATGCACATTATGAAAATAATGTAAAAGATTCTGATATTGAATCTATTCTTAATGAAAAATACTCCAATTTAAAAAATTTCGCCATATATAAAGACTTAATTAATCCCTCTGTATCATATATATCTGGTATATTTTTTATGATAGATAGAGATTATGCAAAGTCTGTTGATTTACTAAAAGAAGCTTACGGCATTAGCAATGCTAGGATAATAGCTGAAGATATGCAGATATTGCAGGAACGTATAGAATATCAAGACTATCCCAAATTCACATGGGTAGTCATAGAGGACGGAAATATAGCTAGGAAAAATGGCATTGTGATTTCCCAACCCGTATTTATAAACAGAATTAATTTCATCAATCTAGCCCTGCCAATATTAGAAAATGGTAATCCTAGATTTAATAGCTATCAAGTCAATAATGATTATGCATATAAAATAGTGAGTTTATCGCAGATATTTGCAAGTGAATTTGAAAAACAACTACCAACTATCATAACTAGGGCAATCATATCTGCCATAGCAAAATTCGTATCTACACAGATTATTGATAGCTCAGTATCTCAATTATCTGGTAATGATAGTATTGGTCTTTTATCTGGTGCTATAAGCGCCTTAACATTTAAGGCACTAACAAGCGTAGATGATAGAAGCAGTGTTGTTTTGCCAGATTCTGTATGGATTGCTAGAGTGGAAAATACAAGCGATAATGTGGCAGTTTATGGAAATGGTAGATTATTAACAAAAATGACTTTTAGCGATGAATGCAACTCGATGAATAATAGAAAAAAAGATTTTGAGTCATTTAGGAAAATTGTAAAAGATGGTAAATTATCTGATAGAATCAGCTTTTTCAAAAAGAATGTATATGAGAATGTTTTGTGTAGAAAAACAGATAATATCATATATGTGAGAGTCCTTAAAAACATGGCTACAAATTTTATTATTAAAGGAGATTAGATGAGAACATTAGTTAGCCTTGTTCTTGCTGGTATAGTTGGCATTAGCATTACTGCATGTAGTAATAGTGGAGTATCTTATGTAGATGAGAAAGATTCCGCACAATATACAAGTGCTGGAATAGACTATCATGATGTACAAGCGGCGGTGCAGAAAAGTATTCAAAGTCTATTGAAAAGCGAATATATCTTGATGTTGGATAAAAAAGAGGTGCTTGTCGTATCTGATGTAGTAAATGATACAATGCAGCAAGTAGATGTAGTAGGTCTTACCTCTGATATAACTAGAGCCATGAGGAAAAGCGGTAAATTTGAGGTAACCTCTGCTATTAGTGGCACTGGTGGCATAACTGATAATATGGTAGGCAGGGTTAGAAAGCTAAGAGATGATGATGAATTTAATCAATACACCACACAGGAAAAAGGCACTCTCATTGCACCACGTCTATCTCTAGCAGGAAAAATCGTGCAGAAAAATACAAAAATAGGTAAAAAACAAAGGGTAGATTACTCATTTTTGCTAATTCTAACAGACCTAAAGACTGGAACGGTTAAATGGGACGAAAGCACACATATCATTAAAGTAGCAAAGGGTGATGCTGTTACATGGCAGTAAATGCTACTCTGTAAAAACATTACGTCTGTATTTTAGCTTCTAAAACCCGCTAGTATCATTGCAAGATTCAATGATAAACATAGACAAGATAAATGCTTGTCCTTTAAAACTCAAGTCTAAGATTATATTATTTATTCAAAAATAATACTAGAATCTCTACTCCTCAATCTTAGCCTCTATAATCTTTGGTTGATTTGAATTAATCATTTTTATAGAATCTGCATTATTTGTTTGATTTTTAGATTCCCCCAAGAATACACCTTTTCTCTCTATGACTAGCTCATCAGATGAGATTGCCCCCTCAAGTCTCCCTCCTGCTAATATTTCTATGGATTTTGCATCTACATTTCCTTTCACACTGCCACTTATAATGACTTTTTGGGCACTAACATCACCTATTATCACGCCTGTCTTTCCTACCATGACGGTATTTTTTGACTTTATCGTGCCTTCAAATTCTCCATCTGTGTGAAAATGACACTCCGTTACAATCTCACCTTTAAACTTTGTATTTATAGCGATTATTGTAGCTGCTCCTCCCGTTTGCTCTTTGCCATTAATTTGTTTATTATCAGTAGTAAAGAATCCCATGCTATTCGCCTTTCCTTTTCAAAGATTGAACTAAAATTCTGTATATCCCATTCCACAAAATTTAGTGGATTAATAGGCTGTCCTAAAAATCTCACCTCATAGTGAAGATGAGGTCCCGTGCTTCTACCAGTAGAACCCGTCAAACCTATGAGCTGCCCCTTTTTTACAAACTGCCCTCTTTGCACCTTAATATTATTCAAATGTGCATAATACGTCCTAAAACCAAATGAATGAGATATTTTTATAAGCTTACCATAACCACCATTATCACCATCATTTGCCCAATCCACAACGCCATCTGCAGTAGCATAAACAGAAGTATTTAGTGGGGCAGAAATATCTATGCCTGTGTGCACATGATATATATTTAGTATGGGGTGAAATCGTCTGCCATACTGCCCTGATATATGCAGAGAAATGTGTAAGGGTTTGCCCTGCGGGATAAACTGCATGATAAAAGTCCTCTGCAAAGCAGTGATAGAAGTCGTATCAATGCGTCTAATGAGACTTGAAGTCCTAGAATCTAGCGAGGTAGGAATATCCTCATAATCGCCAAAATCATCAGAATCTTGCATAATATCATTGCCGCCAGATGATAGAGAATTTTCTATATCTATGTATTGATTACCTATGAGTGCTATTTTCTCCTTGACCTCATCTAATGTTATATTTAATCCCTCATTGTTGCTTTGCATATCCATAAATTTATTAGTCAATATATCTTTTTTGTTATACGTCTGTGCTATCTCGTGCTTTAGGAGAAAGATTCCAATAATCACAAACACAACAGAAGTAAGAATAAAAGTAAGAATATAAGCAACTACCTTTTTAAAAACAACATCTACATTAATATGTCTTGTGCCATTAAAGTTAGTTATCATGATAACAAGACGTCTATCAAACTTCATTAATTCAACGCCTCGCTACTGGATTGTGCCTGAGATATGATTTTCATATCGCTTGATTTGGCATCTCCAAAATGCGATGACAAATCATTTAGCTTAATTATATCACCTAGTGCCCACACCAAACTTTTCACATTTAGATTCTCATTAGAATCAAATATAGACTTGAAATTTAATATATTCCACTCTATAAAGGCAAGGGTATCTAACTCATCTCCCATGAATCTAATCTCATAATAAAGACTTCTCTGCCTATTATTTTGACTCTTAGTCGTATATCCTATTATGTCGCCTTTGCTTACAAAATCACCCTCTTTCACAGAGACTTTGCTAAGATTTGTATAAGCACTACTTAAGCCAAACACATGCGACAACCTCACTAGATTCCCATAGCCATATTTAATATTATTATCTCTAACAGATTCTGCTATGCCATCTGCGGTTGCATACACAGGTTCTACCTCATCTGTGTAGTATTCATATCCAGCATTTCTAATTTTACCATTTTGCTGATATGTGAGATTTACCAATGCAATATCTCGCGAACCGTTTCTAATTTTTTGTTTTGCAGAAAAGGATTTTAGTGGATTGCCATTTGGCACAATCTGGAGTATTGTATTTTTCTGCGTTTGGTCTAAATTCTGTATGTCAGAATCTTTTAATATACCATTAATAAAACCAGCATGATTATTATTGTGCATACTAAGCACCTTTTCTAAATCGCTAACTTTATTCTGCATGGCATTTAACTCTTGAGTTTTCTTATCAATGTCATCTTGCAAAATAGCATTTTTCTCATAGATTCTTTGATAATCTGCATCTACCTCTTGTCTTCGCGTTTTTATATCATCTAGCTGGGTTATTAGAGAGGACATAGAAATATAGCCAATGATTAATACCGCGACAATGGCCACGCAGATATACAAGGCAATTTTCTGCATAGCCTTTGTCATAGTAAATTGTATAGAGCCACCCTCATCTACTATGGTAACTCTCAATGGATGCCTAACATTCTCACTCATTACCTAATCTCTGCTAAGGCTTAAATACCAGCCAATAAACTTCTCTGCTAATGAAAAACTACCAAACACTAAATAATTATTACATGTAACCAAATTTTCCTTTTTAGATTCTATCAAAACTTTGCCCAACCAGTCAAGATTCTCATTTTCTTCTAATAGCACATAATCTATATTTAATTCATGCAAAATCCCCACAAGCACATTAGAATCCACAATCCTCTCATGGGCTAAGGGGAAAATCATGACTTTATCAATACTATCTTTAAAAATATTTAAAATACTATATATATCTTTGTCCTTGTAGCTATTATATATTAAGGTAAAACGTTTATTGTAGAATCTTTTTGCCTCATATAATGCAGATTTTGCCGCCATTTCATTATGCCCCACATCCACTATTAGATTGCGTTGCAATATTTCAAAACGTCCTCTTAAATCAAGTCTGTGCCTAAGTATATGCAGTCCCAAAGAATCTAGCACCAAAGAGGCTAAAGCAAGATTTTCTATCAAAAATAAAGGTAGGTTATATTTATTTGCATACCGCAGAATCTTAGCTCTTTTTAAATCACTATGCTTTAGATAGCAAACACTGCCTACTAATGTGTTAAACAAATCTAACACTATATCCTCTTGAAAATGACTAAAAACCCTGCCCTGTGCGGCTTTTAGCTTTGTGCTAGCAATTTCGCTAAGAGAACTACCTAGCATATCTGTATGGTCTATGCCAATTTTTGTAAAAACACTTATATCATAATCTATCACAGAGGTGCTATCATGCTCTCCTCCTATGCCTGTCTCCATGACTAAATATTCACAATCAAGTCCAATGACTAATGCTAGAAAAGTCGCATATTCAAAATAGCTAGATTCATGTATAAAATCAAATTGTTGCAGGAATCTATGTGCCTTATTTAACTCATCGTTAGAAATGATTAATCCATTTTTATAGAATCTCTCATTAAAGCTAAATAAATGTGGCGAAGTAAAATGAAGAACGCTAAAGCCGCACTCCCATATACTCTGTGCTATAAATCGACCCGTGCTACCCTTACCATTTGTGCCTATGATATGTATATTGCATGATGTTATATGAATAATATCCTTTAGCTTTGTATAGATTCTCTTAGCCCTGGTAGTATCAAATGGTGCATACTCCGCACTTTTAGAATCCATATAAGCATATACATCGCTATGAAACTTTGACATGATTCCCGTTAATTAGTAGCTTTCTAGCATATTTTGCATTCAAGATAAAAGATGATAGTAGATTATCCCTACTTTTACACTCAAGCTTAAATATCGCTATATCCGCACATCTTTTAGATTCCAAAATGCCACTTTCTATATTTAATGCCCTAGCAGGATTGCATGTTACAGAATCTATTAAAGAGCGACTTATCCCCTCTATGTCATCATTCCCTCTTGATAACTCTACCATTAAGGCATATCTCAACTCATCTAGCAAAGACACATTAATATTAGAGCTTTTGCCATCTGTGGCGATAATAGAACAATCTCCCATTGTAGAGTTTAATAGAATATTTGAGCGAGGACATGAGACGATATACCCTCCGTTATCTAGGATTTTCTGCCTTAACTCATCATCTGCATAAAGGCAGTGTATAAATAATGTCCTAATATCCTTGAATAAATCCGTAAAACTATCTATGTCAAAATTTGGCGTATGCTCACTTACACCCAAATATTTATCATAAAAAGTCTTAAAATACCCACTTTTATCCCTAAGCCATTCCAATTCCTCTTTAGATTCCAAAAAATGCGTGGATAAAAGCAAATTATGCTTAAGAGCTAAATCTATAACATACCGTGCAATCTTATCGTTTGTAGAATATGGTGAGTGCAGGGCTAGGGCTGGTTGAAAAAGCGGATTTGCAAACTGCATAACCTTATCTAATCGTATGGATATATCTATTGCCTGATTATCAAAATCCTTATCAAAAGAGCCTAACACTTCCTGAAAATATATTACCTTTAGCTTTGAATCTAATAAATACTCCAAATCCAAATCATAGCTACTAACTGCCCCCACAATGCCCACGCCATTTTTCTTTTGCATATTTATAGAATCTAGAATCGCATTTTTACTATTTTTAAGAACGCTCCCCCTACTCTCCATAACGCTATCTAGCCATTTTCCAAAATTCCCATATCTAAAGCTAGTCTCATTTTTGCTAAACTCAAAATGGATATGCGAGTTAATAAGTGCTGGCAACATAACATGATTTTTATAAAACAGACTTTCACATTCTATGTATCTTGATTTTAGATTTTCAAATGTATCTACCTCGAGAATCTTTCCATTACTAATTGCCACCGCTCCATTTTCTATTATGTCCTGTTTGTCATTGCATGTTATAGCAAAGTCTGCACCTATGATTCTCACTAGCATTCCTTAAGTTGTGTTAGAATCTTGATTATATCATGTTTGATGGAATCCACACACATAATAATCTGATACAATCACGTAAAAACTACTACATGAGGTATATATGCAATCAAGCAATAAACTTAAGATAGGGGATAACGCCCCAGATTTTAGTCTGCCAAATGAGGATAATGTAAGCATATCGCTAGATGATTTAAGCACACATACAATAGTTTTATATTTCTATCCAAAGGATAATACAAGTGGCTGCACTACACAGGCAAAGGAATTTAGCGATTTAATAGATGAGTTTAGAGCATTAAATACAATCATAATCGGCATTAGTCCAGATAGCACAAATACACATAAGAAATTTATACAATCCCATGAACTAAAAATCATACTGCTAAGCGATAAAGATAAGCAAGTCGCTACAAAATATCATGCCTATGGTGAGAAAATGATGTATGGAAAAAAAGTGTTTGGAATCATTAGAAGCGTTTTTGTCATCAAAGATAAAACAATCATGCAAACTTTCTATAATATAAAAGCAAAAGGCAGTGCATTAAAAACTCTTGACTTCATTAAAGAAAACCTTAAATGATTCTGAAATTTCTCTACAAACAAAATATATTATTTCTCTGCTAGTCTCAATTTGTAACAACAAAATATAAATTTTATATTCTAATATAAAATATCCTTGACAACACCACTGCATAGACATATAATTCACTATTCCCACTACTACACAAAAGGCAGAAAATGACAACTCTCTTTAGAAACATGAGTATTAAATATAAAATTATCACTATTTCTATCATATCTGTGATTATTTTTATAATTGCTATGCTATATACAAGTTACAACATAAAATCCTATATCAATACAACCTTGAATACAACCCTACTTGATTCTGATAAATTACGTATAGAAATGGCAGTAAAATCCATAGTCAATGCAGTAGATGGCGCAGTGGCAAATCTGCCTAGCAGAGAGGAGAAGCTAAAAGTCCTGCAAGAGATGCTAAAAGATAATTTCTATGACAATGAGGGTGGCTCATTTTTTGCCTTTGATGGCACGATAATCGTAGGCTATCCAGAAAACTTTGGTGCAAAGCTAGGGGAGGATTGGAAAGACGTAAGAGACCCAGATGGCAAGTATCTCATCAAAGACTTAGAATCTGTAGCAAAGTCTGGTGGTGGATTCCTAACATATCAGTGGCATCTAACAGATAATAACTCCCCCATTATGCCAAAGCTATCCTATGTCCTACCGCTAAAAAATATTAGCAATGTCTATGTCGGCACTGGCGTGTATATCCACACGATTAAGGAGAAAGTAGAGAAATTCGAAGGAGATATATCATCTAGCATTAATACTCAGCTAATCGCTACAATCATTATTTGTATAGTCATTTTATTCCCACTTAGCATATTTATATCACGATACTTTACGCGAAGTGTGAATGAAATCATGTCTGGCATTGATTCATTTTTGAAATTCTCAAAACAAGAGACAGACAATGTCCATACCATTCCTCTAAAATCAAAAGATGAGCTAGGAATCATGGCAGCCACCATAAATAGCAACATTAATGAGACAAAGCAGATTCTAAGCAAGGATAGGCAATGCGTCCAATCTGTAATAGATGTGCTAACCAACGCAAAGCAGGGCAGATTTAGCGGCGATGTTATGTCCTCTTGCGTTACACCTGAGAATCCTCAGCTACTTTTATTACTAGAAAATATCGCAGGATTTTTAGAATCTCTCAATAAAAGCTTTAATGACGTATCAGTGGCAATAGGCGCCTACTCTACTAGAGACTTCACACATACGCTATCGCTAGATGGATTAGAGGGCGGATTCCTAGAGCTATCTAAGAATATTAATACCTTGCAAAAGGCGATAACGACTTCTCTGCAAACTTCATTTAATTTCGCAAAGGATTTAAACGAGCAGACACAAAAGCTAGATACTGCCATAGCGGATTTGACAAAATCATCAAATACTCAAGCCTCATCGCTAGACCAGACCGCCACAGCAATAGAGCAGATAACAGCCTCTATGCAGAATGTATCAGGCAAGACAGAGGAAGTCATCGGGCAGTCTGAGGATATAAAGAAAGTAACCGTTATCATTCGCGACATAGCCGACCAAATCAATCTTTTAGCCCTAAATGCCGCCATAGAAGCCGCAAGGGCAGGAGAGCATGGACGTGGCTTTGCAGTCGTGGCAGATGAAGTTCGCAAACTAGCCGAGAGGACGCAAAAAAGCCTAGGCGAGATAGAGGCAAATACGAATGTCTTAGTGCAGAGCATAAATGACGTAGCAGAATCCATAAAAGAGCAGACCACAGGCATTAGTCAAATCAATGAGGCAATCTCCCAGCTAGAGAAATCCACCCAGGATAATGCAACAATAGCCGAGGATAGCAAAGTCGTTAGCCAAAAAGCCGCCGAAATCGCAAATGCAATATTAGAAGATGTGCATACGAAAAAGTTTTAAAAAGATTTGGATAGAATCAAATAGATAGAATCAAATAAAACATAATATCCGCTTTTAGAATAGTTTTTAAATAAAATTTAAAAACTAAAGTATTTCAAATCACTACAGATTTATAAGTCTAAGAATTATAAACACCCCTATCTAGTGCCCCCAAATTCTTCGCACTGCAGAGTGCAGAAGTCATAGCGCCAGAGACATTACTCGCAGTCCTTGCCATATCGATAATAGGGTCTATGGCTAAAATGAGGCTTAACATCACGAAGTTATCACCAAAGCCAATGCCAGCTAACATAATAGAAGCCGCCATAGTCGCACTCCCAGGCACACCCGCGATGCCAAGTGAGCCTAGCACTGCCACAATCACAATCATGAGTGCAAAGGTAAAATCAATCTCCACGCCTAACCCGAATGCCACAAAGACTGCCGCCATCGCAGGGAAATACCCCGCACAGCCATTTAGCCCTGTGGTCGTGCCTATGGAGGCTACGAAGTTTGCCACCGCTTGATTGACGCCTAGCTTGTTTTGCAAAGTGGAGATTGTCATCGGCAGTGTGCCAAGCGAGGAGCGGGAGCTAAAGGCAAAGAGCCACACGGGAAATGCCTTACGCATGTAGCAAAGCGGATTTAGCCCTTGTGAGAGCAGGAGTAAAAAATGCACGATAAACATCAAAAGCATAGCGACATAAATCAAGACGATGAAAAGCCCAGCGGTCTTAATCGCCTCGAAGCCGTTACTAAGCAGCACATTTGCCATCATGCAGACAACCGCCCAGGGCATGAACGTAATGATAGCATCTGTCATTGTCATCATGATTCCATAAAAGCTTGACACGAACTTTTCAAAGCTTTTAAAGCCTTCTTTGTATGCCTCCTGTTTTGAGACCCTCTTAGCACAGATTCCCACAAAGAAGGCAAAGATGACAATGGCGATGATATTTTCTTTACTCATAGCGGCGATGATATTGCTAGGAATGAGACCCAAGATAATATTAGAAAAGCTTGAGACCTCGCGAATCTGGCGCGAATTGTCGTGATGAATGAAGTGATTGCCTAGCTCGAAATAATACGCCAAAGCCACGCCTATCATCGCAGCAAGGGCGGTGCTAAAGAGTATCCAAAACAGGCTCACGCCAAGCAGGGAGGAGACCTTGATATCTTTGTCGATTTCAATAATGACTTTCACAATGCAGACACTCACAAGCGGAATCACAAGCATTTTGATAAAGGAGACAAAAAGCGCGCTAAAAAAGCCAAACCAATGCCGCACCTCGCTAAACCACGCGATATTTGCCGCAGCCTCTTTGTCTGGAAAATCTGCCGCATACTGCAGCAGCACGCCAAAAGCTAGCCCGACAAAAAGTGCAAACAACATACGCAACGCAAAGGAGAGATTCCTATCACGCATCTTTTTGAGGATAAAGAAGATGCCAAAAAGCACCAAAAGCGTAGCTAGAGTCGGAATCTGGGATAGCATGAGGAAATGCTGGAAAAATTCCTTATTCATGGGAAACCTCTAAAAAATGACACTGGGTCAAAAATGTATATATAAAAGTTATATTTTAACATTAAAAAAGTTAAAAATCTAAGAAAAATAAATGCTAGAATTTGCTAAAAATATGGGAGATAATATGCAGGATAGCAGTTTCATTATACAGGAAGTCATCAATGTGCTAGATTCCAAAAAAGCTGATGATATTCGCGTTATTGATTTAAGGGATAGAAATTATTGCTGTGATTTTGTGATAGTGGCTACTGCGATGATTGGGAGACATTCACTATCGCTATTAAATAGTCTAAAAGAGGAATTAAAACCAAAGGATATAACATTTTATGCCATAGATGAGGATAGCGAGGATTGGATAATTATCGATTTAGGCGAAGTCATCGTGCATATATTTACACAGAATCACAGAAATAAATATAATATTGAGGAATTTTTAGAAAATGAATTTAAGGCAAGTTTGATTAAATAACATTTAATGATAATTTTTTTATAGCTACAATATTTATCTTGTGTTTTTATATCTTATTTTTATGTGATTTATGATTTCACAGATTTCCTCACAGATTCCATAACATTACTTCTTCGCCATTCTACGTCTCTGCGTTGGGTCAAGATATTTTTTTCGGATTCGTATATTTAGAGGCGTTACCTCTAATACCTCATCGTCCTCTATCCACTCAAGCGCTCTCTCTAATGTTAGCTCTCGTGGTGGCACTAGCTTTATGGCATCATCGCTACCACTTGCACGCATGTTTGTTAAATGCTTTGCCTTTATGGGATTGACATCTAAGTCATTATCTCTACTATGCTCTCCTATTATCATGCCTACATATACTTTTGTTTGCGGGGAGATAAATAAAACACCTCTCTCTTGAATGTTAAAAAGTGAGAATCCTGTCGCTTCACCATTTTCTGTCGAGATTAATGCGCCATTTTTGCGTGATTCCACACTTCCGCTAAATGCTCTAAACTCAAGAAAGCTATGATTCATTACCCCCTCACCCTTTGTATCTGTCAAAAACTCACTACGATAGCCGATTAGCCCACGTGCGGGAATTTCAAACTCAAGTCTCGTATAGCCGTCATTCATAGGATTCATAGCCTTCATCTCTGCCTTTCGTCTGCCAAGACGCTCGATAATCGTGCCGCTAAAATCCTGTGGTGTATCGATGACTAGATGCTCAAATGGCTCTAACTTTACACCATTTTCCTCTTTGACTATGACTTCAGGTCGCGATATGCTAAACTCAAATCCCTCGCGTCTTAGATTCTCAGCTAGAATGGTAATTTGTAGCTCCCCTCTGCCAGAGACGCGGAATTTACCCTCTCCCATCTCCTCGCATTTCATAGCAATATTTGTCTGCATTTCTTTTAGCAGTCTATCTTTAAGCTTATTTGCCGTTACATGCTTTCCCTCAAGTCCGGCTAGAGGGCTATCATTGACAGAGAAATAAACACTCATCGTAGGCTCCTCTAGGTGCATGGGGTCTAGTGGCATGGGATTATTTGTATCTACAATGGAATCCCCTACATCAATGGCACTAAATCCTGCGATAGCTACAATGTCCCCTGCCTGTGCAGATTCTATCTCAGTCCTAGCTAGTCCTAGGAATCCTATGAGTTTTGTAATCCTGCCATTCTCTTTATGCCCATCACTTTTTGCTAACATGACATTTTCACCCTTTTTTACACGTCCATTAAAGACACGTGCAATGCCGATTTTCCCCACATAGTTATCATAATCAAGGGTAAAAATCTGCATTTGAAGAGGATTCTCACTATTACCACTAGGAGATGGCACATGCTCTATGATTGCCTCAAAGAGTGGCTCTAAATTCTTTTTCTCATCATCGAGATTTTTCATAGCATAGCCATCACGTGCCGCTGCATAAATCACGGGGAAATCAAGCTGGTAGTCATCTGCACCCATAGCTACAAATAAATCAAAGACCTCATCTACAACTTTATCTGGCGTTGCCGCTGGTTTGTCAATCTTATTTACTACCACAATGGGGCGGATTCCAAAGCTTAGTGCCTTTTTCACGACAAATTTTGTCTGCGGCATAACGCCCTCTTGTGCATCAACTAATAACAATACGCCATCTACCATTTTTAGCACCCGCTCTACCTCGCCGCCAAAGTCGGCATGCCCTGGCGTATCAATGATATTTATTTTCGTGCCTTTGTAGTTTATAGCGGTGTTTTTAGATAGGATTGTAATGCCCCTCTCTTTTTCCAAATCATTGGAATCCATCATTCGCTCATTTACTTGCTCTCTCTCTCCAAATGTCCCTGACTGCGTTAGCAATCCATCTACCAATGTAGTCTTGCCATGGTCTACGTGGGCAATCACTGCTATGTTTCGTATATTTTGCATATATTCCAAAATCCTTAAGTTAAAGAGTGAATGCTAGATTCTAACATGTTTGTATTGAAATCTCATAAGCAACATGCCCTCTTTTAGCAATTTTTTGCCATTTTTCCCCATTCAAACAATAATTTCATGTATTATTAAAAAAGCAAAACATTTGGAGTGAGAGATGAATAAAATCTACTATATAAAGGGTTTTACTCCTTTTATTATCGTTACATTTATCAATGCCTTTATTGACTTAGGGCATAAAATCTTGATGTTAAGCATTCTTTACAAGTCTTTTAGTGAAAGTCAGCATTTAATCTATAACTCAATCATCAATGCCCTAGTCATACTGCCCTTTGTCCTGCTCTTTTCGCCCTCTGGATTCCTTAGTGATAAATTCCCTAAGAATCTCATACTGCGATATGGCGCTTTGGCAAATTTAGCCCTACTTTTCATCGTTGCTTTTTGTTATTACTTTGGCTTTTTTTGGGCAGCATTTTATATGACGCTTCTAATGGGTGTGCAAGCCGCGATTTACTCCCCATCAAAATATGGCTACATAAAAGAGCTAGTAGGAAAAGAGAATCTCACATGGGGGAATGGAATCATACAAGCAAGTGCCATTATCGCAATGCTATCTGGCATGATAGTATTCTCTGCACTCTTTGAACGTCTCTACACAGGAGGCAATAATCCCTCTGAGATTATGCGTGAGATGTTTATCCTCTCGATTTTGCTTATCATCTTTGGTCTGCTTGAGTTTATACTAAGCTTTCGCCTCCCTAGCATTAAAGAGAAGGCAAATATCACCTTTGATAAAGAAAAATACATAAGAGGAAAGCTACTAGCACAGAATCTAAAAACCATAAAAAAGCATAGAATGGTCTTTTTATCCGTGCTTTTCATCTCGTTTTTCTGGGCAATCGCACAGCTAATTACAGATATTTTCCCCGTGTATGCTAAGAATATCCTAGAGGTAAGCGATACTAGCATCGTAAATATCATCATAGTCTGCTCGGGACTTGGAATCATCATAGGCTCAATCATAGCGGGACGTTATTCCAAAAACTACATAGAAACAGGGCTAATCCCGCTTGGGGCATGTATTATGTTTGGCTCCCTGCTCTTTCTTACTCTCTTTAAATCCCTCTTTATCGTGGGAATCTTATTTTTCCTTTTCGGTCTAGGAGGTGCACTCTACATTGTGCCATTAAATGCACTCATGCAGTTTTACACAGAGGATAAAGAGCTAGGAGTAGTCATAGCGGGAAATAACTTTATCCAAAATATCGGCATGTTAGCCGCCCTCTTTGTGGCTACACTTTTTGGAATCAATAATCTCTCAGTAGAGCTATTATTCTATCTTAGTGCCATATTTGCCCTTTTAGTAATGATTTATACCATTCGTCTCATGCCCTTTTCGCTTGTCCGCATACTTGTTAGCATGGCAATCTTGCAAAGATACAGGCTCATCGTAGAGGGCTTTAATAATATCCCTCAAAGCGGCGGTGTGCTAATGATAGGGAATCATATCTCCTTTATCGACTGGGCTATCGTGCAGATGGCTGTGCCTAAAAAGGTGCATTTCGTCATGGAAAGAAGCATTTACTCACGTTGGTATATTAAATTTTTCCTTGATTTCTTTGGCGTGATTCCCGTCTCTAGTCTAGCAAGTAGAGGCGCCATAGAGCAGGTGCAAAATCGTCTAAAAAAGGGAGAAATCGTCTGCCTTTTCCCAGAGGGAGTCATTAGCCGACATGGGCATTTAAATGAATTTAAAAGTGGCTTTGAGAAAATAGCACAGGGCGTAGATGAGAGCAATGCGATTTTACTTCCATTCTATATAAGGGGCATGTGGGGGAGTATCTTTAGCCGTAGCAATGAGCAGTTTAGGGAGAGAAAAAAGAGCTTTACAAAGCGAAATGTAAGCATTGCCTTTGGAGAGCCTATGTCATTGCATACCCAAAAAGATAAGGTAAAGGCAAAGGTTTTTGAGATGAGCTTTAAGGCATGGGAGCATCAGTGTAAAAATTCCCCAACCCTTGCTGCTGGATTCATAGAATCATGTAAAAGAGGCGGCGGTGATGTGGCAATAGTGGATACACAGACAGGGAGTATCTCATATAGACGATTGCTTACACTTTGTGTAATGCTTAGTCAGGATATGCGTGAGCTGGAGTTTAATACCCTGCCAAAAAGAGATTCTAAATATTCCCTGCCAAATGACTGCATTGGAATCTTACTGCCCTCCTCCCTTGCTAGTGTGATATGTAATTTCTCTACCCTGCTATCTGGCAAGATAGTCGTGAATCTAAACTTTACCGCAGGTCCTAATGCGGTAAAAGCGGCGATAGATTCCACACGTATAAGACATATTTATACCTCTAAGAAATTTTTAGAGAGGCTAAAGGATAAGGGCGTGGAGTTTGACTTTAGCGGCTTAGAGATTCATTTCATGGAGGATATTGTAGGCAAAATTAGAAAGCAAAAAATTGCATTTATACTAAATATTCTTTTTATTAGCATAGCGCCTACATGGCTTTTAAAGCTACTTTTTGCAAAGGATAGCGATATAGATTCTGTATGTGCCATACTCTTTAGTAGCGGTAGCGAGGGCAAACCAAAGGGTGTAATGCTAAGTAATCTTAATGTCATGAGTAACATAGCCCAGATAGCAGATGTCATACATGCTAGGAATGATGAGTGTATCTTGGCGTCCCTGCCTCCTTTCCATGCGTTTGGCTTGACTGTTACGATGTTTATGCCCTTGATTGAAAATATGCTAATGGTTACCCATGCAGACCCTACAGATTCTATGGGTGTGGCTAGGGCTATTGCACAAAATAAAGTAACAATTATGTGTGCGACTTCTACACTTCTTGGAATCTACGCTAGGAATCCAAAAATAGATAGAGTAATGTTTGATAGCATTAGGCTAACTGTCGCAGGAGCTGAAAAGCTAAAAAAAGAGATACGAGAGCTATATACCATGAAGTTTAATAAGCCCATTTTCGAGGGCTATGGTGCTACAGAGACTACACCTGTGGCAAGTGTGAATCTTCCCGATGAGTTTGACGCTACGCATTGGGAGATTCATAGAGCAAGTAAAGAGGGAAGTGTAGGTATGCCACTGCCTGGGACTGCCATTAGAATCGTGGATTATGACACACTAGAGGAGCTGCCCATAGGAGAGCATGGGCTAATCCTCATAGGCGGACATCAAATCATGGCAGGATATTTAAATGATGAGAAAAAAAGCGAGGAAGTCATCGTAGAGATTAATGGAATCCGCTGGTATAAAAGCGGGGATAAAGGCTATGTAGATAGCGATGGATTCTTGCATATCACGGATAGATTCTCACGATTTGCTAAGATTGGCGGTGAGATGATTAGCCTCTCTAGTGTAGAGGAGGACATTGCACGTGCATTTAAGCAAAAAGAGATTCCAAATGAGATTAAGTTTTGTGCAGTGGCACTAGATGATAGCAAGAAAGGCGAGAAAATCGCACTGCTACTAGAGATACCAAGTGAGCTAGAGAATGCCTATATGGAATCTAGCAGTGAGGATTCTCTCAAAGATTCTAATGAAAATTTTGAATCTAAGCCCTATCATGAAGTGCTAATTGATATTATCAAAAAATCTGAGATAATGCCTCTGCGAAAACCTAGCGAATATTATGTCATTGATAAAATTCCCGTGCTAGGAAGTGGCAAGGTGGATTTAAAATCTAGTAAAGAGTTGGCTAGGAGTATTAGTGAGGGAATGCAATGAATATAAAATGGGAAAATGCAAGGCTAAATATTAAAAAATACTAAGAGAGAATTACGTAGCGCTATTACTAACCCTTCCCCACATTAATTTATATTTCCTTTTGACAAATTCTACTTCTTCCTGTGTCCTCTGTAACTGCTCTCGCAGAATCTCGATAGTTTTTTTATCATCATCGTAAATCTCCTGCATAGAGACTAGTGCCTCTTTTAGAAACGTATTTTCATTTTTCACAGCCGCTATTGTCTCATCTTTTGAGCTAATGACTTTATCATGCAGACCTAGTATCGTAGCAATCGTCTTTTCTACAAACATAGGGTCTAGCGTTTTGCCATTCATATCAAGAGATACTATCTTGCTCTCCACTTTTCTTATCAACGCAGAAGTGCTAGTGTTTGCCTCCACGTATATCATGCCATTTTCTTGTTTGCTTTTTATGCTTTTATTATCTATCAACTCTTGAACCTTACTCCTATCAAGGTCTGATAGTTTCAAAAACTCATCTAGTAATATCCATGTCTCTTGCTTTGATTTCACTAAAGCACTCTGAGGATTCTCTGCTTTGCTTTGTGGTTTTGCAGCCTCGCTAATGGCAACTTCTTTTTTAGAATCTACATTAGAATCTACATTGCTAGGTGCTTTATCATTTGGATTTAAAATACTCTCTGTATGCTTTACAATGGCTTTTATATCCTCCCTTGCCCTTGCGTTTTCCTCTATTTCTGCCTGTGCTTCACCTATTGTTTTTAGGTGCTGTAAATCCAAGTTATCATTATCATTCATGGATTACTCCTTTGTGCTATTTAGCTCTTTTAGTAGATTTTTAGTATCTTCTTGTAGTTGTCTTACCTGCCCCTCTCTGTCATCTAGTAATGCTTTAGATATATGGGCATACTCTGGTAGTGTAGAAAATATCTGTGCTACAAAATATGCCGCATTAATAGCTCCTGCCTTGCCAACACTCATAGTAGCCACAGGCATACCTTTTGGCATCTGCACACTTGATAATAAAGAATCAAGACCATCTATGATTCCACCTTGAAGTGGCACTGCTATCACAGGCTTAGTAGTCAGTGCAGCAACTGCACCTGCAAGATGTGCTGCCATACCAGCAGCGGCTATAAAAGCCTTAGCACCCCTATTTTGGGAATCTAAAACGATATTTCTTGTTTGCTCTGGACTTCTGTGTGCGGAGGTTATATAAACTTCATATTTAATATCAAATTTATCCAATGTAGAAACACATTCTTTCATAATCTGCCAATCACTCTTACTACCCATCATAACCACAACAAAGGACATACGAACCTCTTTTACATTTTCCTATATTATAGCAAAAACTAAAACACTCATATACACATAATCTTTTATCCAATTTCTGCAATATTAAATCCTATAATACAAAAAAACAAAAGGATTAACATGCAAAATGAACTCTACTTCAATCGCGAGTTAAGTTGGCTTAGATTCAATACCCGTGTGTTAAATGAGGCAAAAAATGCGAAACTACCATTGCTTGAGAGGCTAAAATTCCTTGCGATTTATAGCACCAATCTTGATGAGTTTTATATGATTCGCGTAGCGGGTTTGCAGAGACTTTTTGCCAATGGTGTAAGTCAGAGCGGTGCAGATATGATAAGCACACAAGAGCAGCTAAATGAGATTCGCAGATATATTAGCAGTGAGCAAGAAGTCTTAGAATCTCTTTATAATGAGATAAGAGAGGCATTAGCAGAGCAGAAGCTAGTATTGCTAAATTTCGAAGAGCTAGACTTAGAATCTAAAAATGATATGAGAAGCTACTTTAAGAACTATCTATATCCCATCATCGTGCCTATCGTGGTAGATTCTGTGCATCCATTCCCACATCTAAATAATCTTAGCTTTGCCATTGCCATGATGCTTAGGAATAAGGAAAGCGGGGAAATCAAATACGGCATGGTTAGAATCTCTAGGGTATTAAAGCGATTTGTCCGCGTAGGGCAGAATGCCTTTGCCTTTGTAGAGACTATCATAGGCGAGTTTGCCGATGAGCTTTTTGAGGGCTATGAGGCGCTTGCCTACATGCCTTTTAGGGTTACTAGAAATGCAGATATGGAGATAGAAGAAGATGAAGCAGATGACTTTATCGCACTTATGAGTGAGGGTCTTAGGGCAAGACGTAGAGGCGAGATTGTAAGGCTGGAGGTAGGTGTCGCTAGTAAAAAAGAGCATCATCAAAGACTGCTAGAATTTATCACACATCAGCTAAGAATCAACAAAGAGGATATATATGAATATAGTGCGCCCATTGCCTTTAGTGCCTTTTGGGAGCTAGTGGGACTAAATGAATATGCACATCTAACACTGCCTCAGTATGTCGCAAAGACACTGCCACCGCTAAATGATGATGGCATGGATATTTTTAGCTGCATTGATAATGGCGATATTTTGTTATTCCAGCCTTATGAGAGCTTTGATTCTGTCGTGGATTTTATCCAGCAAGCCGCAAAGGACCAAAATGTCCTATCTATCCGCATGACACTCTATCGCGTAGGGAAAAACTCACCCATAGTAAAGGCACTCACAGAGGCAGCAGAAAACAAGCAGGTAACCGTGCTAGTGGAGCTAAAAGCGCGATTTGATGAGGAGAATAATCTGCATTGGGCAAAGGCATTAGAATCTGCAGGCGCACATGTGATATATGGTGTACCTAGCCTAAAGGTGCATGCAAAGATTGCCCTTGTGGTGCGAAAAAGTGGGGATAAATTACATGAATACGTCCATCTAAGCTCAGGCAACTACAACGCGCAAAGTGCCAAAATCTACACAGATGTAAGCCTCTTTAGTGCAAATCCTACGCTAACAAAAGACGCCATAAAGCTCTTTCACTCCCTATCCACAGGCACTAGCAAACACTCAAAGCTAGAGACACTCTACATGGCACCCTCCCAGATAAAAACAAAGCTATTACAGCTAATCAATGATGAGAGTTTGCATAAAGAGCAGGGTAAAATTATTCTAAAAGCAAACGCATGTGTGGATATAGACATTATAAACGCCCTTTATAAAGCATCACAGGCAGGTGTGAAAATCCAGCTTATCATACGTGGAATCTGCTGTCTAAAACCGGGCTTAGAGGGCATAAGCGAGAATATCTCTGTGTATTCTATCATTGGCAAATACCTAGAGCATGCTAGAATCTATTACTTCAAACATGCCAAAGAATCTATCTATTTCTCAAGTGCAGACCTCATGCCACGAAACCTTGAGCGTAGAGTGGAGCTATTAGTCCCCGCACTAGAGGATAGCATAGCAGAGAAACTCATGCAGATTCTAACCTTGCAGCTAAATGACACATTGCAAAGATATGAGCTAAAAAGCGATGGCGAATACTACAAAGTCCCTGCTAAAGAAGGAGGACTATCCTCACAAGATGCGTGGGAGAGAATGACAAATCAGATTCACAATGCAAATAAAAAGGCGAATGAGAAAATCAAACGACTAATAAGCAGAATGATGGGGGAGTCGTAATTTTGTAGTAGGTTAGATTCTTTTATTTTTCTTTGCTAATTTTAAATCCTAATATGCAATTAGAGAATCTACGGGAGAAATGATAGGGCTATAATTAAAATTTAGAAATAATAAAAACAGATTCTAAACTAGATTCTCTATCAACTCTACAAATGATTTACTATCATTTAGACATTCGCATACTCTATAATCTTTTATTCCAATGGAATCTGCTAATTCCTTATACAATATGCAAAGCTCGTATTTTGTTTCTGAATTATCAATGCTAAAACTTAGTGGATATATAATAATATTGCTTTTTATAGATTTTATTATATCATCTGTATTTGGTCCTATCCATTTTACAGGTCCAATCTTTGATTGATAGCTTAAGATTATATCCTTGAATGCCACATTTCTATCTTTTAGCATATCTCCTATTAGTTTAGCACTAATTTCACATTCCTTTTGATATGGGTCTCCATTTTTCACTCGGCTAAGAGGTATGGAATGAGCAGATAAAATCAACGTAAAATCGCTGGGATTAGAATCTTTCATATTGTCCATTATGGAATCAACAATTGCTTTTATAAAATTCTCATTATCATAATATCTATCCACCAAGTTTATTTTTGGATTAAATGATAATTGTTTTAACGACTTTGCTATATCCTCAAATGATGAATATGTGGTCGTGGTGCTATACTGCGGATACATGCTAAATAATGTAATCTCATTTATGTTTTTTTCCATAACTTCCTGCAATACATGATATGAATACGGCGGCGTATATCTCATAGCATAGGTGTAAAAAGTATCCTGCGATTTTTCCTGTAATTTTTTTATCAACGAAAAAGTAAGTCTTGTAAGAGGGCTGCTGCCTCCTAGTGCTTCATATATTTTTTTGCTTTTTTGTGTCCTAGAATTTACTATAATATTGCCAATCATAGAGCGAAAAAAGCTACCTTTTACGCTAAGTATGCAAGGGTCTTGAAACATATTTTTTAGAAAAATCGGAACTTCATCGAGGCTATTTGGTCCGCCCATATTAAGTAACACTACTGCTTTTTTGTATGATTGCATAAAAATCCTAAATAAAATCAATGAATAATGATAATGCAAAAAGATAAATTGAATTATAAAATCTTTTATTGTAAAATAACTAGGATATGTTTTGTTGTCGGCACATAACTTTTAGCGATGACGTTTTGTATATTTATTATAGGAGATTGCAAATGTTAGAAATCTTAATGATAGAAGACGATGTAGAGTTAGCAGAGGTTTTGAGCGACTATTTAAAGCAACACGATATTAATGTAACAAACTATGATGAGCCATACACAGGCATGTCTGCGCTTGCTACTAGGAATTTTGACTTATTGCTACTAGATTTGACATTGCCAAATTTGGACGGGCTTGAGGTTTGTAAGAAAGTGGCAAAACAAAAAAATATTCCAATCATCATATCTTCGGCTAGAAGTGATGTCAATGATAAGGTAAAAGCGCTTGATAACGGAGCAGATGATTACATTCCAAAGCCATACGACCCAAAGGAATTAGTGGCTAGAATACAATCTTTGCTTAGAAGATATTCACAGAAATTAGCAGAGCAGAGAAATGCAGATAGCTCTACATTTAGAATCGACAAAGATACAAGAGAGATTTATTTTAAAGACAAAAAGCTAGATTTAACGCGTGCAGAATATGAGATTCTAACTCTTTTGATTAGCAAAAAGGGACATGTCTTTAGCAGGGAGGCAATAGCTATTGAATCTGAATCTATCAATCCAGAAAGTTCAAATAAAAGCATAGACGTAATCATCGGGAGGCTAAGGTCAAAAATAGAGGAAAATCCCAAAAATCCACAATACATTATATCCGTTCGCGGCGTTGGATATAAGCTTGAGGCTTGATTTTTAGAATCTATAAATTACCATAGCTTAAAGAAACAAAAGATTCCAAAATAAATCTTTAGGGGCTTTTGTTTATAGCCTCCAAATTCGTATGCTAATCAGCAATAGACATTTGTCCTTTATAATATTTTTTACTTGAGATTAACCCATAATCTCTTTCAAACTATCCTTTATTTTCTGCAATACATTATCAATAATATTTTCATTAAATGCCGAGCATATAAAGCTAGTTTCAAATTGTGAAGGTGCAAAATTGACACCTTTCTCAAGCATCTTAGCATGGAATTTAGCATATAGATTCGTATCACTTTTACTTGCACTATCCCAGTCTATCACTTCATTCTCATTAAAGAAAAATCCAGCCATGCTACCACGCAAAACACCTTGGAAAGGAATACTAAGAGAGTGTGCTATCTCTGTAAAGCCATCTATGAATCTTGCCCCAAGAGATTCTAATCTATCATAAAAGCTAGAATCCTCCGTAATCTTAGCTAGTGTAGCAAGCCCCGCTGAGACGGCTATGGGATTCCCGCTTAGAGTGCCAGCCTGATATACACCGCCCATAGGGGAGAGTAAATCCATGATTTCTGCCCTGCCGCCAAATGCTGCAAGTGGGAATCCTCCCCCGATGACCTTACCATAAGTGCTTAAATCACCTACCACCCCATAGTATGGATAAGAGCCTTTTAGAGATGCACGAAAGCCACTCATGACCTCATCTAGGATTAATACAATATTTTCCTTATCGCATATCTCACGCAGACCCTGCAAAAACTCCTTTCTAGCAGGTACTAAGCCCATGTTACCCGCTATTGGCTCTATGATGATAACGCCTACATTTTTGCTTAATCTTAGACATTCTCTAACAGAATCTAAATCATTATACTTCGCCACGAGAGTATGCTTTGCAATATCTTCTATCACGCCCTTAGAGCTAGTCTCTCCAAAGGTAGCAAGACCACTTCCCCCCTTTACTAGCAATCCATCGCTATGTCCGTGATAGCAACCCTCAAACTTTATAATATCATCTCTGCCACTATAAGCACGTCCTAGCCTAATGGCACTCATAGTAGCCTCTGTGCCACTATTTACAAGTCGTATCTTATCTAATCCATCGCAGATTCTAATAATCTCCTTTGCCAAATTCGTCTCAAGCTCCGTTGGCGCACCATAGCTAAAGCCATTCTCGATAGCGTCCTTTAGCACATTTTTCACAAACTGATGTCCATGCCCTAGTATCATAGGTCCGTATGCTTGCACAAAATCTATGTAGTAGTTATTATCCTCATCAATCAAATGTGCCCCGCACCCCTTTTTTATGAATCTAGGTGTGCCTCCTACACTTCCAAAGGCTCTCACAGGTGAATTTACCCCCCCTGCTATAACCTGCTTTGCCTCATTAAAATCATTTATGCTTGTTAGAATCTCTTGCATGAGTGTCCTTAGAATTACTATAAGTGCATTATACAACTATTATGTGATTTTAATCTTAGCAAATAAGATAGCAAGGATTCCGAATATACATACTCCTCCCATGCAAAATAGCCATGTATAAAAAAGACCATGATGCAAAACTAATCCTAAAATAGTATTTAGCAGTGCAAAATATACAATACTAAGTATTGTATATGAGAGAGAATAATTACTAATGAAAGATGTTTTAAAATCTGGGTCGCAGATTCTAAGTAATAAAACACCTGTCAAAAATACTCCTGTGCAACAACCAAGTGCCGCTATCATGTGTTCAAACCAATGCTCCTTTAACAAAAAATAACACATTACATAAAGAAATCCTATTGTAAAAATAAATCCTAGAATCATCATAACCAAAAGTGGCAAAAGATATAAAAATACCGTATCCACTTTCAAAGATGAGATTGCTGCGATGACTGCAAATTCTGTTAGGCTTCCTGCGATTCTTGATTTTACTCTATCATCTACTAAAAAATCTAATTTTAGCTTTAGCATAATACCCCACACGATAAACATAAATACTATTGCATAAGCCCAAATAGAAATTTCCTTTAGCAAAAAGATATTATGTGTTTTTACAATATCTACCACAAAATAAGATAGACCACAGACCATTAGTATTATTGCTAAATGAAATGCCAAAGAATCGACAGAGGCAGAAAGCGTTGTTTCTCTACCCATGCTAGATTGTTTGCTCTCATCTTTGATATAGCCGATTTTGTAGCTCTGTGGAATGTCTGAGACTTTCTTTAAAATACTTGTATGTCCCTTTCTTGATGATATGTTGATTAGCAACATGCCTAAAAGGATTCCACCCACAAGACCAAATGTAGCCGTTGTGATAGCTACCCCTTGTGCGTCCTGACAATATCCTAAACCTGCATTTTGTAGCATTGTGGCCAAAAGACCAGCCGTTCCATGTCCACCGACATATCCTATGCCGAGTTCCCAGCCAAATGTATCATAAAAATCATAAGAGGGAAATATAAATTGGATTCCAAATCCTAGTGCAAATTGCATCATAGCCACACAAAGCATAATAAACGCAAGTGGTAATACATTTCTGCTAGACGATAAACTAGATTTTAGCTTTAACCCAAAGGAACGGAGGCAACAATCGGGACTATGAGGATTCCGGGTAGTAATGCGTAAATTTGTAACCATTCTTTTGGAATCTTTAAAACTCCAAGGCAGTTTGGACCAAGAATAAATAAAATAAAGCCACCAATCACAGAGGCTGGTAAGAATGTCTTACCAAAAATCTTTACCTTTGCTCTCAAAAAAACGCCAAGAAGTAAAAAAACACTAAGCAATCCAGTGCTATAAAGTATTTCTTTTAGAATCTCTGCCATTTATTTTCCCTCTTTTTTCAATAAATTTATATTGATAATACTCAATAATTGCTATTATTACCAAAAAATAGTTTTTAAACAAAGGACAATTCATGCGTTTGCACCCACGAGAGCTGGAAAAACTCATGCTACATTATGCAGGTGATTTGGCAAAGAGACGTAAGGAAAGAGGCATAAAGCTAAATTATGTCGAGAGCATAGCCTATATCTCTATGGAGATTATGGAGAAAGCAAGAGAGGGCAAGATGAGTGTAGCCGAGCTTATGAGCTATGGAAAGACATTGCTAAAAAGTGATGATGTCCTAAGTGGCGTGGCAAATCTCATAGAGGAAGTGCAGGTAGAGGCACATTTCCCAGATGGTGTAAAGCTTGTGAGTGTGCATAAGCCAATCCACGCACTAGATGAAAATATAGCAGGGGAGATAATCCTCTCTAGCAAGGATATAACGATAAATAGCGGCAAAGATTCCATTAGCCTAGAGGTGATTAATACCTCTGATAGACCCGTGCAGGTAGGCAGTCATTTTCATTTCTTCGAGGTTAATAAGGCACTTGATTTTGAGCGAGATAAAGCCTATGGAAAGCGGCTAGACATTCCATCTGGCACATGTGTGCGTTTTGAGCCCGGTGAGAAAAAAAGCGTAGAGTTAATAGATTTTGGGGGAAATGAAAGGCTATATGGCTTTAATGATTTGACAAATGGGGATATTAAAAGCAATGCGGAATCTGCACTAAAAAAAGTAGAGAAATTTATCAAAGGATAGTTATGAGAGTTATGAAACGAAGTGATTATGTCTCCATGTATGGACCAAGCATTGGTGATAAGGTGCGTCTAGCAGATACAAATCTCTTTGCAGAAGTAGAAAAAGACTATGCACTATATGGCGAGGAGATTAAATTTGGCGGTGGTAAGAATATCCGAGATGGTATGGCACAAAGTGTTAGTGCAGGTAGCGAGGCGCTTGATTTAGTCATTACCAATGCTTTGATTATTGATTATAGTGGCATTATAAAGGCAGATATAGGAATCAAAGATGGCAAGATAGCAGGCATAGGCAAGGCAGGGAATCCAGATATTCAAGATGGCATAACAAAAGGCATGGTAGTAGGCACTAGCACGGAGGTAATAGCAGGAGAGAATCTAATCGTTACCGCAGGGGGCATTGATACACATATACATTTCATATCACCCCAGCAGGTGCATACCGCTCTCTTTAGTGGAGTAACGACCCTCATAGGTGGCGGCATGGGACCTAGTGCTGGCACGAATGCAACTACTATAACACCAGGAGTTGAGAATCTAGCAAGTATTCTAAAAGCAGCACAAGAGTATCCCATAAACCTAGGCTTTTTTGGCAAGGGGAATACCTCAAATGAGCAGCAGTTAGAGGAGCAGATAAAAGCGGGGGCACTAGGTTTTAAGGTGCATGAGGATTGGGGAAGCACACCCTCTGCCATTAATCACGCCCTAAATATCGCAGATAAATATGACGTTCAAGTGGCAATCCACACCGATACTCTAAATGAGGGTGGCTGCATAGAGGATACACTAAAGGCAATCAATGGACGCACGATACATACCTTTCACACAGAGGGTGCAGGCGGCGGACATGCCCCAGATATTATCAAAGCTGCTGGATATATCAATGTCCTCCCTGCCTCGACTAATCCCACCCTACCCTTTACAAAAAACACTGCCGATGAGCATTTAGACATGCTTATGGTATGTCATCATTTAGATAAGAAAATAAAAGAGGACGTAGCCTTTGCAGATTCTAGAATCCGACCTGAGACCATAGCTGCCGAAGATGTTTTGCATGATATGGGAATCTTCTCTATCACTAGCTCAGATTCTCAAGCAATGGGGCGCGTGGGAGAAGTGATTTTACGCACATGGCAGATGGCACATAAAAATAAGGCAGAGTTCTCATCGCTAAAAGAGGAGAGCGGAGATAATGATAATTTTAGAATCAAACGTTACATAGCAAAATACACCATAAATCCAGCAATAGCACATGGCATAGATTCTTATGTAGGCTCTGTGGAGGTAGGGAAATATGCAGACTTAGTGCTATGGAAGCCTTGCTTTTTTGGCACAAAGCCTGAGATGATTCTAAAAAATGGCATGATAGTAGCTGCAAAAATGGGGGATATTAACGCCTCCATTCCCACACCAGAGCCTGTTATATATAGAGAGATGTTTGGCGCACACGGAGATGCTAAATATAAAACTAGCGTTATCTTTACTTCTAAAGCAGCCCTTGATAACGGAATCAAGGAAAAGCTAGGATTACGCAAAGAGATGTTAGCGGTGAAAAACTGTCGCAATGTAAGCAAAAAAGATATGAAATACAATGATGTAATAGCAAAAATAGATGTCGATAGCGAGACTTATAAAGTCTGCGTCAATGGGGAGGAAATCACCTCTAAACCTGTGGATTATGTGCCTATGGGGCAGTTGTATTTCTTGTTTTAGAGGATATGTATGATTCTGATTATATGCGTTATTGCTTTGGTTACCGCTTTAACTAGATTTTTACCATTTTTTGTTTTTTACAAAAAAGTGCCAAATTTTATATCAAATCTTGGAAAGATTCTGCCATCTAGTCTTATCGCAATGATTTTTATATATTCATGCAAGGATTTTATAGTAAGTATCGGAAGTGATTCTAATATGTTTGGAATCATGGGCTTTATTAGCGTTATTTTTACGCTAATAATACACCTAATATTTAAGAATTTTATATTAAGCATTGTGTGTGGCACGATTTTTCACATAGTATTAGTAAATAATCTGTCATGATTAAATCTTATCTAATCACAGATAGTAGCTATTATGACTACATGGATGGCTCTGCATATATCAGATTCAAAGAGAATTTTTTATCTGTGTATAATAAAAGTATGCCAATATCATTTGCGGCATTTAGATATGCAAATCATGCTATGCTAGATGATAATGAATTTGATGTATTAAAGACTTTCATAGAACTATGCGTTAAGTATGACATAGAACCTATTGTGAATCTTTCCTCTTTTAAGATTGAGATTCTCTCTTTCTTACATAAATATGGTATTAGAATTGGTCTGCATTTTAAAGAAAATGATATTGATATGCTAGATAGAAATGTGATAGATAATATTGATGGAATCACATTTTATAGTGCACATAATCTTTCAAGTGCTAGATATGCTCTAAATCTCGGTATAGACTATATAACCATTAGTCCGATTTTCTATGATAAAGGGAATAAAGCACTAGGTATTGAATTTTTAAGACAAATGCCAGATGACATAAAGTGTAGATGCTTTGCACTAGGTGGAGTAAATAGCATCAATCGCATTAATCTTGTCGCAGAAAGCGGCGTTTTTGGCTTTGCTAGTATTAGCTATTTTTCACAATATTGTCTTTAGCTTTTGCGATATAATCATTTTTATTTGGGGAAAGCAATGTTTAATAATGAAATAGAATCTATTCGCAAAGCATTTCCACACACGACTCCTATTATGATAACCTACATTATTATGGGAGCTGTGTTCGGCGTTATGATGGTTAGCAACGGATATAGTCCTCTTATTAGTCTGTTGATGGCTTGTATTATCTATGCTGGAGCAATGCAATTTGTATCTGTTTCACTACTTAGCGGAAGTGTGCCTTTGACTTCTATTATTATTCTATCACTTAGTATTAATGCAAGGCAGTTTTTTTATGCTATTGCTAGTTTGCGTAGATATGGATACAGAGAGGGTAGTGCGTTTCCTAGCTGGAAGAGATACTATCTTATGTTTAGCGTTACAGATGAGACTTTTGCTATTTTGAATCTTAGAGACAATAATAAGGAAAAAATAGATTATGAGAGTGATTTAAATATTATGTTTTATATTTCTCTACTTAACCAAATATATTGGATTATTGGCTGCGTAGCGGGAAACATACTCGGTAATTACATAGCTTTTATACAAGATATAAAAGGATTAGATTTTATAGTCATTGCTACCTTTAGTGTTCTCTTGTATGAGAATCTTAAAAATAAAAGTAACCATGTAGCAATATTTATTGGTGTGGTATGCACTATGATATGTCTTTTTATAGATAGAGAAAACTTTCTAATATATTCTCTCATTAGCATTGTGTGTATTTTATCGATACTGCAAAAGATGAAATGGAAGAATTAAGTAGTGCTTAAAACTATTTATTATATAGATTTATTAAATATTTTTGCTCTCAACAAAACTACATTTTTCCATGTTAAATTTGACTATCTTTTTAAGATAGATTTTTACCATATTTGATATTACATCGTGCAATTTTTATTTACGTTTTATTGATTTTTAGATTTTTTTTTGATAATATGCTAGGCAAAGACTTGAAGGGATTTATTTCCACGATAGTATTTTATATTTCATTTTTAGAAGGTGCAGAAATGCTAGACTATAAACAAGTGTTAGGTCAATCTGTAAAGGTTGGTCTGGTGGTTGGCTCTATATTGGTGCTAACAGCCTGCTCTTCGTCCTCTAATTCAGCTGATAAGGATAAGGGTGGAAATCGCAATAATGGAAATGGATATTCTGAACAACATGGATATCCTGGTGACCAAGCTTTGGAGCCTTCTGGAAGGCAACTTGCTGTATATAAATCAGCAGGTTTTTCTATCGACCCTCAATTACCACAGTATGAACCTAAGATGTTGAATGAGAATGCAAGAGGTATTGCAGTAGCATACAATATGCCATACAATTGTAAGGTGCTAGGTGAGGTTGAAGGAAAAGATAGTGCAAATGGAAAAGCAGGACCTACTTTTGAACAAATAAGAGAAGGTGCTACAAATGACCTTAGAAATCAAGCTGCCGACCTAGTGAGGGGTGGGCATAGACTTATGCTCTCTGTAACTAAGGAGGCGATGGTTTGTCAGATAAGGGAAGGTAAAAGCAATGAATATCGTGAAGAGGATTGCACACTATGGTCTGAAATACCAGATGGTGGACAAATTCTGTCATATAGAATTCATGCTAATGTCTTTGAGTGTGGAGAGAAGTAATTTATTTTATTTTAGTTGAGGTGATATTATGTTGAAAGTGGATGTTAATAAGGTTTTAAAAACTGGTTTGTTTGTATGTTTGTCTTCCTGTTTGATTTCTAGTTTATCTTACGCGGACCCATATGATGATGTTGAGCAGGATGGACAATCATATTCTGGACAAATGGAGGGTGCTAATTCAGATGCTGATTCTCAAAGAGAGATTACAGTAACAAAAGACACAGCTAATAAAAATATTTATCCTAGTGCCGCTAGAGATTTGACTCTTACTAGAGGCATTAAAGATGCTTATTATAAACTACCTAGATTAGAAAAATATACTCCTAAGCCGCTCTCAGATGAGGCTAGAAGTATAGCTATCCTTAATGGTGTGCCTTTGTTGTGTAAGTTTATGGGTGAAGTTGAAGGTATTGATGGCTCTGATGGAAGAGCCGCTCCTTCTTTTGAAGAAATTAGAGAAGGTGCACTTAATGACTTAAGAAATGCTACTTTGGATTTGGTAGATTCTCAAAGAGATAAAGTGGTGATTACTCCCACAAAAGAGGCTATGACTTGTGAAACCATGATTGGTGAAAATCAATATGAGGAGAGCAACTGCACCTCTTGGACAAAAATACCAAACAATGGCAAAATCTTATATTACAGAATTCATGCTAATGTTTATGCGTGTGGGAGGTAATTAATGTCTAGCAAAATTTTACATATCGCTAAATTTGGCGGTTTAGCTTTGAGTTTAGCTTTGCTTTTCTCTGCTTGCTCATCTAAGTCAGATATAGACAAAACTCCTGACGAGCCAGGCACTTCTAAAGAAGTAAAGAGCAAAAGTGAAGCAAAAACTCAAAGAAATTCTAATGATGACATGTCTTACACTAATAGTAAGTCTGCAAATAGGGATACTCATCTTCACGGAGAGAGAAATACTCATCCATCTTATTCGGATGAAAGTGATACTTATGTGAAAGATAGAGAGGTAAAATTTGATATTGGAAGAGATTTAACAATAACTAAGTCTGGACCTTATATAAGGTATCCTAGATTTCCTCAGTATGAACCAAAAATGTTAAATGAGGGAGCAAAAGGTATTGCTATCGCGAATAGCGTTCCTTATACATGTATATTGTTGGGTGAAGTTGAGGGTAGAGATAGCTCTGATGGTAGAGCTGCTCCTTCTTTTGAAGAAATCAGAGAAGGTACACTTAATGACCTTAGGAATCATGCCACTGAGTTGGTATATAATGATAGCCGTATTCTAGTGAGTCTTACTAAGGAAGCTATGACCTGTGAGATGATGTTGGATGATGGTAAATTCGAAGAAAGGGATTGCACATCATGGAGCGTAATTCCTAACAATGGAAGGATTCTATCATATAGAATTCATGCTAATGTTTTTGAATGTCCTGGTAAATAATCACTCCTGAGTATCATATACTTTTTCAAAGCTTGTAGTCAAAAATGACTACAAGCTTTTTCTTTTTGCCTAAAATTTTTCTTATATTTTCTATTTTATTATTATTCCTAATATTATTAAAAATACTATATTTTTGAAATTCAATAAATAATTGTACTTTTTTGCTCTTTTATATAAACACATTTTTTAATAATAAAATCTACTATTTAATTTAACACATCAAAAACTTTAACTTTGTAAAGCTAGAAGCAATATTTGCTTATTCATTTTTGTATCCTTATTTACTCTGCAACGAATTAGATTCCAACATCTGCTAAGTCTCAGTATCGCATAATAATCAATCACAAAAAGAAAATTTTGATATCTTAAAAACCATTCTGCACTAGGCAGAGTATAATTTGATAAAAAACGATAGGGGGAGGATGGATTTAAAATGCTATTTCAACACCTTTGCCATTGTTTCGCCGATTTCTGCTGGGCTTTTTGCCACATGCACACCAGCTTTTTCTAGTGCTTCTATCTTTTCTGCTGCGGTTCCTTTGCCACCGCTTACGATAGCACCTGCATGACCCATTCTCTTGCCTTTTGGTGCAGTAGCACCAGAGATAAATGCAACAACAGGCTTTTTAATCTGCTCTTTGATTAATGCAGCAGCCTCAATCTCAAGGCTTCCGCCAATCTCGCCTACCATGACAATAGCTTTAGTCTGCGGGTCTGCCTCAAACATTGGCAATATTTGCTTATAGCTTAGCCCGATGATTGGGTCGCCGCCGATTCCTACTGCTGTTGAGATTCCAAAGCCTTGTCCTTTTACAAGCTGATTTGCACTCTCATAAGTTAATGTCCCGCTTTTTGAAATAAGACCTATATTTGTCTGCGCTTTTTTAAAGATAAAGCCCGGCATAATGCCAATTTTGCACTCATCGCTTGTAATGATTCCAGGGCAGTTTGGTCCTATCATATCCATGCCTTGCTTTTTGGCAAACATTTTTGCAAACATAATATCCCTAGTAGGAGCACCCTCTGTGATAACAACCGCTAGTTTAATGCCACCAGAAGCTGCCTCCATGATGGCATCGGCTACAAAGGCTGGGGGGACGAAAATCATACTTACAGTTGCACCTGTTTTATTTACCGCTTCTTTTACGGTATTAAAAACAGGTTTTCCTAAATGCTCTGTGCCACCTTTATTTGGCGTAACGCCACCTACGATATTTGTGCCATACGCTATACATTGCTCACTATGAAAGCTTCCCTCTTTACCTGTGAAACCTTGAACGATTACCTTTGTGTCTTTATTAACCAAAATGCTCATATAAACCCTTTTTAATTAATTACTTAGCTGCTTTTACGACTTTTTGTGCGCCATCTTTTAGATTCTCGGCGGCTATTAGATTCTTGATTCCAGACTTGCTTAGAATCTCTTTTGCCACCTCTGCATTTGTGCCATCTAGTCTAACTACCACAGGCACATTTACACTTGTTAGCTTTGTAGCCTCGATGATTCCATTCGCTACCCTATCGCACTGCACGATTCCACCAAATATATTTACAAAAATTGCCTTTACATTTTTATCTTTTAAGATAATCTCAAAGCCCCTTGCCACAGTCTGAGGATTCGCTCCGCCACCTACATCTAGGAAGTTGGCAGGTTCGCCACCCTCATATTTAATAATATCCATAGTAGCCATCGCAAGTCCCGCACCATTTACCATACAGCCAACATTGCCATCTAGTTTTACATAGCTAAGATTGCTTTCACCTGCCTCAATCTCGCTTGGCTCCTCCTCTGTGAAGTCTCGCATTTCTACAATGTCTGGGTGTCTGTAAAGGGCATTATTATCAAAGCCTAACTTTGCATCAAGTGCTAGAAAATTACCTTCACCTGTTAGAATCATGGGGTTAATCTCTACTTGCTCAGCATCCTCATTGATGAATACCTCATATAATGCTTTGGCAAATTTTATGAAAGGTTTTTGTTGCTCTTTTGTAAGATTTAATCCTAAAGCTAACTCTAGTGCATGGTAGCTCCTAAAACCTGTGGAGGGGTCTATAGCGACTTTGATAATTTTCTCTGGATTTTTCTCAGCGACTTCCTCTATCTCCATACCGCCCTCTGTGGAAGCAATAAAGATTGGCATCTCAAGACCTCTATCAAGCACGACTGCGATATAAAATTCTTTTGCAATATTTAATCCCTCCTCGATATATACCTTGCGTATGACGCGTCCAGAAGGTCCTGTTTGATGCGTTACCAATGTCTTACCTAACATATCATCTGTGAGAGTTGCTACCTCATCTAGGGATTTTGCAAGTTTAACTCCCCCTGCCTTGCCTCTGCCACCTGCATGAATCTGTGCCTTCACAACCCAAACACTGCCTCCTAGCTCTCTTGCTATGGCTTTCGCCTCGTAGCCATTATTCGCAAGGCGACCACGTGGAACTGAAACGCCATATCTTTTTAGGACCTGTTTTCCTTGAAACTCATGAACATTCATAAAATTCTCCTATTTTTATAAACCATAAGGAATTGCAAGTTAGGCACAAACATGCGTCTGACTTACTTAGCCAAATTTTCTAATATTTTCACTTAAAAGAAATTTAAAGTCGTGCAAACTTCACATTTTTTTAAAAAATGTGTTAATTTTTTACCCTATTTATGTTTTTTAAATGCTCATCATAACTTTTTGCAAAATCATGAACACCATTCTTATTTCTCATAAAATATAAATACTCCGTCTTTGCAGGATAAATCGCTGCCTTTATGGAATCTATGCTAACGCTACCGCTAGGTTCTTTTGGAATCCCTTTATACTTGTAGGTATTAAACTGCGAAGTATCATTGCGGATTCTATCTGGCGTAATCCTTGTGTGAGAGTATTTACCATAGTTTAAAGAACCATCCATTTGCAATGGCATATTATTTTTTATGCGATTATCTATAACGCTTGAGACTATGGGCATTTCAGCTATGTTTGCGGCTTCCTTTTGTATGATAGAGGCTTTTGCTACATATTGAAACCATGTTCTCTCATCATAGAATCCTAGCAATTCATTGGATAATTTCCTATGTCTAGCAAGGGAGGATTCTATGAGATATTTGATAATCATCTCTTCGTTTGCATGATATGGGAGACTATAAGTGTCTGCAAAGATGACGCCATCTTGATATGGGGAATGCTTCTCATATAACGCCTGCAATTTTTCCTTGTCTAAATTAAAGATTCTAGCTATGTCCTGCAATAAAAAATAGCTAGTCTCGCCTGGGATTAGGGTAATGCTTTTTGTAGCAGCCTTAGCAGAGACAAGCGAGGCTAGAAAATCTGCTCTTTTGATTATGCAGCTATTCTCATTGCACTCTTTTAGGAATCTACTTGGAATCTCAACAAAGCCACTTTGTGGGAATCCAAATAAACGTAACAAAAAAACATCAATAATGCTAACCGCATAGCCATTAGATTCTAAATGTGATATAATAGCTTTACTTGAACCTTTGGGGATAAGCAGGAATTTTTGCGATTTCACGGGTATGGACATATAAAAGCATAAAGAGACTATTAGTATTAAAAAGCATTCAAAGAGTATATTAGCAATGCCAAATAAAGAGAAAAATGAGAATCTAGCAGGGGATAGTGAGAATATAGCTTTTGGATTCACAAAGCCAGATGACACAGATGATAGGGAAAACTTAGATACAAATAATCGCACTAGCAATATCAATACGCATAATATGCAAAAAGACATAAAAGACTCCCATACTTTTGTCAATCAAATAATATCAGATAATAAAGATTCTAAAGGAAAAAAGCGGGAGCTACCGACATTTGAGTTTGACGATGTGAAACCATCTATAACGACAAATCATTCAAAAGATGATAAAAAATCAAAAAAGTCTCATAGCAATATTTCCACATCAGTAAAGACAAGTATATTTCTAATAGCAATAGTTATTGTTCTAATATCTGGTTATAAAAAACTGCTAGATGGTATAACGATAGATTCTCTTGATATTAGCGGTATAAAGCTAGAGAATGTATTTTTGAAACTAAATGATAGGTTTGATTTGCAAATTGAGAGGGTTAGTGTAGATAATCAAGACGATGGGGAAAGTAGTAGCATCAATGATATAGTTAGCAATGTAAAATCATCATTATATATCTTAAGCTACTTTAATAATCTAATGGTAAAAGATATTAATGTGAATGGAAAGCATTATGGCAGCTTGATATATGAGAATAAGCAATATAAGATAGATACGCCGATATTTAATGCCTCAATGGCTATCGATGATGACAAAGATAATATCCATATAAAAATAGAGCAATTTAAGATGAAAAATCTCCCAATAAACATAGCGGGGGATTTGGTATATGTAGTCCCAAGGCGGGAATTATTGTTTCAAATTAAAGCATTAAAAGGCAGAGAAACATTAAGCCTAAATGGCATGAGTGATTTTAAGATTCTAAGACTAAATGGTAGTAGTAGTGATTTAAATGACTTAGAGATTATAAGACCATATATTGATGATTTGCAGAATCAGGATTTAAAAAATACACTAAATAAATGGATATTCGATGACTTAAAATACTCTAGTTTAAAAATAAACTCTATTAGAGCTAATCTTTCCTTAGAGAATCTTGAGAATGATTTATTGAATAAATTATACGTAAATGGCGTTGTGAGAAATGCGGAAGTTACACTAAATCAAGGAGTGCCACCTATAAATGCTAATGAAGTAATTTTAGAGTTTAAAAACTCTAGCCTAAGCATAATGCCAAAGGAAGCTGAATTTGCCAATATGGAGCTAATAAACTCTAAAGTAGTCATAGCAGATATACCAAACTCAAATGTCTATATAACAATTAATGGCAGGAATATTAGATTAGATTCCAATATGAAGAAATTATTAAAATCTTATCATGTAGATGTGCCTGTAATACAAGATTTAGCGATAAGGAGAAAATCTAAAGGCTCATTTAATCAAGACAATATAAATAAAGTTATATCAAACACAGAAAGCATAGTGTTGCAATCTATAAATTCAAATAAAAAACCAGATATTACAGACCCAGGAATGCTTGACACTATTAGTCTAAATGATGACAATCTTAGCGTTGAGAGTAGAATAGAGAGCATAAAATCTAGTTTATCTGATGATTCCACAGATGAGAATGAGATGCAAGAGGAGGAAATATCTAGTGAATCTCAAAACAAAGAGCTATACAATAAAGTCCTAGAGTTAAATCCAAACACAACTCTAAGCAACACAACAATATATAACACAAGTAATACAGAAAATTCTAGTATGCACCTAAAAATATCCATAGAATACGATGAAAACGATGCTTTATTATTTTCTCTGCAAGGTGTGGTGCAAGCAATAGATGCAAATCTTAAATTATATGATGTCCCACTTAAGGCAAAAAAGCTAAATGTCGTGCTGGATATAGAACCACAACAAAAGCTAATATATATAAATGCTAGTAGAGCAAAATGGGAAAACATGGTAGATTCTGACGTCAATGTGCTAGTAAATATTGATAAAGAAACTATCGCTGCAAATACTTTTATACATAGTGCTATTATTAATTCTTCAAATATTGAAAATCTTGATTTCAAATCTAGCACCCATAAGCAAGCTTTAAATAATATAATAAAAAATCATGGAATCTACCTAGGAGAAGATCTATATGCCTTTAATCCACAAAGCACAAGTATAAATGATTTAATAAAAAACGTAAGCTATGAAAATTCATTTAATGATGATGTAAAAGCACTAAAAAGTAGTCGCAAAATAGAGGAAATTAGCAAAGAGGAATTAAAAAAGCTACCAAAAGAGGATATAAAAGACAACGGGCAAAGCGCAAAACAAGATAGCGCTGTCCTAAAGGCATTGCCAAATAATCCAATATGGAATGAATTAAAATTACGTTCTAAAAAAACTCGACCTTTCACACCTCTAAATAGAAAGCAACTAGAACAATTAGCAAGAGAACAAATAGAGGAGGATAGTAAGTTTGATATTAAACAAGATTTTTTGAATGTAAAAAATGAAAATATGAAGTTAAATATCTCATTTGGAGGGGATAAAGTCGTATTGGACGTGCCAACCATAGGAGTGTATTTAGAATCTAGCGATAGATTACAACTATCGATTCCAAAGATTGAAAATATTCTAAAATACTCACCCATAGCTCAATACTATGGCATAACAAGCGGGAGTCTCAGACTAAAAGTACCCTATATATCAGAGGGCAGTAAAGATGATACAATTTTATTTACACTAAATTTATACAAACTACAATATCCCATATATACATTTGAAAATAAAAGATTAGATTCTCTAACAATCACAGGAAGATTTAGCGATGACACTCTGTTAGTACTTGCAGGTGATAAAATAGATTTTAAAAGTAAAGATTCTCTAAATATGCTTAGAGTTAGCGGATATAGAATCAACATTGATGAGGCGCTTAAATCGAAGATTCCATTTCTAGTGGAGCTATTTGGTGATGAAAAAGATGATAAACTACCCTACTCTTTTAAGGCAATTCGTCAGGAACAAAAACTCATAGAGATAAAGAATCAAATAAGAAGAGTCATGAAAATTAAGCCATTTGACTTTAATATCCTAGCTAAGGATATGCAATTTACATTCATGGGCTACACGGTGCCATTTGACTATGCAAATATTAGACTCATCGATAATAAAATCAATATGGACGCACAATATGAAAAAGGAATTATGAATCTAAGCATGATAAAAGATAATGTGTTAATAGTGGCAAGAAACTTTAGCGGGAATTTTATCAACACCATAATAACCTCATCAAAGGGTGGTAAAAATATCGTAAGCGGGGGGACATTTAATATAGATGCACTCTATCGTGGCGGAATCTTAAATGCAAGTATAGAGGTAAGAAATACTGCAGTTATAGAACTAAAGGCTGTGCAGAATATCTTTGCATTCATAGATGCGATTCCATCTCTTATTATGTTTAGAAATCCAAATGCGGGACAAAATGGCTATGAAATCAATCTTGGCAAAATCATGTTTACACTAAATGATGACTACATAGGATTAGAAAATATTTTTTTACTAGGCAAAATAATGGATGTTAGCGGACAGGGAATCATAGACATAGACACAGGTGAGATAAACGTGAATTTAGGCATATCCACGGTAAAAAGTCTAAGCAGATTCATTAGTAAGATTCCAATCATCGGCTATCTCATACTAGGTAAGGAAGGACAGATTAATACAAACCTCATCTTAAGCGGTAAATACTCTAACCCAAAAGTTAATATTACCCTTGTCGAGGATATTATAAAAGCACCTTTCTTGATTCTAAGGCGAATATTTCCACCTCAAAGTGTAGACATGGAAGAGGCAGATTTCTAAACCAAATATTGAAATTTATCTGATATAATACGCACTCTTTAGTGTTCGTAGCTCAGTTGAATAGAGCAACAGGTTGCGGTCCTGTAGGTCGTGGGTTTGAGTCCCTCCGAGCACACCATGTTTGTATGCTATTTTTTTATAGTATTTTATGAATATTACAAAAAGATAGCCTTGTTATCGGGATATATAAATGGAAAAATCTGGTGTTGTCATAGCTATCACTTCTGGTAAAGGCGGTGTTGGCAAATCTACTGCCACTGCAAATCTTGGCGTTGGCTTATCTATGAGAGATAAAAGGGTCGTTGCGGTAGATTTTGACATAGGATTAAGAAATCTTGATATGATTCTAGGACTTGAGAGACGTATAGTCTATGACATAATAGATGTCATGGAGGGGCGATGTAATTTATCCCAGGCACTCATAGCACATAAAAAGGCTTCAAATCTATATTTCCTGCCCGCTTCCCAAAGCAAAGATAAAACAATTTTGGATAAACAAAAAGTTAAACTTCTCTTAGAAAAGCTAAAACAGGATTTTGACTATATTCTGCTAGATAGTCCCGCCGGTATTGAGAGTGGATTTGAGCATACGATATTTTGGGCAGATAGAGCTATTATCATCGTAACGCCAGAGGTTAGCTCTGTGAGAGATAGCGATAGAGTTATCGGAATCATAGATAGCAAAAGCGACAAAGCCGCAAATGGCATAAACCTAGAAAAGCACATTATCATCAATAGACTAAATCCATTGCTAGTCTCTAAAAATGAAATGCTATCCTGTGATGATGTTGTAGATATTTTAGCGCTGCCTTTAATAGGAATTGTCCCAGAGGATACGAAAGTGGTGAGTGCTACTAATAATGGCGAACCAACTATATTTTCTAATACCACAAGTGGATTAGCTTATGATAGAATATCAGATAGAATATTGGGAAAGGAAGTCCCAATGCCGAGTTTTGAGGAGAGCGGAGGTTTCTTTAGCTCTATAAAACGAATGTTTGGAATAGGAGGTTAATGCTATGGGATTTTTTTGGAGAAGTAGCCCTACAAATGGTAGCTCTGTGGTTGGGAAAGAAAGGCTAAAAAATATTCTTAGCACAGAGAGGAGCATAAGTCTAGCATATATAGACGATTTGAAAAGGGATATTAGAATCCTAGTGCTAAAACATGCCAAATCATCAGAGGTTATGATAAGTGCAGATATTGACAAAAATAGAAATGTAGATATTATGGTTAGCATTAGCGAGACTTCAAAGTAGCTTTACAAATATTTTACAAATCTCACATATATTTTAACTTCCACCTTTATAATACTTGACATTAAAACATAAAGATAAATTATGAGAATAATACTACTTTTACAGTGATGACATTCTGCTATGCTAGTAATTTTATTAAGATTTTCCCCATTGATAGAGCTAAGTTTTTGGCTGGACAAAGATTTGACTTTGTAGTAGAGGCAAATACAAGTTTTCTAAGCGATGATATTGAGGTAACAATCAATGGCATAGATGCACAGGAGTTTTTTGGAAAAAAGGCTACTATAAAATATAATAGTTACTCCATAAAACAAGTATCTTTTAACAAAGAAGGAGAGATAAAAATAAATGTAAAATGGGCTAAATACAATGAGAAAAATATCTCATACAATGTAGTAGCACCCAAAATACAAAAACCTGCGAAAAATGTGATTTTATTTATCGTCGATGGCATGAGTTTGCAAGTAAAACAAATGGCTAGAATCCTCTCAAAAGGCATAGTAGAGGAAAAATACAATGATGTGCTAGAAATGGAAAAGCTAGATAGAATGGCGATAATAACCACCTCTGGATATGATTCTTTAACACCAGATTCTGCTAATAGTGCCTCTGCATATGCTACTGGACATAAGGCGACAGTTGGCTCTATGGGGGTATATATGACTGAAAATACTGATACTCCACACGTAGAAAATATTATAGAAATACTTCGCAGAAAGAGTAAAAATCGATAGGATTAGTTAGCACTGCAAATATCACAGATGCCACACCTGCTGCTATGGTTTCACATCTAAGAAAAAGGGAATATCAGGATATAATAGCCTTTGATTTACTAAGAGTAAAGCCAGAGGTAATATTAGGAGGAGGACTAAAAAACTTTCTACCAGATGAAAAATACAATAAAAATTTAATAGCCTCATATAAAAAGAATGGATATGAGATTGTCTATGATAGAGATTCCCTAAAACAAACAGAAAGTAAAAAGATTCTAGGACTTTTCCACTATGATAATATGAATGTATATTTGGATAGAGAAATGCTAAGAAATAAAGAGGTGCTAGGGGAATATGATAAACAACCAACACTCATTGATATGACTAAAAAGGCAATAGAGATTCTAAGTAAAAATAAAGATGGCTTTTTCCTCATGGTAGAGGGTGGCAATATAGATAAGCAACTCCACAGAATGGATTGGCAGAGGGCCACCTATGATACTATTGAGCTTGATAAAAGTGTGGCAATCGCAAGGGATTTTGCAAAAAGCAATGGTGAGACTTTAATCATAGTGGTAGCCGACCACGCACATGGTGCTAGTATCACAGGCACATATTATGAGGCAGATGGAAAAAGTGGCAGAGATGGGGTAATGATTTATAATAAATTTATACCAGAATTACTAAACTCCCCTTATTACACGAGCATTTTCCCCACATTTAAGGATGAAGATAAAGATGGATTCCCAGATGACCCAGATCCAAAAATCACTCTAGCAGTGCAATATGCAAATCACCCCGACTACAAGGTATATTATCGTTTTAGAGAAAAGCCAAGTGAGCCTACGATTCTAAAAAATGGAAAATATATAACAAATCCAAATAACAAAGGCGTAAAATACGCTGGTAATATACCATACGATGAGGAGCATGAAGCACATTCTGCAGATGATGTCATATTAATGAGTGAGGGAGTAGGTAGCGATTATTTTAAGGGCGTCATGGATAATACAGAGGTTTTCTTTGGAATAATGAGAGCATTTGGAATCGATGCTAGGTAAATATGCAAAATGCTAAAGTTGCTATAGCTTTCAATCTGCTATAATTGCATATTTATTATTAGCGAGGTTTATCGTGGGAATTCTTGCATCGCTTTTGCGACCACTTTTTGCGACCATCTTGATAAGCGTTAGTCGCGATATGAATCTATGTTCCATAAAAGTCGTAAAAAAACGTGTTGGTAGCATAGTAGAGCAAGATGAAAAAGAATTTAAAATATTAAATGGCGAATTATCTGCTGAAGCAATCAAATACATTAAAAAGCTTAAATCAAGATATGCTTTTAGCTATGTGGGAATCCTAAGCAGGAGTATAGACCAAATATTAGTGCCGGGTAGCAAAAAAACATACTTTAGCAATTTTGGCATTAGTGAAAAGGAATGCAAAATTATAAAGCTAAAAAATCAAGCATTTATATCCATGCCAAAAGATGAAGTGATTCAATATCAAAAAGAATTTAAAAGTGCGATGGGTCTTGACTTTTTATTTTCACCTTTTGTATTGCTATTTTTTAAATCAAAAACTTTTCTTAGCGATTTACCAAAAATGTTCGTCCTGCAGGATAAAGAATACATGGCTACATTTGTAGCAAATAGAAAATCTGTTTTATATGGGAGATTATTTAGTATTAATGTCAATGAGGGATATGAAGTCATGAAGTATAATAGCGATGAAGAATATAAGGGGGGAGTAATGTCTGATACCATAAACAATGATGATTTTGATAATGAAATCGGTGGCATTGATGAGGAGTTAGCAGACCTTGATAATTTTAACTTTGATAATATAAGCTCTGATGGCGATAATGTATCTGTTAGCACTTCAGATTCTGATGATTCTGGTATGGACGATTTGCAGGATTTGGGTCGCTCTAGCAGTATTTTGAATTTTCTGCAGTCTGCACTAAAAGATTTCTATACAAATAGTCTATATGATGGCGATTTTGTAGAGGAGGTAGTCGTATTTGACTGCTATGGAATGTCTTCACAAGCATTAGATAATGTCAAATCAAATCTCATGATAGACCTATCTATCGTTCGCATTAATATCATAGAGGAAATATCTAATCTCATACAAATAGAATTAGATAGCTAGGAGGATAAATGACATATAGTTTTACAAAGCCAACTTCCAAACATCTCTTAAAACCTGCCACTAAGATTTGGGCATTTTATTTTATATTAGCATTTGCGATTCTCATTGGTTTTAAGGTAAAAATCGCAATGGAGATTGACTTATTAAAGCAGCAACAAGAAGCAATACAACAGCAGCAAGAGACAATAGCAAAAGTCAATGAGCAATTAAGACATGAGGAGGAAAGAAAGCATTATGAGCAAGAAATCGCAAAAAAAATCAAAAATAGAGACGAAAAACTAAGAGTGCAGATAGAAAATATACTAAGAATGATTCCAGATAAAGTGCAGATTAGCGAAATAGAATTCGATAATCAAGTATTAACCATGCGTGGCATCGCGGCAAGTAGGGAGCTATTTAAAACCTCATTAGAATCACAGCTAAGAGCAATTTATAATACAAGCGACACTACATTTTATGAACTACCCTCTGGCTGGGTAAATTTTGAATCTGTAAGTAGAACTTCTGCTAATGACGGATTAATTAATAGAATAGAGCAGTAATTTTTTAGGAGTTAGTATGGATAAAAAGCAAAAAAAGAAAAATAAAACCAATGAACAAAATATAAAAGAAACACATATAGAACAAACAAAAAATGAAGAGACAAAAGAAACAGATGAAAAAAATAAAAAAGATGAAAAAAAGGATATAGGTCCTGTCAAGCAAATTATTATTATATTAAAACAATACTGGCCATACATGAAAATTCACAAATGGTATTATGTAGCAATTGTTATTGGCATGATGATGGCATCATTTGGTGCTGGTGCTACTGCCTATGTCGTAAAGCCTCTCATGGACGATGTTTTTACGACAAAAAATGAAAATATGCTATATTTAGTGCCACTAGCTATGGTAGCAGTATTTGGTCTTAAAAGTGCGGGTGTTTATATACAGGGATATTTCCTAGCCTATGCTAGCACGAGCATAGAAAACATGCTACGAAAAAAGCTTATGAAACATATCCTATCTTTTGAGCTAGATTATTTTAATAGGACAAGGAGTGGTGAGGTTTTAGCTAGAGTAAATGATGTCGGTGCTATGACAAATTTCCTTACATCATACATAGTAACCATTGCTAGCACATCTCTCACAATTATCGCGTATGCCTCTGTGATTATACATAATGGAACTCCTTTGGCATTTTTGTCATTAGTTATTATGCCACTAGCAATAATCCCCATTAGATTCATCGGTAAAAGAATGAAAGCATTAGCGAATCAAACTTTTAATACAAATTCCAAAATGTCATCTGGTATGAATGAAATATTAAATAATATAGAAATAGTAAAGGCTAGTAATGGCGAGAAAATAGAGTTTGAGGCATACAAACAAAATAGCGAACACATGTTAAAACTAAGTAGAAGAACTAGCAGGTGGTCTTTAATGACCTCCCCTCTTGTGGAGTTTTTTGCCTCTCTTGCTATGGGTGGAATCATCTTTATAGGTGGATATGAGGTTCTGCACGGAAATATGACCACAGGCGAATTTTTCTCTGTCCTAGCAGCCATGTTTTTATTATATAAACCCATAAGAGCACTTGATTCCACAATATCTGGATATTACTCAGCATTGGTATCAAATGAGAGAATCCACGAAACACTAAGTAGAGAATCCACAATAAAAGATGGCGACATTGAGTTAAAATCACCAATAAAAGAAGTAAAAATAGATAATGCAACACTAAAATATGATGATAATGAGGCACTAAAAGGTGTCAGCATGACACTAAAACGAGATAGCATAACTGCCATCGTAGGGAAAAGTGGGAGTGGAAAGTCATCATTACTAAATCTTATTTTAAGATTATATGATACGACTAGTGGCTCTGTTTGCGTAAATGGGCATAATGTTAAAGATTTAACGCAAGATAGTCTTAGAGAAAATATATCCATAGTAACGCAGAGAATCTTTATATTCCACGGAAGCATCGCTAGAAATGTAGCCTATGGCTTGGACATTGATGAGGATAGAGTAATAGATGCGCTAAAAAAAGCAAAGGCTTATGATTTCGTAAAAGGGCTAAAAAATGGAATAAATACAGTGCTAGATGAGTTCGGCACAAATCTTAGCGGAGGACAAAGACAAAGAATTGCCATAGCAAGGGCAATTTATAAAAACCCAGATATATTAATACTCGATGAAGCTACAAGTGCATTAGATGAGCAAACAGAGGATTCTCTAAAAGACACTCTAAAAGAAATCTGCAAAGATAAGATTCTAATCATCGTAGCCCACAGACCTAGCACGATTGAATTAGCCCAAAAGGTAATAAGAATCTCAAATGGGAAAGTCATCGATGTATGGACACAAGAGGAATATCAAGAGGCAAGAAGACAGAAAAAGATTACAGACGATGAGATGGCTTAAAATATAAAAGCTATAAGATAGAATCTAGATTCCATGTCATTCTGAGCCTTTGGCGAAGAATCTCTGGATTTTAAACTTTGTTTGGATTCTAAGAGATTTTTCGCTATGCTCAATATGACTTCATCCGTCATTCTGAGACGAATGAAGTCATATTGAGCGAAGATAAACATCTTTTGATTCTATAAAAAATCTATACTCTATTTTATATAACTCAAAGATTTTAATGTTATTACAAAACATTAATCAAAATTTAACTAAGAATAAAATGATGATTCTCCTAAACATACATGATACTCAATTTAACATTCCACAAATCAAACACACCTCTCCCCTCTGCGATATACACCATCATTTGTGGAATCTGGCAACATGTTTCCGCCTGTAGCCCATAGTAGATGAATGTCGTCTTAAGAGATTCTATTCCCTATACTCATTTAGCCACTTCACCATTTTGGGGTCTCTGTGATCAAAAAAGAGGCTTTTGGCATCATCTAGCCCTGCCATAGTCTGCATGTCCTTAGAATCCAGACTAAAATCAAAAACATTAAAGTTCTCTACCATGCGTTCTTTTTTTGTAGTCTTTGGAATCACGATGACATTGCGTTGCACAAGCCATCTCAAAATCACCTGTGCCACGCTTTTGTTGTGCTTTTTGGCAAGAGTTGCGATTGTGGGGTGGCTGAACATATTGTTGCGTCCCTCGCCAAAAGGCGCCCAAGATTCCATAGCCACGCCCCATACACATCATTGTAGGGCTGGTGGATAAGATACAAATCAATATAATCAAGCCCAAGATTTTTTAAAGACTTCTCAAAGCCCCTTTTGCCCCTCTTCACTCACATCATTCACCCAAAGCTTCGAGGTTACAAAGACCTCTTCTCGCTTTAGCCCACTTGCCCTTATCGCCGCGCCCACTTCCCTTTCATTGCCATAGCTTGCTGCGGTATCGATATGGCGATACCCCACTTCCAAAGCCTCTTCTACGCATCTTTGGCACTCTTTTGCTTCTATTTGATACACACCATAGCCCAAGATTGGCATTTTCACGCCGTTATTTAAAGTAACCATTTGCATTTGTTTTTCCTTAATTTTTAGAATCTATCTTGAATTCTGCATTAGAATCCTTTTTTCTTCCATTCTGCTCTGCCATTGCAAAGCCCCCTAAATTCATAGCCATAGCCGCAGCAGCAATTTTTGCACTTCCCTTTAAAAAGTCTCTGCGATTTGCCCTTGGATTATATTATGAATCCTTCAAGACACCTCTTTTAAGATTTTGAAAGATTCTAACCTTACACATGGTGTTGTCAAGCGGGAACGAATCATTTATAAGGATTCTAAAAAGCAATGCTAGGATTGCTTATATAAAGAATCAAAGAAAATATGAACGCTACTAGGGAGCAGAATGCAAAAATAGGCTATAAAAAAGAGAAGATGTTTTTCTTGTGGTATTAATTCTTAATTTGCTATATTTTGTATGCTCATCTTTTGGCAGTTTAAAAACTCTCTTTGTTAAAGAAAATGTAGCGGAGTATTTTTGCCGCTAGTAGCTAAGGTTGGTATGCAATCAAAGGGCTTTTGCATTTGAAATAATAAAAAATCAAACATTAATCACCACCACACACTCAAAGATACCTCTCCCCCTCTTTTATATACTCCCTCATTTGTGAATCTGGCACCATGTTTCCGCCTGTAGCCCATAGTAGATGAATGGCATTTTTATGCGTATTTCCTAAATTTTTGCTAAAAATTAATCCATTCACACCCGCTAGGGCAGAAGGCTCAAGCTTTATGTCCTCGCTTTTTGCCATGAGTGCCAAGAATTTATACATGTTAGAATCACTAATGCTAAAGCAACCATCGATGAGATTCTCCATGACATGCCCTACGAGTTTTGACGCTCTACCAACCGCCAAGCCATCAGCGGCGGTTTTATTATCTAGCCCTATATCGCTTACACTAATGGCATCGTGTTTGCCACTTAGTAGTCCCAAAAACATGCAGGGGCTATGGGTTGGCTCGGCAAAAAAGCATTTCACATTAGCGCCAAACACGCTTTTTAACCCATACGCCACGCCGCCAGGACCCCCACCCACGCCGCAGGGCAGATAGACATACAGAGGTCTCTCATCGCTTATGATAATATCTAGTGATTCTAGCTGTGCCTTGAGACGTTTGCCTGCTACACTGTAACCTAAAAAAAGATTCTTAGAGTTCTCATCATCTATGAAATAGCAAAATTCATCAGATTCTGCACTCCTGCGTCCCTCCTCCACTGCCCTGCCATAGTCGCTATCGTATGTGATGACATTGCAGCCATGCGACTTTAGCATAGCCTTTTTCCATTCCTTTGCGTCATTACTCATGTGTACCTCTACTTTGAATCCAAGCTTAGAGGACATGATTCCTATGGAGAGACCAAGATTGCCCGTTGAGCCAACGGCGATTTTGTATTTCCCCAAAAATTCCCTGTGTTCTAGAATCTTTGCATAATCCTCATCAACTCTTAGCCTCCCCTGCTCTAGCAGTAATTTCTCTGCATACCACAGCACTTCATAGATTCCCCCACGAGCCTTTATAGAGCCAGAAATGGGCAGATGAGAATCTAGTTTTATATACACATCACCGCTAATTTGCGCATTTAGTGCGTCTCTAAAATCATTGATACAACGTAGAGGACTTTCTATAATGCCATTTGTCGCCCTAGTCTCTTGAAAGAGAATCTTAAGCAATGTAGCAAAGCGATTTAGCCGCGCCCTAGCGTCCTCTATATCCTCTGGCGTGATTCCCTTAGAATGCAGGGCAGATGGCACATCATTGCTTAAATGTGGATTTAGCCAATAGCATTCCTGCATGTCTTTTAGCTTTTGCATTATCTCTTGCATGTTTGTCCTTTATGTGAAGTGTGAAAGCACAAGTCTTAATAATAGCCCCGCTAAACTTGCTATAAAAGTAGCACCACTAAAATATTTAAACATCTCTTTCATACTTAAGCCTAGATTCTCTTTGACTAGCCAAAATAGACTATCAGTTACAATCGTGCAACCTATCGCGCCAGAGCCTATGGCAAGGCATAAGACCTCTTTGCTAATATTAGAATCAAGGCTAGAAACAATTCCAGCCGCACTAATCATAGCCACCGTAGCACTCCCCACACTTGCGTGTAAAATGATAGCCACCAGCCACGCTAAAAAAATAGGATTTAAATGAAAGCTAGAGAGAGCAGATTTTAGAGCATCGCCTATGTGTGCCTCTATCAAAATCTCATTAAATGCCCCGCCAGCACCTATGATAAGCAAGATTCCAGCGATTTGCAAAAAACTCTGCTGGCTTGACTGCAGAATTTCTACTGAGCTAAAGCCAAGTTTTAATCCAAGCAAATAATAGGAAACAAGGACACTTAAAAGCAGTGCAATGATAGGATTGCTTATAAAAGCAATAAAACTAGAATCAAAGAAAACCTTACTTAGCATAAGTGCTAGAGGGAGTAGAATGCAAAAATAGCTTACAAAAAGAGAGGGTGTTTTTTCTTGTGAGGGCAATTCTTGATTTGTTATATTTTCCTCCGCACTCTCATCTTTTGGTAATTTAAAGAATCTCAAATACACAATGCTACCGCAAAATGCGGCGATTATGCCCAGTGCGATAGATAGCATAATAACCTTTGCTATGTCGGCATTTAGTGTAGAGACAATGGAGGTTGCCGCAGGGTGAGGCGGCACAAGACAATGCACACACATAAGGCTCGTGGCTAGGGCCTATGCCAATTTTTATTTTTGAGATTCCCATCTCCTTTGAAACCACAAAAACAAGTGGCACCAAAAGCACAAAGCCTACCTCCACAAACACGGGGATTCCAGCGATAAACCCCACAAGCATCATCGCTACATCTGCATATTTCCTACCAAGAAGCCCCACTAGCGAAGTGGCAATAATCCTAGCACCCCCGCTAATCTCTAGCATCTTTCCTAGTATCGCGCCAGAGCCTATGATGATTGCCAAGAATCCAAGAGTGCCGCCTACACCCCTCTCTAGTATATTTCCTATGTTACTTAATGGAACACCAGAGGCTAGTGCCACAAAGACACTTGCAAAGGAAAGTGCCAAAAATGCGTGCAAACGAAGCTTTGTAATAGCAAAAATAATAAATACTATGGCACATATTAGGATTCCAATTAGTCCCACATTACTCATTTACACCCTATTTTAATATAAATGTTGCAAACATTAGCATAGAAATACAAAAAGCTAGTAAAACTATATTTTTATGAAATATTAAAATATAGGAATTGTTACTAATTTTCCTAGAAAATTTATGACTAAGGGATTTTGTGTAAAAATTCTTTAAAGATTGTGCTTAATCTCTCTATGTCTTCTAGCGATACTCTCTCATCTGTGGCGTGGATTCTGTCATTGCATACCCCAAGCTCTACTACATTTACATGATATTGTGCAAAATATCTAGCATCGCTTGTGCCGCCGCCTGTGCTGAAATCTACCTCTACATCATGTATGCTACTTTTTAACATTTCTCTTAGCTTTATATCCTCTGTCAAAAAGCTTTTTGCACTCTCTTTTAGAGTTAATGTGTAGGGCAGATTATGCAGGATAGAATCTAAATATTCACTTATGCTTTCTGTGCTAGTTTGAATGCCATTTCGCACGTTAAATTTGATTATTAAATCCTTTGGGACCACATTGCTAACGCCAATACCTGCGTGAATATCTGTGATGACTAATTTTGATGGTTCAAAATTGCTATCACCATTATCAAGATTCTTACCTGCTATCTTGCCTAGCCTCTCTCCTAGCAATTCTATGGGATTTATACATTTGCTAGGATATGCTACATGCCCCTGTTTGCCCTCTATGATTATCTCCCCATTGATAGAACCACGTCTGCCAATTTTTATCGTATCGCCTACGATTTTATGGCAAGTCGGCTCGGAGACTATGGCATGTTTTGGTAGCATGTTTTTTTGTTTTAATATCTCTAAAATATGCCTTGTGCCATTTACCGCGTCCCCTTCCTCATCACTTGTAAGTAGCACTGATAAAATCGCATTAGACACTCTGCATTCCTGCAGTGCCTTTAGAAAGCATGCAATCCCCCCCTTCATATCCTGCGTCCCTCTACCATATATATAACCATTCTCTAAGGTAGCATGAAATGGTGGATAATGCCAATCTGCTCCAACCGGCACAACATCTATATGCCCTGCAAAACAAAAATGCTCTAATCTATCAAAATCGCTTTCATCATAGCCCTCTGGAATCTTATATAAAAATAGATTTTTAACCTCCCCCTTATCTGCCCTTAATGCCTTAAAATCTGGGAGCAATGACATGATGTAATCATAGATTCCACATTCATTTGGGGTAACACTCTGATAGGATATTAGCTTTTTTAGAATCTCTACTGCCATTTTTTCCTCTTTATATATGTAGCCATAATGCTGCGTTATTTCTTAGTTTTTCCACATCATCACTTGCGAAAAACTTGATTCTATCATGTATATCATGCTTGGAATCTAATCTTTTTACAGAAAAATTATTTAATAAATAATTTGCTATTGCTTCGCCAGAGTGTATAAATATCGTATTTTTGCCAAAAAATTCTTTCAAGGATTCAAGTAAAAATGGAAAATGTGTGCAACCAAGTATTAGTGCATCTGGCTTTAGATTCTTAAAATAATATTCGAATGTAGATTTGACAATGTCTCCATGCAGTATATTTTCCTCAACTAGGCTAACTAGCAGATTTGTAGCGATATTTGTAACCCTAGCATATCCCAGCTCCTTTAACTTTGCATTATAGCTATTAGATTTTATAGTAGCATTTGTAGCTATTACTAAGATTTCACTATTCTTTGAGATTCCCTTATTTTCTAGGGCTAAAATGCCAGATTCTATTACTCCTACAATTGGAAAGTTAGATTTCTCTTTCATGTATTCTATGGCATGGGCTGATACAGTATTGCACGCCACAACTAACATATCAATATCAAAGCTATTAAAAAAGTTTAGTGCCTCAAGTGAGAATCTCACAATGGTATTATGGTCTTTATTCCCATAAGGCACTCTAGCGGTGTCGCCGTAATATATAATCTCTTTGAAATCTATCTCATTAATGAGGCTTTTCAAGACGCTAAGCCCACCCATACCGCTATCAAAAATGCCTATTTTTTCTACAACCCTCATCATCAATGCCTTAAGAAAATAAACGCAATTCTAGCATTAAAAATTTTTAAAGATATGGCAAAAAATATTGGAATCCTTTTTGCTTTTATCATAGTCTAGACTTTAAGTCTTTCTTGTTTTGTTGTCTGCGACTTTTGTCGTAGGCTTACAATTCATTTCAAGAATACGATATGAATATTTTCCAAAATGCAAAAAAAATCATTCAAACAATTTATTTTTCTAATACACGACATTCGAAATTAAATTATTTTGAAATTTCCATTCCAAAAACACATTATATAATGTTGATTATATTTATGCTAATTATTTTTTTCATTAATATTTTTATTAAATATCAGATTTTTCTGGATTTAAAACAGGGCAGAAGCTTTGAAGCAACCATTATAAATCACTATTCAAAAAGTAAAAATAGCGATAGATTTAAACTGCAAGATTCAAATGGAAATGTATTTTACGCGACTTACAGAGGTAAATTTAAGAAACTAAACGGCATGAAAGCTAGAGTTTATGGCAAAATTTATAAGTGTAGTTTTATTAGATTTCTAAAAAGTTGCAATATTTATCATTCTACGCTTTCTTTGCTACCAAAAGATTCTATCAATAAATTTTTTACAAAAATAATAGACAGGCAGCATGATAATCTACTGTATGCGAATTTATATAATGCTCTATTTTTTGCAGAAACATTAGAAAAACCACTAAGGGATACTGCCACCGCACTAGGACTTGCACATTTGATTGCCATAAGCGGATTTCATCTAGCGGCACTCACATTAATGTTTTATATTTTCATATCACCTTTATACTTTATTTTTCATAGATATTTTTGCTATCGAAATGCCTTTTATGATTTGGGATTCTTAGGTCTTGTGTTTGGATTTTTATATTTATGCCTTATTGATTTTGAGCCTAGTTTTCTTAGAGCTTATATTATGGCTTGCGTTGGATATGTGATTATGCTTTGTGGCATAAGGATATTTAGCTTTTTAAATCTATTTTTATGCGTTTTGTTAGCGATTTCTCTAAATCCCAGCTTGATTTTTCATATAGGTTTTATACTTTCTGTATGCGGCGTTTATTTTATATTTTTATTTGTAGCATACATGCAGAGATTTTTAAAGAGGGGATTATCAAAGATTCTCATAGGATTTATCGCTTTTGATTTTATTATATTTTTCCAGATGATGCCTATTGTGCATTATTTTTTCCCATATTTTTCGCCATATCAGTTAGTCTCAATTCCTCTTAGCATGGCATTTTTTATACTATTTCCTATTTTATTTTTTTCACATATAATAGGGCATGGATATATGTTTGATAATATTATACATCTAGCAGTAGAACATGACTTTTTTATGTCGCAGTTTTTTACACCAAATATATTTTTGATATTTTACTTAGCTTTTTCGCTACTTGCCATTTACTCTAAATATGCCTATATCACGAGTATAATCCTCTCAATAGGATTCTATATATACAATCTATATTTATATATAGGACTAGTGTAGTGCTAGAATCTAGCATGACCAAGCGATAGTATAATTTTGTTAAAATAATAGCAATTACCAAAGTTATAAGGAAATGTATGGAGAATGAGGCATTTAATATTTTAAAAGATTATAACAACTTAGAAAGTTTCGGCTATCTTGTTCTATTCTTGTATTGTATGGGTGGTGGCTATGTCGCTGCGATTACCGCTGGTGTACTTTCCTCAATAGGAAAGCTGGATTTAACCACGAGTATTTTTCTATCAATCATTGGCAATATCATAGGTAGCTCTCTTTTTGCCATCATCGCTAGGACGCAAAAACATGAGATAATCAAGATATTTAATAAGCATAGACGAAAGTTGGCGTATTTACAAATTATGCTGAAAAAATATGATTTGATATTATTTTTCATTAGTAAATATCTGCATGGTATAAGGACCTTTGTGCCTTTAGCGGTTGGCATTAGTAAATATAGGATAACGAAATTTCTTTTGATTAATGTCATTGCTACGATTATTTGGGGAGTTTCTCTTGTCTTTCTTGGATTCTATGCAAGTGGATTTTTCCTAGATGTCATTAAAGTTTTATTGCAGCATCCATATCTTTTCCCGATAGCCTTTATTATTCTAGCTGCCATAGTGGCATTATTTGTTTATGTTAGGAAACGAATTAAGGAAAGATTTGTAATACCTAAAAGCTAGGTTTACAATATATACCTCGCCAAATCCACATTCTCTACCAAATCGGAGAGTTTTTCCTCGACCATAGATTCTGTGATTGCTACCTTTTTGCCGACATAGTCCTCTTGATTAAAGCTAATGTCATTTAGCACTCGCTCGATTGTAGTATGAAGCCTTCTAGCGCCTATGTCCTCTGTCTTCTCATTTGCACTATGAGATAGCCTTGCTAATGCTCTAAGCGCGGAATCCTCAAACTCTATCTCTATATCCTCTACGCCTAGTAGGGCTACATACTGCTTAATGATAGAGTTCTTTGTCTGCGTTAAGATTCTATACAAAGAATCCTCATTTAGCGGCTGAAGCTCCGCTCTAAGTGGGAATCTACCCTGCAACTCTGGCATTAAATCACTAGGCTTACTAAAGTGAAATGCCCCCGCTGCTATAAACAAAATATGGTCAGTGCGAATCTGCCCATAAGCCGTATTTACGACACTTCCCTCAACGATTGGCAGTAAATCTCTCTGCACACCCTCTTTGCTTGGGTCCTGTCTGCCTGAGTTCCCCGATGAGACTGCTATCTTGTCAATCTCATCTATGAAAATAATGCCGCTTTGCTCAGCGAGTTTTAGCGCATCACCCTTTATCTTGTCATAATCTAGCATGGCATTTTGTGCCTCTGGTCGTAGAAGTTCCTTTGCCTCCTTGATAGTAACTTCCCGCTTTACCTTGTCGCCTTTCATATTTAGGGCTTTGATGAGAGATTCTTGCACCTTTATGATTTCTGTCGGCAGTGTGCTATCTGCCCTCTCCTCATGCTGCTTTGTGATGTCAATAGATATTTTCTTAGAATCTAACTCGCCCTTTTTCACCCTATCTTTCATTTTATCAAAGCTATGTTTGTATTCTTGCTTTTTCTCATCGCTAACGCTATCTGGCAGGGGGGGCAGGAGCTTTTGCGTAATTTTATCTAGGATATAATCCTCTATGGAATCTGCCATGTCCTCTTTTTGCTGATTTTGCAACAGATTCATACTAGCACTCACTAAATCTCGCACCATAGATTCTACATCGCGACCCACAAAGCCTACCTCCGTGTATTTACTAGCCTCCACTTTTACAAAGGGTAGCCCCATGAGTTTTGCCATACGTCTTGCTATTTCTGTTTTACCCACGCCTGTAGAACCTATCAAAAGAATATTTTTTGGCGTGATTTCCTCCTGCATTTCTTTTGGTAATTTTAGTCTGCGGTAGCGGTTTCGTATCGCTATTGCCACTGCCTTTTTTGCCTCCGCCTGTCCTATGATATACTCATCTAGGTATGCTACGATTTGCCTTGGCGTTTGGTTTGCTATATCTTTACTCATCTATAATCTCCAAAATCTTAATATTTGTATTCGTATAAATGCAGATTTCCCCTGCGATTTTTAGGGATTCTAGCACAAGCTCTTTTGGGGGAAGGTTGCTAAATTTATCAAGTGCCCTAGCGGCGGATATGGCATAATTCCCCCCGCTACCTATGGCTATCATCTTTCCATCCTCTGGCTCGATGACATCGCCATTGCCACTTAAAAGATAGATACTTTTAGAATCTAGCACAATCATCATTGCCTCTAGCTTTCGCAGATATTTATCTTTTCGCCATTCCTTGCTAAAATCTATGACAGACTTTAGCAAATCACCCTTTTTACCCTCCAAAATTCTCTCAAACATATCAAACAAGCTAAACGCATCTGCCGTGCTACCTGCAAAGCCGCTTAGAATCTTACCGCCGTATAGTTGGCGAATCTTATTAGCATTGCCTTTCATAATACAATTTCCAAAGCTAACCTGCCCATCGCCACCTATGACTCCATAAGGCTTTCCGTCCTTTGTGCCAACATATCCTAGTATCGTAGTCGCATGAAACATACATTCCCTTTTTGTTGTTTTACGATAAATAAGTGGTTTATTATATAGGAAATTAAAGTATAAATATAAAACACTCTAAAATGCAACTATTATACCTGCAAATTTACTATATTAATATTTTTTAGGATAGAATCTACTTTCACGACCCTTTCATCTAGTGGCCAAGGATACCACCCTTTCACGGTGGTTACGAAAGTTCGAATCTTTCAAGGGTCGCCATATCCTCAAAAGTAAAAATCATTTGTTACAGAGTAGAAATTATTTAGAAGACTTATCCATCACAGAATCTATAATGCCGTATTCCTTTGCCTCACTAGCACTCATGTAGAAATCTCTCTCGCAGTCCTGCACAACTTTCTTGATATTCTGCCCTGTGTTTTCCGATAAGATTCTATTGATAATATCTTTTAGCCTTAGAATCTCACGGGCTTGAATCTCAATATCACTAGCCTGCCCCCTTGCCCCTCCTAGCGGCTGGTGTATCATGATTCTAGAATTTGGCAGTGCATATCGTTTTCCCTTCTTCCCACAACTAAGCAAGAATGCTCCCATAGATGCCGCCTGCCCTACGCATATCGTGCATATATCTGGCTTTATATAATTCATCGTATCATATATGCTAAAGCCACTTGTAACGCTGCCTCCGGGTGAATTGATATATAAAAATACATCTTTTTGCGGGTCTTCTGCCTCTAGGAATAGTAGCTGTGCGACTATTGAGCTTGCCATATTATCCTCAATCTCGCCAGATAGCATGATGATTCTATCTTTTAGAAGACGTGAGTAAATATCATAGCTTCTCTCGCCTCTGCCCGTCCTCTCTATGACATAAGGAATGTAGTTCATATTGCACCTTTTGCATTTATAAAGTGCGATTATATCCTAAGAATATGGAATCTTTATTTGATTTTATGTGCTTTTTTCTATGATTTTTGATAGTAGCTTACTCTTTCCTAATTCCAAACAACTCTCACATCGATAGGAATAAAATGGCGTAATGCTATTGCAGGATTGACATTGATATGAAAAGCTTAAATCTACTTCTGATATGCCGTGTAATGTTAATGTCTGCAGCACCCCTAGCTCGAAATGCTCTGAAATATGTGTGCTTTCTATAAAACCCTTTGCACTATAAATATCTATGATGTGTTGATTATTGATTCTATCAAAATCAACATCCTCTTTTTTTATATGCCAAAATATATCAAGATATAGTAGCGGATTTTCTATATTCATAGTTTTCTCCCAAAAGGTAGGCAAATCATGAATGCGTAAATATCTTAAAATTAGCCATCTTATGGAATCATTGCTATGATATATATTTAGCAGATTCTGTATTTTTTCATATATTGATATATGATAATCATCAATTATCCTCATAACATTAATATAATCTTTTGTGTTTATGATTTTCTCATGACTCCAGCGATTTAATACGGAATCAATACTTAATTCCTCGATACACAAAATCGCATTTAGTGCATCATAATACTCTTTTAAACTAAGTGATGTGTATATGTAGTATTCTAGCACGTCTGTATTATGCGGATAGATTGCTAATATTTCATTAAAGATTTTTTTACTTTTTTGTAAAAGGCCAGCTTTATAATAAGTCCTAGCTAAAGATTCTAGAATCTCTAATTTTTTCTCTTGCTCATCTATTTGTTCATTTAATGTTTTGTATATAGTGATTGCCTTTTGATAATCACCCATTTGATGATAGCTTTGTGCGATAAATAGCAATGTGGGGTAGGCATCTTTTATGTGATTAATAAAATCTTTCATCACATTATCCATGCCCTCTGTGTTTTCAAATTTCCTGCCTAGTTTTATAATAGAGTATTTTCTCATGCGTTCTTTTTGTCTAGCACGCATAAAATCAAATGCTGCTATTACACCAACCATAAATATTAATACTAGAATACCAAAAACCGGGTTTCTATAAAGCTCTATGAACTCTTTCAAAATAACCCCTCAATGTTATTCCTCAAAATCCTTAATAAAAAGCGCTTTATTGTCATAGCCTATTTCATATTTTTCCCCACTTTGCATATCTATGAGATAGCACTGCTCCATGGTCTCTACAACTGCCCTTTGCGGCGGAACCTGCCTTAAATGTGCTAATACATCTTCATAATCTCTACACAAATCTGGGAATCCAAATAAAACAAGTTTATATCTAAACATAAATAGTCCTTTATGAGTAAAACAATAGCAGAAAATATTACTTTTTACGGAAATCTTGAAACTACAATATTTAAAAAATATATGAAAATCTAGCTAAATATCGAGTAAAAATTGGGAAATTTAGATTCTATTATGATTAAAACAGTTAGCAATTTGTGCCAAAAACACAAACTGCTTTAAACTAGAATATCTGAAAACTAAAGATATAACAGAGAGGTTCTTATATTATTATAAGAACATTACCATAGAAAGTATTAGAATATAAATGTATATCCTACGTTAGCTACCCATGGTCGCACTACAGTTGTAGTTCCTTCCATTTTAGCCTCTGGGTAGAAAATAAGTGGTAGTTTACCACCTAGCTCTATTCTATGTCTTTCAGCAATAGTTAGGCTAAGACCGACATTGATTGGCGTAATAAAGCCGCTAAAATCTGCACCATTGTCTTTTACACCAGCAAGGATAGAATAACCAAATCCTAGACCTGCAAATAAACCAAATGACACAGAGTTACCATTAAATACATTCAATAGCAAATCAACATTACCAGTTAAATCATGCAAAGAAATGTCTTTGCTAAATCCATTGAAGTCATAACTAGCGTAAGCTCTTAAACCTACATAAGGAACAAAGAAATATTGATAACCTACATTAACACCACCATTGAAACTAATGTTTATATCATCAGAAACCGCTTTGCTATCCATTTCTACTTTGCTTTGCACGAATGAAGCACCGCCATGGATTCCTGCGAAAAATCCGCTTTTCTCCTCAGCGTGAAGACTAGCAACCAAAGATAGAGATACAAAACCTGTTAGTAAAGATTTCTTTAACATAACATACTCCTATAAAAAATATTAACAAGCAACGAAAGGCAATATTCATTCCCGCTTGAGTATATATCGCACATTTTTAAAAAAGCTAAACTTTATATAGCAAATCCTTAAAATATTCTTAAACTATTTTCCACACACATCATGTGCAGCATAATCTTTTACAAACACAGGATTGGTTTTTCCCCAAAGCACTATTAGCTCAGATAGTATCGTCCCAGAGTTTTTTTCCATATCTTCTAGTGTTATTTCGTTGCCACACTGAGTGCCAAATAGCACGACTTCATCACCTTCTTGTATATCTGGGAAGTCTGTAATATCTACCATCATTGTATTCATCGTTACTCTACCTAACACAGGCACTTTGTGTCCGCGTATTAGTACCATGCCTTTATTGCTAAGTGTACGAAAATATCCATTGCTATAGCCTATGGGAATGTTAGCAAGTCTTGAGTCTCTACCTAATGTGTATGTCCCATCATAGCTAACGCTAGAGCCTTTTGGATAATCATTGATGATTGCCACATAAGATTTTAAACTCATAATCTGCTTTATAGGCAGATTTGCATCGCCGCCGCCATAGCCATAGATGAGTTTGCCCGGGCGCACCATATCATACCTCGCCTCTGGCACTTGCATAGCGCCATAAGAGTTAGCTAGATGAAGTGTGAGTTTAGACCTATCTAGTTTGCCCTCTTTAATCATAAAATCAGTGTCTCTATCAAATTTCTTTACTATCTCTTTGACT
>CASEHV010000034.1 GCA_949287835.1 uncultured Helicobacter sp.
CAAGGCAGTATTTTTTCATAAAAATTTTCCCTAAAGACTTTACCGCTTTGGATTCCAGCGACATTTTCTACTAAAAAGTATTTTGGTTGTTTATCTTTTAACACCCTTGCATATTCCAAATAAAGAGTGTTATGTTTAGAAACTAGATTCCTATTTTTACCATTTGCTATTGTAAAACCAAGACAAGGAAAACCACCGATTAAAATATCTGCATTTGGAATCAATGCTGTATCTAGCTCGTAAATATCACAACAACGTATATGTTTGCCAATGTTTTTTCTATAAGTTTCACAAGATTCTTTATCAATATCGTTTGCAAAAAGAACTTTAAAACCAGCCTTAATAAAGCCTAAATCAAGACCTCCGCAACCTGAAAAAAGACTAATAACTGTGGGCTTTTTCATTGTGCTAAAACCATATAGTTTTTAAAAAAGATTCTCTAAGAGCGTTTTAAGCGAAAAAGAATAATTGTTGGCAAAAATAACATCTGCTTTTTCTCTACGATTGCTTACTATTTTATCTTTCACATTGACGAAAAACTCATATATCTGATGAATTGAATTAATTTGACTTGGAATAATAGATTTTTCTCTGAAATAGTCGCTAATAAATTTTATACTACTAAGCTCTTTAAGCACCACTATCTCCAAAAACCAACCAATGCAGATTATAACATATCGATGATAAATTTAAGAAATCCTTATGCAAATCAATAAAATTTTAAAGCCCATGTGCTATGATTAAACCATGCTAAAAAATGTTACACTTAGCCGCTTAGATTCTCTATGAGGTGGCGTATGTTTGGAATCTTTCTAGTCGTGCTAGGCGGCATATTTTGGGCATTTAGCGGCGTCTTAGCGGAATATTTATTTAAAAATCATTTCTCTGTTGAGTGGGTTAGCTTCTATCGACTGCTACTCACAGGCCTTATATTGATAGCCATAAGTTTTAGAAAGTCAAGAATGAAGCTTTTTAAGAATCGCTCTCATATTATCTCGCTAGTTATATTTGGACTCTTAGGTCTTTTTTCTACACAATACAGCTATTTTAAAGCGATTTCCTACACAGATGCGGGGACTGCCACGATGATTCAATACAGTGCGCCACTTATGATTATGATTATTGTTTGTTTAAGAAATAAAGTTTTGCCACGATTTAACGAATCTCTTGCGCTAGTTCTGATAATAGCAGGATTATTTCTACTAGCCACAGGAGGCGATTTTAAGTCTTTGAATCTAAATTTAAACGGGCTTTTATGGGCGACTTTTGCTGCGTTTGGAATCGTCTTTTACTCACTATGTGCTAGGGATATTATTATTAGGTATGGATTATTTTTTATAATGGGCTGGGCATCTCTGATAGGAGCACTCGCACTTTTCATTATATTAGGAGGGAATTTAGTGCATTATGACTTCATACCAAATCTATATCTAGCCCAAGCTGGAATCATACTCATAGGCACGATAGGCGCATTCTGTCTCTACCTTAAAGGCGTGGAATACATAGGTGCGCTAAAGGCTAGTATGATAGCCTGTGTAGAGCCTGTGGCAGCGGCTTTGATGAGTTTTCTATTCTTAGGGACGACATATACTCTGCTAGATATTTTGGGCTTTGCCTTCATTGTGATAAGTGTTATTTTGAATGCGAAAAGATAAGAGATTGCATTTTGTAACACGCAAATTTTTAGTAGAATTATCAAAATTTTATAAGGATTTATATGATATATGAACTCTATTTGCAGGGCTTTTTTAACATAGCTATTGTCAAATACATTACGTTTCGCTCTGGATTAGCGTTTATCATAGCGTTTATCACAAGTATTTTTCTCATGCCATATTTTATATCTTGGGCAAAAAGCAAAAAGGCTAGTCAGCCCATATCAGATAGCATAAAGGCTCATGCAGGAAAGAGAGATACGCCAACTATGGGAGGGGTAGTATTCGTGCTATCGGCATTATTTTCTAGCTTGATTTGTGCTAGGCTAAATAATGCTTATGTTTTGCTTGGAATCTTAACCTTGCTTTTATTTATGCTAATTGGTTTTAGAGATGATTATATGAAAATTTCATCTAAGAAAAATGCTGGTATGACCTCTAGGGTAAAGTTGCTTTTGTTATTTTGTGTTTCTGCATTTATATCAATATCACTTTTTAATGCAGGATTAAACACTGAGTTATATATTCCATTGTGGAAAAATTCTTTGGGTGATTTTATGTATATCATGATAGCGTTTTGGATTCTGGTTTTTATATCTACTACGAATGCGGTAAATATTACAGACGGATTAGATGGTCTTGCTACAATACCTAGTATATGCGCCTTAGCCTCTCTTAGCGTCTTTGTTTATGTGTGTGGTAATATTGAAATATCAAAATATCTTTTTTGGCCACACGTGCCAGATTCTGGTGAGATTATGATTATTAGCCTTGCTGTAATTGGTGCGCTTTTTGGCTTTTTGTGGTATAACTGCCACCCTGCACAAGTTTTTATGGGAGATAGTGGTTCTCTTGCGTTGGGTGGATTTATCGCATATTGTGCCATTGTCTCAAAAAATGAAATATTGTTGATATTAATGGGGTCAATTTTTGTAATTGAGACAATATCTGTTGTATTGCAGATTGGTAGTTATAAGCTTCGCAATAAACGTATTTTTCTAATGGCGCCTATTCATCATCACTTTGAGGCAAAGGGCTGGGCGGAGAATAAGATTATTGTTAGATTCTGGATTATTGCTATTTTGTCAAATCTCGTTGCTTTGATTACATTAAAAATTAGATAATGTTATCAATCTTTTGAGTGCAGGACTAAATCATAGGAGCTTTTAATAGCGACTAAATCGCTATTGTTATTATTATTTGTATTTTCACCTTTTTGCTTGTGCAGATTATTTCTCAAGTCATTATTGATTCTATCTAGCTCGTCCATTCTCTCTTTTAATCTAAGGATAATATCAACACCTGCTAGATTCACACCTAAATCCCTGGTTAGCTTTAGAATCGACCTTATTTTATCCACATCTCTTTGTGAGTAAAGCCTTGTCTTACCATTTGTCCTTGATGGCTCGATTAAACCTTCCTTTTCATATTGACGCAAAGTCTGGGGGTGAATATCTAGTATCTTTGCTACCACACTAATTAAAAACATTGGTTCATCATATCCTGCTTCCATAACTATCCCCTATAATTCCCTCTCCATTATCTCTTTTAGCTGCGGACTAAGCTCACTTTGCTTTGGCAATACAACATTTAGACGCAATAATAAATCGCCTGTTTTACCCGTATTCTTATCCACAAAGCCCATGTTTTCTATTCTTACTTTCTGCCCATTTTGCATATTTGCTGGAATCTTTATACTAAGAGGTGATTTCTGAATAGTCTCTATATCAAGTTTTCCGCCAAATATCATAAGTTTCAGAGGTATATCCACATCTTGAATCACATTTATATCATCTATTTCAAAGCCTTTTTCCTTAGCAATGCTTAATGTGATAATAGCATCACCCCTTGAGTTTCCAAATCGCTTTCCTTTTCCTTTTGCTCTAAGCTTAGAACCATCTGTGATTCCACGTGGAATCTTTAAATTAAAATAGTCATTGTGTAGATTCAAAGAAACAGTGTCGCCATTTAATGCACTCTTTAGAGATATAGTAATATTTGCATGAATATCTAAATCTGACTTAACATCATTATTTCCAAAACCAAAAAATGATGAGCCAAACCAACCACCTTCGGAATTATTATATCCACCTTTTTTGCCAAATATCTCATTTAGCAAATCATCAAAACCAGCACTACCATGAGAGCGACTAAAATCCTGGAAGCTCTGTCCGCTAAATACACTATCACCGTATCTATCGTATTCTGCCTTTTTCTTGGGGTCACTTAGTATTTCATAGGCGGCATTAATTTCCTTGAATTTATCCTCCGCCCCTGGCGATTTATTTATATCTGGATGATATTGACGTGCAAGTTTGCGATAAGCTTTCTTTATCTCATCTAAACTTGCACTTTCGCTTACATTTAATGTTTGATAAAGACTTTTTGACATGAAACCTCAATTCTAATCAAAACCTACAATCTTATGTTAATCTTGAGATTGCCCTCATTTCTCTTCTCTCTAATGCAAAATCAAAAAGACCGCTATCATCATCAAAGCTTTGAATATCGCTTAAATCTCGTAGTAATGCAAATCCATTTTGTAGATTCCAGCGAGATAGAATCTGTCTAGGAGTTTTTTCTAGCTTGTCTGCTATCTTTAATATCACTTCATTATTTAGCACATTCGGACGTCCATAGAATCCATCTCTGACGACAATACTCATGCCATGTCTATAACATCTTTTTACAAAGCTATCATCATAATTGTATGGGTTGATTGCTAGATAATTTATCATAGGTTTAACATTGCACTCATATATAAAATTATCAAAATTATTAGAATCCAAATTACTAATACCAACTGCCATAGCTTTTTTATTTTTATAGATTTTTTCTATTTTCTCCCATGCCTCTAGGATATGGTCTTTCTCGATGTCATTAAAATTAGATATGTTTAACACCACCATATCTACATAGTCTATCTTCAACTCCGCTAATTTTTCATCAAACATAGCCGTTATATCATCTTCTCTCTTCTTAAAATCTAAAAAGAGTGAGATAAAAACATCATTTCTTAGCACTTTGCCAGACACCACTGTAGCACCAACAAGATGAGTGCTATCAAAGACTCCAATATGTCTATATCCTGCATCCACGGCTTTTACAATTTTTTGCTCATCATACTTGCTTACACCAAGAGACGTTTTAAACGTTCCGAAGCCAAAAATCGGCATATTAACGCCATTTGAAAGCTCTATAGAATCAAATATTCCTCTAACATCGCCACGACTATGTGCCAACATATAGCCAGAAGTCAATAACAACCCACCTGCAATACCCATAAACTTAATAAAATCACGTCTATTAACGTCTCGTGTCATAAAGTCTCCTGTGTGAAACTCTCAAATATTCAAATTATACAATAATAATATATTTTTTATTTAATTATCCTATAAATCTAATGCCTCTCTTAGTGCGTCCTCTATCTCTAGCGGATTTGATTTTGTAATAAAAGCATTTGCTTTTAGGCTCTGTGCCTTCTCAATATTAGAATCATTACTCATAGAGGAATTCACAATCACGGGTAGGTTTTTTGTGCTTTCATTCTCCCTAATATTCTTTAACACCTCAAAGCCGGATATAAGTGGCATCTCTAAATCTGTAATAACTGCTCCAACTGTGCCGATAACCCCAGGTGCATATAGATAATCTAATAAAGCCTTGCCATTTGGGAAAGTAAAATATTTTAACTCCAATTTTTCCATGATTAACTGCAATGACCTCTGTGCTGGTTTTGAATCCTCAGCTAGTAAAATAATTTTATCGCTATTGATTTTTGTCAATGTGCTAAGCTCAAGCTCACGTGCCGAATCTTTCTCTGGAAACGCATCTACAACCATTCGCTCCACATCTAGTATCTGCACCACAGAGCCATCATCGAATTTCGTTGTGGCAGTAACCTTATTGCTCCCATCAAAGCCATACTCGCTACCTACGATGATAGAATCCCAGCTCCTTTGTATGATACGTTTTACACCAAGTATTTTTAGCCCCACTGTGCATTGAGAGAAGTTACACAGCACGACAAGATTCTTAGAGCTATCAACAGAAAATTCCTTTAAATCCTTTTTTGGATTCTGTGGATTAAAATATAGCCACCGCCTCATATCCACAAGTGGAATACTCTCCCCTCGCACAGTCAAAAAGCCTAGCACGACACCATCATTTTCCCCCGCAGTCTCGGTTAGCTCCCCATCATAGTATATAATTTCACGAATCTTAAAAACATTCATCGCATAGAGTTGGACATCCTTTGGATTCTCACAATCCTCAAGAGTGAAGCATAGAAATTGTGCTTCATTGCTAAGATGCAGGGAGGTCGTTTTGTCAATATTACTTATCATGATGAACTCTCAAATCTTTTTATATCCGCTATTCTAACAAAAATATTATCTCTTTTGATATAATCCTAGCCTTTATAGTGCATAATTTAAGGACATTACAATGATAGATTCAAGACTTCTCTTGAATAATTTTGACATGGTAGCTAAAAATCTAAGTGCGCGTTCAATCTCAAAGCAGAGCCTAGAATCCCTAAAAGAGCTAGTCGATAGTATAAAGATTCTCAAAAATTCCACAGAAAGCAAACAGGCGGCGCAAAATAAACTCTCAAAGCAGTATGCCTCCCTTATGAAAGATTCCAAAGAGGCAGATGAGTGTAAAGCAGAGTTACTCTCCTTAAAAGAGCAGATAAAGCAAGATAGTCTTGTCTTACAAGAGAGTGAAGAAAGACTAAAAAACATCATCTTAGGCATACCAAATCTGCTAGATGAGAATACCCCCATAGGTGCAGATGAGAGTGAGAATGTAGAAATAAAAAGAGTGCTAGAGCCGAAAGTTTTTAGCTTTAAGCCAAAGGAGCATTGGGAGCTAGCAGAGGCAAATGGCTGGATAGACTTTGAGAGTGGTGTGAAACTTGCAAAGAGTAGATTCTCAGTATTGCGTGGTTTTGGCGCTAGGCTAAATCATGCACTGATTTCCTACATGCTAGATTTTAATCATAAAAATGGTTTTGAGATATGCAGTGTGCCTGTGATAGTAAATGAAGCCGCGCTGCTTGGCACGGGGCAGTTGCCAAAATTTGCAGATGATATGTTTAGGCTTGATTGTAGCGATATGGATAATGGTGGGCATAATTTATATCTCATCTCAACTTCTGAGATTTCGCTAACAAATCTCTATCAAGACCACATCATAGCAGAGAGTAATCTGCCTATTTTGCTTACCGCATATACGCCATGTTTTCGTAAAGAGGCAGGTAGTGCGGGTCGCGATACACGTGGAATCATAAGACAACATCAGTTTGATAAAGTCGAGCTTGTCGCTATTACAAAAGAAGAAGATAGTGCAAAGGTGCAGCAAAAAATGATAGATAATGCCTCAGAATTATTGCAATCTCTAGGACTGCCTCACAGGCTAGTGCAGCTATGTAGCGGGGATATTGGATTCTCATCGGCAAATACGGTGGATTTGGAGGTATGGTTACCTGGGCAGAACTGCTATCGTGAGATTAGCTCTGTGTCTAATTGCAAAGATTTTCAGGCAAGGAGAGCTAAGATTCGCTACAAACAAGACGGAAAAAATAAACTAGCCCATACCCTAAATGGTTCAAGTCTTGCCGTTGGCAGGACTCTTGTAGCCATCATGGAGAATTTCCAAAAAGAAGACGGTAGTATTGAGATTCCAAAGGTGCTAGAGAGGTATTTGTGAGGTTTTTTGTGTTGGATTTTTATAGAGAATTTTTGTAAATTATCAATGAATAATGAGTGTAGCGGAATTTAAAAAAGAGGATTCTAAAAAACATAAAGCAAAATTACCAAATTTAGCACACAGATTATAAACTAGAAATAAAACGTTCCTAGCTGTAACATAATAGTGTATAATTGCGAGAATTTTAGATTTACATGAGGGTATGAGATGTTTGATACGAAAGCAAAGAAAGCGCTTAGAGAGATTGATTCTAAGTGTGCAGAAATACAGGGCATTCCAAGTAGCGATGAGATTTCTAGCATTTTAGGACATTGCGAAAATGATGAAACAAAACTTGTATTTGGAAAAATGCTTGATATTGTAAAACATTTCGAGGGTTTACAGAGTAAAAAAGATGATTCTAGCGATGACAAGAGAATCATAGATGAGTTGAAGTATAAGATTCAATACAACGAGTTAATGATGGACTCATCTAGGGATGGTCTGTGGTATATGGAGTATCCAAAAGATGGAAATATAAGTGGCAATACTCCATTTATATGGTCGCAGAAATTTAGGCATTTGTTAGGATATAGGGATACTAATGATTTCCCAAATGTGTTAGGTAGCTGGGCATCTTTACTTCACCCAGATGATAATAAGCCTACATTAGATGCATTTGCAAAATCTCTTGCCGATACTACAAATAAAACGCCATACGACGTGCTATATCGTCTTAAGACAAAAAGTGGTGGGTATAGATGGTATAAGGCACTAGGCGTTATCAAGCGAGATTCTAAAGGCAATGCAGAGCTAATCGCTGGGTCATTAACCGATGTGCATGATGAGATGATTAGAAAAGAGGAGTTAGATGATATTAATATAAGGTTTAGCCTTTCTCAAGACATGTTAAATGATGGACTATGGGACATTAGAATAAATGATACTAGAAATATAGAATCTAGTAAGAATATCTGCTGGTATTCAAAGCAGATGAGAGTCTTTATGGGAGATGATTCTAAAGACAAATCGCTAAGACCTTTGCTATCTAAGATTCACAATGATAGCCTTACTATTTTTAAAAATGCAATTCTCTCATCTTTGCAAAGTAAAAAAGTCATAGAATGCGAATTTATGATGAAAATCAAAGATAACTATCATCACATGCTTGCTAGATTCCAATCTCATGGAAATAATAGCGATGAGGCAAGTAGAGTTGTAGGTGTAATATCTGATATTGATTCTATAAAAAGTAGTGAGAGGGCTAGAGAAGTAGAGTTAGAGCAGAATGAGAAAATCAAGGACACAATGGAGAATATAAGAAATCTCATACAAACAATCGATGAGATTTCTGACCAAACAAATCTCCTAGCACTAAATGCTGCAATAGAAGCTGCAAGGGCAGGGGAACACGGGCGTGGTTTTGCCGTTGTAGCCGATGAGGTAAGAAAACTAGCTGAGAGAACGCAAGATGCAATTAAGCAGATTACCTCAATGGCATCTCTTGAGAAATAATTAATAAATCCCAAATGTTGCAAAAATCATTCCCACAATCAACGCAATGATAGGAATAATAACTGCTACGACACAAATATCTAAATAACTTTTCTTATGCGTCATGCCCGTTATTACAAGCAATGTCAAAACCGCGCCATTATGTGGCAGTGCGTCCAATCCGCCAGATGAGATAGAGGCTACCCTGTGGAAAAGCTCTAGGGGGATATTCTCTGCTATTGCGACCTCTTTGTAATGCGCCCCCAATGCCTCAAGTGCTATGCCCATGCCCCCAGATGCCGAGCCTGTGGCGCCTGCCATGAGATTTACCGCTATTGCCTCTGAGATGAGGGGCGAGCCTTTGATGCTTAGTAGCGAAGCCTTTAGCGCTTCAAATCCGGGAACTGCCTTTACAACGGTGCCAAATCCCACCGCCGCACTTGTGTTGATAATAGCAAGCACAGAGCCAGAGGCGCCCTCATTGATTGCTTTGATAAAATCCTTATATTTTGTCGCATTGATGACTAAAATAAGCACGATTCCACAAAGCAGGGCTTTTATAATATCCATTTTATAGATATTAAGCAGCAGCAAAACTGCCAAAAGGGGCAGGAGGGATAGTATGAAATACAGCACAGAGGAAGAGTTCTGCTCTTTAGAATCTGTGTTTGACTCATTAAGCGAAGCATGTTTAGAATCCCCCACCTCATCAAAGCATTCCCCAAGTTTTTTAAGATAATCCTGACGATAACGCAAGTATAAATATCCACCCACAAGCATAATCGCACTAGAAATCACGCCCATAATCGGTGCAGCCATAGGTGTAGTGCCGAAATAATCAATGGGGATAAGATTCTGAATCTGCGGACTACCCGGCAGTGCCATCATAGTAAAGGTGAATGCCCCAAGTGCGATAGCCCCAGGAATGAGACGTCTAGGAATATCTGCCTCACGAAATAATGAGAGTGCCAGAGGATAGACCGCAAAGACCACGACAAAAAGGCTCACGCCACCATAGGTTAGGATAGCCGCAGAAAGCACGACACCTAAAATTGCCCGCTGTTTGCCTAGCATTTTGCCTATCATGACAGACACTGCACTAGCCATGCCTGTAATCTCCATGAGTTTGCCAAAGATTGCCCCTAGCATGAATACAGGGAACCACTTCTTTGCAAAATCCACAAGCCCACTCATATAGACATTGGTATAAGAATCTAGTAAATCCAGCCCACCACCTAGTGCGACCACACCCGCCGCTATGGGCGCTACCCAGATGATAGACCAGCCAAGATAGGCTAGAATCATAAGCACCAAAAGACCTAGTATAATGCCTGTCATCTCCCCCTCCTATTGTGCGGTATAGCCGCAGTCAATGACCATATTCGCACCTGTAATGTTTTTCGCATTATCTCCTGATAGGAAATAGGCAAGGGCAGCTACGTCCTCAATATCCACAAGCTTTTTCTGCGGAATGAGAGGGAAAAGCACCTCATCTAGCACCTGCTCTAGGCTAACCCCCCTAGTCTTTGCCAAATCCTGCATCTGTCCGCGCACAAGCGGCGTGTCGATGTAGCCTGGGCAAATCGCATTGCAGGTTACTCCAAACTGGGCACATTCTAGTGCTATGACTTTGGTTAGCCCTATGATTCCATGTTTGGCACTATTGTATGCAGCTTTTCCTGCAAAGCCGATAAGACCATTGATTGATGCCATATTGATAATGCGTCCAAAGCCTCCTTGCTTCATATCTGGCAGCACCGCTTTGCTACACAAAAAGGCACCAACTAGCATGACATCTATCATCTGGCGGAATTTTGTCGTGGGGAAGTCCTCCACATTTGCCACATACTGCAATCCTGCATTATTGATGAAAATATCGATTGCTCCAAAACGCTCCTTTGCTTTCTTGACAAGATTACACACAGAATCCTCATTGCTGACATCACAGGGTATGCTTATGGCTCTGCTTGCCTCGCTACTATCTAGGCTTTTTATAGCCTTGTCTAAATTCTCCTCATTAATATCGGAGAAAACCACATTATGCTCCCTTTGCAAAAAATACTTTGCAATCTCAAATCCAATACCGCTAGCACTACCTGTAATGACAAGTGTCTTCATCAAAAATCCTTTAAAATAAAATTAAACCCAAAACAAAAATGGGCAAACTGACAAAAAGTGCCACGATACAGTATCCCATAATCGCCCGTGCACCAAGACCCGCTATGGCAAGTGCAGGCAACGCCCAAAAGGGCTGAATCATATTTGCCCACTGCTCCCCATAAGCGATAGCCATCGTAGCCCTACCGAAATCCGCGCCAAGTGCCTTTGCAGAATCTATCACATAAGGTCCCTGTATAACCCAGTGTCCGCCGCCACTTGGCACGGCAAAATTGATAAAGGCAGAGCTAAAGAATGTCATGAGTGCGAAGGTGTCTTTGTTGGCAATCTCTATAAAGAAATTCGTGATTAACTCTCCTAGACCGCATTTCTCCATTAAAAGCGCGATAGAGGCATAGAAGGGGAATTGTATGAGGATTCCCGCTGTGGTTCTACTTGCATGTGCGATGGCACGCATGTATGCCATAGGGGTTTTGTGCAGGGCTAAACCTAGAATGATAAAGATGAGATTTACTGTGTTTATCGTGAGATTGAGACCATGCTCTTTGATGTAGAGGGCAAGGTAGGCTACTCCTAGTGCTACGATTAAATAGGCTAGAATCCTACTCTCCTCCAGCCTCTGGGCTAGGGTAACATTAGAATCTAGCTTGATATGAAAGTCTGGCTCTTCTTTGAGTAGCTCGGGATTTATGGGTGTGGGCGTCTTTGGCACCATCTTTGAAGCGACAAAGGGCATGATAACAAGCAGGGCTAATATAATGAAAATGTTATAGGAAGTAAAGATGGTGTCAGAGAGGGGGATAAGGATTCCCGTCTGCCTCTGCACGGGATTACCCTCTGTGGCGGCAAGGAGTGGCATAGAGCCAGAGAGACCCCCGCCCCAGCTAAGAAAGCCGATATACGCACAGGCAATCAGCACGGGATAATCGACATTCTTTAGCGACCTTGCAATTTGCTTTGCAAACAATGCCCCAACCACAAGACCAAAGCCCCAGTTAATCAATGATGCACACAGACCAACGAGTGTTACAAAATATGTCGCCTGTGCGGGTGTGTGGATTTTGTCTGCCGCACTTTTTAGCAGATTTTTCACCAAAGGCGAACTTGCCAATGTGTAGCCTGTAACGACCACAAGGCACATCTGCATACCAAAGGCTAGGAGATTAAAGAATCCATCACCCCAAATTTTCACCACAAGCAGGGTAGATTCCCCAAAACTTAGCGGTTGCAGGAAAATGCTACACACAAAGACAATAAGCGTAAGACATATCGCAAACACCAGCGGGTCAGGCAGATATTTATTGACAACATTTGTAAAAAATAAAGTGATTTTGTTAAACATCTCTAATCCTTTTCCCTTTGTTTTTCTTTTCTCTAATTCCTGTTTTTCCTATTTTTGCATTTCTACTTTCTTTTATCTTTTCTTTGCAGACACCCTTTTATGGTTGTTTTTGTCATGTTGAGACGTTAGCTGAAACATCTCTTAGAATCTAAACAAAGATTAAAGATTCTTCGCCAAAGGCTTAGAATGACTTAATTTTACAGAACCCAACATCACCACAACACTCCTAACCTACACCCTCCTCCTAGGATCATTTGCTCCATATATATCCCCGCTATCTTGGTCTATTAATACTGCATTGACATCGCACATATCTGGGGCTTGTAGAATCTTATAGCCCATTTTTTGTAGCACCTTTGCAGTGTCTTTATTGATTGAGAATCTCTCGACCTCTATCCTATCTGGTAGCCACTGCGTATGGAATCTGGGTGCGGCTATGGCAGTGGCAATATCCATGTCATAATCAATCACATTTACAATGACTTGCACCAAAGTGCTAATGATTTTCCCGCTGCCTGGAGTGCCTAAAACCATATATAGATTCCCATCTTTAAAGACCATCGTAGGACTCATAGAGCTTAGAGGTCGCTTGTTTGGCGCTATGGCATTGTTATCCCCCTCTACTAATCCATGTCGATTTGGGAATCCACTCTTAAGTGAGAAATTCTCCATCTCATCATTTAGCAAAAATCCATAGCCATCTAGCACGACTGCACTGCCATATCGCTTATTTAACGTATATGTAATACTCACTGCATTCCCCCATTTATCCACGATGGAGTAATGCGTTGTGTTGTCCCCGTCCCTGCCAATATTTGGCACGGAAGTAGGCTTTAGGATTCCAAGAGAAGCTTTTATCTTATCACTAGGTATTACTTTACCTTTTATATTATTATAAATCTTTTTTGCATAATCCTTATTCATCAAAAAATCAATGGGAATATCCACAAAATCAGGGTCCCCCATAAACGCCGCCCTATCCGCATAAGACTGCCTCATAGCCTCCGTCATGGTGCTAATACTCTCAGATGACATATATCCTAGCGACTTCATATCCGCATTCTCAAGGATATTTAGAATCTCGATGATATGCACACCGCCGCTACTTGGCGGAGGGGTAGAGAGGATTTTATAGCCACGATAGCTTCCCTCAACGGGCTTTCTCCACACGACTTTATAATTCTCTAAATCTTCTTTGGTTAAGATTCCACCATTATCTTTCATCTGCTTATCTATCTGCTGGGCGATTTTACCTTTATAAAAGGCATCTGCCCCTTCTTTTTGCAGGATTTTTAATGTCTTTGCCAAATCTTTTTGAATGAGTAAATCACCATCTTTATAGATAGAGCCGTCCTTTTTTAGAAAAATCTTTGCCGTAGCACTAAATCTAGCAAAATCACTCTGTGCCTCAAGCATCGTATCGGACTGCCTTTTAGAGACGATAAAGCCATTTTGTGCTAGGGCAACGGAGGGTTCTATTAAAGATTCCAAGCTCCTAGTGCCATATCTCTCTAGCATGGCACTCATGCCCTTTACCATGCCAGGTGTAGCTACCGATAAATGCCCGATAGTAGCGGCATTTGGGATAACATTGCCTTTGGAATCCAAATACATATCTTTGCTAGATTTAGCAGGTGCACTTTCGCGAAAGTCTAGCACCACATCTTCGCCATTATGGATATGTATGAGTGCAAAGCCCCCGCCGCCAAGATTGCCTGCTGCTGGGTGTGCTACCGCTAAGGCATATCCCACTGCCACAGCTGCATCGATGGCATTACCACCACTATTTAACACATCTTGACCAATCTTTGTAGCATAAATACTACTTGTAACCACAAGTCCATTACCAGCCCTATCTCTAATAGGCTCATGCTCTACACAAAGGGCTATGGAAAAACAGAGTAGAAATAATGAAAGAAGTTTCATCTAACACCTCGCTTTAAGTCCCTATTTTGAATCTTTCTCCTGCTCTAGGAATGCCTTTACTCTATCCTTTGGATTATCGTAGTTTTTCCATGAGTTATTATTGATAAATTCAAGTAAATTAATCAATCTTTTCTCACCAGGGAATCCAACAATCCGCATAATTTCATCTTTACCAGATACAAATATTATCGTAGGCAGTGCATCTATATTATAGAGCCTTGCCACACCCACAGAGCCTAGTCCTAGTATATTTAAATATGGAATGCTATGTCGCTTTTTATCACTTATGTCAATATAATAAGGAGAGAAATTTAGTGATATATACCCTGCTATCGTATCGTTGGCAGACATGCTAGATTCCAAAATACTGCAGTGATAGCAGTCCTCTTTCCCAAAAACGATAATTATTACCTTATCATCTTTTGATTCCACACTCGCACTATCTAAGAATATAGAATCCGCTCTTACTAACGCAAAAATACAGCATATCATCAACAATCTAAGCATACATACCTCATTTTAAGAATCTACTTCTACAAAAAGCTTATTTATCTCCTCTATAAACTGCAAGGGATTTACCTGAATGCCATTTATCATGATTCCAAAATGCAAATGCGCCCCGCTTACACGTCCGCTATCCCCGCTAAGTGCAATAATATCACCCCTACTAACTTTATCGCCTACTTTTACATTTATCTTACTGAGATGATAATACATACTAAAAAGACCTTCGCCATGACTTATTACTACAGATTTACCCGCTAGGAATCTATCTTTAGCAATTACTACTATGCCGTCATTTGTCGCCTTTATAGGTGTACCGATAGCAGCACGAAAATCCGTGCCACCATGATAGCTTTTTATCTCGCCATTTAATACCCTAGCACTACCAAAGGGACTTGTGATAATGCTATTTATGGGATAGATAAAAGCCTTATTCCAATATCGCTTTTTGTCATAGGTTCTATATATGGCATTTGCCTCTTTAAGTTCTCTTGCTATCCTATCACTCTGCTCTTTATTTGGTTTGACTTTGGAGGTATTAGTAATTGTTATATTTTCCTTTTTGTAATTACCCTCTATAATATTTAATTCCAAGTTATTAGAGATTCTAACCTTGCCCTTACTAGCATTATATCCGATAGGCACATAGGCTATTTGTTTTGTAGAATCACTAGGGTGTGGTATCCATGGGAAAACTTTACCCCCTAGATTTAGGATAGATTGATTCCCCTTATTTGATATGGCGATGAAAGTGCTACCATTTACCACATCATACATCTTAGTGATACTTAATGTTTCTACACTTAGTGCTAGAGTATCGTTTTTAGAATCTAGGCTTGTCATATCGCTTGGCAATACATATTCTTTTTTAATCCCTGCATTCTCGTCCTCAAAGTTTTTTTCATTATCATCTTGCTTTTGCTTCTCTATCTTTTTAGCCTCGAAGTGCTGCATACTTTTAGCACTTGAACCTTTATCGTCTAAAAAAATGATATTATCCGCACCAACTAACGTAAAAATAAAGCAACTAAGAAAGATTAGTTTGTTCATTGTTTTCCTTGATATTTCATATGGTAGCTAAAATTCCTTTTAATGATTTCTATATTACTCTGACACTACCTCTATTTTTAACTCAGCATTGATTCCATGACCTAGCTTTACTACAACATCAAACATGCCTAATGTCTTAATCTGTGGAATTTCTAGCGATTTTTTATCAATGGATAGTCTATGCGAACTCTCTAGTGCACTAGCAATCTCATCTTTTGTAAGAGAGCCAAAGAGATTTTTGTTTGCCCCTGTTTTTTTGGGAATCTTTAGCACGATATTTTGCAAACTCTCCTGCATTTGCTTTGCCTTTGCAATGTCTAGCGCCTCCATCTCTGCTAACTGCTTTTGCTTTGCCTTGTATTTATTGATAGTTGCATTTGTGGCTGGCTCTGCAAGTCCCTTTGCTATCAAAAAATTCATGCCATATCCGTCTTTTACTTCCTTTATCTCTCCTGCCTTGCCTAGCTTTGAGACGTCTTTTAGCAATAAAACCTTCATTTCATATCCTATAATTAGAGCTTTAATCCCATATTTTAGCTTAAAAGGGGCATTTTTGCAAAATATCTTACTGAAACATGGTGAAATTGAATACGAGATTTTGCCTCAAGATATAAAAAGAATTGTCGTGGCATTTGATGTGCGTAGGTTGTATTTTAAGATTCCGCGCAATCACACAAACATAACCATAGAGTGCATTAAAGACTATATTGATATTAACTATCTATATTTCAAAAATAGAATCTCAATGGCTAAAAATATAGTAGAGAAATATATATCACAATATGGCGATAATATTATGATTTTTGATAGATTAATACCAAAAAATGCGGCAAATATTGATATGTTATCTGATATTTTATTGCAAGAGGCATCTATCCTCACGCAGGAGCTATCTAGCAAAATGGAGTTAAAATGCCCTAGTCTGCAAATTAGCTATGCCAAAGGATATATTGCCAAATGTCTTACAAAAAAGAATATAGTTAAGATTGATTACAGAAATACGCTTTGCACTAATGCAGATTTAAGCTATGTGATAGTTCATGAATTATCACACTTTGTATATCCAAATCACTCAAAAGCATTCTGGAATCATGTTGAAAAATACTATCCGCAATGCAAACTTGCTACAAAATCCGTGCGTAAAAAAATTAATGATAATATCGTGCTACTTGGTTATTTTAATCTACTGCCCGATAAATATAAAAATATCACTCAATTTAGGCTTAGAAAATATTAGAAATAAAGGAATATTAAAATGAAAATAAAAATAGATAAGGATATAACGAGACTTCTGCTTACCACGATAAAGGATATGGGGAATAGAGAATTAATCTTTCTTGTATTTATACCTTCATTGATTGCACTTGTATCGTGGATTAGCTTCATTGCGTTATCTATTTATCATTTTGATTTTTTTATCAAACAATTTCCAAATATTTGGATTGAATACGCCTACAAAGATGGAATCCCAAATCTCATTTCATATTGGATTCTAATCATCATATCTACGATAACCATGCTAATGTATGGAGTAATTATATCTGGGATTTTAATGGCTTTTGCCTCATGCTTTATATCCCCTTTTGTAGTATCATTTGTGCATAAGAAATATTTTCAAGATGTCATATTAAATCCTGAAAGTTTCATGCAAAGTCTAAGATTCTCTCTAATCCTTTTTGTTAAAACATTAATTAGATTTTTGATTCTATCTTTAATATTTTATTTGTTTTGGTTCATTGGACTAGGTCTTATTAGCATAATAGCACACGGATTCTTATTTTTTAGATTCTTTAGCATTAATCTTAATCAAGAAATCGCATTAAATATCATGACAAAAGATTACTATGAAAACATGCTAAGAGAATGCAAACCATTTTTAACGTTTCTTAATATTATTGTTTTTGCACCCACATATATACCCATACTAGGCTCTTTTGTGATTGTATGGCAGATGAGTGTGTTAAGCCACTTTATGCTAAGGTGGTATAGGAGGGTAAAAAGTGAAGAATACATAGACGCAGTCATGATTGAATGATTACTTACTCATTCTAATTAAATACCCCTCTTTTAATAATAATTGTGCTACTTCTGCAAACACTGGCGCGGCTGTCTGTCCGCCGTAATAATCCTCACTAGAGCGCGAACCATAGGTAACGACTCCTATAGTATAGGTCTTTTTACCATCGCTTGCATAACCAAAAAATGAGCCATTATAAATTATCTCATTTTTGCTATATTCCTCCCTAGCAGTGCCTGTTTTCCCTCCTATAATCAATCCCTCTACATCAGCTCTCTTTGAAGTCCCCTCTTTGACTACCCTATGTAGTAATTTCTGCATATAGGCTGCATTTTCAGTGCTTATTATTTGCTTTGGTGCCTCTAGTGTAGGGTAGTAGATTTTAGAATCTGGTGATATAAAATACTTTGTCAAATGTGGCGATACTAGGAATCCACCATTGCTAAAAGCTGCATAGCTACGCAAAAGTTGTATAAATGTCATACGTAATCCATATCCATAACTAGCTGTCCCTTTTTCTACCTCTCGTTTTAAGATATTCACACTCGGCAAAAGTCCCGTGGCTTCATTGGCAATGTCAATGCCCGTGCTACTTCCTACCTCAAATGTTTTAAATAGATTCTGCATTTCTGTGCCACTTAGATTCCTCGTTAGCTTTGTCATTCCAATATTGCTAGACTTGATGATAATCCACTCTGGCGTGGCAGATTTCATAGGAGAGGAATCTCGTATTGTATACGTCCCTAGCTTGTATATCCCATCATTTAAATCAATGGATTGTTTGAAATTAATAAGACCTTTTTGATTCAAATATGAAAATACAAGTGGCTTTATAGTGCTACCCGGTTCAAATGAACGTTCTGCCGCGGCAACGCTAATTTTAGAAGTAATATCTTTATCCCTCTGCCCTATGTTTGGATTAAATGATGCAGATGAGGCAAGTGCTAGAATCTCACCCGTGTGAGGGTCCATGATTCCTGCTACAATCTGCTGTGCCTTGTATCTTTTATTTGCTTCCTCTAAAATATCTTGCATTTTAGATTGCAGTGTTAGGGGAATGGTTAGCTTTATGTTAAAGCCATCTTCCCTATTTATCATTTGGGAATCTTTATTGAAAATAATATTACCACTCCTATCTGCCTGCCCCATTATTTTGCCATCTCGTTTTGAAGTTAAGATTCCATCGCGATATTTTTCTACGCCAGATTGTGCTATGAGCTTCATCTTATCATCATATACTCTTCCATCGATAAGTTTTCTGCCATAGTTTGTAAATCCAAGTAATGGTTGCATGAGTTGTTTAAATGGATAGATTCTCTGTATTTCATTAACTGCAATATCTAGCCCTCTGTCAATACGTGTATTTGCTCCATCACTCACATCTTTATTGTAAGTAAAAATTGGGGTATAGCATTCCTTAGAGAGGTCTATTTGACTATTTTTATACTCCACTAATGCTATATTTAATTGCTCTAGTGCAGATTCCTCTGCAATATTTCCATTATCTAAATCATCTAAGATTCTAAGGATTTTTTTATCACGATTACTAGCTCTACCCTTTTCACTCGTTATTTGTGCATGTGCTATAAGCGTCCTTAACTCAGAATCTTGCAAACTTGTTTTATTAATATATGTAAAAGTGCATTTTTTATAGACGCCTAGCCTAGATAATTTTTGATTTAGCACACGTAGATTCCCCGCATCATTTGCACTAGCATTATCTGTTATGGTTACATTGCCACCCTTTTTTAGCACATCTCTTAGCAAATTTTTATTAAAACCGCCATAGATATTTAGTAGTTTTATCGCTAATTCCCTTTTGTCTTCATATATTGATGGCACGTATAAGCCTATTTTATAAAGCTTTTTACTAGACGCTAAGACATAATCATCAAGACTTACTATATCACCACGCATAGCAATATCCACATCTGCTTTTGGAGACCATGGATATTCACGTGATTTTTTATTATATGGGTCCATGTTTGGAGGCTTTACCAGAATCTTGGCATAAGTAGCAAACATAAATATGCAAAAACAAAGCGTAAAAAAACTTAACACAAAAAATAATCTTAGTGCCTTTGAATGCCTTGCCCCCTCATCTATAACCTCATCATCAATTGGAATTGCCTTTTTGACATTAATGCTTATATCATTAAAGCTAGAGTTCCTATTGTCCTGAATGTCTAGCATGATAGAATCTACATACTCATGATGCTTTTCATTATCTGTCTTTGAATGTTTATTGTCTCTAGTAAAGCCAAATAACTCATCTTGATTGATTTTATCATCATGTTCAACAATAGAATGTTTCTGCATGGCTTTATCTATCTGGCTTGATAGATTATTGGAATCTGCACTGCTTTTTATCTCTTCACTATTTTTTTGACTCAATGTAATTTACCTCTGTGGAATTATACAATGAAAGTATAAGTGAAGTGTAGAATAAAAATTCATCGTGAAAATCCATTGTGAAAATGGATTCAAAAGATGTGTTTTATATTTGAGTTCTCAATATCTCCTTATAAGCACTTATGGCTTTATTGCGAACTTCTAACATTAGCTTCATGCTAGTCTCTGCCTTGCCTATCGTGATAGCAGCTTGGTGTAGATTTTTTATCTCACCACTAGCCATATCCGCTAATGCTCTATCGGATGCTTCTTGTGAAGTATTCAACTCATCTAAAGATTGCTTAAGCATGGTGGAAAAATTCCCCTTGCCAACCTTTGCTTCAGACACAGTATCATTCACATTCACATCACTAAGACCTGGTGCCGAAATATGTGTAATCTGTGCCATGTTATCTCCTTATTACTTTTTGATATGATACCATAAATTATGCTTGAAACATAGCTATTGCATTCGTAGCCATATTTTTCGCACTCTGAAACGCTGCCACATTTGCTTGATAAGCCCGTGTAGCTTCTACTAAATCGGCCATTTCCACAACAGGATTAACATTAGGATATGCAACATACCCCTCAGAATTTGCATCCGGGTGGGTAGGGTCATATTTTAGCAACGGCTTATTATCGTCTCTAACAATCTTGTCTATATAGACACTAGTGACAGAAGGAACTGGTTTTTTGCCATAATCCCCCTCGCCTAGCGGGTCTTTATACTCCAAAAGATTATTATCCTCTGCTAATTTTTTATTTAGCATTTTATTAAAATCAAATGAGCGGAAAATAACCTCCTGTCGTCTATAAGGTCCACCCTCATCTGTTCTAGTCGTATTTGCATTGGCAATATTGGCAGATATAATATTTGCCCTAACTCTTTGTGCGGATAATCCATATCCACTAATATCGAAACTACTCAAAAACATAATCAATCCTTTTTAACACTAAACCTAACTATTATAGATTCCTGCCAGATTCAAGAGCATAGGAAAATATCCCTTTGTGCTTCCTAAGTGCCGAAGTCAATGCTTGATACATAACAGAGTTTTTCCCCATTTCACTTGTCTCAACATCTAAATCAACGCTATTTCCGTCATTTCTAGCCAAATGCCCATCTCGGAAAAACAGAGAGCCTGTTAATCTATCGTATTTGGCATCAAGATGCTGTGGCAATATCTTAGCTAGTTTCAAAACCTTGCTATGAGATTTATTATCAAAGATTTCACTAGCCCTCTCTGCTAACATATCCTCAAAATGCACATCCTTTGGTCTATACATTGGCGTATCAACGTTAGCCATATTACTAGAGATTAAATCCTGTCTTAGCGAACGATAATCCAACGCACTATAAACCAATCCGTATGCTTTGGAAGTCTCAAATGATGTCCCTAATGCTTTTGATAGGCTTTCCATAAGTATTCTCCTTAATACTTGAACTTAAAAGATAAAAGCAAAAACGATTCCATTAAAATCAAATTAAATACTTAAGTATAGCCAAAACTCATACAAAAACGTTAATCATATAAGTATTAAAAGGCACGGCTACTATATCTATCAGCACAGAGCCACATAGTGGAACTATCAACATAGCCTGTTTTGACATGACGCCATATCTATCTCCTAATGCCTGTATATTTGCAACTGCATTTGGCGTAGCACCCAATCCATGCCACATTAATCCCGCACACATAGCAGCACTATCGTAGTTTTTGCCACAGATTCTAAACACGATAAAAATACAAAATAAGCTAAGTAATAATACCTGTATCAATAATGTAACCAAAAGTGGCAGGGCAGTTGAGCTTAGCTCCCAGATTCTAAGCGTCATCATAGCCATAGACAAAAAGATTCCCAAACTAAGATTGCTAATAATATCCATGCAATATTCGTTGATTTTTATGAGATTAAAGGAATCATTTATATTTCTAAATACAATGGCAAGTAGCATAGAGCCTACATACGCAGGTAAAAAATATCCACTAATCTTTGTAAAAAGTGATGATAAATACATACCTATATACATAATGCAAAGAACGATAAATAAAGATTTTATGAAATCATGATAAGTAGCATTAATTTTTTTGTCCTCCTTTAACTTCTTGTATTTGACTTGATTCTATCTTTAACTTATGTCTTTTTATAAGAAAGGCAGCAATGGGTCCTCCCATAAGAGAGCCAGAAATAAGACCAAAAGTAGCCGCAGCTACTGCCACCACACGTGCATTCGGCAAATCTGTAAGACTTTCTACCATACTAGAGAAAGCAATGGCATTAGCATGTCCGCCCTCTAGGGCTACTGCACCACTTAGGATTCCATACAAGGCATTTAATCCAAAGATATTCATAAAGGCTACGCCGACAAGATTCTGAAATACAGCCACAAACCAGCAACAAAGCAAATAAAAAATCAAAATCTTGCCACCAATCTTTAATAATCTAAGTGAGCCACCAAGACCTACAATAGTAAAAAACATTACCATAAGCGGAGTTTGCAGGGTATTATCAAACTCAATAGAGAATCCATACATATAAAAAATCCACACAATAATGCTAACCATATCCTCCACCAATGACAGGCGATGGAATGCAGAAAGTCTGCAAGAATGAAATATGTTGTTTGATAAAAGAACCAAGTAGCAAAGCACCTATACTTATTAAAAGCACACTTAAACTATCTAATGACATAAATTACCCCCAAAAATTAATCAAGAATACAAATGATGAAAGGCTCTTAAAATCCTCTCAGCTATAAAGGCAGAAAGCCTAGCAGTCCTATTGTCTATATCATAACGTGGATTAAACTCGCAAATATCAGCTAAACATACTTTTTTAGATTCTAGAATCATTGTCAAATATGAGAGAAAAAGTGGAAAATCTAATCCATAAATAGCAGGTGCAGACACGCCAGGCGCTAGGTACGAGGCAAAGACATCTATATCTATACTAAGATAAATATGTTTATAGCTATTTGGAAAGCTAGATATAGTAGAAGTGGCATTTTGCATATCTGTGTCTAAAACATACTTAGCATTCATAGATTCCATAGTATCAAAGAGAATCTTTGTATTAGAAAGCCTACTTGCCCCAAGGCAGAGATAGCCAAAATTTGCTTCTTTCTGCTTTGCGTGTAAATAGGCTTTGTAAAATGAGTTTCCAGAGGTGTGCATATCCTGTATTCGCACGTCAAAATGTGCATCAAAATTTATCACCCCAACCTCACCAAATCTATCTATCATCGCCCTAATTCCAGCAAGGGAAGTCTCATGTCCTCCTCCCAGAATCAACAATGATTTATTATTTAAAACACCGCTAACTATATCCTCTAGCTCCCCTACTGCACGTTCCAAATCATTATATATCCCCCCTGTGCTTACATTACCTAAATCTTGAAAGCAAAAATCATCTAAAACACTAAAATTTGCCATTGCCATGCGTATAATATCTGGGGAATCTTTAGCACCAATGCGACCCTTATTTCTCTCCACACCAGCATCGCTACAAAATCCTATAATAGCCACCCTAGCATTATCCTTTAGACATTTATAGATTCTCAAATGCCCCCTACCATTTGCCATCATCTCTACCTTTCCATACACCCATAACTATCCTTTCTGTTTTACATAGATTTTACATAACTATGAAGTCTTTTTACAAGCGATATTTAGAATTTCCAAACCAAATCTATATGAGGAGTTTTTATGAAACAGCTTTTTTTAGCTCTAATGTGTATGATGCTATGCTATGGGAATAATATCTATCCTATATCAAGAGAAATGGGCTCTGGCACACGAGGCGCATTTGTAGAAATCTTTGACATCTATAAAGAGATAAAAGGCAAAAAGGTAGATGCTACAAGCAAAAAAGCAGAGGTAACCAACTCGACAGGTGTCATGTTAACTAGCATTGCAAATTCAAAACATGCCATAGGCTATGTCTCACTTGGTGCGCTAAATGATTCTATAAAAGTGCTTAGTGTAGATAATATAGCGCCTAGCATTGAGAACATAAAAAATAAAAGCTATAAAATAGCACGACCCTTTAATGTCATCACAAAAAAAGATTCAGAGTTAAGTGAGGATTTCTTGCAATATGCCATCAATGCAAAGGACATCATACAAAAGGCTGGTTACATTCCGCTAGATGATGCTAAAGACTTTAGCTCCAAAAAACCAAAAGGAAAGCTAGTCATCTCTGGCTCTAGCTCTATTACCCCGCTTATGGAAAAACTCTCTGAGGGCTATAAAAGAGCGAATCCAAATGCAGATATTCAGGTGTTGCAGTCAGATTCCACAACGGGCATAAACTCAGTAGTCGATGGCATAGCAGACATTGGCATGGTATCACGAGACCTAAAAGATAGCGAAATCAAAAAGGGTATAAAAGTGAGAATCTTAGCCATCGATGGCTTGGCAATTATCGTTAATAAAAGTAACGATATAAGCAATATATCAAAAGAGCAGGTAAAGAAAATCTTTACAGGAGAGATTACAAAGTGGAGTGAGGTAAAATAGCTAATAATTTTTCATGGCACTCATTGCCTCTCTTTGTAATTCTCTGCGTTTAATACTCTCTCTTTTATCAAATTCTTTTTTGCCCTTAGCAAGGGCAATTAGAATCTTTGCATAACCCTTTTTATTAAAATGAATCTGCAAAGGGACAATGGCTAATCCTTTTTGACTTACCTGCCCAAATAATTTATCAATCTGTCGTCTGTGTAATAAAAGTTTTCTTACCCTTTTTTCATCTGGTTTAAAATATGGATTTGTCGTAGCACTATAAGTTAAGTGCATACCAAACACAAAAGCCTCCCCATTAATGATTCTAACAAAGCTATCTTTTAAATTCCCCCTGCCATTTCGCAAAGACTTCACCTCACTACCTACAAGCACAAGTCCAGCCTCAATCTGCTCTAAAATATGATAGTCATGATATGCTTTTCTATTTCTAATTACCATAAGATTCCCTACTTTAGCAAAATTTCAAATTAATTATACGATAAAATTTCGTCTGCAAAATTCACAAATATGGATAAATTCATGGGTTGGGCATTGGTAATAATCGGCGGGATTGTTGAAATCTTTTGGGTTAGCGGTCTAAAACATGCTAATAGCATTCTTACGTATTTATTAACTGCTTTGGGAATCTTAATATCATTTTATTGTATGATAAAAGCTTGTAAAATGATAGAGGTTAGTGTCGCTTATTCGGTATTTGTAGGCATAGGCACGGCAGGTGTCGTTATATCAGAAATGCTAATATTTGGCTCGGAGGTAAATTTAATTAGAGTGGGACTTATATTTTTATTGTTGGTTGGCGTCATAGGATTGAAATTAACTAGCAAGGAGCATTAGATGCTATATTGGATAAGCTTGATAATAGCTGGATTATGCGAAATCATCGGCGTATTTGTGATGAAAAAATTTGTTTTAAGTAATGACAAGAAATTTCTTGCATTGCTTGTAGCTGTTTTTGCATGTAGTTTTCTATTTCTTAGCTATTCTATGAGAGAGATTCCTATGTCTGTATCTTATGCTATATGGACAGGCATAGGTGCTGGTGGCGGTGTGCTAGTTGGAATCCTATTTTTCAAGGAATCTAAATCGCTATTAAAGATTATTTTTCTTATTTTAATTATACTATCTAGTATTGGGTTAAAAGCAATTGAATAATATTACAAAAAATTCAAAAAATGCCGATTGATACCCCATTGATACTTGGAATGCAAATTTCTTATATTTTATTGATACTAATTAGGAGCGCATTATGGCAGGTAAAATTACCTCTCTTGGATTGGGTAGCTCTGTTTTAAATTCTGATGTAATTGATAAATTGCGAAAGGCAGATGAGGATAATGTCATAAAGCCTATCGAACGTAAAATGGAACGCAATATAGAGAAGCAAAAGCAATTAGCCGAGGTTACCGCATCTCTTGGCACAATTAAAGCACATGCTAAAACTCTATCTGACTTCTCATCATTCATTGACAGAAAGGTTAGCGTATCAGGTGATTCTGTAACTGCCTCTGCCTCCGCTGGTATCCCTGTGCAAAGTATAACCATGGAGGTAAAAAAACTTGCACACGGCGACATAAATGAGCTAGATAAGAAATTTGGCTCAAGAGAAGATGCCTTTAGTAATGAAGATGCCACATTGAAATTTTATAGTAATGGCAATACCTACAAAGTCGACATAAAAGCAGGTATGACATTAGGCGAGGTTAGTCAAGCAATCACAGATGCCACAGATGGTAAAGTCATGGGTATCGTTATGAAAGTAGGCGGAGAAAAGCCCTACCAACTCATGATAAACTCAAAAAATACAGGGGAAAATAACAGAATCTACTTTGGCTCTGTGCTAAAGTCTGAAAGTATGAGTAGTCAAGATGTAGAGAGTGCAGGAGAGCAGGATTTCTATGTCGAGATTATGGGAAATGATGGCAGTAGGCATAAAATCGGCATAAATGCTAGTGTAAAAAGTTCTGATGCAAATCGTATGCAGACATTAATAGATTCCATAAAAGAGGCTTTAAGCAACGATGATTCTACAAAGGATTTGCTAGATAATGGCGATATAAACTTCGGGTTAGCAGATGATGGAAAGTCCATTGTCATAAATGACAAACGTGGATATGAGATAAATGTGGGTGGAGAAAAAAGCGGTGCATTTGGATTCACAAAAAAGCAGTCTGATACAGAGGATTTAGTAAAAGGTAAAAGCGACGTAAAAGAGGGTCTTTTAGCTGGTAAATTATCTGTAAATGGCACGACAATAGACCTAGGAACTATCACAAAAAAGGAAAATACTGCAGAGCAGAATACAGAGGCAATCTTGCAAGCACTAAATGCGATAGAGGGAGTAAAAGCAAAAGAAGTAAATGGTAAAATTACGTTAAACACAGATGACAAGGAAATAAATATTGCTGCTGATGGTGAAGATGCTAGTGGTCTTAATAATCTAGGATTGAGTGCTGGGAAATATAAAACACAGGTAGAATTACAAAAAACGCTATTTAAAATAAAAAATGTCCAATCTGCGACAGATTCTGAGGCATTATATAACGGTGCCACTATAAAACGTTCCACAAATACCATAGATGACGTAGTAAGTGGTCTTACAATCAATCTACAAAAAGTATCCGAAGAGGGGAAAAGCGATACGATAACCATAACGCAGGATACAGAAAATCTCATAAAAGAGGTTCAAGAATTTGTAAAAGCATATAATGAAACCGTGCCAAAGCTAGATGCGGTTACGAAATTTGACCCAGAAACAAATCGTGGCGGGATATTTAACACAGAGAGTTTAATACGAGGCATAAGACCTAGCATTAATCAAGCATTAACGCAAAGCATAACAGATGGCAAAGAGATACGAAGTCTTATGGATTATGGAATCAGCATTAATGATAAAAGTGTAATGTCGCTTGATACAAGTAAGCTTACAAGTGCCATTAGTGCCGACCCAGAAAATGCAAAAAAAGTATTCTATGGTGGCGAGACAAAGGATAGTTCAGGAAAATATAATAGATATGATGGAATTTTTGCAAAAGTAAATTCGGTTTTAGCCGATTTATTAGAAGGTGGAAATGCTAGGCTAAAAACGTTTGAGCAAACACTTGATAGAGAGCTAAAAAACTATAACAAAGAAAAAGAGAAGACGAAAAAGATGCTTGACGCTAGGTATGATACCATGTCGCAACGTTTCGCTTCCTTTGATGAGCAGATAGCTAAGGCTAATAACTCTTTCAATGCTGTTCAAATGATGATAGACCAAGCCGCCGGTAATGACAAAAAGAAATAAGGAGACACTATGAGAGCGTTCAACGCACATAATATGTATCAGCAAAATTCTGTCAGCGTTGAGAGTCCTGCAAAGCTTATAGAAATGCTATATGAGGGTATTTTGAGATTCTTAGGTCAAGCTAGACGGCACATGGAGAATGATGATATAGAAAAGAAAATCTACTATATCAACCGCACGACAGATATTTTTACTGAATTGCTAAATGTGCTAGATTATGAGAGAGGTGGTGAGGTGGCTACATATTTAACCGGGCTATACACTCATCAAATCAAGCTACTAACACAGGCAAATATGGAAAATAATGTCGAGAAGATAGACATAGTCATGAATGTGGCAAGGGGGCTGCTAGAAGCGTGGCGTGAGATACATCAAGATGAGCTAGGCAGAGTGCAGGCTTAGATTCTATCCCTATATCTTGTCAATCTTTATGTAGTGCCAAATGCTTGCCATAAGCAACAATGCTAGAGGAATCAAGATTCCAATCTCTGGTATAAAAATGGCATTTGCATTTAGCTTTGATAGAGAGAAAAAGACTCCCCAAACCATGAGAGATGCACTAGCAGAGGTGATGCCTATCGTTACTAGATTCCCATATCTAGCAAGTGGTGGCACATAATATGCGATGATTATGGCGACCATAGGAATGAAGAATGGAATCAATGCAAGGGAATATATAATTCCCCTAGTGCGTTTGGTATCTGCACCTTCCTTTAGTAGAATGTTTAGAGAGTAAAAGGCATCTGTTAGAGATACAGAGGGTTTATTATTATAAAGTGTATCTAAGACTTTTGGCTTAAAACCTTTTAAAATATTAATGCTATCTTTATACTCTACGACAAATCCCTCTCCCCCAGCCTTATAATCAAGTGGCATTGTATATACTTTCGGAGATACTATATTCCATTCATTATTTACAAAAAAGCCTTCATTAGCCTGTGTAATGTTAGATAAGATTCTATTACCATTCTCATTTTTGGTATGATAAATCTTTATACCCTCTGCCTTTTGCAATAATGGATATATTTTCTCAAAAAATACATAATCATCGTTATATCTTATAAATAAATCTTTTGAAATATTACTATTATTGCTTACTAATCTTTCTGCGTTTTCCTGAGAGTATGCAAAACTTGTAGCATTTAAACCTATATAAATACAAACAAAAAATATAATGATAAGCAGTGGGGGATATAGAATCTGCCTTCTTGAATACCCTAAAGAAAGCAGTGCGACATACTGATTGCTCCTAATAAGACCAATATAAAACACAATTAATCCAAGTAATAATGAAAGCGGTAGGACATAATTAAGCGCCAACATAGCATCAAATGCTAAAAACAACAATGCAGTATTAATTGAGTTAGACAATGTCTCGAAATATTGCATACTATCAATACTTACAAAAAATAACTCCAAACCAAGTAAAATAAACATTGTAGGCTTCACATATCTAACACAAACAAACCAAAAAAGCATAAAAAGCACCTATTAATTTAATAACATAATTTTACTCTATTTAAAAAATACTTTTAAACCACAACGTGATTTTACAAAGTATCAAGGATTCTATAAATTCACAATATCTAAACACAATAATTTCTTAAATTATTTACGTTAATCAAGTATTTAAAAAGTATTGATTTTTTTTTTTGTTATCATTACCACCTCATATGTTGAAATCTCAGTAAAGGAAAAATTTGAAAACAATACCTAAACTCGCTCTAAGAGCAATCATTGGAGCCACTTTGGGAGCAACATTGCTAAATGCGGCAAATAGCAATCACAAAAGTGGCGTAGTTACCGAAGTTGGACTATCGCAGATGTATATGTTTTTTAAAAACCAAGTTGCAAAGGCTCATATAAATCCTACGATGTTACATAGCTCATTTGGGTACACATTTGATTCTGGCTCATATATTAGGTTGGATGCTGACGTAGCTGCAGGTCATGGGAATGCTTATGGAAAGTCTTTCTTCCAAGGTGCAGATGGACTAGATAAACTAGATTTAAGGGGCGTTACTACTCTATTTTTCGATGTCCCATTGCTTTTTGGATATAACATTGGTAGTTTTGACAATCCCTTTATAATAGAAAGTGGCTTGTCGATTAATGATATCATTCTTGCAACGATTGGCTCTGTTTCTAGCGTTTCGTTTTCATTTGTCATTCCTCTATCTCTAAAAGGCATGAGTGATATAAATGATAGACTTAGCTTTGAGTATGGCTTTGGCGTAGATGTCCGTGCTGGGTTATTAGGCATTTTTACCCCCTTTGCAGATACAGTTCATAGAGGAATAGAAGTAGATGGGACAATCTATGGCTTTGGCATTAATCTTAATGTCGGACTATCGTATGCCATTAATGACAATGTCTCTATGTATGGCAAAATCTTTTCTAAATACATTTATTCATCTAAAAGCAACTCTACAACTGTAACCAACAAAGCTGTAATTGATAGGAATGAAGCGGCTAACGCAAATGCCTCTACCAATATATTCTTCCCTAGTAGTCATACGTTTATGGTCGGACTTGAAGTTGGATTTAGATACTAAGGAGCTATTATGAAAATTATAAAATATTTAATAATCATCGCATTGTGCGGAATAAGTCATGCTGAGGCTATAAAAAATGGATTCTACAAATCACTTGGCGCTGGGATAGGATACTACAACTATACAGAATATGTAGACAATTCAAGATTGATTAGTATGGATGACGTTGCCATAAAGCTACTAGGTAATCTTGGCTATGTGTATGATAATGGCTTTAAGCTAGATTCTACTCTAAGTGCTAGTGCATCTTATGGACTATATCGAGGCTCAAAATTATATGATGATACAAAAGAGTTTGGTTCTGTAAAAGCTCTTGTTATCAATTTTTATATGGATTTCGAGGGTAAAGTTGGCTTTAATATCCTAAAGCCATTTGGTATAGATTCTGTTACATTATATATGCAATCTGGTATTGGCTATTATTTCAATAAAACAGACTCGTTCCCTATCATTAGAAATCAGGGATATTTATATATACCCATTGAGCTAGATAGTGAGATTAGCCTAAGTGATAAATTTGCCCTAAGAATTGTAGCGGGATATAACTACTTTATATTGGGCAATCATTATACCTCAACTACTCATGTCGCATTATCTGATGACTACTATGTAATACAAAGGAGGGGCTATGGTGTTAGTCTATTTGTAGGGCTAAATATGACAAATAGCAGTGGGAATATTAGCTCTCTTGGCATTAGATGGAATCACTGGTGGGTAGGTAGAGCTGATACCTCTGGCATTCTTACAAATCTTATCACAAATGATAGACATATAGTCTTTGAGCCTGAAAACTCCTCAGATATTATCATGCTTGAGTACTCCATAGGATTCTAATCCTGCTTAAAGCCTAGCCCATGCTTAGGCGACTTTTTATTTTTTCTTATGCAAAATTCACAATATCTAAACACAATAATTTCTTAAATTATTTACGTTAATCAAGTATTTAAAAAGTATTGATTTGTTTTTTGTTAGTATTTTCTATCTCAATACTAAATGTTAAAATATGTTGTTTTATGGAAAGACATTTAAAAATGTTTTGTTGTTTGGTGGCTCTGCGCTTGCACTCGCAGCTTTGGTTGGTTGTTCTGCTCCAGAACCAGAAAAACCAAAACCTAAATATCAACCCACAGCATTAGAAGAGGGTGCTAAGGGCATTACCATAGCTACTTCTAAGCCGTATAATTGTAGAATAGAGGGTGAGACAGATGTAGAAGAGGAAGTAGGAGACACATCTGGTGCTACTAGAAGCTCTGTTAGAGGCGGTGCTTTAAATAAACTCAAAAATGAGGCGTCGTATGTAGTAAAAGATGGTCAGAAAATCATGATTGCTATAACCAAAGAAGAGTCAAGGTGTAAGTTTGCTATATATAGCAATGAAAAAGATAGAAAAAATGGTAAAGCAACTAAATATGAAGAAGGTCCATGTCCAGAAGATGATTATCTACCAAATGGCGTAAGCTTAGTTTCATACAAAATTTATGGCGACGTCTATGAATGTGGAACAAGATAGCAGGTAATCTAAATTTTCTTACTTTATAACTCCTAGAATATTCCCTAGCCTAAGGCTAGGCAACTTTTTATTTTTTCCTGCTAATTTGATATAATTACCCCCATTTGCAACAAGAGATTTAGAGCAAGAGATTTGGAGATAGAAAGGAAAGCATGTTTCTAAACGCACTTTTTACAATTATCATGATAGCCTTAGCGGTGTGGGATATTATTAGCTTTAGGAAAAATAATCATAAGGATTTCAAATCTAGCATTATGAGTCTTGGAATCTTAGGAACATTTGCGGGGATATTCATAGGTCTGCTAGGATTTGATACCAAAAATTTGCTAGATTCTGTCCCTGCACTGCTAGAGGGGCTAAAAACTGCGTTTTATACCTCTATTGTCGGCATGAGTTTATCTATTGCCTTGCATATCTATCAACGCTCACAAATCAAGGCAAAAAAGGGTGATAAACTAGACTATCTCATCTCTCAAAGCACAAAGCTAGATTCTCTATCCCATCTTAGCCGTATCTCTAGCCTTGAGAATATTCTAAGCGAGATTAAAGATGAGGTAGCAAAAAAAGATGACTTCAAAGATAGCATAAAGTCCATGCTAAAAGACATTGATAAATCACTGCAAGAGGCATTAGAGAAACTTGCAAGTGGCGCTAGTAAGGAGCTAATAAAGGCGCTAGAGATTGTCATCAGCGATTTTAACTCAAACCTAAAAGCACAATTTGGCGAGAATTTCAAACAGCTAAATGAAGCCACCAAAAACATGCTTTCATGGCAGGAAAACTACAAGGACCATATAGAGCAGAATACAACCTTTCTAAAAGAGGCACAAAGCAGCCTAACCCTAGCAGGAGAGCAGATAACACTTGCCACAGAATCCATGCGGCAAAATAGCCTAAATCTGCAGGAAATCCACAGATATAATGAAAGCAATCTAGCCATTCAAGAAAGGCTAAGTGAGGCATTGCATAAACTAAAAGAGCTAGAAGCAGACTTTGAGGAAAAGCTAGAATCAATCTCTAGCCTAAAAGATTCTAGCCTTGAGGCACTGGCGGGGGCAAAGGACTTTTTGGAATCTCTAAATAAAGCACGAGAATATCTAAACGAGTATTTAAGGGATTATAGCACTAGGGTGCATGAGTTCTTAAATGATGCTACGCAAAGACTGCAAGACTCCAATGCTACATTAGCACGACATAATGAAAGCATACTAGAGGGCATAAAAGATTCTCATCTAAATACGAGCCAGAGTATAAAAGAGCTAAACCTAGAGACACTAAATAGCATAAAAGAATCTAGCGGAGCAATGCAGGATTCTCTAAAAGCCACAAATGAGGCAATGCTAGATAGCTTTACTCAAAGTAAGACAAATCATGAGGAGTTCGCAAAAGTAGCAAATGAGACATTAGAGCAAAAGAGCCAAGCACTACTAGATTTAAGCAATAATTTCAAAGATAGCACAGAGCAGATTCTACAAAATTTGAGCCAAAAACACGAGCATTTTGCCAAGCTATCCAATGAGAATTTGCAGACAAAAAGCGAGGAAGTATTGCATCTCACAAATAGCTTTAAGGATAATGCGGCAAATATGCTAGAGAATCTAACGCATATCTCAACGCAGGGCATGGAGTATGCAAAGAATGCACAAGATAGATTCCAAAGTGCCTGTAAGGAGAGCTTTGAATCTCTAAATAATAATATGACTAACAGCACACAGAGGCTAGAGGATAGCATACAATCCCACGCACAAAGGCTAGAGAGCTTTAGTATGGATAATATTAATCATATCTCTAGCATGTTTGAGATGCAAGATTCTCTACTTAAAGAAAGTATGGAAGGCAATCATGCCACGATACTATCACACCTAGAGGATATGCAGAGAGACTTTAAAGAAAGTATGAATGCAAATCTTACTTCTATGAAAGAGGGTATAAAAGATAGCACAGATTCCCTATTTAATGCCTTAATGCAATCAAGTAATGAAGCACAAACTCATATCAAAGAGAGGCTAGATGAGGGCATACAATCCTATCAGAATCTAAGCAGGGAGTATATAGAGCGCATGAGTTCTATGCAGAAAGAAAGTATGGAATCTCTTAGCAAAAGTAGCGAGGATTTAAGGGAGTTTCTAAGTAACTCATATAATGAAAGTAGTGAATCTTTACAGAATCTACACAAAGAATCTATGAGTAATATAGCCAATTCTCTAAGAGAATCAAACAGCGAGGCTATCAAAAACCTAGAGGAAATCTATAATAATTACAAGGATAATATGCAAAGAGGCATAGAGCAGGTAGGTAGCAGTATGGAATCTCATATTGCTTCGCTAAAAGAGCAGATTAGCCAGAATCTGCAGATTCTAAAAGAGAGTATAGATACCAGCCATAAGAGCATGGCAGATTCTATAAATAATATTATGAAAACCTCAAGTCAGTATTTCATACAATCCTCAGATGATTTCAGCGAGTTACTAAAGGGGCAGTATAAGCGAATGAATGGCGCCTTTGACAAGCAAGCCCAAGAGTTAAATAATTTCCTAACCACCCAAACCCAAAGCATGAAAGAAAATTTAGAATCTCAGAATCTAAATCTAAAAGAATCTTTCAACATGCACTCCGAGCATTTAAGCCAGACATTAATAGAGAGGGGGGATAGCCTACATGAGTTTTTGCAAACGCAGACTACAAGCCTAGATACCAGCCTCCAGCAGATGCTAAGTAAGCTAAACAAAGTCCTAGAGCATAATTATATGAATCTCTCAGAAATGCTAGAGAAAGAAAATGCCCTCATCGTAAAAAGTCTAGATTCCCAAGCAGTCCAGCTATCCAACAATCTCTTGCATTCTCATAGGAAAATGGAGGATTTCCTACATAGCTCATTTAATAAAATGAATGATGGCATGGATAGCGTCTTTGAGAAACTCTCTAGTGGCTCTGCACAAATGTCAAATACCATACGCGCGGCAAATGCGGGAATCAAAGATGATATGAATGCCATGCTATCTGCCATCACAACCCTGCATGAGCAGACAAGCAAACTTAGCGATGAGAAAATGCGGACAAATATAGACTTGCAAAATAATATGATAGAAAATATAGAGCAGAAGTCAAAACAACTTTATGAAAACATAGGAGAGAATATCTCTAAAATATCGCAAAATATGCAAAACATGAGTGAGAGTGCTAATAAAAATTATCAAAATATGATTCAGAGTATGCAGGAGATGCTAAATAAAAATGCGACCTTGAGTGAGAATATGATGCAAAATGCAAATATTCTTACCCAAAACATATATGACAACCTAGATAAGAATCTAGCAGGCTTTAGCGAAAAGCTAAACACACAGCTATCTAGCATTGCAAAGCATAATGAGGAGCTAATGGCTACTCTGGCAGAGAGACTATCTACTTTTTCTACAACGCTTAGTGCTTTTGATACTAGCACTAAAGGCAATTTTGAGAATCTAATTAGCTATTTCAAAACGCTTTGCACCCAATATGTAAAGCTAATGCAGGCAAGTATGCAGGCAAATATCAAAAGTCAAGATAGCGCCGCAAAGGAGATTAATAATGCTATCTCATCTATAAAAGAGAGTGTCTCTAGCCTTACAGATTCTAGCAGCAGCCTATTTAATAAACAACAAGAAATGCTAGATGAGGTTATTTTGCATTTCAAAAATAACACAAATGAGCTAGTAAAACAGGGGCGAGAAATACATGAGAATCTAGGAAATAATCTTGTATTGCTAGATTCCAAAATGGAGAAAATGACGGATAGCTTTGCAAACAATTATGAGATTTTCATAAAAAAAGTGCGAGAGCTAATGGGTAGCCCCGCTTAATCTCTTAAGGATTTGTCATGGAAGAGAAATCAAGCCACTGGATTACCATATCAGATATGATGTCTGGAATCATGATGATATTTATGATGATTGCCATCGCATTTATGGTAACTATCGAGAATGACAAGAAAGAATTAGAGCTACAAAATAATAAAATCAAGCATTTAGCGCGGGATTATTCTGACTTGCAAAAGGAGCTATATGAGGATTTGATGAAGGAGTTTGGCAAGGATTTAAAGAAATGGGACGCCTTTATCGATGAGGACACGACTATTAGATTCCAAAAGCAAGATATTTTATTTGATGTGGGGCAGAAAAGGGTGAAAGAGAGATTCCAGAGAATCCTATCTGATTTTTTCCCGCGATTTATAAAGATTCTATACAACGAAAAGTATCGAGATTTCATAGAGGATATTCGCATAGAGGGGCATACTTCAAAGGATTGGGAAGGCACACAATCCCTAGAGGGGCAGTATCTAGGCAATGCCGAGCTAAGTCAGGAGAGAGCTTTTTCTGTGCTTAAATATTGCTTTTCACTCAAAGCCATCGCAGATAAACGCGAGTGGCTAATCAAGCTTTTACGTGCAAATGGCGTTAGCTTTGCCAAACCACTTGCAACAGACGAGCTATCGCGCCGCGTTGAATTTCAAGCGACTTTTAAAGCAAATGAGCAGATAATGAAGATTTTAGATGTGAGTGATGAAAGAGATGGGAAAAAGTAACGGTATGGGAATATCAATATTCATTTTGGTGATACAGACCATTAAATTCACAATATTTTAATACGACTTGACACTAAATTTTAATTGTTAGCTCTAAAAGTGAAACTCATAAATCTTTATTGTGCAGAGGTCTAAAAATATTGTTGTATCTCTTGATTGTCTTTAAATGATAAACAATGATTTTTGACTTATAAAAATATATCTTACTTTTACCAAATACAACAACTAGCATTTCGCTACATATAAAAATAACAAGTATCCAACTTACTCTAAAATATCCAAGAGTAGATATTCCTCAAGTATTTATGAGAATCTAACTTTACGCAAACACCCTATCCCCTCTAATGTAGGTTTGCACAGGCAGGACATCTGCTAGGTGGTTTGGATTCATGCTAAAAATATCTTTGTCTAGCACTTGGAAATTTGCATAAGCCCCGCATCGTATCTCGCCATCATTATCCATACGCGAGATTTTAGCACCATTTTTAGACATCATCACAAGTGCCTCCCCCACACTTACTGCCTCATCTTGATTCATATCCCTGCCATCGGGCGTTTTTCTTGCTACACTAGCGCTAAGAGTGGCGTATAGATTCTCAGGAGTAGCCCATAGCGTGGCTGGGGCATCGCTTGATAGAGAAGTTAGCAAAAACTTATCATAGGATTTAATAGCATATACACGTTTAAATAAGTCATCATCAAGGCTCTTTAGATAAGCATCATATTCTGCATAGAGAAATATCGTCTGCGGTGCTAGGGCAAAGGTCATTTTCGCCTCTTTCATGGCTCTTAGCTGGGAATCTGATATAAGGGAGGCATGCTCGATTCTAACGGTAGGAGTATCGCTATCAAGCCATGGCTCTACATCTTTTAGCGTCTGTATCAAAAACTCGATACTCGCATCACCCATAGCATGAATGGCTAACTGTAGTTTATGCTCTCTTGCATATTCCATAGCATCTAGTATGTCCTCTTTTTCAAGGCACATCATGCCACGATGATTCTCATTTGGATAGTTTCGTAACATATATGCCGTTTTCCCCGCAATGCTACCATCGATAAATAGCTTTACCCCGCCGATTTTAATATCATCGTCCTCGTTTATTATAGGTTTCCTACCATTTTTCTTAATGCTATCCCATAGATAGTAAAGAGTAATATTTTGCTTAAATCCGCGCTTCCTAGCCTCTCTGTAAAGATCAATGCGATTATATGGCTCATAGAAGCAAAACATATCTGTAAGCGCTCCAATACCTAGCCTATCGTATTTTTTGCCAACTTCTACCATGCGATTTACTAGCATTTCAAAGTCTGGCTTTGGTCGATTGTCTAATAATATTTTCATAGCATTTGGCTCGTATAAGATTCCATTAGGACTACCGTCCTCAAAGAATCCGATTTTCCCACCGCTAGGGTCTTTGCTATCCTTTGTGATTCCAGCAATTTTTAATCCCAGCGAATTGCAGGATAAAATATGCCCTGATGAATGATAGGCAAGGACTACTTGTGTAGTAGAGATTTCATCTAAATCTTTGCAAGTAGGCGCCCTACCTTCCTTTAGCACAGCCTCATCATAGCCAAAGCCCTCTAGCCATTTATCTGTGCCGAAATCCTTATGCTTTCTAAATGCCTCTTTCATCTCTGCTATGGAGTGTATGAGTGGAGGAAGGCAGAGGACGCGATTGGTATTATCTGCTACATAGTCTGGGTGTGTATGGGAATCTACAAAGCTAGGAATGACAATATTTGATTGTAAATCAATGGCATTGTTACAATCTACCTCACTATTACTTCCTATAAAACAAAACTTACCATTATCGATACTCATAGCCTCAGCAAATTTCGGATTATTGTTACTATCTAGTCCTATAAATATACGACCATTTTTAAATGTCTGCATGAAAATCCTTTAAGAGAAAGTTATTTGATTATAACAAAAATGCTAAATCTAGTATCAAAAAGAATAGAAATTTCATAGTTTATATGTAGAAATGTTACATAGAATCAATATTACACAAGATAATTTTTATATTGTAAATCATTGTAATAGCCGATATGTTTATAATGAATAAAGAAACGATGAGGAGATATATTTGACTATAAATAGCAGAGTGCAGAATATAGCAATATTTATTTTTTTAGTTATTGCTACATGTGTTTGGGTATATGACATTAAAACTTATGGGGATATTTTTAGAAATGTATATATCTTTTTAGCGATGATTCTAATATATCAAAGGGCATGGGGGAGGCTCGTCGCCCTTGCTATATCAAGTCTTATAGTCATTGCGGTAGTGTTTATTATAAAACATGGCTTTAGCTATATTGCTGCACATTATGGGGAGGAGTATGCAAGGATTTCCATGAGACCTATTAATGCAAAGTTTAATGGATTCCCAAGTGGGCATACTGCCACAGCCTTTATTGCTGTTGCATTTATATGCCATTTCTATGATAGGAGGTGGGTGTTTCTTGTCGCATTGATAGCGATATTTGTGGGATTATCAAGAATCATTACTCTATGGCATACGCCACTGCAGGTATTCGCAGGAGGTATTATTGCATTCTGCATAACATATTTTTGCATTAAAAAATTAAAGCAGATTCTAATACTACATTAATGAGAAAAATATTTATAGCAATCCTTGCATTTTATAGGAGATTCATATCACCACTATATGCAAATGTGTGTAGATATTATCCCACATGCTCTAGCTATGCCTTGGTGCTTTTTAGATTTGATAATATATTCCTTGCTTTTATAAAAACCGCTCTTAGAATCCTCTCTTGCAATCCACTTTTTAAAGGCGGGTTTGCCATGCCATACATATATGTGAGAAAAGAGAATCTATCGAGGTATTTAGCAGATTCTAAAACAACATTTCATAGAAAAGCGTCAAAAGAGATTCCAATTATTATATATCTATTTGTTCCAGAGAGACACTCATCGCTATGCACTCTCTCTTGTTTGCTTAAATTGCAAAAATTCTATATAATTCCGATTACCTCAAGTCAAAAGGCAACATTAAGTGGATAAACAAAATATAAGACTGATTCTAGCCGTCGCAATATCCTTTGTGATTATAGTTGTATGGTCAAAATTAATGGCGCCAGAGCAGACAGATACAGCTAAACAACAAGAGCAAGTCTCAAATACAACAAGTAGCCAAACAAGTCAGCATCTACCTGCTAGTGCTATATCTAACCAAAACATTCAAGAATCTGACACAATGAAAGGTAGCAATGGCATTTATCAAAATAAAGAAATCCTAGTCCGCATAGAATCTAGTCGCTTTGACATGGATATAGATGTGGGTGGTGCAATATCGCAGGTATATTTAAAAGAGGATAAATACACTCAGCCGCCACAGGAGGGAATTTTTACGCACATTGGTAGAATCTTTGGCATGGTAAGCGGGGAGAATAAAAAGCTAGATAGACTTCCGCTTTTTGCTACAAATGTCCCACTGCATCCCTTGCAAGTCATATTTGCAAACAGATCTTTAGATGATAAGGCAAGTGCTATAAAATATAGTGCCGATAAGACGCTTGTAAAGATAGAGGATTCCCCGCAGACTGTTACATTAACACAGGATTTAGGTGATTTAGTCATAGAGAAAGTCATTACAATCAATCCAGATATGACCTATCAAGCCACGATAAAAGTCAATAAACCTATACATTATGTAATCAGCAATGGTATGCGACCAAATGCAGATTCTCAAAGCTATGTTTTCCACGGCGTAGTGCTAAAAAATGTCAATGGTAAGCTTGAAAAAATAGAAGATGGAGACGCAAAAGATGCGGGTGAGAATTTTAATGATTCTCTATTTGTAGCAAGTGTGGATAGATATTATGCAAGTATTCTATTTAGTCCAAATATTAGCAAAGATGAAGTTTTGCCAACCGTTACAATAGGGGCCTTTGGAAAAGGACTACCACGTCCATTTATCAATATATCCTCTCAAGAGCAAACACTAATGGGCTATATTGGTCCAAAAGACCATAGAGCATTGGAGAAAATCGACAAGCATTTAGTGAGTGTCGTTGAGTATGGAATCATTACATTCTTTGCAAAATATATTTTTATATTGCTTGATTTGATACATGGCTATGTGGGGAATTGGGGTGTTGCGATTATTTTCCTAACCATACTTATTAGAATCATACTTTTCCCCCTAACATTAAAGGGCATGGTAAGTATGCAAAAGCTAAAAGATATTGCTCCAAAAATGAAAGAGATTCAACAAAAACATAAAGGCGACCCTCAGAAAATGCAGGCAGCAATGATGGAGCTATATAAAAAGCATGGGGCAAATCCCTTTGGTGGCTGTCTGCCTTTAGTATTGCAAATACCTGTGTTCTTTGCGATATATCGTGTCTTGTATAATGCAGTGGAGCTAAAAAATGCACCCTTTGCATTATGGATACATGATTTAAGCGTCATGGACCCATATTTTGTTTTACCTGTGCTAATGGGAATCTCAATGTATGTTCAGCAGTCTTTGACGCCTAGCACCTTTACAGACCCAATGCAGGCAAAGGTATTTAAATGGCTACCTGTGATTTTTACGATATTTTTAATTACCTTTCCAGCAGGGCTAATTTTATATTGGACTATTAATAATGTTATATCTATTATTCAGCAGATGGTTATCAATAAGGTAATTAGTAAAAATAAGGGGAAAGAAAAGTAATTTATATGAAAGGTATTGTGTATAATATCTTAAATGGGCTTTCTTAAGGGGATTATGTGAAAAGGTTTAGTGCGACAAGTATAGAAGAAGCTTTAAGAGAAGCATCTAAACATTTTGAATGTTCGATAACTCAGATTGAATATGAAATTGTGCAGAATAATACAAATGGATTTTTGGGACTTTTCAAGAAAGAAGCAGTAATCATAGCACAGAAAAAAGATTCCAAAGATGACTATAAAAGTGAAGTGCAAACACAAGAGATAAAAGAGACGCAAGAAATTAAAGAGGAGATACATGAGATACAAAAAGAAAATATAGAGCAAGATACACAGGAATTAAAACGAGAAATACAAGAAGAAATAAAGCAAGTGGAAAATACACAGATAGAAGAAAAAGAGCTAATACCACCAAGTGATGATGTAGAGGAGCATATAGAATCTAAAATAGAGTTTGATACAACAACAGATTTTGATAATAATTTCTATGAAGAAAACAAACAAATGCCAATTGAAGATGTATGTGATGATATTAGAGAGCAGATTGTAGAAATGTTTAGTTATCTACCATTTGATTTAGATACGATAGAGGTAAGAGTTTTTGATGATAAGACATTATTTATATTCATAGATGGTAAAGATTCTGCACTACTAATAGGGCAAAAAGGCTATCGTTATAAATCTCTAAGCTATTTATTATTTTATTGGATTAATGAAAAATATGGCTATGGCATTAGACTTGAGGTCGCAGAGTTCTTAAAGAATCAGGAAGTGAGAATGAGAAATTATCTCAAGCCATACATAAAAAAGGCTATGAGCGAGGACATCGTGCATGTAGAATCACTAGAGCCAACAGCCTGTCATATAGCACTTGGAATCTTGCGTGAAGAGCTAAAGAATAAATATATAGTTTTGAAAAGTAAAGATAATGGTGAGAAATATATATTAATCGCAAATTTCTTTAGTAATAAAAATCAGCCACGAGGCTTTGGAAATACGCCAAAATACTAAAATGGATACCATAGTAGCAATATCAACGCCACTTGCCAAAGGCGCCATTAGCATCATAAGAATGAGTGGAGAGGAAAGTGCGTCTATCGCTAAAAAGATTGCAAATCTACCTTTGGATTATCATCTACAACCAAGATATGCTAGGCTAAGCAATCTCTATGATAAAGATGGAATCCTAATTGATAAAGCAATAATGATTTATTTCAAATCTCCAGGTAGCTTTAGTGGTGAGGATATTATAGAGTTTCAGACACATGGAGGAATAATCATATCTCAGCAAATCCTAGAGACATGCCTACACTTTGGTGCTAGAATAGCAAAGGCTGGGGAATTTAGCTACAGAGCATTGATGAATGGCAAAATGGATTTAGTCCAGCTAGAAGCAACTGTGGCTATGATAAATAATAATAATATGAATTTAGCTAAATTGCTTACTAGGAATCTTGAGGGAAAATTAAGCCAATTATTAGAGAAATCAAGAACAAAAATACTAGAGGTTGTGGCACAAATTGAGATTAATATAGATTATGCAGATGAGGATTTAGATGACAATATCATAAGTCAAGCACTGGATAATATAGAATCTATCATAAAAAGCTTTGATAATATATTAAATGCCACGAAACAATATCATAAATTACAGAATCTAAAACTCTGTATCATTGGCAGACCAAATGTAGGAAAAAGCTCGATTCTAAATTTATTATTAATGAAAAATAGAGCAATAGTAAGCGATATAAGCGGGACAACAAGGGATATAATAACAGAATATATAGACATAAATGGGAATCTAATAAGCATAGCAGACACCGCAGGAATAAGACAAAGCAATGATATAATAGAAAGTGAGGGAATCAAACGTAGCTTTGAGTATGCAAAAGATAGCGATATTATCCTATGCGTCTTTGATGTGTCAGATGGTATGCAAAAAGAGGACTTAGAAATACTAGATTTATGCAAAAAGCTAGATAAAATAATACTTGTAGTGTTAAATAAAAATGATTTATCTCATGTTAATAATTATGATTTTTCTAGTTTTGATACAATATCCATAAATACAAAAGATGATAATAATGCTAAAATATTAAGAGATAAAATTGCAGATTTAATAACTATGCAAATCGATACCCAAACACTCGTGCTAACAAATAACACTCAAATTACTCTACTAAAGGATAGTCTAAATCATCTAAAAGAAGCTATAAATCTACTAAAAAATGGCAACCTAGAATTATCAAGCCTAGAACTCACAAATGCTTTAAAGCTAATTGGAAATATCACAAAGCCATACAATGTAGAGGATATGTTAGATTCTATGTTTTCACAATTTTGCGTTGGTAAATAGCACAAATCATGATAGCCTTGAGAAATGCTCTATGGCTTTAGCTAACTCATCTAGGCTCTTTTCTGGATTCCCATGCTCTATCGCACCCCTAACACAATGATTCACATGTCCCTCTAATATAATTTGTGCGACTTTATGCAAGGCGCTCTTTGCGGCATTAATCTGTATCAAAATATCTGGACATGGGAGATCTTGGTCTATCATTTTATTGATAGCATTTAGTTGTCCTATGATTTTATTCACTCTTCTATTAATGTTTTTTGCATTTTCTCTTTCCATGAAATTCCTTATACAATCAATTATGTTATTATATTGCAAACCTAACTTTATATTAAAGATTTTACAATGAAACGCATATTATTTTATATATCATTGCTTTTAAATATCGCATTTTGTGTAAATATAGAATCTGCAACGATGCACTGCAATGCTGGAAACATGACTGCATGTTCCATACTTGGCGACATGTATTATGTGGGTGATGAGGTTAGTCAGGATTATAAAAAGGCATATAGCTTTTGGCAGAGGGCATGTGATTTTAAGGAAGTAAATGCCTGTTACAATCTAGGCGTCATGTATCAGGAGGGCAATGGAGTAGAGCAAAGCTACGAAAATGCCCTACCATTTTATGAAAAAGCCTGCAATGTCTCCCATGCATCTGCATGTCTAAATCTAGGATTTATGTATCAATATGGGCATGGCGTAAAAAAAGATGAAAAAAAATCAAGGGAATTATATAATACAGCATGTAATGGTGGCAAAATAGAGGCTTGTTATAGTTTGGGAAATCTATATTTCTATGGCAAAGGTGGAGACAAGGACTATAAAAAAGCCAGAGACTTATACGAAAAAGCATGTAGAGGCGACCATGATGATGCCTGTGATAATCTAGGAGTAATGTATGCAAAGGGCGAGGGGATAGAAAAAGACTATGACAAGGCAAGGGATTTTTTCACAGAAGTTTGTGCAAATGATAAAGCGGGAGCATGTTATAATCTTGGAATCTTATATGACTACGGCTGGGGTGTGAAACAAAGCTATGAAAAAGCAGTGGAGCTATACATAAAATCTTGCAATATGCACCACATAAAAGCATGCTTTAATCTAGGAATCATGTATAACAACGGCTATGGTGTAAAGATTGACTATATGAAAGCAATGGGTCTTTACACAAAATCCTGCAATATGGGACACTATGGTGCATGCCATAATATAGCAGCAATGTATCATCTAGGCAATGGCGTCAGAAAAGATGATGAGATTTCAAGAAAGTATCTCAAAGAGGCATGTGAGTTAGGGGATAAAGATTCTTGCTAAGTTTAAAGTTAATGCTACAGAAAATCTTAAGTTAATATTGTGAAACATAATGTAGCTTTTGTATTTTGCTTAATATTTTTATAAAATAATTAATTTTAATATTGATTCTAAAGATTCTTCGACTCCATCTCAAAATGACAGGGTAATGTCATATTGAATAAAAGCAAAACATCTTTTGATTTTAAAAAATGAGAATCTAAATTCCAAAATAAAACATTCTGCTTAATAAAAATATTATTTTGAGATTTTATCAAATATAATCAAACATCTATAAGCGAAAACACATGTGTCATAGTTGCTATTGCCTTTCTCTCTTTTGTCTCGGAGAACTCCGTGAGATTAATGAGGCATGGAAATTCTATACATTTTCCCTCTAGTCTTGATATAAGATTCAAAGCTGCATGTGCGGTGCCACCCGTTGCTATAACATCATCTATTAAAATAACATTAGCACCTCTAACGCCAGCAAAGGCATCTTCTTTTATCTCTATGCAGTCTTGCCCGTATTCCAAAGCATAGTTTTGAGAGATAATCTTGCCGGGTAATTTACCCTTTTTCCTTATAGGCACAAAGCCAGCCTTAAGTGAATATGCCAACGCAGAGCCTAGCATAAATCCGCGTGCCTCTATACCAACTACATATTCTATTTTGTAGGCTTGATAACGATTTGTAAGCATCGTTATATATTCATTAAATAATTTTGCATTTTGGAAAAATGGCGTTATATCCTTGAAAATTATTCCCTTTTTGGGAAAATCCTCTACGTCCTCTATGGTATTTTCTATTTCCTCTCTTAATGTTGGCTTACGTTTTGCCATTTTGACTTCATTGTGATTTGCATTATCATCTAATACTAAATCCTCTAAACTAAAGGCATTTACTGGTTTTTCTATCTCTTTAACCTTCTTTCTAAACATGTTACTTCCTTTAAAAAAATTTAGCCTAGAATACATAATGAGAATCCAACTTTCACATAATCTAAAGCAATGCTTCGATTTTCTGCTCTAAATCCTTGATTTTACTTTTATAATTATCCGTCTCTATGCGATATTGAGAATTTCTCTGTTTCAATGTTTTAACCTCACTTTTTAGCGAATTTAACTCTTTGGTTAAAATATCAATATTCCCCAATGCCCTTTGTAGTGAAAGCTGATGTTTTTGTATTAGCACCTCTGTCTCTACTAAAGTGTATTTCATATGTGCGGATTCTTTTCTCTCCTTTTGCGCTACGCTTCTGTAATAAAATGCACTAACAAGCATAAATAGGACAAATAAAATAAAGATTGTCAAAGCAAACCAAGATATAAAATTACTCATTTATAATCCTTTATCTCATGATAGTTTCTGCACTCTCCCAAAGTGCCGTCCGCCATCAAAACTCTCATTCAAAAATATATCTAAAATATGTTGAGCTACTCCATATCCTAGCAGTCGCTCTCCTAGACAAAGCACATTTGCGTCATTATGTCTTCTAGCCATAGATGCCATGTAGGAATCTGTGCATAAAGCTGCCCTTATGCCACTATGTCTATTAGCAGCAATGCTCATGCCAATTCCACTACCGCATACAAGTATGCCACGATTTTTATTATCTTTTAACACTTCTTTACATAATAAATTAGCCATGTCGGGATAATCCACAGATGCATCATCATATACACCCAAATCGATAAATTCTAATTCTTTTTTCTGCATATAGGAGATAATAAAATCTTTAAGCCTCAATCCAGCATGGTCACTGGCTATAAACAACATACGCACCTCTTTATCGATATGTCAAACTAAATCAAATATAGCAATCACCGCTCTAGTCGCCATAGATATAATACTCTTAGTTTGAGGGATTATCAATACCAAAACTACTATAATGATACCATATTTTTCAAGCCTTTGATACCATCTAGCAAATATTGAAGTGCCTAGCATTATGCCTATGAATGCAAGGATTTTTGCCCCATCAAGTGGTGCTATCGGAATGAGATGTATTATACCTAGCATAACATTAATGGCAGATAGTGTAAGCAAAATATTAGATATTGCCTCACCTATTAAGCCATATTTCGCACCTATTTTTAAAATAAGAAAGATAAAAAATGCACTAAAAAAGCTAAAGAATGTCCCTGCCAACGACACATATAGGCAACCTTTGATTCCAGACCTCTCCTGTATATTTGGAAATTTTATTGCCATAGGCTTTGCATAGCCAAAGAATGTTCCATTGATAGCCATTACAATAGGAATGATGAATGAACCAAATATCTCTATATGTTTTAGAGGATTTAATGTGATTCTATCCTGCTTTAGCGGTGTATTATCCCCAAATCTTATTGCAACAAGACCTACAAAAAGCTCTCTACCTATCGTAGAGATAAGCATTAATATAATATAAACACAGATTAGTATAAATAAATCAACTAATTCCATGTATATAAATCCTAACCATTGTTTTACTCGTCTATGGCTTTTACATGGTCATAGTATCTATATTCCCCACGAAACTTCTCTGCATGACTTTCTAGCCAACTCACACTTTTAAAGATTCTATTCCAGCGAATCTTATATCGATTTTTCTCCTCTTGAGATTGAGATTCTATACTATCTTTTAATGTTATGCTAAAGTAAGTAAACCATGGCTGCCCTATGATTCTACTATAATCAACTACGCCCCAAAATCTAGAATCCTCGCTATTGTCCCTATTATCTCCTACCATGAAATAGGAATCTTTATCTACCTCTCTGTAAAATATCATATCACCATTATACTCCATAGGAGTCATTGCTATACCTCTTCTGCTACTTGCTATATGATTGTTTGTAATGCTTGAACTCATATATCTATAATATAGCTCCTCATAGCTACTAAATGGCTCCACCCTGCCATCTTTCTCGCCATAGTGGATTCCGATATGTTCTCTTGAATATGGCTCTTTCACATATTTTTCACCAAAAAACTCATCTATATGATAACCCTTAAAATGCTCCTCTATATAAGAATCTCCCTCAAATGGTCTAAGATAGATTCCATGTCGTGTAAAAATAATCTTATCTCCACCAACTGCAAAATTTCGCTTTATATAATAAGTCTTATCATCGCCTGGAGGGTGAAAAACAACCAAGTCTCCTCGTTTTGGTCCGCTACCCGCTATTAAATGCTTATTACCAAAAAAATCTGGCAATATCGGAATCTCTACAAATGGAATCTTTGGTGTAGGAACGCCGTATGAAAATTTTTTAACAAACATCATATCGCCCTCATATAGAGAGCCAACCATAGAACGACTAGGTATAATAAAGCCCTGTGCTACAAAAGATATGAGAAATAAAAATAAGATAATAACGCCAACCCAGCTAGAAAAAAATCTATACAGAGAAGCCAATATCCTCATCAAAACTCCTAACTCAAACATTCCAAAAGATTCTACTAATGTAATATTAATAAAAATGTTTTTTGTTATAGAGCTTTATTTTTAAGAATCTTTCAAGTTTTTCTGTTGTTTGCCGATAGTTTTTGGCATTTTGGTAGAATTTAGTGAAAATGGCGGAGGTTTGCATGTCTGAAGTAATGAATGAGAAATTAGAAGAGTTATTTAAAAATTCCACAAGCGATTTTGTCTCCTATGAGAATATAGCACATGTAATAGATACAAAGCCCACTATGGCATTAGTGCAGAAAATTAAAGAGCTATGCAAGAAATATAAAAAAGACTTGATTAGCTCATCTGAGATGGCTAAGAATCTAAATGAGAAAGATAAGATTCAAGAGCAGAAAATACGGCAGAAAAATATCGAGGAATCTCTAAGCGAGGAGTTTGACTTCCAGCCTGAAAAGGAGCTATTAGAGTGGAGTAGAAGCGATAGTCCTGTGCGTATGTATCTAAGAGAGATGGGGCAGATTCCATTACTTAGCAAAGAAGAGGAAGTTAGCCTTAGCAAAGACATGGAAAAAGGTGAGGATATTATCATCGATGCGATATGCTCTGTGCCATATCTCATTGACTTTATCTATGATTATCAAGATGCGTTGGTGAATAGAGAAAGACGTGTAAAAGAATTGTTTAAAAGCTTTGATGATAATCAAGATGATAATGATGATGACTATGAGATGAAAGATAGCGATGAGGAGCAGAAAGCAAAAAAGAAAAATTCAAAAGCAGATGACGTACGTGTGAAAAAAGTTATAGACAGCTTTTCTGCACTAAAAGAGGCAAAAGATGATTGGCTTGACTTTATAAAAAAGCAAAATGAAAGTAGCAAGGCAAAACTTAGTAAAGATGAATTATTATTAAACACACTTTTACTAGCACATAAAAAAGATATTTTAAAGCAAAGACTCCTAGCACTAGGTCCCACTAGCAAGCTTATAAATGAGCTTACTAAAGCTATGGAAAATAGCCTAAAAAATGACGATGGATTCGACAGAGAGTTAAAAAGGCTTGAGTATAGGCTAAATCTTTTCAATGACGCATTACTTGAGAATCACAAAAAGATTTTAGAAAATATCACAAATATGAGCAGGGAAGACATAGCAGCACAGGTATCTGAAAATACTGCCATAGCGACTTATATTGAGATTCAAAAACTCTATAAAACCCGTGAGGCTAGTAGAAGCGACTTTAATCTTGAGCCAGAAAAGCTAAAAGAGATTTTGGAGCAGATAAAACGTGGCAAAAAGATTTCTGATACCGCAAAAGTCAAGATGAGTAGGAGCAATCTAAGACTTGTTGTAAGCATTGCAAAACGTTATACAAATAGGGGGCTACCATTCCTAGACCTCATACAGGAGGGCAATATAGGATTGATGAAAGCTGTAGATAAATTTGAGTATAGAAAAGAATATAAATTCTCTACCTATGCTACATGGTGGATAAAGCAGGCAATATCACGTGCGATAGCTGACCAAGCTAGAACTATTCGGATTCCAATACACATGATTGATACAATTAATAAGATTAAAAATATCATGAGAAAGCACTCTCAGGAGAAAGGCGAGGAACTAGATGTAGAATCTATTGCAAAGCAGGTTGGGCTAAGCGTAGATAAAGTAAAAAATGTCATAAAAATCACAAAAGAGCCAATTAGCCTAGAAGCCCCAGTTGGCAATGATGATGATGGAAAATTTGGAGATTTTGTAGAAGATAAAAGCACGGTAAATCCTATGGATGCAATGCTACAAGAAGACTTACGCAAACAAATAGAAAGTGTCTTAGACCAGCTAAATGAGCGCGAAAAAGCTGTTATCACAATGAGATTTGGATTACTAGATGACGAGAGCGATAGAACATTAGAGGAGATTGGCAAGGCGCTAAATGTAACGCGCGAAAGAGTACGTCAGATAGAATCAAGTGCCATTAAAAAGCTAAAACACCCAAAAATAGGGAGGCAGTTAAGGCAGTATTTGGGTGGATAATACTTTTATTCTTATTTGTTTTCTTTTGCTTTGTTGGGTATAATGTCAGGCAAAAAATGGTTATGAATATTTATGAGCTTAGATTTGGATAATATAAAATGGAATGATGATTCTATACTGCCTTGCATAGCACAGGAGCATGAGAGCAATGAAGTGCTAATGCTTGCATATATGAATAAAGAAGCATTAGAGTTAAGCATACAAACAGGCATTGCACACTATTACTCACGTAGTAAAAGGCGACTTTGGAAAAAGGGTGAGCAAAGCGGGAATGTGCAGGAGATAAAAGAAATATTACTTGACTGCGATAATGACACCATTTTACTCAAGGTTGCACAAAAAGGCGTGGCATGTCATACTGGTGCTAAAAGTTGCTTTTTCAAACAAATAAAGATAGAATCTAATATAGAAACCAAACATGACGTAACAGGATTCTATAATACCCTTGATATTTTATATCATAATATTTTGCAAAGGAAATCAGCAAATAAAGATAAATCATACACCGCACTGTTATTTTCCAAAGGAGATAATGGCATTGCTAAAAAGATTATCGAGGAGAGCGGTGAGCTTTGTCTTGCGATGAAAGATAATGATGAGCATGAGATTATCCATGAGTGTGCCGATGTTTTCTATCATATACTTGTTGCACTAGCATATCACAATATCGATGTAGATAGAATCTATCAAGAGCTATCAAGTCGCATGGGCATGAGCGGAATAGAAGAAAAGCAAAATAGGCGGAAATAAATATGAAAGAAACTCTAAAGCACGTAAAAGATATATTAAGCGAGTTTTTCTCATATTTACACCTCTACGATATTGCACTTTTTTCTGCATTTTTGCTTTTATCTATGTGCTTTATTTTTCTATCTTTCATTGCCTTTAGGCGAAAGTTGCTTTGCATTCCGCTTTTTATTATAGGCTTTGCCATTGCCATTGCGATTCCATTTGCTATGCGATATTTAATGGAAGAGAGATTCTACAAAATAGAAGTAGATGAGACATATAATAGAATCTATAATTACTCAGATGTCTATCAGTATATCGCTAAGGTAAAAAATGTAGGGAAAAGAAATATATATGGCTGTATTATTTCTCATCGAATCCTCTATGATACCTCAAAAGATAGTAGTATGATAGAGAAATATAGGCATTTATTGCTAAATTATGTAAAACCAAAGCAGGTTTATAACACAGATGTAAAACTTGACTTAAAAGTAGGTCAGACTGTAGAGCTAAATAAACTCATCGAGGATTATCCGCACAGAGGTGAGAAATATATAACAAAAATAGAATGCTATGGAAAAAGTCGTTATGCAGATGGCGACAAAATCCTAAGAGGTGTTTATGAGCCAAAAAATAAAACTAGCGAGGATTCAAAACAAAACAATGCAGAGCAAGAGAATGTAGATGATTTGGTAGATGATGTTAGTGGTAATGTTGATGACACTTTGGAAGACACTTCGACAGAGCAGCAAGATTCTGTAACACAAACAACAGAGGAAAATACAAGTAACGACAACACAACACAGGAAAATACGCAAGAACAGAACAATACAAGCATCGCCCAAGAGCGGAGCGAGGAGCAAAACTCAGAGGAAAAAAGCAGCAACAATGAAGCACAAAGCAGTCAGCAAAACAATAATGAGCAAACGCTAGATGCGGATTGGAGAGAGAAAAGAGATAATTTCACCGTCCCACTGCTAAAAGAAACTCCTAGATAATCACACTTTTATCTACATTGCATGTTTATTTCCTATTTTTTACCCCAACTCCCAAAATATATTTTATATATCTAAAAATGTGAAAATTTAATAACAAATATTCATATATAACTTTTATATAATTATATTTTTCATATATTTTAAGCGTTTTAATAATCCATTATAACCTTATATATGAGGTTTGTAACCTAAAAAAATAATAAAAAAAACGATTGCTATAATTTCCGCACAAAAATATCAAAGGATTTTTATGTTTATAGGGAATCTCAAAATAGGCACAAAGCTGGTTTTGACATTATCTTCGTGGTGCTTTCCTGCATGGTCGCATTATCTTTTGTGGTCGGCTATAAGTCTAACTCTATCCTGCAGATAGAATCTGAAAAGTTGCTTATGAATGCGGCGAAACGCTCGGCAAATGCGATTAATGCCTCACTCCAAAGTAGCTATGCCTCACTTGCCCTAACGCAGGCAAATTTGCAGAATCTAATCCTAAGTGATATGAATCACAAGGAATTTATCATAGAACAAGAGATAAGTAATATGGCAGATGCCCTGCGTTCCAATGCGTTTTCATTTATTTATCTAAAAAATTCGGGATTATTCAAGGGTAGCAAATATGAGTTTGGCAATGATGAGATGATGATGCTAACTTATGATTCTACACCGGGCATCAAGGGCGGCGTCATTATATCTGGCGCTAGTGAGGAGATTTTAGGCTGGGATAAGGTTAGGAGTGCTATCTCATCTGGCACTCAGACGATAGGTGTGCCACATTATTTTACGATAAATAATAATCGTTATTATGTCGCAGTTTTCGCGATGCCATTATTTGATTCTAGCAGTAAGGTTATGGGTGTGCTAGGTGTGCTTGTGGATTTGAATGTCATAGGAAATGAGCTAATGGATAAGCAAAGAAGCGTTTTTGATGGTGATTATAGGGCATTGATAGCACAAGATGGCACGATAGTGCTACATCCAAATAAGGATTTGCAGGGCAAAAGGATACAGGATTTAAACTCCTCGCCTTCTACTAGGGAGTTCCTTGATATTGTAATGCGTGGCGAGGAGGTTTTAATGAAATACTCAAATGTGTATGGGAATCTAAGCTACAGGGCAAATGTCGTGCTAAGGCTAGAGAATTTTGATACAACGTTAAATGTGAATGTAACGCTGCCTCAAGAATCCATCTTCGCCCCAAGTGTCGCCATAAGGGCAATTATTATAGGCAGCGCCATTATCATCACTGCTATCATTGCTTTAGTGGTATTCATTATTGTAAGAAATAATGTTACTCTAAGATTACAAAAGCTACAA
>CASEHV010000035.1 GCA_949287835.1 uncultured Helicobacter sp.
TTGAGTTGCGAATCTATGAATATTCTCCATTTCCAAAAGCTTAGGATTTGTTGCTAACTCTATAATTTCACTCTCTAGCTTATGTGGCAATAATCTAAAATTTTTGAGTCCGCCTTTTATAATTTTTATTAATTCCTCATCGCTAAAAGGTTTTTTATGTGGAATATTGCTTAAATTATTGTATATGTCTTGACTTTTTGGGTTTAATGTGGTACGATAGCTTCCGTCGGATTTTGCAATAGAGGGCGTGTCTGCGTATCCTACTCCATACTGAGCATTATCTGCCGTTCCCGTTCTAGTTTGGTGCGCGCTAGGGCTTAAGGGGGCGGGTTCTAATCCCCCCAATTCTATGCTATATATTTTATTGTGAGATTGGTTATTTTCAAAAGCAGTTATTAAAGCAATGGCATTTTTATTATTTATAATAATGGGAATCTCAAGTCTATAAACATTTTCTATTTCTTTCCTTTTTTTATAGTCCTCGTATATTCCCCTTAATTTAGCGTTTATAAAAAGTTCTTCTATATTTTCTCCAGCTTTAAAATGTTCCTCTTTGCTAAATCCATTTTTTATACTTTTTATGATAGCTTTATCACTGCCTATCTTATCTCTTTCGTTTGTTGTTATACGTCCTGTTAATCCTGTAGCTTTATTTGTTATGTCTTGATTTATAATTGGTTGTAGTTTTTCTTTTAATTCCTCTCTTAAAACCTTTGTTGTTTTCTGTCCTTGCGTTGTTAGATTTAGCATATCGCTTTTAGTTTCCTCGTGTAATAGAGATTCTTCCCTTTCGCTACGCAGAGAATGACGTTTTAGGTCATGTTGAGGCCTGTCCGAAACATCTCTGTCATTGTTTGCAAAAACATCTTTATTATTGTTTGCGTCATTTTTAGGATTCCCGACGTCATTTAGAGACGTAGCCGAAGAATCTAAAACGTCTTTATTAGAATCTTTTAAACTTGCTCCACCGCCACCCCCTAAATCTGGATTATCATCATCTGGGATTCTAGGATTCCCGCCTCCCCCGCCGCCATTTCCTCCCGGATTATCTCCATTAGGTCCTTTTGGGGGGTTTCCATTTCCTCCACCAACGCTACCTAATCCCTCATCACCGCCTAAATTATTTGGTTTATGCCCATTTTTTAAATCCACCTCTCTTAGTTGTCTTAGCGTCTCTAAAGTAATTTCGCTAGGATATTTTAGCTTCTGGACAGCCTCGCTTAAGGATTTCAATACTGCATTATTATCACCCAAATATGGCACGAATGCAAAAAGCTTCTTAAACATTCTATTGGTTAGAAAAACCTTAATCCTACCTATCAAAGTCGTAGCCAAAGCTCCGCCCCCATGTGATAGTTCAATGCTTTTAGGTTTTGCTAATTGAATTGCAAACTGATAGGCATTCGCATAAGACTTAAATAAATCTAAAATCGGATATACTTTAGGTGCTAAAGTTAGATTCTCTAACTTTTCTAAATCATTTAAGATTCTCACCATATCAATGGGTTTAGAATCATTTAGGGCATTTACGTTTCTATCCAATGCCCTAAGGATTAGTAAAACTTGCGTATCGGCTTGCATTTTTGGATTAAAGTTATTAAAAATAGTATTTTCTAAACCTTTTATACTATCCCCCCAATCTGTATCAAGCACCCTTTTTCTCCACTGCTCTACACTTAGCCTTGAGTCTAAATCTTTCTTACTCATGCCTTTATTTATTGCTTTGGCAAACTTATCACTTAATAATTCCTTAACCTTTGCATAGTTTTCATTTGCCTTTTTGAAAGACGAATATAATCCATCTGCTACCTCAGAGGTAAGCTCTGCATTCTGCACTTTTTTATTTAAATGCTGTTGTATGGAATTGTCTATGCTCTGTTTTAATGCTTCTAAATGTCCTTTTGCCCTAAATTCTTTTAGATTACTTTTATTTTTATTGTAATTTCTTAAAATCTCATTAATATTTTTGCGTAACTCTATTGCTTCACTAAGGTTTATAGTAGGTCTTTCCTCTATTTTTGCAGTCTCTCTAGTTAAGATTCTTGATAATTCGCTATCATGTCCTAGCGATTGTATGGAATCATCTGTAATGCTTTTATAAGAGTTAAAAATATCATCTTTAAAGTTACTTTCTCTTAAATTATCATGTAAATCTTTTATGCTTTTTTCATAATCTAATTTAATATTTCTATCGATTTCATCTAGCAAATCCTTATAAAGTGCGGGTATGCTATCTACATGTGTCTTTCCACTTTTTGCATATTCATTTACTAAATGCTCCTCATATTCTTTAGCTAATTTGCTAAAGTTTTCACCCATTTTATTAACCGCTCTTTGAATAATGCTTGCTTCATCGCTGGTTAATTTTCCGCTAAATTCCTTAGCTAATTCCCTGTTTGAAAAAATGGCTGAAAGTAGTCTTTCTTGTGTCTCATCTTTTGTTGTAAATCTTTTTATTGGATTAAAAGTATTTATCTTATCTATGAAAGAATCTACAAGTCCATCACCTTTTATATCTTTTGAAATGATTGTATCGCTTTGCAGATTCTTAAATGTTTGGTAATTTCTATCTAATTCCTGTTTGTCAAATTTATTTAATTTCCTGCGAATTGCGGCATCATGATTGCTAAAGATATTATCGATTTTGCCTGATAACGTTGTGTCTTATTCTGAGACTCTGCAGAAGAATCTTTAGAATTCAGAATCTCATTCATTAATAATATTTTTCATATATCTATTCTCTTTTGCAATATTTCTGCTAACATGAAACTTAACTCTAGTGCCTGGGTTGCATTTAGCCTTGGGTCGCACTGGGTTTGATAGCTTTTATGCAACCCTTCCTCTACAATGTCTTGCACGCCCCCGATACATTCTGTAACATCAGCACCAGTCATCTCCAGATGCACACCGCCGGCTATGCTACCCTCGCCTTTATGTATATCAAAAAAGCTTTTTATCTCACTTACGATGTCAGCAAAGGAGCGCGTCTTATACCCGCTATTTGCCATTTTTGTATTGCCGTGCATAGGGTCGCAGCTCCATAGCACATTTACCCCGCTTTTTATAGCGCCGCGAAGTAGCGGAGGGAAATTAGATTCTATCTTGTCAGCACCCATTCGCACGATGAGGGTGAGTCTGCCATGCTCATTTTGCGGATTTAGAATCTCACATATCCTTAGCACATCATCTAGCTTTGCATTTGGTCCTATTTTCACACCCAGCGGATTTTTCACCCCGCGTAAAAACTCAATGTGCGCGTGGTCAATATCGCGTGTCCTTTCTCCAATCCATAGAAAATGTGCCGAGCAGTCATACCACTCCCCGCTTAGAGAATCTTGACGCGTTAGTGCCTCCTCATAGTTTAGCACCAATGCCTCATGTGAGGTATAAAATGAGACTTCCTTTAGCTGACGTGCGTTATCGGTATCAATGCCGCATGCCTTTATGAAACGCAGAGTTTTTGTGAGGTCATTGGCTAGTGCCTCGTATTTTTTGCCAAAATTATTATTTGCCACGAAGTCAAGATTCCATTTATGCACATGCCAAAGATTTGCAAAGCCTCCTTGTGAAAAGGCACGCAATAAATTTAGTGTGCTAGCACTCTGATGATAGCCTTTTAGCAGACGTCTAGGGTCTGGGGTGCGTTCGTTTAAATCCTGAGAATTAATCATATCCCCCCGATAGCTAGGATAGCTAATGCCATCGATGACTTCTGTGTCGCTACTCCTAGGCTTTGCAAACTGCCCTGCTAGACGACCGACTTTCACAATGGGGCAGCTAGAGGCAAATGTTAGAATCACGCTCATCTGCAAGATAATCTTAAACATATCCCTTATGCCATTAGCACTAAACTGAGAGAAACTCTCGGCACAATCTCCGCCCTGAAGTAAAAATGCCTCGCCCTTTGCGGCTTTTGCTAACTTCTCTCTTAGACTATCTGCCTCTTTGGCAAAGACTAGCGGTGGATATGCCCTTAGCTCTTTTTCTACAGATTCTATCTCATCTTTATCGCTGTATGTGGGGTGCTGCTTTATGGGAAAGCTCCGCCAACTATCCTTTTTCCATTCCATATAAAACCTCTCTATAACCATAAATTATCAAGCAAACGCACACCGCCAACCCTAGCACATACCAAAAATATGCTACCACTTTTATCATCGCTAAGTCTCAAATTATAATCATAAAAATCCATGTAATCCACCTGCAAATCCTTTAATATCTCTCTAGCAGAAGTCCTAAGAGATTCTATATCCATAGAATCTTTATGTTTTTCTATGAAAAATATAGCCTCTTTAATGCTTAATGCTTTTTTCCTATCCTCGCTATTTAGATAGACATTCCTAGAGCTAAGTGCAAGTCCATCGCTATCTCGCACTATTGGCATATCACGTATCACTACATCAAGGCATAGCTGCTCTACCATTTTTTTAATGATTAATAACTGCTGGGCATCTTTCCTGCCAAAGTAGGCATGAGTAGGCAGAGTAAGATTAAATAGCTTTAGCACGATTTGCAGCACTCCTGCAAAATGGCTTGGACGATGATAGCCCTCTAGGATATAGCCCATAGCCTTCGGTGGGTGCAATACTATCTCGTCATCATCATACATTTCATTAGCACTAGGGCAGAAGACAATATCAATTCCCATTCTCTCACACATGGCTAAGTCAGAATCTAGGCTCTTTGGGTATTTATCCAAATCCTCATTCGCACTAAACTGCGTAGGATTGAGAAATATCGAAACCACGCTAATGTCATTCTCACTCACACTTGCACTCATGAGACTTTTATGTCCATCATGCAATGCGCCCATTGTCGGCACTAGCCCTATTTTTGGCACTTTTTTAGGAATGGTGATTTTGGCTGGGTTGTTTTGTCTTATGTTTTTGTTTGGGTTTTTTGTGTCATTTTGTTTATTTGTATAGTCGTGATTTTTTAAGTTGCTGTAAGAGATGTTTTGGGCATAGCCCTCAACATGACGTTTTGTGTCATTCGCAAGGCTTACTGAAGAATCTTTTTTGTTTTGAGAATCTAGATTCTGAGATGTTTTGCTACGCTCAACATGACGTAGTGCTATTTTACTTTCATTAGATGTTTCGTTTTCGTTTTCAACATGACATGTTGTTATTTCACTTTTGTTTTTAAGATGATATGGTGTTATTTTGCTATGCCCAACATGACATGGAATTTCGCTATGCTCAACATGAGTTATTTCGCTCTTGCTCAACATGAGAGGAAAAACTTCGTTCTGAGACCCCTCATCGTCATTCTGAGGCTCTGCCAAAGAATCTTTAATATTCCCCAAAGTAGATTCCATATTTTCTAACTCAAAGCTACTAAAAGCCGCATTGTAAAATTCGCTTTTTTTTTGCTCTAAAGCCTCTTTTAATTGTGCCTTTGTGTAGGCGACTATCATTTTTGACATGTATGCTCACTTGCTTTTGATTGCCATGATTCTATCAATTTTTTTGCATTCTCGCACACATCACCGCTCCAAAGGCTAGAGATAACCGCTATCATATCGCACTCAAGTAGCCTTGCGTTATCTACATTAATGCCACCTATGGCACAGATTGGAATCTTTAATTTTTCCCTAGCCTTAGATAGCACAGATATATCGCAATGCTCTGCACTAGGCTTTGTAGGCGAGGGAAAGATAGCACCAAAAGCGACATAATCCGCACCGCTATCTTGATACTTTAGTGCAAGAGAGATAGAATCATAGCAACTAATACCAATAAAGCCAGAAAAAGATTTTCTAATATATGAAAAATTATCAATATCCTCACGTCCTAGATGAATGGCATCTACGCCTAGCTTTATGCCAAGTTGGTATCTATCATTTAGCACAAAAAGCACATTTTTTTCTCTGCAAAACTTCTGTAGCTCAAGCACTAAAGATTCTATCTCCTCATCACTACTATCTTTATCTCTGTACTGAAAGATTCTAAGACCACCTGATATTGCAGAATCTAGCTTGCTAAAAATACTATCCTTTGGCGTGAGAGCATTATCACTTATGCCATATAATCCGCAGAATCTTTTCATTATTATCCTTATGAGTGCATGGATAAAATCTTATATCAAGTTTTTTTGTGTTTTTATTAAATGCAGACGTCAATTATTCATCATTCTTTTTACTCTCTTTTTTATCTTACGATATGTTCGTTTAAGCCAATTTATTTTTACATTTGGACCTGGGGTTGATATAAGCATGTCTCTATCGATTTTTAATATATCTAGCAGATTCTTATAATCATCTCTACTCTTAAATTCCCTAGCGTCATGTTCTAAATCTTGCAATAATTCCTCATAAAAGTTTGGCACCATGCCATAGGTTGGCAGCATTATATCTATATCTCTATTCATGTAGATAGCGCCTATATTATTATCTGCAAACCACATAAAATCCATGCCTTCCTCGCCACATAGCTTATGCTCTAGCAGGACTATTTGCTGTTTTTCTAGCATTGTTTTATATTTTTTGCTTACGAATCTCTCCATAGTTTTCATATTAGATGCCATGATTCTATTATCTATACCATGTCGTAATACTCTGCATAATATTTCGTTGTCATTTATATCTTGTAGTTCCTCTGCATGAAATACATTCATATAGCCCTGGTCGATTCTGGCTAGAATCACATAGTCATAGTCATCATAGTTTTTACATAGCTCAAAGCTTTTATACATGCCATATCGCATTCGTGCCACAGAGTAGAGGGCGTAATTTGAGTTTGGATTAAAATATAACTTGTCTATATCAAAGTCTAGCGAATTTACGAAATCCTCATGACTTTCTACACAGAATATCTTTGGATTTATGATTCTCTTAATATCCTCTTTTGGTAGTGGCAGTGATTTTGGTGTAGCTATTTTTCTTAAGACATTTGGGAAATATGTCTGCATTGATTTATAGTGAGAAATCTCCTGTGGAAAGAGATGAATTTTTGAGTAAGGAATGAATCTGCCAACCCAATGCGTATCGCCGCCATAGCCTACCCATATATCCCAGTGATTCCATAAATGCAAAAAGACATCGGCATTCAGCGGCTTTGCTATATTGTCTCTGATTAGCTCTAGGGTCTTTTTTGAGTTAGCTCTGTATATGCCCCATAGTGCTATGGCGACTTTTGGTTTGTTCCGAATCTGTGTGATTGGGCTACTTTTGACTTTGTAGATTCTATTTACATATAGTCTTGCGCCATTTTGCGTTTTATCGCCTATTTTGCCTAGATACAAAATGTCGGCGTAAAGATTTAGTGTAATATATGATGGCGCTATGGGTGGCTTTATGATTTTTAGAATCCTTGTGATAATAAACTGCGTCCTTATACGATTCTTAGTAAAGATGTGTTGATAGAATCTAATGAGGTCAATATCACTCATGCTTACCTCAAGTGTAGAGATGATATAGGTAGCCACTAGCTCCATGTCCTCATTATATGCTGATATATCTTTGTGTGTTTTGAAAAACTCTTTGTTAAGTGTAAAGTTATTGCGCACACGAAAGTCAAGATAGAATAATAAATATTTGTATGTATCTGTTATTTCTAATTCTTTGTATATTCGTAGTTTTTCCTCAAGTAATGCGATAGAGCCTATCTGTGCTAAGAAGTCTAAAAATTCCAGCAAAAACTCATCACCACAAGAGATAGATAATTCATAGTGCATGATGGCAGATTCAAAATCCCAGCATTCCTTACTCTCTAATGCCATCTCTCTATGATAGAGTGCCGTGTGTGAATGCCCTATAGAATCTATATATTTATCTTTTATTATCTTGTGATATTGTCTAATATCCTCATCTGGCTTTATGAATAGTGAAAGCGATATAAGCTCAAATGCCTCTTTTAGATTCCCCCATCTGTCACATATATGTGCGGCAACAAAGCTAATATAGGCATAGTCTCTACACTCATGCTGCATATATTTGGCTAAACATTCCTTATGATTGAGTAGAGATTCTATAAAATCTTTCTTATCGGATATATATATATATATATATCCGCATCTTTAAACTTACCTTCCCCCAGCAGTGCATCGAGTGTATAAATGTTAGAATCATTCATTGTGAATCCTTATATTTTTGCATTATTAAAGCAGGGGAATGTTAAGGAAATAATTAATATCTTGATATTGCAGAATCTAGCTTGCTAAAAATATCCTTTGGTATGAGAGCATTATCACTTATGGCATAAATCTGTGGAATCTTTTCATATATTATTGCTTATGAGTGCATGTAAAATTGATATGATAAGATAAAATGTTTGGATTATTCAAATAATCACTATACAATCACAGAAAGTAAAAGTACAAAAAGGTTAGATTTATGATTTTTATAGACGCTTGTTTTAGGCAGAAGACTCCCTATACACCGACATGGCTCATGCGTCAGGCGGGCAGATACCTAAGCGAGTATAGGGAGAGCAGGGCAAAGGCTAGTAATTTCCTCTCGCTATGTAGCAGTGTGGATTTGGCAACTGAGATAACGCTCCAGCCAGTCGATATTTTAGATGTCGATGCGGCAATCCTCTTTAGCGACATACTCCTTGTCCCCCATCATGCGGGACTGCCACTTGAGTTTAAAAAAGACTTTGGCCCCGTATTTTTGCAGACCATAGAGAAAATCGATGATGTAAATGCCCTAAAAAGCGAGGCCTACAAGGATTTGGGCTATGTGTATGAGATTGTTAATAATGTAAGAAAAAAGCTTTCAAAAGATAAGGCTCTCATAGGATTTTGTGGTGCACCTTTTACTCTTGCGACATATATGTGCGAGGGTAGCGGCAGTAAAAGTTATGAAAAAACTAAGAAGCTTTTATATGCCAATCCGCAAGTCATGCATGCACTGCTTTCTAAACTCTCCTTTGAGTTAAAGCATTATCTCTGTGAGCAGATTAGGGCTGGGGCAGATTGCGTAATGATATTTGACTCATGGGCTAATGCGTTGGAGATTGGCAAATATTTAGAATTTTCATGGAAATATATACTAGAAATCACAACTTTTATTAAGGAAAAATATCCAAAGATTCCCATTATCGTATTTCCACGTGGTTGCGGTGCATTTTTGGAATCTCTTAGCGGGAATTTCGAGGTTTTAGGCATTGATTGGCAGATAAGTATGCATATAGCAAGGCAGAAAGTAGGGGGGAAATATGTCTTGCAGGGCAATCTTGAACCCGCAAGGCTCTATGATTTGGAATCCATGAAAGAGGGTGTTAGAAATATTATAAAAATTATGAAAAATAATGGGCATATTTTCAATCTAGGGCATGGTATGATAAAGGATTTACCACGTGAGAATGCCATAGAGCTAGTTAGATATGTGCGTGAGCTATCTAGCAAATATTAGCTTTTTTAGGATTTTTAATGGATAAAGAACCTTTATTTGTGTTAAGTAGTAATCGCAGTAAGAAAGATTTTTTTATACAATACGAGGCAAAACTTGAGCTAATAAAGAATATAGATAAAGCTTTTAATGATGAAAAAATAGATGATTATTTCTATTTATTTGACAAGGAATCTATTTCAGATTCCACAAATCACATACTACCGTCTGCCATAAGTATCGCAGAATTATATGAAAAAATTACATATTCAAAAAAGGCAAAGATTCCAAAAGATATGCGATATTTTTTCATGTTTGAGGCACTAAAAAATGTGAAAGAGCATGTAAAAGATGGCTTTTTAACAAAGCATAATGAGGCTTATTTTTTAGAGCTATCCGATGTCATGTTTGGATTCTATGATGAGTTAAAACAGCACAAAATTCCCATAAATATGGAGAGTTTTGCTAAATTTATTAGTATCGATAGCTATGATGAGTATGAGCAGGAGCTATCAATCTTGGCAGATATTTATCATCAATATAGCCTAATTTTAGAAGCAAATAATTTTAGCGATAATAATGATTATGAAATTTTCATGGATTATTTGCAGTATTTTTCTAGCATACATATCGAGCTTGAGGGCTTTATTTCACCGCTACAATATGAGATTTTAAAAGCTTCATCAAGCATAACTCCGATTTTTTTATATTTTAAAACCGATGTTTATAATATGGAAAATTTTAAGATTCTAAAACAGAATCTAAATCCACACAATCGCTATATTTATGGAATCCATAATAATATTTTATATAGCAAAAATGATAATAAATTAGATATTTCAGCATTAAAATTATATAAAACTTCAAAGGTTTTCAATCAGGCAAATCTCGCACTTCATCTAGCACATCAATGGAATAAAGAGATTATGAGTGGAAATGCGAGTGAAAATGACTATGCCGTAATTTTGCCAAATGAGGATTTTTGCCATTACTTAGCGACACTAGATTCTAATGGAATCTTTAATTTTGCCATGGGAATAAATGTGAAAAGTTTAGTGGAATATAATGTTTTGGAATCTATTTTTCATAATTTTTTAGAATCTGATGGCTTGAATTCTTTGCAGAGTGAAGAGTCTTTGAAAAATGAGGAATTTTTACGTCGTCATTCTGAGCCGCCAGTCGAAGAATTTGGGATTCCAAAAGATGTTTCGGACAGGCCTCAACATGACACATATCGTCATTCTGAGCGTAGCGAAGAATCCGCATCTGAATCCTTAGTTAAAGAATTTAAAATCATCGATTTAAAACCTTTAAGAGATTTTAAAAACGATGATAGTCTTTTAAAAGATTATGATATAAGGAATCCAGACTTAAATATCCTGCAGGCAATCATTGAGATTTTATTTAAAAATGAAAGTAAGATTCTAAATGCGGGTATGGAGATATTATCCGAGCTTTTATATATGAGTGAGAGAGAGTTCATTAATACCAAAAAGTTAGATTTTACGCAGCTTTTTAACATGTTTATAACCAGATTTTCTAATGTATCTAAAGATGATGTAGCGGGGGGGAAAATCAAGGTTATGGGGGCGCTAGAGGCTAGAAATCTATGTTTTAAGGAAATTTTAATTGTAGATTTTACCGATGATTTTGTGCCGAAAGTTCCATATCATGATATGTTTATTAATTCAAACATTCGCAAAGCTTTCAATATGCCAACTCGCAAGGACAAAGAGAATCTATTCAAGCATCATTATTATAATATTATGAAAAATACAACTATTTGTCATATAAGTTATGTTATAAATCATGAAAAGATTCCATCAAACATGCTTTTAGAGTTGCATTGTGATATGGAAGATTCTCAAAATATAGATGAAAAATATAGCTATTATGATAGCTCTGAGAATCTTTCATCGGTGTTTTATGAAGATTGCTATCCTAGCTTTAATGTAAAATTTGCCCTAAGCTCAACATCTCTAAATATTTATAATGAATGTGTTAGAAAATTCTATTTTTCATATATAGAAGGATTAAAAAGTGATGAGATAGATATTGCAGCTGAGAATAATAAATCTCTTGGGACTTACCTGCATGAATGGCTAATGGAATCTTATAGAGGTTATGAGGATAAGGTGCTTTGTATCTCTGATATAGATGATATTGAGAAAAAATTTAATGAAAATTATTATAATTTTTCATATAAGTTTCAAAAAAATATCGAGTTATATGCTAGGCTGGATACTTATCATTATTATATTAAAAAGATGTTTGATACAGAAAGAGATAGAGTAAGTAAAAATAAGATAAAAATATTGGGATTAGAGCAGAAGTTTGAGGCGATATTGCATAATTTTGAGATAAGTGGCAAGATTGATAGGCTAGATTTGGTAGATGATAGATTGCTAATTATAGATTATAAAAGCGGTAGTAAGCCTGCAAATAGTAATTTACAGATGACATTATATAAAATATGTTTGAGTGATAGTGATACAAAGGCGGATTTTATGAGTAAAATTGTTGGTGCTGAGATTGATTGTGCGTTTTATCTTCTCAAAGATGCCAAACTCGATGTAATTAAATATAATGTCAAAAATGAAATACGAATTAAGCAAATATTAGAAAATATTGGCAAAGAAAATATTATGACAGATTCCATAAGCACATGCAAACAATGCGAATACAAGGACATCTGCGGACGATAAAACTTAATAATAAATAGACATTGATAGTAAATAAAGTAATGATTCCTAATAGCACGATAGTGCTTGACTTTTTTTTTGATATTGTGCGGTTTCAAATTTTTTATAAGGAGAATTTTATGTCTGGAAAAGAATTGACACAAGAGGCTAAAACAAAATTAGAAAGTGCTAAAGCAAAAAGGGCAAAAGGTCAGGATTACAAAGAAGAAAAGAAGTGGTTCTTGGAAAATGGCTATGGCTGGGTTGTTAGAGAATATGACCTGTAGTGCTTAGCGATAGATTAATGCTAACTTGTAAGCATAGTTTCGCATAATTTTGTGCTTTGGCTTTTTGACTTTTTTTGTTTGCACTTTGTGTTTTTGATAGGAGTCAAAATACTCTAACAATTTTTCTTTAATATTCCTAAACTTACATTAACTTTCATTTTTTATAGTTTCATCAGGAAACCTTAAGAGTTTGTAATCGAAATTCTCAATGTTGCAAAATGAAAAAGGTATTGATTCTATTTTTTTAGGAGGCATAGCAATGGCGCAGACAATCACAAAAAGCGGAGAACTTGGTAGTTTTAAAGGAGATTCTGCAATCTTTAGTGGTGATGTTAAGGTTAGTATCCTATTTAAATCAGAATCTTGGCGCAGTTTTGGCGGAGGTTTGGTGGAGTTTAGCAAAAACGCTAGAAGTGCGTGGCATACGCATCCCGCAGGGCAGACTCTCATTGTAACAGAGGGCGAGATTCTCACCAAAGTTCCAGGGCAGAGAGCGACTATCGCTACAAAGGGCGATGTGATTTCCTGTCCGCCTAATGTGCGGCATTTCCACGGGGCGACTGATACCAGTAAGGGTAGCCACATCGCCATCACGCAGGAGAGGGGGCAAGAATGTGGTTTGGGAGAATCTCGTCAGTGATGCAGAGTATAGCGATGCGCTAAAAGAAGCACGGGACAAGTGAAATGTCGGAGTATGCAGGAGAGTGAAAATAAAGATTCGTGTAGAATCTTTTACAAAACACAGGTGAGGCGGTGGCTGGTGTTGTGTTTGCTTTTAGTAGCTTTGGCACAAGGTTTTTCGCTGAAGAGTATCATATAATAAGTGTTAAATCTAACTCTATGTTAAGAGCTAAATGAGAGATTTTAGTATAAAATCTCAGATATTTTTAAGTAGGACATTAAGGATTAAACATTAATGAAAAATAATCTTTTCTGTGATATTTCGCAAAACTCCTCTTTGCTAGATTCACAAAAAATAGCTTTGCATTCAAATTACGAGAATATAGATTCTCATGTAGTAAAACACATTCGTTCACCGCTTTTTTATGTGGGTGATAAATACAAGCTTATGCCACAGCTAAAAAGACTTTTTCCTAAAGACATTGATGTATATATTGAACCCTTTGTAGGTGGTGGTAGCTCTTTTTTAAACACAGAAGCTAGAGAGTATGTATTAAATGATAATAATGTCTATCTTATTTCTTTACATAACTTTTTAAACACCTGCAAATATGAAGACTTTTTCCACACACTTTCAAATCTTATAGAATCTTATAACCTCTCCTTTTCCTTGCAAAACAAACTCCCACCACTTGCCTTACGCAAAAGGTATAAAAAGACCTATTTTGCTAAGTTTAATAAGGAATCTTATATGAGGCTAAGACAGGATTTTAACAAAAATAAAAGCGATATGGCTAGGCTGTATCTTTTGCTTATCTATGGTTTTAATCACATGCTTAGATTTAATGCCAAGGGTGAGTGCAATTTGCCCGTTGGCAATGTAGATTTTAATAAAAATGTGCTTAAATCGTTGCAGGATTATTTTAGCTTTGTTAAACAAAAAAAGATTTATTTTTACAGTCAAGATTTTAGAATCTTTTTGCAAAATATAGAATCTAAGATTCTCAATGTAAAAGATTCTAAAAATATTTTTATCTACCTTGACCCGCCATATCTTATCAGTGACAGTGAGTATAATAAACTTTGGAGCGAAAACACAGAAAAAGAGCTTTATGAGATTCTAAAAAAGTTGGACTCTCTAGGCTTTAGTTGGGGACTTAGCAATCTTTTAAAACATAAAGATAGAGAAAATATATTTTTAAAAGATTTTATGCAAGACTATCAAGTCTATGAGATACAGAGTAATTACATAAGCTTTAATGATAATACTATCAAAAAAGATTCTAAAGAAGTGTATGTAAGTAATATAAGAAAACAGCGGGTAAAGAATGAAAAATAATCCTAACAATAAAAGCTCAAATAAAAACATAGAAAAAATAAGGGCTAAAGATATAAAAACTAAAGAAAACAAAAAATTAATACAGAGTAAAAGACAAGCCTTTTATAAACCCTTATCCTTTAGCACAACTATGCGAAATCCACAAAGGATTGCGGAGTTTTTAAAAGTTCTACTTCCTTTTGAAAATAGGATTTTAACGCATGAGATTATAATGCAAATTGTAGCCTCATTGATAAGTCAAAAACTCTATGTGCCACGATGTGCCAAAAACTACAAAAAAGAATTAGAATCTGACGAAAATTTATCTAAAACAATCACACAAGATATTATTGCTAATTCTCCACAAAAACACAAAGAAGCCGGTTTTGATTATGGCTGGGATTCAAGATTTGATACTTGGTATCGATTGCCTATGGAATTTGGTTTTTGCTTTTATGCCATGAATGAAAAATTAGAAATCTCAAACACAGGGCATATGCTTATAGATGCTTTTAGCGAAAATCCTAGCAATGATATAAAAATAGCAAGTATTTTTACAAATTGCATGATGAAATATCAAAGCAATAATCTTTTTAGGAATACCCTAAATGCAAATATACCTCTCACTTTGTTGCTTAATGTTATGCAAAAGCTACAAGAGTTTAGTGGAGATTCTAAGATTCATAAACAAGAAATCGCCTTTTTTCTTTGTTGGCGTGATGATAATTTTGAGGCATTAACAAAATATTTATTAGATTTTAGAGAAAAATATCCCAGCTTTGCTTACTCTAACGATATTATTTACGAAAAATGTTTAGAATTTTTAGAAACTAAAAATACAATACTTTTTAAAAAGTCTAAAATTTGCGGAGAGAGTATAGATGAGTATATCCGCAAAATGCGTATCACAGGCATAATATCCTTGCGAGGTAATGGGCGGTTTTTGGACTTTAATACCTTTGAATCTAGCAAAATTCAGTACATTATAAAAAACTACTCTAATATAAAAGATTTTAAAGAGACAAAAGAATATTTCGCATATATGGGTGAAATTGATTTTCATATTTTAGAAATTAAAGAAAACATAAGTTTAAATCAAGAGTCTTTGAAACAAAAAACCTTAAATGATTTTGCTTTAAATTATACAAAAAAGCAAATTTATGAAGAGTTAATAATTCTTGCAAATAAAAAATCATCTAGTAAAAATGAAGTTTTTAAATTTATACCTGAACCAACAAGATTTGAATTTTTAACAGCTATTGCCTTGAAACAAAGTTTTCAGAATCTAGAAGTTTTACCAAACTACAGCATAGATGATGAGGGTCTGCCTAAAAATCATGCAAGTGGCAATATGCCTGATATTATCTGCAAAGATTCTCTAAGCGATTCACTTGTGGAAGTAAGTCTTATCTGTGGTAGAGGGCAGGTAAATAACGAACTTATACCAATAACAAGACATTTAAAGGAATACAAAGAATCCAATAAACAAAACACTAAAAAACATTTTGCTATTTTTATAGCACCACAGATTTTTGAAGATTCTAAAGTGTATGTTGAATTTATTGACTTTAAAGAAAAGTTAAAAATAAAAAATTTTTCTATAATTGATTTTATTAATTCACTTAAACATTTAGAAAATATAGTGGATTTTCTAAATGTTTAACCTCCCCAACCGCCGTTATACAGGCTCAAAGACTAGATTACTAGAGGCAATAGATGAATCTTTGTTAAAACATTTTGATTATACAAAATATGAGAATCTAAGTTTTTTTGATGTCTTTGCTGGAACAGGTGTAGTGAGTGAGTATTTTATAAAAAAGAAAGAGTTCTCTGGGCTTATCATCAATGATTTTTTAGAATCTAACTTTGTGATATATAAAGGCTTTTTTGCTAAACAAACTTTTAATAAGGATTCTTGTAATAAAGAATCCTTTAATCAAAACTCTTTTGTTAGAGAATCTTGTAATAAAGAAAAATTAGAATCTTATGTTAAGTCCTTCAATGAGTTAGATTCTAATGCTTTAGAATCTAACTATTATTCACAACACTTTGGCTCTGCCTTTTTTTCTTTTAATGATTCTAAAAAGATAGGTTTTATAAGAGATAGACTAGATATACTCTTAGAATCTAAGATGATTAATACACAAGAATTTTACATACTTCTAGCCTCACTTTTATATAGTGTAGATAGGATAGCTAATACCGTAGGACATTATGATGCCTATCGTAAAAATGTTGTTTTAAAAGATAGATTTATATATGAACTTATAAAGCTTTTAGATATGCAAGATAAAAAGATAAAAATATATAAAAAAGATTCTAATATCTTAGCAAAAGAGTTGATGAATTGTTTTTATTTTAAGCAAGATATAAAGACCATAGAATCTAAAACCCTTATCAATGTTTCGTGTCCTATCGATATAGCCTTTCCTATTGATATTGTATTCTTGGACCCTCCTTATAATTCAAGACAATATGCAAGATTTTATCACTTACTAGAAACCTTGTCATTAAATAATAAACCAAAACTCTATGGCATAGCTAAAAAACCTAAGCCCTCTAATATGAGTGAGTATTGCAAAGTACATGCCAAAGAAGCCTTAAAAGACTTACTAGATTCTCTATCGCAATACACAAGATATATAGTGATGACGTATAATAATACTTACACCTCAAAATCAAACTCTAGTCAAAATAAAATAAACCTAAATGAATTACAAAATCTCTTAGAATCTTATGGCACAACGCACATACATGAATACGACTTTAAGGCTTTTAACTCGGGTAAAACAGATATTAATACAAGCTTTAAAGGGCATAAAGAATATATCTTTGTGTGTGAGGTGGAAAACAATATTAAATCAACAAAGATAATATTTTCCACAAAAAACTACTAACGCTAGAGTATTTTTACAGCATTTTTATTGTTATAGTTGCATTGTAAAACTAATATAACTAGATGAAAATCCAGCTCTTGCAGGTATAGAACGGTTCATTTATTTTTTAATGTCTTACCCAATAAGATACATGTGCTACTACTTGACATTAGTCTTATAAAAGACTATAATAGTCCTTATAGATACTATCTAAAGGAGAAGGTATGGAGGATTCACTACTTTTTAAAAGTAATGATTTGTATTTAAAAATAAACGGGCTATTCCAGCGATGTGAGCAGATTCTAGGGCTTAATCACTGCGAGTGTAGCATTCTTAGTGTGCTTTATACGCACAAAAGCATTACACAAGGTGAGATTTCGCAAGGCTTTGACATGCCAAAGCAAACGGTGAATAATGTCATTAAAGCCTTAAGCAAACAAGGCTACATTCGCTTTGGAAGTAGTGCTAGGGACAAGCGAGAGAAGGTTGTGATTCTCACCCAAAGCGGGGAGGATTATATCAATGAGAATCTAAAGCCATTTCTTGAGTTTTGTAATAGGGTTTTGGAACGCATGGGTGAGGATAGGGTGCAAAATATGATAAAAGGTTTAGAAGACTTTTATTTCGCATTAAAGCTGGAGGCAGAGGAGCTAAAGAAAAAGCAAAGAGAAAAAGACATGATGAAAGAGAAAAGAAGCGGAGGTGCAGCATGACGGGCTGGGTGATACTTGGAATCGCTATTGTGTGTGAGAGCATTGGCACGGGCTTTTTGAAATATGCCACACTCACAGGCAAGCCAATTTTTTATGGATTTTTTGGAATCTTTTTAGTCCTTAGCTTCGTTTTCCTTGCTAAAGCACTAAAGTATTTAGACGTCAGCATAGCTTACGCAGTGTGGGCGGGTGTGGGAATCTTTCTTATCACTTGCATGGGTTTTATCATCTTTAAAGACCCTTTTTCATGGCTAAAAGTGCTGTTTTTAGCTTTTATTGTGGTTGGAGTCGTGGGGTTAAAACTTATATCTTAATCTATGCTTGGTGGTAGCTAGTACAAGAGCATCAAAGCTACCCTGCAAGATTCCCCTCTAAATCCTCCAACAAGGCACTAAGATTCACGCTTTTTAGATACTCCTCTAGCACACTTTGTGCCTTGCAAAAGCGAGAATCCAAAAGGGTATGGATATTTTTACCCAGCGGACAAAGCAGGTTAGGGTTGGTGTGGAATCTAAAAAGGGTGTATTCTTTAGTAAAAAAATTCTCTTTGTAGCTGCTTTGAATCTCTTGAGATTTTGGAATCTCTTTATTTTTAGGCATGGATTCTACTGCAAGGAAAATATCCAAGAGGCTTATATCCTCAGCATTCCTAGCTAACTTTGCTCCCTTGCTACCGCGAAAGATAGAGACAATCCCCGCATTCTTCAGCAAGGCTAGGATATTCCGCACGATGACGCTATTCACGCCCACAGATTCTGCCAAAACCTCACCTGTTACTATTTTGCAATGTTTTTTGTCTCTGTCTTTATTGTATTGCGAATCTGCATTAAAAAACTCGATGCACAAACAGATATGAATGGCTATGGAAAAACGTGAAGGAATCTGCATTACTTTCCTTAAGTTAAAGCAAAATTTAATATACAATTATAAGAAATGAAAACAAAGGTTTTATGGTAATGTATAGAGAAAATTTTGCAAAGTCTTGTATTTTAACAACAAATCAAGATTCTACAAAAATACATTACCTAAACACTATCTTAGAAAAAAGTCAAAAATACCTTAAAGAAACTTTTAATGAAAAACAATATGAGATATTCTTGGAATCTATCAAAGATATTTATAATTTAAATTCCACAAAAGAAATCGTAAAAGCCTTTGAAAAGGCTTATTATGACTTTGTGAAAATTTGCTATCAAAACAATTTTAATTATGATAAAAATTTGGAATCTTTTTTAAACTCAAAGGAAAACAAAAAGATTCTATGGGGAGACTCTTTAGAAATCTTAAAGCTTATGAAAAGCGAATCAATAGGAGCTATGGTAACCTCACCGCCATATTATAATGTCAGAGCTTATGCGCAGTATAAAAATTTAAACGAATATCTAGCATTTATGGAGGAAGTGTTAAAAGAATGCTACAGAGTGCTGGATAATCACCGCGTTTTTGTTTTTAATGTGGGTGATGTTTTTGATAATGACAATCTTTTTAGTACTTCTACTTGGGGAAAAAGACGTCTACCGCTAGGGGCATATTTCATTACACTTTTTGAAAAAGTGGGTTTTACTTTTGTAGATGATATTATCTGGGATAAAGGACAGGTGCAAAGACAAAGGCACAAGAGCGGCGATAAACCATACCCCTACTATCAATACCCCATGAACTGCTATGAGCATATTTTAGTCTTTCATAAACACAGATTAGACAATACCCGCTACCCCTGCCCTGTGTGCGGCTGTCTGCAGGTAAATGGCAATGCTTATACAGAAAGGGGACTTAAGAGCTGGGAGTGTAAGAATTTAGACTGCTTTGAGAGAAGTGCAGCAAATCGTGGCAAGAGATTCTCAGCTAAAACATATTTTACGCAAAATGAGAGCTTTAATAAAGGCAGTGAGATTGAAAAAGATTTTATCTATGAGTGGAGGCGGGATATTAAAAAAAATAAATCCCGTGATAAAAATCAATTCAAAAGGGCAGAATATTCTAGGACACACGGCGCCCTTTCCTAGAGAAATTCCAGAATTTGCAGTTAAAATGTTTAGCTATAAAGGTGAAAGGGTTTTAGACCCATTTTCAGGTATAGGCACAAGTGTAAAGGTAGCAAGTGAGCTAGGTCGCATTGGCATAGGCATAGAGCGAGATAAAAATCTCAAAGAGAATGTGTATAGATTCTTAGGTAGCAGGGAAAATGTGGGAGAATATGAGCTATGAGTGAATTAGAATAGGAAAAGAAAAAGCAAGTCATTGGGCTATATGGTGAATGCAGTTAGCGATGAAGTTACACGCTAATGGGTGGCAAGTGCATAGAAGCTATATAGATGAGGGGGATTGACTTTGTGATTTCAAAATATTATTGTGCTAAATGTAAAAAATTTAGTAATCAATTTATTAGACAAAGTGAGTATAAAGGTACAAATGCTAAGTGCGTAACCAATCTTTGTGAGTTTTGCAAGGAACAAAAACTTGGTATTATCACAAAATATTTACAAGTTAAGACAAGTGAAGGTAAGGCTATCGAAAAAGGCGGTGAGATTTTACAAAATGAGCGAAATTTTAGCTTTCACCCTAAAATCCGCTATGATATGGATAAAAATGTTTTCTATGTGTGGATTGCGGTTTTTGCAGAATCTAATTTTAAAAAAGATAATGTAAGGGGCTTAGAATCTGCCAAGATTCATTATTATATTTTTCACTCAAGCGATGTAGCTAAATTCGATGATACAAGTTTAGCTACCTATCAAATCACCGATAATCAAAAAACAACCCTGCGTATAAATTTAGCAGGAGAGATTCTAAACAAAGGTAAAAAATATAGCTATGATTGTTTTAAGGAGTTTCATAATAATTTTGCGTTGTTGGAATCATTGCATAATTAATTTTTCCTCAACAACCCCCACACAACAAGGCTTAAGAAAAGGCAGAAAACACCCAAGATTGAAAGGCTATACACAAAACTCTCCTGATAGATATGCACCAAGGCTTCTTTAGCTAAAACCTGTGAGTTTGCAAAGGCTAGATTCCCACTAGCTAGGGCTTGTGTGTGAGAATCTGCGAGTTTTGCCGTAGCGATAAATACCACCATTAAAGACGCATATAAGGCTACGCCTATGCTTTCACTGCCTAATCTTAGGGTATTTAGTAGTCCTGCTCCTAAGCCTGTGTTTTGCCCCTTTAGGCTACTAAGAGCAAGATTATCAATGCCTCCTGCGTGTAAGCCCATACCA
>CASEHV010000036.1 GCA_949287835.1 uncultured Helicobacter sp.
TTTGTGTTTTTATTTGTGTGTTGCCCCCCCCCCCCCCCCCGTTGTTGTTTGTCATGTCTGCATACTCAAATGCAAGCGCATAAGATTCTTGCTCCATAGTCTGCTCCACCTCTACAATGCTATACGCACTCTGTGTACTTAAAAGTTTTTTGGTTAAAAGATGATTTAGCTTATGGCTACCTGCAAATGATATATAAGCACCCATGATAGGCATACCGAGTAAAGACATATCCCCTATGGCATCTAGTATTTTATGCCTTACAAATTCGTCTTTATGTCTTAAGCCATCTTTATTTACAATGCCATTATCATCTAGCACTATGCAGTTATCAAGGCTACCGCCAAGCCCTAGCCCCATGGCCCTTAGCTGATTAACTTCATTTAGGAATCCAAATGTCCTAGCATTTGCTATCTCCTGTTTATATGCGTTCGTGCTGAATGTGAATTTGTAGTGCTGATTGAGTATAGCCCTGTGCTTAAAGCTAATGCTAAAATCAAAGACTATCTCATGATGTGGCTCTAGCCGTGCGAATTTATCACCCTCGCGTATCTCTACACTCTCATGTATCTGAATCGCCTTTTTGCTACACTCAAGGTCTTTGATGCCCGCCTCATTTATTAGCATACAAAATCCAATGCTAGAGCCATCCATAATAGGCACTTCCTCATTGTCTAGTATGATTCGTAGATTGTCGATTCCAAAAGCATAGATACAAGATAGCAAATGCTCTATGGTAGATACTTTGGCATTATCTTTGCCAATCACAGTTGCCATAGTCGTATCTATTACGTTATCTATACTCAAAGGAATGCTAACGCCCAAATCGCTACGATAAAATATAATGCCACTATTGCTAGGCATAGGCTCTAATATCATCTTGACAGGCACACCCTTATGCAGTCCTATGCCTACAAGCTCAATGCTCTTTGCGATTGTCCTTTGCTTCATGTAATCTCCTGATATGGATTTATATAAATATCGGAAAATATGCTTAAACTTCTGTTATTTTAAATTTTTGATTCTCAATGGTAAGCATTTTTAATCTTTCCCTATCATTTATTTCTTTAAGCAATTCTCTTTCCAAAACAATGCCCTTTAGGGAAATTCGTCCTGAGAACGCATCTTTTATTATAATATAATCACCTAGTGATTCTAGATTCCCCTGACATTTTGAATACACATGCACATTGCCTAGAACTTTAATTGACGCCCCAGATGATATATCTCGTAGGAATGTGGCATCTGATTGCAAATCTAGCTCCTCACCACTGCGAATCTTTCGTTTAAAAACCACCATAGGCAGAGATGAGAATCTTAATACCTCGTTGCCATATCTTATATCACTGCTAGGCTCTGTGTGTGGCTTTTCCTCACTAGAATCATTAGAATCTGATATTACACTCTCCTTTATAACTGGCGTCTCTGTGGTGGAATCTAATGTGATGGTAATTTTTTTACCACTAGATTTTATGGGGCTATCTGATAAATTAGATTCTAGCGTTTTTGGGGATTTCTTGCGTCTGAAAATATCTTTATTAGCCACACAGAAATAATCAATGCCAGAAAGCTTAAGGAAATCTCCTACATGCTGACTAATATTTTTATGAAATGCTAGGCAGTGGTTTTTCATAAAATCCATATTATTCTGTATGTATGAAATAATCTCATCATCACTACCGCCCTCTTGAAATTCAAGAATAGTGAGATGTCTTTGTCTCATATTTACCATTTAGCTACCCAATGTATCGATAAATGTTTTTAATGTTTGCATATCAACTATGCTATGTGTGGGAATCTTTGTTATTTTATTATTTAATCCTCCTAGCACACTAGCACCAAACTCTATAAAATTCTCTACCCCACTATCTTGTGCTGTTAATACATTATCCACATAACGCACAGGTGCCACTAGCTGAGAGCTAAGATTCTCCAATGCCTCCCGCTTTGTTTTATATAGTTTTGAATTAACATTTGAAATAATGCCTACATCGCAATCACACAGAATCTTATCTAGTAATTCCAAAAATGGATTTACCGCACTTTGCAACAGAGGACAATGACTTGCTACACTCATTTTTAGCATAATGCCCCTCTTTGCCCCCGCGTTTTTTAAAGTGGGGATAAGAGATTCTAAATCCTCCTTAATCCCTGCTAGGACAATCTGCTCTTTGGTATTATAATTTGCCGCCCAAACTCTCTTTCCATTAGAGCGAGATTCCTCACATATACTCTCAATGACACTAGATTCCAACCCCAAAGACACTAGCATACCTGCATTATAATCACTACAAGCATTAGCCATTAACTCCCCTCTTTTGTGAGTAAGTATAATAGAATCCTCAAAAGACATGGCACTATTTAAACAAAAGGCACTAACCTCGCCTAATGAGTGTCCAAAAGATAAAAGTGGTGAAATATCACACTCACTTTTAAATATATGATATGCCATAGCAGAGACTAGGAAAATGGCGGGTTGAGTGTATTTTGTCTCGTTTAGCTTTACCTCATCGCCATCTATGATTTTCTGTAAATCAAATGATAGGGAATCATTTGCCCTCTGCATTAATTCTCTTGCGATAGGGAAATTATCTCTAAAGCTTTTACCCATACCTAGAATCTGGGAGCCTTGACCTGGGAATATAAAGGCATATTTCATTGCTATCTCCTTTGCAATATATCGTATATTTATAACGATATTTTACTAAAGCCTTGATAATGCAGAAATTTGTGATTCTATAAAAATTTGTTTTTGCGGTATAATTTGGCAATATTTCACAAGGGTTGGGCATGTATAAAACGACTTTTAGTCATGTGTGTTTTTTTAGCAGACATGTTTTTATTGTTATGCTTTCTGTATTTATAAGTGCGTGTTCATGGAAAAGCGATAAGGAATTAACTACCCCAGGCAATCTTGATGGCATACACTACCCCTTATCAAACTCTGGTGCAAATGGAGGGGATTCTGTCTTTACCGCAGGGGAGCAGGAGCCACAAAATATTATTACAAGCGATATTAAACTTTTATATATTAATACCGCACCTTTCCAATTTTATGACTACGCTAGGTTAAATACCTATAAAAGCGGTCTTATAAAGCTAGAATTATTTAAATACGGAAATACCATAGGTAGCATTAGAATCAAGGCAGGTCGCATGTGCGTTCTGACAGAGTGTAGCTATAAATGGCCTATTTCTAAAAAATTCTTTGGTGCAGTTAGCTATGGAGGATTGTTTGAGGATATTATGTTTGCACGGGATATATTTGGCGGAAAAGGCAAACAAGTAGGACCAAATGGCATTGTCGTGCAGAGATTCCAACAATCTGGCGAAATGATTTATTATGAAAGGTCGCCCGGACATACATTATTTAAAAACATGACAACAGGCGTAACAATAGGACTTGATGATTATAATCCGCTATCCATAGGTAATGGAATCAATAATTCCCTAGCTATACCTCAATAGATACATGATAAAACCACCGCCGCAACGAAGGGATAGATTACTAAATGGTGTAAGTGGCGGCTTTAGTATGCTAGAGCTATTGTTCGTGCTTGTAATACTAGGAATCATAGCCTCACTTGCCCTACCAAAAATTAGCTTTTCAAGAAATCAAGCCTTAAGCATAGCCATACAAAGCGATATACAAACTATGATTTCTGCCACACAGGAATATGCCATAACAAACGAATTTCTACCACAAAATGCCAATCCACAATGGCTCATGGAATACGTGCATTTATCACCTCAGCGATGGACTATAAGTGGCAATGCTATAAAAATCGCAAAAAATGGGCAGCTTGATTCTAACAATGACTGCCTAAGCATCGCATTTGATGGTGTAGATTTTTTGAGAGTTACATTTAATAGAGGAGCAAGCTCAAATCTATGTCAGAATCTCATTAAGCATTACATATCTGACATTGAGATTCCATTAGATATTGTGTTTTAAAGGATAGCGCTTGAAACCTAAATATTCTCTCTTTAAAAATGCAAAATATGCTATGGATGGAATCATAGCAATGATAAAAAGTGAAAAATCATTTAGAATAGAAATAGCTATTATTATACCAGCGATTATAATTAGTATTTTTCTACCATTATCTTTGCTAGAACATTTATTATTAATCGTGGTTGCATTATTGATTTTAATCGTGGAGGCATTAAATTCCGCTATTGAATCATGCGTTGATTTGGTAACGGATAAATGGCATGAGAAAGCAAAAATTGCTAAAGATTGTGCGAGTGCCGCTGTGCTTTTATCTGTAATCATGGCATGCTGTGTATGGGGATTTGTGATTCTTTCTCTAATCTCCTAGCGTGAAAGTAACCCTTGCTGGTAAATCCTTTTTCCCTACTACATTTGCATAGTCTCCATCTGCAGATAATACAATCTCATCTCCTTTTAGCACATTTGTTTTTCCCTTTTCTACAATCTCTGCATTATCATAAAGTCTATATTCATTACGAACTACATTATATACAAGGCGCCGCCCACTGCCATTTAGCTCCCTTTTATCCTCTGTGATGATAGTAAATCTAACATTTCCTGTTGCCTCATAGTTTAACGGTTTGCGTTTAGAATCTGTAATGACTACTACTTTATCTGCAAAGAGAATATCATCGCCTTTTGTAATCTTTACATTGCCTGTTATGGTGGTGGTATTTCCTACACTATTAAATTTATTTGCAACTATGTCCATAACCTCGGCTTTTTTCTTGTTTCCTTGCGATTTTGCCTGCAGTAATGCTGGATACATAATAAGGCATAATCCCAAAATGATTCTTATCATAAAGCACTCTCCGCATCCTAGAAAGAAATTTTAGCAGAAATATTTTTAGCACTAATCTCTTCGGTATTTTTGTTATAGACAATATCTAGTCCATTGGTAGTCATGTCAGGATTGTTTATAGTAAATTCTCCGCTACCATAGAATATATTTTTTGATACATCATATATTCCTGATTGTGAAAAGAAACTAAGTCCAGAATCATTACTATAATCTACTCCCTTTGGAAAGTTATATACATTATCCTTAAATATAACCTCACTGCCACTTAGCATTTCTACTTGCTTATTATCATTTACCCTATTTGCCTTAAAATCTTGAAAAATATCCCTATCGCTATACTGCATTGCCCTGCTACCTGATATATTTATCTCTATCATCTTATCATCGAATCTATTTAGCACAAAATGCGATGCCTCTATATGCGGCAATTCCTCATGAGAACGATTTACCTCATAATCGCTAAAATCAAACGAAAAAAAGGAAGTAAAAGTAAAACCCAAAAGAAATAAAAAAAATATTAGAATCTGATTTTCTTTAAGGATTCTCATCATCTCTCCTCTAGCCATTTTGCCACATTCTTCGCACTGCCATGTCCTAGGTATTTACGCAATGTGTGGATATTATTAAAATACTTATCATAGTCAAAATTCCTATATGCAGCTAACATTTTCTCTGCCTTGCAATCACTCTGCAATAATTCATCATGCAAATGTAAATCATCTCTACCCACTCTTTTCATATCACCACCCTGCATTGCTTGATAAATAATATTTGCAAGACCTACATATTTTAATCTCACAAAAATCTTAGCAATAATATAATCTATCCACTTTGCCTTATATACTAGCACGAATGGAATCCCCATAAGGCTTGCCTCTAATGTAGCAGTCCCCGCACACACAAAGGCAAAATGTGCGTTTGATAATCCCTCCTGTGTGCTAAAGCAGATTTCAAAATTATCCAAATTTCCATATACCTCCATATTAGAATCTTTAAATTTCTCTGGAATGATGATTCTAAGTTTGCAGTCTTTAAACATATCTAAAAGCATATTAGCTAGGATTCTATACTCCACCATGAGTCTTTTTATCTCGCTTTTCCTACTGCCCGGCATAAAGACAAAAATTCTAGAATCTTTATTATAAACATGCTCCTCTTTGTAAATATCTAGCAGAGGATGCCCCATGTATCTAGCCTTGCTTTTATAATAATCTAGCTCAAATTTCCAGATACATGCCAATTTATCACATAAAGATTCTATCAAAGTAGCGCGCCATGGCTTCCAAGCCCACACTTGTGGCAGAATATAATACATAATCTCTATATTTGGATTTATTTCCCTTATTAGCTTTGCTAGTCTAATATTAAATGATGAGCTATCCATTAATAGAATCTTGTCGCTTTTAGCAGCCTCAATGCTTAGAATCTTTAATGCCTTTTTGAAAAATAGAATTTTCCTACCTACATCTACAAATCCCATAATCGAAAAATCACTAGGCAGAAAGATAGGATTCCCAATGTCGCTATCACACACACCTATTATTTCATAATCTTGCAATAGTTCCTTTTTTAGATTCCTTAAATGCAGGTTTGAGCTAGGCTCTAGGGCAGCTACAAAAAGTCTCATTCATATCCTTAGGATTTATGGTTGTAGAAATTATACACTAGCACCTAAATTTAGTAAAATTTGAATATAAGTTTTGCTTTGGAGTAATGTTTGAGATTTATTATCATCTGCTCGTATTTATTATTTTCATTTTTAGTATTTGATTTGTTTGCGATTTTAAGCTCGGAGTTCTTCCCGCTTTTCTCAGAGCTTTTCGTGCTTTTAGCGCAAAATGGAAAGGTCTATGATATGTTTTCACTAGCCATTGCACTCATAGCTTTTTTAGCATTTATATCAAATATCATTGCTATAAAAAGAAGTAAAATACTAAATAATATATCAGTTATCATACCCGCTAGTTTTATGTTTTTTACTCTAATATTTCTAATATCATGGCTTACTTACAAGATTCTAATAACACATACTAAAGAATATATTTTTATTGATTCATACAGCATTGCCTTTATCATATCATCTATCATTTGGGTTATTCTTGTTTTTTTGCCACTTACATATAGGATTCTATCTATTAGGCTAAATTTAGAAAACAAACTAGCACAAGTCTTTTTTGTTTATCAGCCACAAATGACTTCAATCATCATTGCAATGTGTGCCTCCGCCCTCTGTCCTTATTTCTATGATTTATCAGATAATAAAATTACATTTATATTTTCTATTATCCAATCACTGCTAATTATATTCCTTGTCATAAAGGCAAATCACACATTTATATCCTATGATTATGTGAATATTAATCTTCTCTGCCTCATTGTATTATGCAGTATTCTATGTAGTGCTAGCATTTTTAAAAGCGATTTTATAAACGCACAAATGACATTTTACATGCTAGGCATTCTTACATGGTGCTTTGAGTGGGGACATAATATTGTTATATTAAAAAATGAACTTCAAAAATTATAGGAGAAATAATGAATATTGTATTTCTAGGTACGCCAAATTTTGCAAAAGATATTCTAGCGCTACTAGCATGTAATCACAATATACTAGCTACCATAACGCAACCAGATAAACCTTATGGCAGAAAGAGAATCTTAACCCCTCCTCCTGTAAAAACATGGTCTATTGATAATAATACTCCATGCTTTCAACCACAGAAAAGTAGCGAGATTCTAGCTATTCTTGATTCCATACAAGAATCTAATAATATAGATGTTATCATAGTAATAGCCTATGGAAAGATTCTAAAAGATGAGGTTATTTCTAAATATAAATGTCTGAATCTACATGGCTCTATACTGCCATACTTTCGCGGGGCAAGCCCTATTCAAACTAGCATAATGAATGACTATGCACATTTTGGACTAACCGTAATTGACATGGATAGCGGATTAGATAGTGGCGATATTTTGGGTATTTGTGAAATAGATAAAAGTGTGGTAGAAAATCAAACGCTAGATTGTGTATTTAAGATTCTAGTGCCATATAGCATAAATCTTTTAGAATCTGTATTACATAATTTATCAAACAACACTCTAAAACCCATTCCTCAAGATGAGAAAGAAGCTACATTTTGTAAAAAACTTGAAAAAGAAGACGCGCATTTGGATTTTGCAAACGCCAAAAACTGCTTTCTTAAATATCTAGCACTGCATAGTATAGGTGTGTGGATGCAATGTGGGGATAAAGTTATAAAAATCAATGAGTTATCTGGCTATGAGAGTAATATTTATGATACAAAGGGAAAAATACTTAATATAAAGAATGATGAGGTATTGATTGCCTGTGAAAGCGGTGCATTATGGCTACATTATGTAACAATGCCAAATAAACCACTCATAAGTGCGAAAGCAATGTTGCAATCCCTAAAACTTAACGTAGGTGATATAATTGATATATCCTAGAATCACAACGCCTCTTTTAGCTCCACAGATTCTATACCTAGTGCCTCGCCTACCGCTTTGTATGTGCATTTGCCGTTTGCGGTATTTACTCCCTCATAGATTCCGACATCACTTAATGCCGCTTCTTTTGCTCCTAGGCTTGCGATTTTTAGTCCAAAGCCTAGCGTTTGGTCGCTTAGGGCTAGGGTCGCCGTTTTTGCAACTGCACCTGGCATATTTGCAACGCAGTAATGAATGATTCCATCTACATCATAGACTGGGTCATTATGCGTAGTGGGTCGCGAAGTCTCAAAGCAGCCGCCTTGGTCTATGGCTACGTCAGTTAGGATTGAACCTGTCTTCATGTGCTGTAAATCCTGCTTTTTTACTAGCTTTGGCGCTTTTGCACCAGGGATTAATACCGCACCTATGACTGCGTCGGCGTCCTTTATGGCATTGATGATATTAGCACGTGAGCTAAAGAGTGTGTGGATACGCATGTTAAACATCTGATCCACATAGGCTAGGCGATTTGTGTCAATGTCTAGTATGGTTACATCAGCGCCGATTCCCACTGCTAATTGTGCCGCATTTAATCCGACAACGCCCGCCCCTATGATGACTATCTTACCCTTTTGTGTGCCCGGTATGCCACTTAGCAAAATACCATTTCCCCCAAAGGTCTTTTGTATATACTTAGCAGATTCTATCACAGCAAGCCTACCTGCGATGGAACTCATAGGTGCAAGGCAGGGTAGCATCCCACGCACTTTAATAGTCTCATAGGCTATGCCAAAAATCTTTTTGTCTAGTAGCATCTGCGTTAGAGGCTTATCGGCAGCAAGGTGTAGGTACGTGTAGAGAATCTGATTTTCCCTAAAGTATTTGTATTCCTCCTCTATTGGCTCTTTAACCTTGACTATCATATCGCTTTCTTTAAAAAGCTTCTCTTTATCCGTGATGATAGCCCCCTGTCTGTGATAATCCTCATCGCTAAAGCCAATGGCACTACCCGCGTCATGCTCTATATAAACCTTATGTCCAGCCTCTGTGTATTCATGCACATTTGATGGTGTGAGACCAACCCTGTATTCATGAACCTTTATTTCCTTTGGGCAACCTATAATCATGAGCAACCTTTATGTGTGATTAGCAATATTATAACTAAAGAATACTCTATTGCATCTTTCTTTCTACATAAAGCAACTATGACTACCTTAAAGATTAATTTTATATAGAATCTATTTGTACGATAAGCACAGAATAACTCTATTTTTTCGTCCCTAAATTAATCATTAATATTAGAGATAACATGTGCTGCATGTTTTAATTTTGAATTATCAAAATGTGTGTAGATTCTGCTAGTCTCAACACTACTATGTCCTAGGCTCTCCTGCACTAAGATTAAATCCTTGCTTTTTGAGTAAAGCATGGTAGCAAAGCTATGTCTTAGCAAGTGGGCGCCATTTTTTGCCTTGCGAATGCCTATATTTGCAAGTAGATTCTCAATAATCACATATATGTATGACTGGGCTGGGACATTAAACTTCTTGTTTACAAATAAAGGCATATCATCATTTACGCCCTCAAAACTCTGCCTTACATTTACCCACTCATTGTAAAAATCCTCAATCAATTCCTTGAGAATATAAACAATCCGCATTTTATTTCCCTTGCCTCTTAGACGTAGTAAATAATACTCGCCATCTATGCTTACATCTTTAAAGTTTAGCTCTAAAATCTCGCTAACCCTAGCACCGCTATATGCAATCATTAAAATGATGACTTGATTTCTAAGCTTTACAATCTCATTTACATGCTTTTGCGCTAGATTGTAACTTTTTAGTGCATTGAGAAATTTAGCAAACTCTTCTTGCGTCAAATACTCTGGTAAATCCTGCTTAAAGCTATGATTCTTACTAACAGCCTCCATAGAATACAAATGTGAGGCACCGTTATCTAGCACATTATTTTTCTCTATAAACTCAAAAAAGTTCGTGAGTGCAAATTGATAATTCCTAATCGTAGCAAGGCTTAGATTACTCGTATAAATGCTTAGAAACTCCTGTAAATGCGTAGCCTCAATCTCACGCATATCGCTAAATCCTAACTTTACACAATATCCATAGAACATAAACACGGGATTAGCATAGGTGTTGATTCCTAGCAAACCTATTTTCCTAGCCTTTTTGCACACCGCGGCAATGTCATCTATGGACTGCCTTCCGCCGCTTTGAATATCCTGTATAATCTCGGCAAATAGATTCTTATCCTTTACCCTATGGGCGGTTAATCCCATTAGCTTTGCATACAAGAATCTCTCTATCCAAAACTTAAGTGAAGTATCAAAATTATCTCTATTTAATGGATACATATTACAACTCGTCTATAAATTTGGCATATTTTCACTAGGCGAACTAGCACTTGCAAATGGCTTTTTTGGAATCCTCCCTGCTTCATAACTTAGCCTCCCTGCTTCCACCGCCATTTTCATGGCAATAGCCATTTTCACAGGGTCTTTTGCCTGTGCGATAGCTGTGTTTGTCAAAACACCATCTGCTCCTAGCTCCATAGCAATACTTGCATCACTAGCACACCCAACACCTGCATCTACAATCACAGGAATGCTCACTGCTTCCTTAATGAATGAGATGTTATATCTATTCTGAATGCCTAGTCCGCTACCTATGGGCGCTGCTAGTGGCATGATAGCCGCCGCACCTGCATCCTCTAGCTTTTTTGCCATAACTGGGTCATCATTTGTATATACTAAAACCTTAAATCCCTCCTTAGCCAAAACTTTAGTCGCCTCTAGTGTCTCTATCACATCTGGATATAGAGTTTTGTTACTATCACCGATGATTTCTAACTTGATAAAATCAATGCCTATGCCCTCACGCACGAGTTTAAATAATGTAATAGCCTCCCTAGCATTTACACAGCCAGCCGAATTTGGCAAAAATGAAATGTTAGTATCTTTGAAATATTCCAAAAGATTCGGAGTATTTTTATCCATAATATTCACACGGCGCACAGCGACAGTTATCATTTCTGCACCACTTGCCAATGTAGCCTGTTTTGTTGTCTCAAAATCTTTATATTTTCCACTGCCTACAATTAGACGTGAGTGAAAAGTCTTACCTGATATAATTAAAGACATCATAATCCTTAAAATTAGCTTAATTGAATGTAAATTTAAAATTTATAAATTATAACAAAAAAAACTAATGCACATAGTAATGCGAATACAAAAAAAAAAAAAACGATATGCCCAAAAAATTATAAAATTGCTATCTTTTTTGACATAGTTAAATGCTCTATTTTTGCCTTGTTATCGGCACTTTTGGCATATTATCTTTTATATATGAAAATATAAAAATCATCGAGATATAAAAATATTTGAATAGTTAAAAAATGATTTTTTATAGTCAAAAAAAATTAAATATATTATGAAAAAATGATTACCAAAAGTTAATCTTTAAATATATCATTATGTAAAAAAGTAACATATAGTAATATAAATTTTTCCGAATATTTTTATCATTCTACTTTCTAATTTAACACTACATAGCGGGTAATTTAGGAATCAAATCATATGAAAATTTCTGTATTTTATGAGGAAAAATATCATAAATTTCCATATTTTTAATTTTAGATTCAAATCCTAGAGTGAAAAATAGCTGTGTAGATTTTACTTTCAAAATGATATTGATATTAAATATAGATTATTTACATAGGTTAAGAATCTAGATTCTTCGACTTCGTCTCAGAATGACGAATTTAAGTCATGTTGAGGCTTTAGCCCAAACATCCAGGAATCAAGATTCTTCGCTCACTGCTTAGAATGATAAAAAACGTCATTTTGCAAAAAACGTCATTTTGAGGGAAGTGTAGCGATTGAGAAATCTTTTTGGATTCTAAAGATTCTTCGGCTACGCCTCAGAATGACAATAATTTTTAATATGATGATAACCACCGTCATGTTGAGCAAAGCGAAACATCTACATGGAATCTAGATTCTGAAGTATTAGACAAAGTCGAAGGATTTTATATTATAAGCTCTACGAAAAACATATTTTAAAACTCTGTAAATGTTATCATCACTACGATAAAAATAGTATAAATGACGGAAAAAACTCAGATTCTAATGCATCAAAAGATTCCATGCAATGAGGCTATAGCATACAATAAAATAAAATTTCACCAATGCAATCACAACTAAATAAATTAATCATAAAAAGTTATTTCACTTCCTCCAACTTCCTCAATGCACTAGTGATTATAGTCGTGTCGCTTGATGCTTCTTCTAATAGTTTTTTTGCTTTCTCTATTTCCTTGCCCACACGGCTACCCCCCCCATGAACACAGACAGCACCATCTACAAGGACACTTACGCGATTATTGCTAATGGATACATGACCCCAATTTATAGCGACTAAATCTCTGCCGCTATTTGATTGAATCTCTACCACGCCAGTTTTTAGCAAAGATAGCATGTCGCAATGTCCGGGCATAATGCCAAACTCGCCATCTTTCCCCGGTAGATAAACGCTATGCACATCGGAGTTGAAAATCTCTCCATAAGGGGTTACAATATCTAAATGCAACGTATTCATGATTTATCCTTGCGTTATTTCTGCTTCATGTCCTCATATTTCTGCAATGCTTCCTGAATGTTGCCAACCATATAAAACGCATTTTCTGGTATATGGTCGTATTTGCCCTCTAGTATGCCACGAAAGCCCTCTAGCGTCTCCTGCAAACTTACATATTTACCCGGGCTACCTGTAAAGACCTCTGCGACAAAGAATGGCTGAGATAGGAATCTCTCTATTTTCCTTGCCCTCTCTACCACCAGCTTATCCTCCTCGGATAACTCGTCCATACCCAAAAGTGCGATAATATCCTGCAAATCTTTGTATTTCTGCAAAACCTGTTGTACACCTGTGGCTATCCTATAATGCTCCTCTCCTACAAGCTGAGGGTCTAGCACACGAGAGCTAGAATCTAGCGGATCCACTGCGGGGTAGATTCCTTTCTCTGCTATCTTTCTATTTAGCACCGTCCTTGCATCTAAGTGAGAGAAAACAGAGGCAGGAGCAGGGTCTGTCAAGTCATCGGCAGGGACATATACTGCCTGCACGGAAGTAATAGAGCCATTCTTAGTAGAGGTAATTCTCTCCTGCAATTTACCCATTTCACTAGCAAGTGTAGGCTGATAGCCAACCGCAGATGGAATCCGCCCAAGCAATGCCGACATCTCAGAGCCAGATTGTGCATAACGAAAGATATTGTCAATAAACATCAATACATCAAGACCTTTTTCATCGCGAAAATACTCCGCCATAGTAAGACCTGTGAAGGCGATTCTATTTCTAGCACCCGGTGGCTCATTCATCTGTCCATAGCAGAGGGCAACTTTATCTAAAACGCCACTTTCTTTCATCTCATGATAGAGGTCATTCCCCTCACGAGTCCGCTCCCCCACACCTGCAAATACAGAATAACCGCTATGCTTATAGGCTACATTGTGGATTAGCTCCATAATAACAACGGTCTTACCCACGCCAGCACCGCCAAACAGCCCTACCTTTCCGCCTTTGGAATACGGCGCTAGTAAATCTACGACTTTTATACCAGTCTCAAACATCTCTGTCTTTGTGCTTTGACTATCAAAGCTAGGCGCCTCTCTGTGTATAGGCCATTTTATACTGGCCTTAGGTGGCTCTTTGCCATCTACAACTTCGCCTATGACATTAAAGATTCTACCTAGCACTTCCTCACCCACAGGCACCTCTATCATCGCACCTCTAGCACTTACTTCCTGTCCTCGTGTGAGACCCTCTGTCATATCCATAGCAATAGAGCGAATGACATTATCACCTAAATGTGCGGCGACCTCTAGGACTAAATGCTTTTTGGAATCTCCAAAGTCATAATACACATCTAGTGCCTCATTTAACTCTGGTAGATAATCGCTAAACTCAACATCTACGACAGGACCTATAACTTGCGTAATCTTGCCTATCTTACTCATACATTTCTCCTTTAAACTCTATACTACTTCATGGCTTCCACGCCAGCATTAATCTCTACTAGCTCTGTGGTAATGGCTTCTTGTCTTGCCTTATTATATAGCACGGTTAGGGTTCTAACAAGCTCGGTAGCATTATTAGTAGCGGCATCCATTGCCTGCATTCTAGCACTATGCTCGGCAGCTAGAGAATCCACTAAGGCATAATACATGTTGTATTCCACATATTTTTTTGCAAGCTCATCTAAAATTAGATTCTCCTCGTCCTCTGGCACGACATTTAGCACATGGGAGTGATTATCGCCTATGGATTTTAGATATTCCTCATCTGGGATAAGCGGCAGAATCTTGACTTTCTTTAATTCTTGAGAAATGAGATTCTTAAAGCCGTTATGCACGACTATGACTTCATCTGTAACGCCATTTAGAAAGTCATCTACCGCTTTTGCCACAAAGCTACTGGAACGTTCATAATTAGGCATAGAGCTTAAGTCAGACACCACGTCCTCTAACTCCACTTTATTAAATGAGAAAAACGCACTGCCCTTTTTGCCAACGCATCTAAGACGCACTTTTATATCGCGACTTTCATACTCTGCCTTTAGACGCAATATCTCCTTCATTGTGGTGGTATTGAATCCGCCGCAAAGACCCTTGTCTGCAGTAATAAATATAATATCTACAACCCTTAACTCATGCTCTTCTGTATTTTGGAAAAACTTGCTATCAATATTCGTCAAGCCAATTTTCTTTACCCTAAACATCATGTCATAAAACACTTCATTTAGCTTATCAGAAAATAGCCTAGCCCGACTAGCCATCTCCTCTGCCTTTTTGAGTTTTGAGGTTGATACTAATTTCATAGCTCTAGTCGTCTTTTTTGTGTTATTAACGCTAGAGATTTTTTTCCGAATTTCTTTGAGACTATTTGACATAATAAACCTCTAAGTTACACCGCAAAGCTAGACCTATAATCACTTAGCACCTTCTCTAAGAGTAGCTCTATATCCTTGTCTATGGATTTTTTCTCTTTTATATCATTGAATAAATGCGGATATTTAGCCTCTATAAATGGATATAGCTGTCGCTCGAAATCCACGATTTTACCCACAGGAATGTCATCTAGGAATCCTTTAGCCCCCGCATATATCATGACGACTTGTTGCTCTATTGGCAGTGGGCTATATGGACCCTGCTTTAGCACCTCTACCATTCTCTGCCCTCGCTCTAGCTGCTTTCTACTACTCTCATCTAAATCGGAGGCAAATTGTGCAAATGCCTGAAGTTCTCTAAATTGTGCTAAGTCAAGACGTAATGTCCCTGCCACCTGCTTTGTAGCCTTAATCTGTGCAGCACCGCCCACACGCGATACGGATAAACCCACATTGATAGCGGGGCGAATGCCAGAGTTAAACAAATCTGTCTCAAGGAATATCTGCCCATCTGTGATAGAGATTACGTTGGTAGGAATATAAGCTGATACGTCCCCTGCCTGTGTCTCGATAATTGGCAATGCGGTTAGAGACCCTGCCCCTAGGCTATCATCTAGCTTTGCCGCTCTCTCTAGCAGACGTGAGTGAATATAGAATACATCTCCAGGGAATGCCTCTCTACCCGGCGGTCGTCTTAGAATCAAACTCATCTCACGATATGCTACCGCATGCTTTGTAAGGTCATCATAGATTATTAGGGCATGTTTGCCATTATCTCTAAAGTATTCCCCTATCGTTACCCCCGCATACGGTGCTAGATACTGCATGGTGGCTGATGAACTAGCGGAGGCATTAATCACGGTGGTGTATTCCATAGCACCGTGCTCCTCTAGCTTTCTTACCACATGTGCAACAGTAGATTCTTTCTGCCCTATAGCTACATAGATACAATATACACCCTGCCCTTTTTGATTGATAATAGAATCTATGGCAACGGTAGTTTTACCTGTCTGTCTATCCCCGATGATTAGCTCCCTTTGTCCTCTACCGATAGGCACTAGGGCATCGATGGCTTTAATACCTGTCTGCAATGGCTCATGAACGCTTTTTCTATCCATGATTCCCGGTGCTTTCTGCTCTATGAATCTAAACTCACTTGCCTCCACGGGTCCCTTGCCATCTAGGGGGTCGCCTATGGTATTTAGCACTCTGCCAACGACTCCCTGCCCGACTGGAACTCTCATTAGCTTCTTTAGTCTTTTGACTTGTGTGCCTTCCTTGATTCCCTTGCCATTACCTAGCACAACGACACCGACACTTCCCTCCTCAAGATTTAGAGCTAGTCCAATCTCACCTGTGTCAAACTCCACCATCTCATAGGACATGACATTGTTTAATCCATGCACCCTAGCAACGCCATCAGCATAGCCAATAACCCTGCCTACATCGCTAATATCAACGCTAAGCTCGAAACTATTAATCTTATCTAAGATAATAGAGCTAATCTCATCCGCCTTTAACTTCAACATGCAACATTCTCCTTATAAAGCACCAAAAATAAATCACAAAGCCTTGAAAATAGAATCCCGTAACTTCTGCAAAAAAACACTCTTGTAAAAAGATACCTCAATACCTAAATCCATCACCTCTATCTTTATGCCATCAATCTTGCTATCTACCTCCTGCTTTATATCCAGTGCTACGCCCAATTTTTCATTTAAGATTCTACGAATATCGCTTAGAGCTTCTTGTGAAACGGGGCTACTAGCATATAAAACTGCCATATAAGCATTCTTGTCTAGCTCTAGCAATCGCTTTAACTCCGAGTGTATGCTAGGAATGAGTGCTTCCCTGCCATTTTTAACCACAATCTCTAATAGCCTCATTGCCTTATCACTAGACTTAGAATCTTTGCCATAAAATGCAAGGGAAGTAAGTAGTGATAATTTCTTATCCTTAGATATAAATGGTGAGTTTATAACCTCACAAAATCTATCATTATCAAAGGCTAAAGATAGAATCTCATAAACCTCACAAGCCTCCTGAAATCCACCGCCACTAAGGGAGGTATGCAACGCCTTAGCATATTTATAAGCGACCATATTTCTCTGCATTTAGGATACCTTCTTTCTTACTATATTGGCATACTCATCAGAGGAAATCTCTAGCGATTCTGATGCGAAAATATCATTTAGCACTTCTGTTAAAAGCTGCTTTTGCAACAATCTCTCTTGATACTTCATCGCTTCCTCATTTGACCTTACCATACCTGCTATCTGCTCTTTATTCTTTTCCTCAATATGCCTTGCTGCGATTAGTGCCTCCTGTTTCGCAGTCTTTATAATCTCACTAGCAGTTTCATTTGCGTCTTTTAGTTTCTGTTTTGCCCTATCAATTTTATCACGAGATTCTCTAACGCGAATTTGTGCATTTGATAGGGTTTTGCTAATAGTTTTTGTTCTGTGTGCTAGTATTTTTTTGATTCTACCTGCTAAGAGATACCACATTAATGCGACAAAAATGATAAAGTTAATAGTCCTCTCTACAATGTCTGTCTGGGAAATGTCAAGCGGTTTATCAGTAGCGGCATGCAAAGATATGGCACATAGCAGGAATGCTACAAAAAAGCTAAAAATACGCATGGCATACTCCTTTGTTTTATTCTTACAGATTCTTCATCTTGGCAAGTATAGCGGGTCTTGCCTCTTTTAGATGCTCTCTTAGCTCCGACTTCATCTCCTCTCTGTGTGCGTAAAGCCTTATTAGAAAGGAGTCAAATTTTTCTTTATTTTCAAATGTGGTTTTCTCAATCTTTGCCTGTGCGACTTCCTTAGCATGTGCGACTTCTGCCTCTACTATGGCATACGCCTCTGCCTTAGCATTTTTTAGAATCATCTGTGCTTCTTCTTCAAGTTTTGCTAACTCGACGTCATCATTGCTAACAGACTTTAAATCCTCGTTAATCTTTTGCTCCCGCTTATCCATGAGGGATATGACGGGCTCAAAGACATATTTGTTAAGGAAAAACATCGTTGCAAAAAATACAACAGCCACCACCAGCATAATATGGGTATCAGGAAGTATCTCCATAGCAGACCACCTTCGCAAACATAATTCCCATATTGTAGCAAAAAATATCCTAAAGTATTACCAAAAAGGTGGCTATCTAAGTCGTGAATAAAAGTCTTTTATATCCTTCTCATCTTTAAAGACAAGTGTGATACTTTTGTGCTTTATCCTAACGGCTATGTCTTGATTGTTAGAATCTTGAATCTTATTTTTCAAATCCACTAGCAAAGATTCCCACTCATCTGGCACACGTCCACGCCGCTTTTTGACTACCTGCTCTGTATCCCTCACACTTAGCTTTTGTCCTAAAATACTATCTATCATGATATTTTCTTCATTAGGACTTAATCCCACCAGCACCTTTGCGTGTCCCATGGATAGTTCGCCGCTTATTAGAAGATTCTTTGCTCTATCACTTAGCTCTAGGATTCTAAGGGTATTTGAGATAGATGACCTTGATTTGTTGATTCTCTCTGATAGCTCTTCGTGCGTGAGATTATGCTCTGAGATTAGCTCCTTATAGCAAGTGGCAATCTCGATTGGATTCAAATCCTCCCTTTGTATATTCTCGATGAGTGCCAAAGCTCTCATGTTATGTTTCTCTGCATCTACGATAATGCAATCTACATAAGATTTCCCTAGCTTTTTTACCGCTCTATAACGTCTCTCACCTGCGATGATATAATATCCGCCATTTTCAATGTCATGGGTTATGATGATTGGCTGCAGGAGTCCATTAGATTCTATGGATTTTGCTAACTCACCTATCTTTTCCTCATTAAAGCTTTTTCGTGGTTGATGCGGATTTGGTTTTATGGAATCTACATCGATTTGCTCTATGAGTTTTTTGTCATTATATAAATTATCAAATGTGCCTTGTGTGTCATCAAATATATCATCAAGACCTCTTCCTAAACCAGACTTTTTCTTTGCCATGCTCTTACTCCACTATCTTACTAGAAATAATCTGTGCTAAACGCATGTATGCAATGCTACCATGCGATTTGGAATCATACAGACAGATTGGAATGGAATAGCTAGATGCCTCCGCTAATTTTACATTTCGTGGAATCACAATAATACCTCTCTCATCAAAGAAAAAATTCTTTCCTAATTTATCCTGTAAATCCTGCAAAACTTCCCTGCTATGCTTATTTCTATTATCAAACATAGTAGGTAGAAAGCCTCTTATACGAAGATTTGCCCCTATTGTTTGCTTATTGATTCTTATGGTATTTAATAGCTGTGTCGTGCCATCTAGTGAGAAATATTCACACTGCACGGGGATAATAATCGAGTTTGAGGCACTTAGCACATTCACAGTCAAAGGTCCTAGCGTGGGCGGGGAATCTATGATGATATAATCAAAATCTTGTCGCACTTTCTCTACGCTACGAAGTAAAAAATTTCGCCCTATGTCCTTATTGCGAAAAAAGTCTGGCTCAATGGATACAAGAGAGCTATTTGTAGGAGCGGCGTAGAGATTCTCTACCCTATGTATGGGTATGATAATATCCTTTAGCTTTCGCTTATTGCTAATGGCTTCATAGATTGAATTATTTACAATATCTTTACGTTTGATTCCAAGTCCTATGGTAGCATTTGCCTGTGGGTCAAAGTCTATTAAAAGCGTCTTTTTATGTAGAGTAGCAAGGGAGGCAGCGAGGTTAATGGCTGTGGTGGTCTTGCCTACGCCGCCTTTTTGATTAATGATACTTATCACTTCCGACATGCAATACCTCTAACATCACTAACGCAAACTATATATCACTACATCATCTATCATAATACCCGCATCATCGCATAAAAGTGCATCTGATAATGACACCTTTTTTCTCTCTCCATGTATATCTACATGTGCGTAAAAGCTATGATTCCTGTGAAATTCCTGTTTATACTGCAAAAATATACTTTTCCAATCCAGCATAGAATCCTTAAACGCTAGGCATTCTTTATTACAATTAATTACTAAATTATCACTCAAAGATTCTACACTATCAAAACCCAAAAATTTCAATATAGCAAAAATCGGCTTTTCTAACAAATCTTCATCGCCTTTAGTGCTAAAAATAGAAGTATAACTACTTGAAAATAGATTCAAACCAAAGCCAAATATCATAGTATTCTTAATGTGGCTTGTCATGATTCCGCCAATCTTTGAATCTCTTAGATAAAAATCATTTGGCCACTTTAGCCACAAATCACTATCTTTATAAAGATTCCTAAAAATCTTAAGCAACACATAGCCAAAATACACAGAGCTAGACTGCATGGGCAAATCACTCGGCAGAGAATCTCTGCTAATAGCAATGGATACATATAATCCGCAATCCACCATATCCCAGCTATTAGCCCTGCTACCAATCCCATTAGTCTGAAGCCTAGCTGCCAAAATATAGGGCAAATCCATATCGCTACCAGACCTCACTAGGGAAGTAAGAGTGCTTTGTGTAGAATCTATTTTTTGCTTGAAATGGAAAATCATGGTATTTATTATACCCAAATCTATATAAAAATAATGATTGAAATGTTTTATAAAAAGTGCCTTGCAGACACTTATAAAATTGTAGATATAAACTATCCCACCACACTATTAAAATGCGTAATGGCATAGCTACTTAGCTTTGTGCCATCGATTTCACCATAGACATTTTGCATTGTGCTAATGAGGGAATTATCTCTACCCACTCTTACATCTCGTGCGAAATTAAATAGCACCCAGTTATTATCCCATTCGCTAAAAGCACTCTCTAATATATCTCTTCTAGCACCATTAGAATCTTGCAATGCTTTTGTAGCAAGTATTACATCATTTGGAATCCACTCTCCATCGACTTTAATGACACTTCGACTATATAGCTCTTGTTTATTATCACCTATGCCGTGTCTGCCAGAATCAAGTCTTAGACCAAACGCCTCTAGTGCCTCAATGCCAGATGCCCTACATAATGCCACGAATACAGAGGACGCACTAATGTCTTCACCACGCATAATACTTGTGCCATCATGTGAGATAATATCACGGATTCCAGAGGCATTCTCGCCATTTTTTACATTCTTAGCCACCCATGCAAATAATGCCTTAGCTCTCTCTAGCTCACTACTACCGCTAATAGATGAGGCAATGTTGGCAATCGCGCCATCTGTCCTAATATATCTATCATCTGTATTTGCATCTGTGTTTGTCATTTTAAAGGGCATGTCTATGCTGCCCTTTGTGTAATGCGTCTTGACACTAAAGGAGACATTTAGCTCCTTATTAGCAGAATCATTTCTCCAAGCCGCATGAAGCATCGGCACATAGCTATCATTGCTAATTGAGTAATCACTATGATTCCCCATAACCTTAAGATTATATGGCGTTTGAAAGCTATGTAGCATGGCAAGGGGCTGCCAGATGCCAATTTCATTTGCGGTTTCAAAACTCATATTGTGCTTAAAGGTAAGCAAAAAGTCCCTAGTAGCCTTCTCTTCACTCTTAGCCTCAAGGAATGAACTACTCAAAACAACCCCAGCGCCAACGCAAGCACCTTTCAAGAAACTTCGTCTGTTTGCATTGATTTTCATAATTCTATCCTCCGAACTCTAATCACAAAATACACTATTTTCTGATATTTATAAGCTCTTGGACTCTTCTACCATAGGCTGGGTCTGCTTTTGTGAAATGTCCGATTTGCACATCAATGATTTTTTTGTTAATGCCTCTCATCATGTCTGCAATCGTATTACACATTCTCTCTTTCTCTGCACTAGACATTAGTCTGTACAAATCTCCTGCCTGTGTGTAGTAGTCATTATCATCTTCTCTATAATCCCAGTGTCCTAGCCTTGTCTCGTCCTCAATGACTTTTGGGTCAAATGGAGGCTCTTTTAATTTCCAGTCATCATTGTAGCCAGAAAGTAAGCTTGGATTGTAGTTTCTCATACTACCATAAGCACCATTTGTCATATAGCCATCTCGCACTGTGCTATTAATTTGCACTCGTGGTGCGTTGATTGGAATCTGATGGTGATTTACCCCTAGTCTATATCTATGAGTATCACCATAGCTAAATAGTCTTCCTTGCAATAATCTATCTGGGCTAAAGCCAATTCCTGGCACAATAGATGCTGGTGTAAATGCGGCTTGCTCTACCTCTGCAAAGTAGTTTTCTGGATTTTTGTTTAAAGTCATGATTCCAATCTCGATGAGAGGATAATCCCTGTGGCTCCATGTTTTTGTTACATCAAACGGATGGAATCTATAAGTTTTGGCATCAGATTCTGGCATTACCTGTATAGACACTCTCCATTTTGGGAAGTCTTTTCTCTCGATAGCCTCAAATAGGTCTCTTTGATGAGAATCCATATCATTTTTTATTAAATCAGCGGCTTGCTCATTTGTAAGGTTTTTCACACCCTGCAATGTATGGAAATGGAATTTCACCCAAAATCTTTGGTTTTTGCTATTAATAAGACTAAAGGTGTGGCTACCATATCCTTGCATGTGTCGATAGGAAGCAGGAATACCTCTATCACCCATTAGATATGTTACTTGGTGTAATGATTCTGGTGTTTGACTCCAGAAGTCCCACATCATCTCTGGGTCTTGCACACCTGTTTTTGGGTGTCGCTTTTGGCTATGAATGAAATCTGGGAATTTATATGGGTCTCTAATAAAGAAAATAGGAGTGTTGTTACCTACCAAATCCCAGTTGCCTTCCTCTGTGTAGAATTTCACCGCAAAACCTCGTGGGTCTCTTACTGCATCTGCACTACCCTTTTCTGGTGCAACGGTAGAGAATCTAATAAACATAGGGGTTTTTGTGCCTTTTTTAAATACCTTTGCCTTAGTGTATTTGCTAATATCAGCAGTAGCCTCAAATACGCCGTGAGCACCGCTTCCGTGTGCATGCACAACCCTCTCTGGAATCCTCTCCCTATCAAATGCCGCTAGTTTCTCTAAATACCACACATCTTGCAACAAAAGAGGACCGCGTGGTCCAACGCTTTGGACATTTTGGTTGTCAGCGACAGGTCTTCCTGTAGTCGTGGTTAATTGAACAAAATCTCGTGCCATTTAAGTCTCCTTAATAAAAATTTTCTTTTGATAATAATTTAACATTATTTGATTAATAAAAATAGCAAACAGCAATATCTATTTACAAAAATGCAAAATTACCTCAAAAGATGCCACAAAATACCTCAACAAATGCAACAAAATACATTACGGTATTTCTAAGAAATTGTAACTAAATATTTCGTGATTTACGAATATAAATGAGAATTATAGAAACGAACAATTAGATAGAATCATCTAAAATAAATTCTATATTATAGGACACTCATGGATTTCACACTGCAAGCACAAAGTGGCAGGGCTAGAGCATGTTCTTTTAGGCTAAAACATGGCATAGTAGAGACGCCGATTTTTATGCCTGTCGGCACGCAAGGGGTATTGAAAGGGCTAGATTCTAGCGATGTTAATAATCATCTAAAGACAAATTTAATACTAGCAAATACCTATCATTTATATCTTAGACCCGGTATTGAGATTCTAAAAGAGGTAGGGGGCATTCATCATTTTGCTAATTTTCATGGGAATTATCTCACAGATAGCGGCGGATTCCAAGCCTTTAGCCTTAGTGTAAATGCAAAGCCAGATGATAATGGCATAGCTTTTAAATCACACATAGATGGGAGCAGACATTTCTTTACCCCCCAAAAGGTGCTAGATATAGAGTATGCCATTAACTCAGATATTATGATGGTTTTAGATGACTTAGTGGGACTGCCTAGTAGCAGGGATAGAATCCTAGATTCCATAAAACGCACGACACAATGGGCAAAACAAAGCATAGAGTATCACAGAAAGCAAAAGCAAGAGAGAGTTGTAGAGAATAAAATCTTTGCCATTATGCAGGGTGGCATTGATTATGAAATGCGAAAGAGAAGTGCTATGGAGCTAGTGGAACTTGACTTTGATGGCTATGCTATCGGGGGACTTGCAGTAGGCGAGAGTGCCAAAGAAATGTATGAATGCCTAGATTATGCCTGTGATTTTCTACCCATAAATAAGCCACGTTATCTCATGGGGGTAGGCACACCTCAGAATCTACTTGAGTGCATTGATAGAGGGGTAGATATGTTTGACTGCGTTATGCCCACTAGAAATGCCAGAAACGCTACGATTTTCACAAATGATGGCAAGATAAATATCAAAAGTGCAAAATACAGGAAGGATTATGAGAGGCTAGATTCTAAATGTGATTGCTTTACATGTGCTAATTTCTCGCGTAGCTATCTACATCATCTATTTCGCACAAATGAAATTACATATCACAGACTAGCAAGCCTTCATAATCTCTATTTCTACATATCTCTGATAAAAGGTGCTAGAGAGGCTATTATCAATGGCAGTTGGGAATCTTATAAGAGGGATAAAATAGAGAGACTAGATTCTGAATGAACATTCAAAATGACTATTAGAGCAGATTCTGCAAATTATCGTCATTCTGAAAGCAAGTTGAATAATCTAGATTCTAAAGATTCTTCGGGCATTTGCCCTCAGAACGACGTGCGGTGCCATTCTGAGCCTTTGGCGAAGAATCTTTTATAAATCTTTTTAAGAATCTAGATCATTCGACAAAGGCTCAGAATGGCACGAGTTTATAGAATCTAAATTCTCAATAAACGATATTTTTCTGCTAGAATCGCTTGGATTTTCTTTCAAGGTTTATCATGACAGGCGTACTCTTGGTTGTTCAAATTATCTTATCTATAATGATTGTAACAGTCGTGCTATTACAGAAAAGCTCTAGTATTGGTCTTGGTGCATATAGTGGCAGTAATGAAAGCCTTTTTGGTGCAAAGGGTCCTGCTAATTTCATGGCAAAAATTACTATTGTTTTGGGAATCTTATTTTTGGCTAACACTATATCTTTGGGCTATCTTTATAATAATAAATCCGATAGAAACAAAAGCGTCCTAGATAATATAGAGATTCCACAGAATCTACCTATTAATACACCAAACACAGAAGGGCAGATTCCATTATCAAGTCCGCTATTTAATCAACCCTCACAGGAGACAAATCCGCTTTTACAAAAAAGCACAACAGGCACAAATCCACTTAGCAATACAAAGCAAGGAGACAAATAATGCTAAAAGACATATATAAAAATACAGATGATTCTATGCAGAAAAGTATTGTTTCTCTGCAAAAGGATTTTGCCACATTGCGAAGTGGGCGCGTTAGTGTGAGTATTTTAGATAATGTAAAAGTGGATTACTATGGCACTAAGAGTGCTTTATCGCAAGTAGGCTCCGTAATAGCACAAGATGCCTCTACCATTGTCATAACACCATGGGAAAAAACTTTGCTAAAAGATATTGAAAAAGCCATTTTAGAGGCAAATATAGGGGTTAATCCAAATTCTGATAGTGATTGTATAAAACTCTTTTTTCCACCTATGACTGTCGAGCAAAGAAAAGAGATTGCAAAACAGGCAAAGGCCATGGGAGAAAAGGCAAAAATTGCTATTAGAAATATTAGGCAAGATTCTAATAACAACATAAAAAAGCTTGAAAAAGATAAGAGCATTACTAGCGATGATTCCAAAAAAGGCACTGATGAAGTGCAGAAAATCACAGATAAATTTATCAAGCAAATAGAGCTAATGGTAAAAAATAAAGAAGATGAAATACTCAAAGTCTAATGATAGGATATAGAATGAATGATGTAGATATAGAATCCATTTACAGAGGTAGCAGTGCATTATTAGAGGGGCATTTTTTATTAAGTAGTGGGAATCACACACGTTATTATTTGCAATCTGCAAAGGTATTAGAGAATCCAAAAATAGCAGAGGATTTGGCAAAGAGATTAGCAAAGCAGATTATAGATTACGGATTAGAGATAGAATGTATATGTGCACCAGCCCTTGGTGGAATCATCGCAGGATATGAATTAGCAAGAGCGCTTGGAGTAAGATTTATTTTTACAGAAAGAGTATCTGGAAAAATGGAATTAAGACGTGGATTTAGCATTTCTCCTAAAGAGAAAGTTCTAATATGTGAAGATATTATCACAACCGGCGGAAGCGCTATGGAGAGTGCATCATGTGTAGAGGAAGCAGGTGGTAATATCGTAGGATTTGCAGGTCTTGCTAATCGCGGCTTTTGTAAAAGAGTTGTAGGAAAAGATAAGTTTAATATGGAGGAGAGCAAGAATGAATGTCTGCTAACGCGCGGGCTACCATTTTTTGCATTAGCAGATTTTGAGTTTGAAATGTATGATTCTAGCAATTGCCCACTTTGTAAAACCTCAGTAGCATATAAACCGGGTAGCAGAAATAATTCATAGCCTAATAATGCTAAAAATCTCACATTTTTCACAGAAAGGCACACATGGTTTTAGAACATGAGATTCCACGTGGTAGTAAGCTGCATTTCGGGCTATCTGCTAAAGTTAAGAGATATATTGAGAATCTTAGTGCGGAAATCTTTTATGAAAATGGCTTTGAGGAAATATCAAGCCCTATTTTCATTCATCAAGAGCATCAAAGAAGCTTTCTAAATCGCAATGTCATTCATATAAACGCAGAGAAAAATCATCAAGTCCTCATGCGAAATGATAGCACCATAGATGTTATACGCATCATCACAAAGAGGCTAGGCAGAAGCACGAATCAAAAAAAGTGGTTTTATATCCAACCCGTCTTTAGCTACCCCACATTTGAGTTTAATCAAATCGGGGCAGAGTACCTAGGCAAGAGTGGATATAAAGAGATTCTAAACCTTGCCATAGAGATTTTCAAGGCACTGGATATAAAGCCTATTTTGCAAATTAGCAATGCTAAGATTGCTAGGAAATGTATGCAGGAGAGCGGACTTGGGCAGGAGCATTTCACAAAGCTAGATATAGAAAAACTACAAGAGATAGACTACATAGCAGATTTACTCTGCGTTAGTAGCCCAAAGGATTTACACGATAGGCTAGATAGGATTCCAGCGTTTCTAAAAGATGAGGTAGAAAAGCTACTAGCATCATGTGATTGCAATTATGACAATGTCATCTGTTCGCCGTTTCTAAGTGTGCCTGTGGATTATTATGACGATGTATTTTTCCGCATGTTTTTGGGTAATGCGACCTTTCTTTATGGGGGGAAATACATTATAGACCATGTGAGATGCTGTGGATTTGGAATCTACACAGATAGCATTGTGTATCATTTACTAAAAAATAAGGATAAAAAATGGCTTCCGTAGTTATAGGTATGCAATGGGGCGATGAGGGCAAGGGTAAAATCGTAGATAGACTCGCTAGAGATTATGACTTCGTAGTCCGCTATCAAGGGGGGCATAACGCTGGGCATACTATCGTTGTAGATGGAAAAAAGATTGCCCTGCATTTGATTCCTAGCGGAATCTTATATGATAACTGCAAAAATGTCATAGCAAATGGTGTCGTGATAGATTTAGAAGCACTCGATAAAGAACTATCGCAATTCATGGATAATATAGATGGTAGATTCTATATCTCTAATAAGGCGCATATCATAATGCCATATCACTCCATGCTAGATAGCCTATATGAGAGTGCAAGAAGCAAGGCGATAGGCACGACAGGCAAGGGCATAGGACCTGCGTATTCTGACAAGATTTCGCGTTGTGGAATCCAAATAGGAGATTTATTTGATAAAGAGATTCTAAACGCAAAGCTAGAGGCAAATCTAAATAATCTCTCACATCTAAAGCTAGGACTAGATAAGCAAAAAATCCTAAAAGAATTAGAAATATACAGAGAAAAATTCGCACCATTTATCACAGATACCACCCAGCTATTATGGAATGCTATAAAAGAGGGTAAAAAAGTCATGCTAGAGGGCGCACAGGCTAGTATGCTAGATATAGACCATGGCACATATCCATTCGTAACTAGCTCTAATACAAGCATAGCAGGCGCACTCTCAGGCACAGGATTAAATACCAAAGATATAGAGCGCGTCATTGGAATCACAAAGGCATACTGCACCCGTGTAGGAAATGGTGCATTCCCCACAGAGCTAAAAGATGACATAGGAGAGAGAATAGGGCAGAGGGGAGCGGAGTTTGGCGTTACCACAGGGCGAAAGAGGCGATGCGGGTGGCTTGACCTTGTCGCTATAAAACATGCCATAAGACTAAATGGCTGCAGTGAGTTGGCATTGATGAAAATAGATGTGCTAGATGGCTTTAGCGAGATTAAGGCATGTATTGCATATAAAGATAATGTGGAAATTGACTACGTGCCATATCATTTAGATAAAGTAGAGCCGATTTATAAAAGCTTTGAGGGCTGGGATAATACCGCTGGGATAAAAACATACAATGCACTGCCAAAAGCTGCTAGGGATTACATAGCATTTATAGAGGATTTCACAGAATGCAGGGTATCTATGATTTCCACAAGTCCAGATAGGGAGGATTTGATTCTAAGGTAGTCATGCTTGAATAATTCTCTCAAACTAGATATAATCACACTGCTTAGAGAGGTGTCCGAGTGGTTGAAGGAGCACGCCTGGAACGCGTGTAAAGTGAAAGCTTTCGAGGGTTCGAATCCCTTCCTCTCTGCCATACATTAAAACCTCTTTTATTTTACTTACCGCTTTATTAACCATATATCACGCTGCAAAAACATAAAATATCAAAGGATATAAATGGCTGGATTCCAATCACCAATTACAATTAATGAGGCTATGCAAAAGATTAGAAACAATGAATACTTAATTCCAGAATTTACGAGAGAATATTTGTATCAACCATTTGACGTCGAAATATTTTTTAACTCGATAATGAGAGACTATCCCATTCACTCTATGATTTTTTGGAGGGTAAAAGATGAGAGCAAAACATCATATAAATTTTATGAATTTTTAAGCTATTGTAGAGAATTTTATTATTATACATCATGTAGAAAACACTTTAAAACACGGGGATATAAGGATTTTTATGCAATTTTAGATGGACATCATCGTCTTACTTATTTTTATTTAGCACTGTTTGGAAGCTATGATATAAGCATAAGAAGATTAAAGGAATACTATTTTAGTAAAAGAAGAATTAGAATAAGAAAAGCTGGATATGATGATCCACGATTTAAAATGTGTCATTTATATCTTAATCTCACGCAAATTAAAGAACCACGATACAATAGTGAATACGTTGCTCAATCGCAATTTAGATATGAATTTCTATGGTTAGATAAAGACGAGACAGAAGAAAAAACTATTTTTATTGATAAAGATTCTCAAAAATGGTTTAAATGTGGTGATTTCTATAAATATGAAACAAGTCGAGTAAAAAAATAGCGGAGGAGTATGATCTCACAGAGATAGAAGTAGAAAGACTTGAAAGATTGCATCGAAAAATATTTGATGAACCAATTATTCAGTTCTATTTAGTGGAGGAGCAAAATCCCAGAGAAGTGCGCAATCTTTTTTTACGATTTACTATGTTTGGTCGTCCAGATATTCTCTGGGTCTACGAATAGCGGATTTAGAGAAAATTTTAATGTAGTTTAAGAAAATTTCTTTATGTGAATTTATCTTTAGAAAACTTTAATAACTTTTATCTTGCTAGAGAGGATATCTTAAAGCAAAGACTTAAAACTATTTTGCATGATTAGAAGTTTAAAATTGTTATTATGTGGTGCTCTATATATAAAATAAATTCTTAATTTCAAAGCTTTTAGAGGTATTTATATCTCCTAGATTCTATTGTTATTTATAGCTTGTTTTTGAGTATTATGAAGTTTCTTTTATTGATTCTATTTTTATTATAAATATTTCTTAAAAAAATTATTCAATAGCTCATATATTACTTCATCTCTTTTCTCTATATCTTCTTTTAGCCAGTCATCTTTTGGATAATTTGCTAAATCTTGTGCCTCTAAAAAGCAAGATTCTTTGTATTTTTCCTTCTTTTTGCCAAAGTAGCCATTACCAGCCTCAATATTAAGACTTTTTTCAAGCAACATTTTATTGCCGATTCGTTTTAAATATTTATCTGCATCTTCCTTGCTCCAGCCATTATAGTTTGTATCCTGCCATTTTCTAGGTAGAATGTGTTCTATTTCACCTTTTATAACACTATGATTTTTCCCATTGGTATTCCATTCCCACTCTTGAGTATCGCCATACATCAATACGTATATGCCTAGAATAAAACGAATGTGCTTAGGTAGTGCTTTTATGGAAAAATCTATAAAATAATCTAGCTTTGGCATAGCAATATTTGGAATATTTAAAGATGATACAAAGATTTTTTCTTTTTTATCTTTAATATTTACATTTGCTTTCATAAAGCTCCAAAAAACACCAGAGTTTCCACCCTTACCATAGATAAGAGCAATGGCACAATAGCCTACAATTTGTGGCAAGATAGAATCAAAAATATTTATCGTATCACCTTTTTTAGGTTTGTATATATAAAATCCCATGGAAAGAACCATCTGCCACAATCTATTTTGATAAATACTAAGAATATCAAAATATTTTTGTGCAGCAGAACTCATATATTCCTTTGGCTCACACCAGAAATTGGCTAATTCCTCAATGTCTTGCATAGTTTCATCTTTAATTAAAACTTCATCATTTGCCCCAAAATTTACTTTTTTCTTTTTAGGGTTTTCCTTATCTTTTTTAGTAAAAAATTCTAGGATACTTGGAATTTTTGTATCCACCTCATTATGTAAAGCTCGTAAAATATGCTCATACTGAGAAAATAAAAAGCCGATATTTTCTTCCTTTAAATATTCAGAGTTGGCAATCTGCTCTTCTAAGCTTTTCCATTTTTTAGCAAAACTATCTCTTGCTTCTTTTGTCTTTTTATTGGCAAAAATAAGACCCTTAAAAATATCAGAGACGCTAAGAGACACACCACGATTATTAAGGGTATTAAAGATTCTTAGAGCATTTTCCTGCCCATCGCATTCTATGGGTAGCACGATGCAGTTTTGCAATAAGCAAAGACAAAAATTATGCCAACTATCTGGGTAGTCTTTGGAAAATTCATCTACTTTTTGCAGAAAAAAGAAATAATTTTTCTCATAAATGCTTTTCTCTTTTTGTGTTTTTTTATCAAGATTTGCCATATCACATTGATAAGAATCGCTAAGAATTGCCTCTAGTACACTATTATCAGAATCTATTGCCACCTCACTTTTTAAATGTGGTTTAGAATAATCTGCCTCTCCATTGAGCTGATTTATATCCCAAAGACAAGATGATAAATGATTAATAAGAAGTGAAATATTGCTTGACTTTTGTATTAAAGCTTTCTCATACAAGGCGCGGATAAGCAGACTCAAAGTGGTTGTTCTTTGCTGTCCATCGATGATGTTTTGACGATTATTCTCCTTAAACATTACAATAGAGCCCAGGAAATATTCCTCATCTTCCTGCCTATTATCAAAAAAATTACATATATCGTCCCATAGCTGTTCACATTCATCTTTACCCCAAATATATGCCCTTTGATACATGGGAATTAGAAATTTATTTTTTGAAAGATATTCAAGAACGCTTTTGCGTTCCGTTTTCATCTCTGCCATAGGGTTTCCTCATAAGGTTTTTATCTATTATAACATATCGCATTATTCAAAAATTTATGTTTTTAAAATATTAGATTTGCTTATTAGTTTTTAGATATAGAATATCTTTACATTAAATATATACTATTTAACCTATAAAATGTACATACATATCGCTTGAACCAGCTCTTAAAATATCATCATCTAGTATCTAGTAGCTGTTCGCAATGCTTTATATCCCAACTATATATGCAAGGATATTGTAGAATATTTTTTAAACGTTTACAAGTGCTTAAGGGCAGTATGGTTTTCGATGAATTACAGAAGATTAAAGATGAAAGCCAAAAAATAAAACTAGAAAGCGAGGCATTAAAACAGGAATTAGAAAATTTGAAAAATAGTCTAAAAAATATAGGCAATGCAAACAATAGCAATGTCGAAAATGGAAATGCGGGAAATGGAAATGTAGGAAATACAGGGAATTCAAATCCAATACTCCCCCCAAATGTGCCAACAACGCAAGGCAATAACAAATATTTAGTGTGGAATTAAGGAAAGATAAATGATTAAAGATTTAGAGACATTAAAACAAATAGCAAAAGAGCTAAATTCGCAAAGAGATAAGACTTACGGCGGATTTGCAAATAATGCAGACTATACAATCAGTTTCTTTAATGCTAATAATAGAGAAATCTTTAATGATTTAAGAAAAGATATTAGCGTTATGCAGAGAGACTGCATAAAGTTTTTAATTTTTATGATAGGTGCAAAAATGGCAAGGTTATATTTCAATGAATCACATGAGGATTCATACAATGATTTATTCGGCTATCTTGAGATTTTTAAAAGCGAGTGCGAAGTTAGGTTTAAGTTTAAAAGCATTAGCCCAAAGCAAGAGTCTATTATAGAGATTATCAATGAGTATTTAAATAGCTAACTAAAGAATTATCTAAATACATGTTCTTTGACATTTTACTACCGTCATTGCTAGGGTGCATACCCGAAGAATCTCTAAAGAAAACCAAAAAGACGTTAAGAATAAAACCAACGTCATTCTGAGGCTCTGCCGAAGAATCTGAAAAAAGACGCTTAGAGATGTTTGCGCTACGCCTCAACATGACGTGTTTTCTCTACTTTCGTCTTTAATAAATAAAGATTAGAATCCTCCAAACCTATGGGCAGCGGGCGGGAATTGTATGAGCGTAGCGAATGTAAAAGCTGTTACTAAAGACGTTTTTTACAAATTTTTTAATTTTCATTGCCTCATTTTGAAAAAATAGCGATATAATTAGCAAAAGGTTCATCTGCAGAAGTCGGTGCAGGATTAAATTCATCGCTATAAGCGGACAGGTTCGCGATGTTGCCTTTACTTAGTTTCATCGGGTATTCTTCCCTTTGTTTTCTTATAGACCGTTATAATCCATACATTATCTCCTTTCCCATGAAAGCCTTTTGATAAACCGACTAAATAATATTCTTCATTTTCCTTGTACCATATTGTTTTAACACCGTTTTCATCTATAATCGTTCCTTTTTTTTATTATTTTTGGTATATCATTCGAAATAAACTCAAGAGCTTTTTTGTTTGCGTCATATTCGCTTAAACCATCTTGCATAAAGCTTTTTGTCCTCCTCTCTAAAATATGCTGTAATCCAAAACTAGAATCACCCCAAACCAAATCAATATCACCTAAATCCTCTCTATGGAATGCCCCTGCGACTTGCCATAATGTTAAATTTATATCTTTTCATAAAAGTTTTATCTATGGTTTTGCTCATGTATGATATAATAGGTGAGCTTTGGGTAGAATACTATCTAATTCAAGTGTAGGCTTATAACCTAATGGCTTGAAGTGCTTTAGCATTAGTTATCCCGAGGCTTGAATATTTTGCTATTCTCTAGCTTTCCATTTTCAAAATACATTGTTTTAAACGCAAGTTCATTATGTTTTTTTCGTATTGATTCTACAACTACATAGTAGCCATTAATTTGTTTTGCGCTTATCAAAACTTCCTGTCCTAAACTATCTTTGGAAATTAAGCGTTTATCTGCGTCATCTGCATATTGTATCCATTTGCTTAATCATCTAGTGTTACTTCTTTTTGCCCACTATTTTGGACTAATTTGCTTTTAGCCCCGTGCCTTGCTAATGTATGATTAATTTCGCTAGCGCCTATTGTTCTGCGAACTTGCGTAGGATATTTAAAGACCAAAGACTTAGCTATGTTTTCATCAAGTAAATCAACTGCTATTTTTCTATTATTGTCTAAAATCCATTGTAAAACATTTTTGCTTAAATTTTCCTGCCCGATGATAATCATATTTCGCCCTTTTTGAGGGCTTAATTGCTAGGTAGTATATCCTTTCTATTCTCATCTCTTTTTAAAAACTCTATCAACTCATCTTTTAGCTTCTTTTGGTCTGCTGTTAAATACTCATCATTTAATCCACTTAGCAAAAGATTTCTTAGGTTTTGATTATTTTTTAGCTCTTTGCCTACATGTTTTATATATGTATCTTTGCTGATTTTTTGCGTAAAAATAAAGTCTTGTAAAATTATCTGTGAAATAATATCTCTTGGAATCTTATTTATTATAAAAACATTTGTGTCCATGTTCTCTATAAATTGCATAGATTCTATCTTGTGGTTTTTGATAGATATTATAAATTCCTGTTCCTCCATGCCTGTCATAGTTTCTTTGGTTGCCATATAGAAAGGTTGCCTATTGCTTTTCTGCAGTGGTTTTATTGTTATCTCGCCTTTTTCCATCATTTGCTCATTTAATTCATTTGAACGTAACTTTTTCCCCTCTTTATCTATGAGATTCCCTAGAATCTCTATCTTTCCTTTTTTATCACTAAATGCAACCACGTCCCCTCCAACTGCACCTATAAAGTAATTCTTTGGCTGTTTTATATCAAATTGCGAAAGACGCCCTAATTTATTATTATAAAAAACCAAAAATGCTCTATCCTCCGCATTTCCCAGCATTATGCTTTTATTTTCGTCTAATATTGGCAGGGATTCTTTAGCTTGTGCTTTTGTGAGTTTTGTGGTAGAATCATTACTCAGAACTTCACTGGGCGCCGCGGGGGTTGTGGTACCGTGGTCACCATCGTTTGACTTTGAAGTTTGCTCCGTTAAGTCCTTGCCGTTGGGATTAAACTTAACGGCTTCTAATTGTTCTAGTTCTACACTATAAAGTTTTTTTCCATCACTCATATATTCTTTCAATGTTACAAGAGCATTAGCCTTATTGCCATTGATATTTATTAACGTGTTATATCGATGTATAGTTACATGTCCATCTGCATTTTTTCATCTAGCAAAGTTGCCGCTTTCTTGCCTTTTCTAAACAACATTTCAATATGAATAGCCGCTACGATATGTTCTGCTTTGGTAAATCCATTGTCTATACTTTTTTGTATAGCCTTGTCGCTTATCATTTTCTTAAAACCTGCTTTGTGAAGCTCTGCAATATCGCCGCTTTCCTCATTTACTATTGGTTTGTGAAGTATTTCCGTGTTGATTCTTATATATTCATCTTTTAATTGCCTTATGGTTTTTCTCTCGCTAGGCATTTGTATTATTACTTCTTGAGAGTTTGGTTTGTTTATAGATTCCTCATGTAATAAAGATTCTTCGGCTACACCTCAGAATGACAATAATTTTCAATATGATGATAACCACCGTCATGTTGAGCAAAGCGAAACATCTACATGGAATCTAAATTCTTCACATGCGGTAAGACATAATACAAATACCATGTTGCAGAATGACACAAATGTCATGTTGAGGGCAATGCCCAAAACATCTTTTTTGGAATCTAGTCTGTTTAAAATTTTAATAAAATGTTTTGCTTAGCATAGCATTATTAATCATTCTAAACATAAGAATCTTTAAAAAATATTTCAGCTTAATTTGACAAAAGAAAATTTAAAATGACAGACAAGGTAACATAACAATTTTTAGTCAAAAATTATTCACAACAAGTGCTTTAATTTTTATTGCTCACCAAAATCTCCTTCCCAACATCTGCTTTTTCCTGTTTAAAATTATTCATGCCATATTGCAAATTCCACTCTCTAATATAAAAGTCCTTGTATAAATTGCGTATAAAATCACTATCATCATAGGTAAGCAGGAAGTTATGTTTTATGCCTTTTAGAATCTCACACAGCCTTTCGTGATTAAAGCTAGTATGCAGATTCCCTCTTTTGCCATAAAGCCTTGACTTTGTAGCGGAATAATATGGCGGGTCCAAAAAAATAAAAACATTTTCCCCCTCTTTTAGCAAAAGATTCTCATAATTCTCACAGCTAAATTCTATATTTTGAATGATTTTAGAAATATCACTTAGCCTCTCAATAGAGCTTTGCGTAAAGCGAGATTCAAAAGCCTTTTGCGAATATCCCCCGCTATCAACCGTGCCAGAAAAGCTAATACGGTTAAGCACGAAAAAATCAACCGCCCTTTGAAAGTCGTTTAAATCCTCATCTCTACGAGCTAACAGAGACTCATACAACGTCCTGCCATTGGCATATTTATTTTTGATTTTTTGAATCTCTGCTATCAATTCTAGCCCTTGAGTTTTTAGAATCTGCCAAAAACAATACAAATCATAATTTATATCATTAGCGTAAAATTTTACTTCATTTGAAAGTGCGAAAATATCTTGAAAGCTCTGCAACAGATACAAGCCCACACTTCCACCGCCAAAAAATGGCTCTCTATACTCCATAAAATCCTTTGGAAAATAATCTTTTAAAAATTTTATAGCCCTTGATTTGCCGCCGGGGTATCTTAGTGGAGATTTTTTATAGCTCATCATTTATCCAAATCTCAAAATTATTTATCTTAGATTCTATGTTTAAAACTTGTAAAATTTTACTTTGAGTCTTTGTAAAAGCATTATTTTGCAAAAAAGATTCTAAATTATCGCTTGGTAGTTTTATGCAATCTTTCAAAAGGCTAGAAGTAAGTCTTAATATAGGTTTAAATTTTTTATAATCTTGCAGGGAATCTATATTATTATAAAGCATAAGTTTTAAAAGTCCATCTTTTATATCATCACTACTTGGCAAAAAGGCATTTTTACTATGCTTACTTTCACAAAGATGTAGAGTATCGCCTCGCAAAAACACATCATCTACTGTGAAAAAATACTGCCCACCTAGATAGTTTTCTATCATAATCTTTGTTTTTTGCCCTATGCCAATGTACTCTTTTGGTTGAGTAGTTAAGATTTCCCTATTTTGTGCTTTTTGTGCTTTGTCTCTTGAAAAATTCATAAAAGATTCTTTATTTTGCAATATTTTATTAGCAAAGTTATCTATGTTTTTAGAACCGTGCATTTTGCATTGCAATCTTGTGGCGATGTCATTATAGGCAGTTTTTGCAAAATTCACTAAACTTAAAAGATTGCTAGATTCTAATTGATTGAGATTAAAGTGTAGTGCTGATTGATGATAGTTTGATAGATATTTTAGTTGCTCTGCGATGTATTTATTATTAAACTCTTGTTTTGTGATTTTATTCTTTTTGTGCGAGTGAGATTTGGCACTATCATAAAAAGCTATAATCACATAGACATTTAAAAGGCTCATAAGTGAAATTGTATCCCACTGCAAATAATCCATATCGCCATTTATACCCTCATCTTTTATAAGCGGTATAACAGTAACGATTTTAGAGGCATTAGCGTTAAAAGTATCATACACCCTAGAGTATGGATATGAACGGGTGCGTTTTGGACTCACCCATTTGCTTAAAGCAAAAGTTTTATCAGTAAATCTTATAAGGCACTTGCTAGGCAGGGTATTAATATCCATAAAATCATAGCTGGGCAATTCTTCTTTCATACATTTAGTATAAGAAAAATTTTTTTTTGTAGCTTTTAGCATGTATTACTTCTTAAAACTCCATTTTTAATACTTTATAATTTATTATGCTTTGCTTATTGTAACATAACTACCTATACTTATAAATTCGCCGCACAAATTTTAAATTTTTTGCAAAAAAGATACTACAAATAAAGCCTAACTCCTGACAATATATAAGTTTGCAGATAATTATTTATTATACTTTTTAAGCAAATACTCCAAAATTGCCAAACAATCATGCTTATGTGTGCGACTTAAAAGACCAAAGATTCTAAAAGTTTGCAGAAAAATTTTTATATTTTTGTTAGTAATTTTTAAATATCCACATTCGTTGCTTTTACGACCCACAAAAGTATTGCCATTGCTATCTTTAATACTACTTAAAGCTATGCAAAAATACAGCATTGGCATACTGCCAACTGCAAACTGCTTTTCACGCACGATAATTTCACAGAGTATATCTTTGTCTTCAAATCTATACACAAGCAAGGGATAACTTACACTAGATTTTAAAAACTCTACGCCATCAATAGAATCTATGATGAAATTTGTGCGTATTATTCGTTCCTTTTCCTCAATAAATTCCTTGTTATGAGATATTTTCTCTTGCAGTTTTAATAACTCATCTACACTAAGCAATCCAGAATCTAGCCCAAAATCCAAAAATTCACTCAGCTCATAAATTTGCTTTTTCTTGCCATTTGCTCCGATAAAATGATATTCTTCACCCCTGCTAATTACCCTATCATAGCCAATCTGCCATTCAATATAATGTTTATGTGTAATAGTAGTTTGTGTCGGTGGCACAGGGATACCATAATCACTAAAAGCAAATCT
>CASEHV010000037.1 GCA_949287835.1 uncultured Helicobacter sp.
TTATCAACACCTCCCCCTCATGTATATGAAAGTTGATTCTAGGAATTGATACGACTTCATTGATATTTCGTGGTAGATAGAAAGACTGAAATAATCTCTTTGCGTCATAGATATGGTCGCAGTCTATTTTGATTAACCATTCATTCTTTGGAATGAAAGAAGCTACATAGTTATAGTATGAGTAAAGTTTATTTTCCTCTGGTGTGGTTAGAGGATTCTCTTTTATGATTTTATGTGGATACTTCACAGGTATGAATGTCTTATATTTATCACAAAAATCAAGTATAAACTCCTCACTGCCATCATCGCAGTCATTATATCCTATGACACCTCTTTGTATAGCTGGTAGTATGGATAATAATGAAGCCTCTATGGTAGCAATCTCATTTTTTACTCTTATATATGCCCATGGATTGAGACTTGATTTAGTATCCTTTGCTCTCTCATCTAAATCAAAATATCCACCATGTGTTTTACTAGAATGCTTTAAAATACAGATATGCTTATCTTGTATATTTTCATAAGAGAAGTCTAGCTTATCTAGGTCTGCTTTACTTACTCTACTATTAATTGCTCTTTTAGTTCGCTTAAAGTGTCTTTTGTATAATTCGAAAACTCTATATTATTATTATTATTAACCACTTCGCTTAATTGGTTTAATGTAGATTGCACTTTCTGCACCAACTCACTAACATTTGATAGATTCTCTCTATTTTGCAATATTGTGAAGATATTATTTCTAATCTGCTTTCTTAAGCTTTTATCGGGTATAAGTGAAGTAAAGATTCTAGTGAGAAATTTTACATAACCCATCTTACGCTCCTAGTCTAGGAGCGTTTGAGATTTTACTTGAGGGTTGCCCCCCCACGTTGTTGTTTTCATTATGAGAATAGATGGGTTTATATGAATATATGACATTTATTCTTCCTTTTGTGTGTTTATGTATTGTGGCCTACAAATGCGAAATAATATTAGAAATGACAGAAATATTTCATATAGCAAAATATCTTCACACCGATATTTATCACCTTTCCAAAATCTTGAATGAATTAATATATTTTAGTGCTATAAAAATTATGATAACATTAAAAGAGATTTAAAACCTTGTGGATTATCAAAAAATGGCACAAAATTTGAATGTGCGGCTCTTAGAATCTATTTAATCCAAACCTCAATCACACATGCTTATAATTACCCAAAAACTCTTTTAGATTCCTAGCGGCTTGTCTTATGCGTTTCTCATTCTCTACTAGGGCTATTCTTACATATTCATCGCCTGCTTTGCCAAAGCCAGCACCAGGGCTTAGTGCAATCTTTGCCTGTGTTAAAAGCTGTTTGGCAAACTCAAGGCTACCTAGATTCTGACATTGTTTGGGAATCTTTGCCCATATAAACATGCTAGCACGTGGCTTTTGTATCTCCCAGCCTGCTTTGCTAAAGGAATCAAGTGCTGCCTGCATACGTGATTTATACATTTCCCTAACCTCCACCACGAAATCATCGCATTGATTTAGTGCCACTGTGGCGGCTACTTGTAGTGGCGTGTAGATTCCATAATCAATCCAGCTTTTAATCTTCTGCAGTGCCTCTATCATCTTTTGATTCCCACACACAAAGCCGATGCGCCACCCCGCCATATTATAACTTTTGCTAAGTGTATAAGTCTCAACTGCTACTTCCTTTGCCCCCTCTATCTCAAAAATGCTCATGGTCTTAAAGTCATCAAAATAAATCTCAGCATAGGAAATATCGCTAATGATATAGAATCTCTCCTTACGTGCTAACTTTACTAGCCGCTCATAAAAGCTTCTGTGTGCGACTACTGTGGTTGGATTATGAGGGAAATTCACAACTACAAACTTTGGCTTTGGAAAAGATTCATATAACGCTTTGTTTAGAGATTCAAAAAAAGCGTCCTCATCTAGCTCGAATTTCTCATTATATTTAATGCCAAAGGTGCTGACATTGGCACCATTAATGATAAAAGCATGATAGTGTATGGGATATGCTGGCTCTGGCACGATGGCACAATCACCCACATTTGTGATAGCCTGCACTAAATGCACATAGCCCTCTTTGCTACCCATGCCAACGCATACCTCAAGGTCTGGATGCAAATCCACATTGAAACGTCTTTTATAATAATCACATAGTGCTAATCTTAGCTTATAGATTCCCTTGCTAACAGAGTAGCCGTGATTTTTTGGATTCCTAGCGCTCTCGCATAGCTTGTCTATGACAATCTTTGGCGGCATACCATTTGGATTCCCAATAGAGAAGTCTATGACATCTTCGTTATTCTGCCTTAGCTGCACTTTTATTTCATTAATGGCAGTAAAGAGATATTTTGGCAATCGATTTATCTTTCCAAATACTATTTCATCAAACATGCTAAACCTGCCTAAAACTAAGATTCCCTATTTTAACAAGAATCCTGCCTTTCTTGCTGTAAAGAATCATTTTTTATATATTCTAGCAGACTTGTAGCATAGCAACCACTAGGAAGACTAAACTTCAATATCACATGTGCTTCACTCTCTATATACTCAATGCTAGTATCGCTAGGATATACCCATGCACTCCTACGAGAGCCAAATGCCTCTATCTCATGACAGAATTTAGATTCAATATCTAAGGCACTCTCCTTTGCTAGTAGGATATTTGCTTTCTGATTTGGTTTTGTGCAATTAATGCCGCTTAGAAGTCCTGTTATGCTAATTTGTGCTTCCTCTAGCCTTTTTATATCTGTTAGCATATCCTCTTTACTAAAAGAATATTCCTTGCTACCTCTTTGCGTGGCAAAATAGAATAATTTACCAAAGGGATTATGCCTACATAAATCGCCGGGCAGTGGTATAAAATCTAATTTGGAATCTTGCAGGATTTTTAATATATCTGGCTCTAGGGTTATGTTGTGCATTTTTAGCGCCTGCATTGCTTCGTTTGTGCCAAAACCTTTAATGCTAAGGCTAATTTTGATTCTCTCTTGTAGCCATAGATTAAAATAGTAGCTTTGTAGGCTGGATATGATTAGCCTCTCATGCGCATTTTGCTGTTTTATACTTTTTTTAATATCCTTTGCCTTTGTGTAGTTATCTCCAAAAGTGCCAAATCTCTGGTATCCAAAGAAGTTTGGGAATCCATTCTTGCAGATTCTCTCAAACTCCTGCTTTAGCCGTGAAAAGCTAAATTCATTGACCTTTTTTAGACGAATGATAAATTTATTTCCCTTTAGATGTCCTATTTTTAGCTTATTGCTATGTAGGCTAGATTCTATGATGGCTATGTTTTTGATATTATTAATGTTATCTTTATATTGTAGAAATGCTTTATCTGGCACGGAGACATACTGATATGTGAGTGCGTATTTATCCTTTAGTCCCGCATATCCTATGTCGGAATCCCTAATTTTTAACGCATCTCTAATGGCATTTATTAGCGAAAAAGTGCTTAGGTTTTTTTTACGTATTTTTAAGATTCTATGTTCTCCAGAGTTTATAAAATCATATAATGGAATCTCCTCTACGATGAAATCCCTAGCATTATGGCAAAATAGAAAGTCTATGGGTGGGTGTAGTTTGCCAAAAAACTTTTTTTCTTTAAACATTACGGCAAATCTCCTGAAATTTTAAGATTGATTATATAAGAGTTTTATAAAGTTTTTATAAAGCCCCTTGAGTGAAACTCAAGGAACTAATCTTAAATAAAACAAAGGAGTAAAATGAAAAAATTATCCCGTCGCAGTTAGCTCGGAATTAATTTATAAAAGGAGTGGAGAGTACAAAACCTTCACCTTAAGTGGGGTAGATGAAGACCTTGAAGCTATGGGATTGAGGAATTGGAGGGGGTAACCCCAACCCATAACTACGCCCCCTAAGGAACGCTATAGAAATATACACTTCAAAATCTGCTATGTCAATTAAAAATTAGATATATTTGTTATTTTTACACAAATATTAAAGTTTCCTTATATGAAATGAATATTATGTTTGTTTAATGACTTTAGATTCTCATTTTTGACTTCTTGTTTTGATACTTTTGTTTTTTGTAAAAATTTTCTTAGACTTCTTAGAATATTTATGATTCTCATGTAGATTAGAAATATAATATTTCTTATAAAAAATAATGCTTTTAATATTTTTATCCATAATATACTAAATGTAATGTCTTATAACTTGTCTTTTATATTACAATCAAACCATATATTTATTTAGATTTTGTAGAATCCGCAAAATTTTTAAAGAGTGGTAAAATGAAATATAATACACCATACCATAATGTAGATAGCCTAAAGGCATATTTAGATAATTTTCAAAAAGAGACATTAACGCCCATATTAATGTTAGCCCCCCTTGCGGGTTTTACAGACCTGCCATTTCGCAAGGTAGTAAAAGACTTTGGCGTTGATATTACTGTAAGCGAGATGATAAGCTCCCATGCACTTGTGTATGAGAATGAAAAAACTATGAAAATGGCTATGAAAAATGACAATGAAACTCCCTTTGCCCTGCAGATTTCAGGCAGTAAAGAAGATGTGCTAAAAAAAGCAGTAGAGAAGATTAATAATATGCCATGGGTAGATATTATAGATTTTAACTGCGGCTGCCCAGCACCAAAGGTAGCAAATCATGGCAATGGTAGCGCACTGCTAAAGGACTTGGATAAATTCTGTAAGATTTTAAAGCTTATCCGAGAGAGTGGCAATAAAAAGCTATACAGCGTTAAGGTTCGACTAGGATTTGACAAAAAGATTCCACTAGAGTTAGCACATGCCATTAATGATAGCGGGGTGGATTATTGTGTCGTGCATGCTAGGACGCGTAGCGATGCCTATAAGAAAGATAGAATCGATTATGATAGTCTAGCGCTTATGAAAGAGATTCTAAACATTCCCATGATAGCAAATGGTGAGATAGATAGTTTGGCGGCTTTTCATAGAGTGCTTGAGATTACAAAGGCAGATGGGGCGATGATAGGACGTGCCGCACTTAGAGAGCCATGGATTTTTGCCCAGATAAGAAATAATGACAGCACAATGCCACTTGCATTAAAGAAAGACCTTATATTGAGCCATTTAGATTCTATGTTTAATTTCTATGGTGAGCGAGGCGTGATTATGTTTAGAAAGAATCTACATGCCTATGCTAAGGGCGAGAAAGATTCTAATAAATACAAAGATTTTGTAAATAATGAAAAAGATTATTTTAAGATAAGAGAATCTATCAAAGAATTTTTCGGACAAAAACGCGTTGATAGCACGGATATTTCACCGATTTTTAATAAGAGAAGTGTGTAAAAGAATCTAGATTCCCTATAGTCATGTTGAGTGAAACGAAGAATCTTGACATATATCTAGATTCTTCATATTCATTCAGAATGACATAAGTCGTCATGTTGAGGGTGTAAGCCCGAAACATCTTTAGATTCTAAACAGAATCTAGATTCTTCGGCAAAGTCTCAGAATGACGTAAATGTCATGTTGAGGGCAATAACAAAAACATCTTTTTGGAATCTAGATTCTATAAGTTTGTGTCATTCTGAACGAATGTGAAGAATCTAAAAGCACAGAATCTAAATATGTTTCACTTCGCTAACATGATGTTCTCTGTCATTCTGAGATGAAATCGAAGAATCTAGATTCAGGCATAAAATACAAAACACCATACCACCCCCTAAAACTTCTTACTACTTGCATCATCTAGGATATGAATGGCAATCTTATTTACCTTATCTGTAATCTCATTAGTCGCACTTGCCACCTCGACATTATCCTGCGTTGCGCCCTCGATAGATGCTATTGCCTCATTGATTTGCGCTAGGCTCTCTGTCTGCTCCTGTATGCCATCTCCCATTTCATTCACAGAACTAACTAGCACATTTACGCTGCTTTCTATCTGCCCTAGACTACTCATTGTGCGTTCAGCTAGTTTTCTCACCTCATCGGCTACGACTGCAAAGCCTCTGCCATGCTCACCTGCCCTTGCAGCTTCTATTGCCGCATTGAGTGCTAGTAAATTCGTCTGGTCGGCTATGTCTTTTATCACATTTACGATATTTTTTATATCTTCGGCTTGACCTGTGGCACTCACTGCCTTCTCGTTGATTCCATGCATGGATTGGCTAATCTGCTCTAGTGTGCTTGCGGATTGCTCAAGTGATGCGGCTTGCGATTTAGAACCATCATTTAGCTTTTGCATGGATATTTTTAGATTCTCACATGATGAGACGAGGCTTTTGGCATGTTCTACAGACTGCTTTAGCATAGAGCTTATGGAATCTGCTAGGGAATTTACATCGATTTGCAGTCCTTGCGCATCTTTGATTCTATGTGTAAAGTCATTTTGCTTATACATCTCAAAGACCCTTGTTGTATCGATGAGATTGCAGCCTACTAGATGACATAGCACACGCGACATCTCATTTAGGGAATCTCGTAGCTTATTTGTCTGTGGATTCTCACTTGAGAGTGAGGCTAGTCTGCCAAATTCCCCATGTTTTACGTGATTTACAATCTCCACGACTTCTTTGACGAGTTTAGAATCATTCCTAATATTTTCTTTGGTATGAGAAATATTCTCATTAATGCGTCTTGCCATATCTCCAAACTCATCTTTTGACTTTAGCTCTATGGCTGCGACATCATCACTTTTATGATTCAAAAAGTCGAAAAATCCGCTAAGTCCGCGTCTAATCAACTCCAGTGGTGCTAAGATTTTTTTCATAACTAAAACTAGAACTATTATTATAATAATCATAAAAATAAAAGACACAATCACCTGATGCACTACTAAAAGATGCAAAATATCTTCATAATCACTGATAGAGTTAGACGTGCAAAGTAGCCAACCAAAGTCCGTCCGCACACATACAGAGACACGCTCATCACCCTTTGCACTAAAGCGGATTAAATCTGTGGGTTTATCATCTTTAAGGATTTTTGAGAATCTTTTTACATTATCTAGCACCTCTGTGTCGCGCGTAAAGATAAAGCTAGGGTCTGTGTGCGAGACTATATCGTTATCCTTATCGGCTAGGAGTATCGCGGAAGTAGGCGAGACTTTTAACTCTTTGAACTCTGATTGCAAACTATCTAAAAAGATTCCAGAGCCTACTATGCCTATTAGCTCTCCATTGACGATTACAGGAGCATAGCTTGTTACTTGTAGCTTATTTGTGCGGACATCATTGTAAGCCTGCGATAGTCCTGGCGCCCTTTTTTGTTTGCCTTCTTTATACCAATCTCTTGTGCGGGAATCAAAGTTTTTCAGATTGTAGTAATGATTGTTTTCATCATCTATGGTAACAAGCAGTCCATCTTTCTCATACCCAAAAAATAGCGATGAGACCTTAGCATAGGGGAAAGAATGCTCTAAAATATGTCCTATACTCTCATTGCTTAAATCGCTCTGCTCTATCTGCTTTGCTAGTGCCTCTACAAAATCTACTTTATTATCAAAGAATCCATCTACAAAACTCTTGACATTCATAACGCTTTCTTGCTTACTTACACCTATGGCTGTAAAAATATCCTTATTTGAGGAATGATAGTTTAGTGTGATGAAAATGCTAAAGCCTATGATGATAAATATTGACATATAAAGTGCAACTTTATTTGCAATTCTCATTTGTATCCTTTAATAGAATTAATAATGAGAAATAATATCATATTATTAATTAGATTCTCAAAAATCGCTTATTATTTGCGGGAATATTATGGAAATTTTAATTTTTGCTTTACGATGCTAAAAAATATTTTTACGCATAATCTGGCAGTGTTATCTCAAGAGATTGTGGAATCTCTTCACTGCTTTGTGCTTCCTCTATGCTTTTTAGATTCTGATTATCTTTATTGCTTTCACTCGCATTTCCTCCGCCGCTATCTCCACCGCCGCTATCTCGTGATGAGAAATTCAAGTCAAGATTATTAAATCCTATCTGCATTAGATTCTGACGCAATTCTTGTGCATTTTGGACAAACATCGTCATGACATTGGCATTTGAGGTAATGCTAACTTTCAAATCATTACCTTTTTTAGAAATAGTCATTGAAACCTGCCCTAGACTTTCTGGATTTAGCTCTAAATTTAGCTTGGTTACAGGTGGCTTGTAATTTAAGACTTCATTTCTAAGCTGAGATGCAAAGTTTTTCATGGCTTCCCTTGCTAGTGCATTTTTCATGCTAACTTCCTGCTTTGCCTGCACTGCTACTTCCTGCTTTCCCTCTACCTTTTCCTTTGGTTTGTCATCTTTTTTATCCTCTTTTGGCATGTCTATATCGCTTTTTTCTTTTGGCTTGTCATTTTTTACAGTGCTTGATATAAGTTCATCAAATGGTTTTTGTGTATTCATTTCAAAATTACCAATCTGATTATCAAAAAGTTTTAGATTCCCTAAATCAAGGCTGTTCTGTCCTGCAGCAATGAGACTTTGATATGGTTTTGTATCCTTGCTCTCTGGCATTTTCATTAAATGTCTCATAATCTCAAGCTTAGTTTTATGCTCCAAAAGTGCATCATTTAAATCTTCATCGCCTGTGATTCCTTGTAACTGCTCTAAGAAATCTGTCTGCATCGCCTCATTTCTAAATTTTGAATTAATTATATCTGCGGGCTGTTTTACTCCTCTATCGATAACCATAGCCTTATTGCCATTATCTACTTTAAATCGTAATTTCTCGGCATCATTTTCTGCCTTTCTCTTAGCATTTTCTGACGCATCATATTTATTTAATAACTCTGCTAGTAATTTATCTTTTTCATCATCTTGATTTGGCATAGCTTTTGATAGAGAGTTAGCCACAGAAGCACCCATATTTTGTAGGGAATTAGAGAGTCTTTCTTTATTTTCTACTACTAGATTCTTATCCATTAAATCCCGGGGGTTTATTTGATTTTTACCACCTTTATCTATGACTTCTATTTTTTGCAGACCAAGATTCTTTTTATCTGCCTCATTTTTTATATCACTTAGCTTTTTTTGATTGGGAATCTCTTTTTTATCTTTTGCTTTTATATCTTCTGTATCTTCTATTATGGAATCATCACTTGTGCCAGATTCTGTAATAGAATTGACATTAGCCATATTTGGTATTTTGACGTCTTTATCTTTAGTGTCTTTGGCATTTTTGTCTTTAATATTTGGAGACTTATCACTTTCTGTTTCTGGATCTATATCTTCGCCATTTAGTGCTTTGCTTAGAGGAGATTTAGAGTCTTTCTCACTGGGCTTTTTTGTTAAAATACTCTGTGTGCTATCTGTGGCTATGTTAGAATCATCGCTCTCATCGATAGAATCCTCACTAGATTCCTGAGTGTTTTGAGGTTTGGGGGAATCTGTGCTAGGAACTTTATTGTCTTTTTTTTCTGTCTTATTTTTAGATTCTGCTTTTGATAGTGCCTCTGTGAAACTTTGCGTATCTGTATTTGTATCCACTTCATTATTATTATCACTAGGGGGGATACTTGTGCTTGTAACAGAACTAACAGGCATTGCGTTAATATCGGATACCATGTGTAGATTCCTATGTTGAGATAACTTTAGTAAAGCAAAATATATTCCTTTATAATTTGTATTTTTGGGGTATAATTTGGAATCATCTTAAGGCACAGAGGGATAATATTATGAGAGCGTTAATGAAATTTTTAGTTATCTCTAATGTTATGTTTGCAGCAGATTCTGTTGTTTCCAAAGCCGCTTTTGACCCAAATGCAGCACAGGAGTTAGCAAGGCAGTGTGAGGCAATATTTGACGCTAGAAAGCAGGAAATTGCACTTAGTCTATCGCAGCTACAAAAAGAGCAGAGCAATTTACAAGTAATTAGCACTGAGAATACAAGACTTATGAAGCAGCGAGAGGAGCAAATAAAGCAAAAAGAGGAAGCGTTAAAAAAAATGTATGCAGACATGAAAGCAGAGGAGGCTAAAAAGTCAAGTGAAAGTCAAGCAAGGCTAGATGAGGCAAAAAAGATTCTAGCCCAAAATGAGGAGCTACTAAAACAAATCAATGGTGCAAAAACCTCAAAACTAGCAGACAGCTATGCGAAAATGAAAGATAGCAAAGCAGCACCAATACTATCTGCCATGCCAGAAGATGACGCAGTTGCGATACTTTTGAGTCTAAAGCCAACACAAATGGGTAGCATACTATCGCAAATGCAGCCAGACAAAGCCGCACAATTAACAAAGCTAATACAGAATTTCCCAAATAAAGCAGAGCAGAATGCAGGAGCGATTCCACAGGCAACACAACCACAACAGCCACAAAATGAGGGAATCACATCGCAAAATGCCACAAATGCAAATATTCCAAACACAAAAAGCAATATGCCAATGCCAAGTGGTAGGGCTAATCCAAATGGGACTACCGTGTATTAGTGTTTTGCTATTAAATTTACAATTAAAAGCTATTATTATCCATAATTTCGTATAGGAGACAATTCGTAATGGTGAGATTTTCTAAAATTGCAAGTATGTTTTTATGTCTTGGTTTATGCTATGGCTTGAATGCTAAGACGATTGTTACAGTAGATGGTGTAGCGGTATCAGATTCTGTATTTAATGGATTAAAACGTCAGAATCCAGAGTTTGATTATAACAAATTACCAGAGGCACAAAAAAATCAAATGCTAGATGAGATTGTAAATAGTATTGTTGTAGCAAATGCGGCAAAAAAGGAGGGGCTAGATAAGTCAGATGAATTTAAATTCGCAAGTTTGCAGCTTTTATCACAGGCATGGGTAGGAAAGCAGCTAGAAAGTCTCTCTAAAACTGTAAGCGTTAGCTTGCAGGAAGCACAGAAATACTATGATGATAATAAAAGATTATTTGAAGTTCAAGACGCAGATTTAAGGCATATACTTGTGGCAAAAGAAGACCAAGCAAAAAACATCATAGCAGAAATCGGAAAAGTGCCAAAGACAAAAACAGAGGAGAAGTTCGCAGAATTAGCCAAGAAATACTCCATTGACGAGGCAAGTAAGCAAAGCGGCGGTCTCATGGAAAATTTTCCAATAAAAGGGAATCCACAGGTAGATGCCACATTCGCACAGGAAGTATCTAAAATGTCTAATGGCTCTTATAACAGAACTCCAATTAGAACGAGATTTGGCTACCACATTGTGTATGTAAAAAGAATGGGCAAACCCAGTGTGCAAGCTTTTGATAAGATTAAAGACCAATTATTAGAGCTGTTAAAACAGCAAAAAATGCAGGCAATCATTACAGAGAAAATCAAAAAGCTAAGAGATACTTCTAAGATTACTTATGGTGGGAAATAATATAGCAGTTTTGATTCTTAGAGAATTGTGCTTTATGGTTTAAATTTAGTTACCATTGAGTTGTAGTAGTAAGAAAACTATTTTGGAGATTTGCTATGCTTAGAATCTTTTTAGTATGTATGTTAGCTATGTTTTTTGCTGCATGCGATGATAAGAAAATTGCTATTAGTGATGGAGACAATGGTGATACCAAAGCGCTAGATTCTCTTGTAGAAAATATTGATTCAAAAAGCTATGAGGGGTTAGAAAATGTATTTTCTAGCACAAATGATATAAAAGCTAATGACAGACCGATGATGATAGTTTTTGGTAAAAATAACTGCCCATATTGCGAAAAACTAAAAGAATACATAAAACAAAATAAGGAAGTAAGTGATGAATTGCATGATAAATTCACTTCATATTACATTAACACAAGTTATAGCAAAAATCATAATGTAGAGTATCTAAACAAGACAATAGCAACGGATACATTTGCTAGTATGTATGATTTATCTGGCACTCCTCTTATAGTTTTCCTTGAACCAGATGGAACTGAGATTATTCGCACAACAGGATTTAGAGATGATATTTTTTCGGTTGCATTAAATTTTGTAAGCACAGGTAGATATAAAGATGCAGAGGATAAGGAAAGTAGAGGAAAACTATTTTCACAAGACTTTCAAGATTATCTAAAAAAGAGTAAAAGCTAGAATCACTAAACACATTATTTTTTTATAAACATACTAGCCTCGCGACTTTGTATCATATCCTCCATCGTTTGTATAATATGCGCTCCTATGGGAATGCTAGAGGTAGCAGCTGGGCTTGGGGCATTACACACAATGACGCAATGCTCGGTATTTACAAACAAAAAGTCCTCTATCATCTCGCCACTATTGCTTATAGCCTGTGCTCTCACGCCTGTAGGATAGCTTAGAAGGTCTTTTTTGGTTAGCATTGGGCAGTATTTCTGTACCTGTTTTACATAGCCCTCTTTGTAGAATGAGTTTTTAAACTCGCTTAGCCCCACTTTTAGATTCTTAGCAATTACTTTGCGGATTCCACCATGTCCTATCATCTCGCACATATCTTTTAGCGAAATATGATATTTCTTGTAGCCCTCGCGCTTTAGTGCTAAAACCGCATTTGGTCCAACTGTGATTCCACCATTAATACTTTTGGTTAGATGTACACCTAAAAATGGCACACCAGGCTCTGGCACGGGATATATGAGATGATTTACGATGTTATTGCGATTCTCACTTAGCTTATAATACTCACCGCGAAAGGGGCATATTACGAAATCTGGCTCAATATCTAGCATTTTCACGATTTTATCAGACATAAGACCCGCACATGATATGAGATATTTACACTCAAATTTTTTCTTGACTTTATCGCTAAGTGTGCGGATAACCACGCCATTTGAATGTTCGATAATATCAATAACCTCTGTATTCGGATACACCTCGCCACCATTTTCTTTAAATCTATCTACCATAGTAGCGGTAATTTTGGCATAGTCAGTAATGCCGCTAGAGGGGAAAAAGATTCCCCCAAGACCTGAGATATTTGGCTCTAACTCTCTTAGCTCCTTTGCATCTAGCCTACTTCTCTCTAATCCATTTTCACCGCTTTTATTCCATATCCCCTCCATTCGCTCTAGCTCGGCATTTGTGGTTGCCACGATGAGTTTGCCACACATCTCATAGTGCAATCCATTTTCATCACAAAATTCCCTAATAGCCGCATTCCCCTGTGTGCAGAACTTAGCCTTTAGACTGCCCGGACTATAATATACCCCCGCATGTATCACGCCGCTATTATGCCCACTTTGATGCATAGCCAAAGATTTTTCCTTCTCCATAATAGCGATTTTAGAATCTTTAAACTTCTTGCTAAGCTGCATAGCCACAGACGAGCCAATAATACCTCCGCCAATTACGATAAAATCATATACCATATATCACCTCACTCTAGGGTAGATTGCAATCCATTAGATAATTATGAAAAAAAATTAGAAATATGTGAAATTAATACTATGTTAAATAAAGCAAAAATCAATGTAGTGTTACATAACTATACAAATATTACGATTTTTGATTATTAAAAGTTAGATTCTAATTTTATTTGTGGAATCTAAAATATATTTTACATAGAAAGTATTAGTGTATGCTAAGAATCCTGCTTACTCCCTCCATGGATAAACCCCACAACAATACTAAGCACTCCTAAAAACATCATGTAATATCCAATAAGCATGATATTATCATTCTTCGCCCATGAGAAAAAGATAGGGGTCAATCCCCCAAATATCGCGTATGAGACATTATAGGCAAAGGAGATTCCGCTATATCGAATGGGTGCTTTGAAGCTCTGCACCATGATAATTGGCGTAAAAACTGTGATTCCAGCAAAAAATGACATGCAGTAATATATCGCTATCACATTATTCAAGTCTAGCTTATGGGTAACACCTTGATAGAAAAAGTAGGCAAGAATCACAAGTGCCGCACTACACACAAAGCTAGAGAATCTAATGCCAAATCTATCGCTTAAAAATCCCGCAAAGACATTGCCAAGCGCTAGGAAAAATATCGCTAGAATCTGATATGTAACCTTTTGGACCTGCTCTAGCACAAAAACTTCGCTTAAGAGATTTGGCATGAAAAGTAGCACGATGACAATGCAGCCTGTTAGCACCCATGTGGTTAGAAATGACTTTATGATTCCAAATTTTGAGCTTTTAAAGACTTCTTTTATCGGGATATTTGCTGTCTGCTTTAGTGTGGCTATCTCTTTGAAAACAGGCGTCTCATGCAGGAATTTCCGCAAATAAAGCGAGATGATTCCAAATATCCCGCCTATTATGAATGGAATCCTCCACGCATATTCTACAATCTCTTGCTGTGTAAAGATGAGATTCACAATAAGCGTTACGACACTTCCTAGCAGGATTCCAGACACAACGGCACTTGTGAAGATGCCAAGTCTAAATCCTAGCGACTTTTTAGCGCCATGCTCACATACAAATACCCATGCCCCAGGTAGCTCTCCGCCGATTGCCACGCCTTGCAAAATTCTAATAAATAGCAGGGCAATGGGTGCAGCATATCCGATACTCTCAAAGGTCGGCATAAGCCCTAGTGCGAAAGTGGGAATCACCATTAGCAGAATGGATAGCATAAACATTCTTTTGCGACCACTTTTATCACCAAAATGTGCCATGATGATTCCCCCAAGCGGTCTTGCAAAATAACTTGCCGCAAACACGCCATAAGTATTTATATCCGCCCAAAATGAGCTTAGAGTGCTGGGGAAAAAAAGATTAGAAACAATATGTGTAAAAAATACGAATATGATGAAGTCATAGAACTCCAGCATTCCACCAAGAGAGCTTAGTCCTAATATCTTGATTTCTTGTTTGCTTAAAGTTTTTCCTTTGTTGTTTTGCTTCATTCATTAGTCCCTAATTGTAAAAACCTTAATTATACTATAAATAAATTATATATTTATGATAAATTTATTAGCAAAAAATACTAAAATTAATAACTAAACTTTCCATATCATTACACCCTCACACTAACATTACTCTCTTTTAAATATTTCTTTAACTCCAAAATATCAATCTGCCCATAGTGAAATACACTTGCGGCAAGTGCTGCATCTACACCTACATTAAATACTTCTAAGAAATGCTCCATCTCTCCTGCGCCGCCGCTTGCAATGAGTGGAATCTTTAATATCTCCATAGCCGCCACTAGCTTGTCTATATCAAAGCCGCTTTTTGCCCCATCGCTATCCATGCTAGTTAATAGAATCTCTCCGGCACCTCTATCTTGTGCTTCCTCTATCCACTCACACATATCCCTGCCACTATCCCTCCTGCCACCATGTGTGAAAACGCCAATGCTTCCATCATCTCGTTTTTTTGCATCAATGGCTATGACTACACATTGAGAGCCAAATTTATTTGCCGCACTCTCTATAAAGCTAGGATTATTTAGTGCCGATGAGTTTAGACTGACCTTATCACAGCCACTATCAAGTAGCCTTGATATATCATCTAGTGAGTTTATGCCACCCCCAACGGTTAGGGGAATGAATACCTCTTTTGCAATAGATTCTATGACATTAAGCATAATGCCCCGCCCCTCATGCGTAGCGCTAATATCCAAAAATACAAGCTCATCAGCAAAGCTATCATTATATCTTTTGGCAATATCAATAGGATCTCCTGCATCTCTTAACCCTACAAAATTTACGCCTTTTACTACTCTGCCATCTTTTAAGTCTAAACATGGAATGATTCTTTTGGCTAAATTTGTCATACTTTATCCTTTACTTTAAATGTAAAAGTGGTTATAATCCACAGCATTATATGTAAAAGTATAGGGAATGTATGCGAAGAAGAGTTTAGGACAGCACTTTCTAAAAGACATGTTTATCCTAGATAGGATTGTCCAATCCATTCCCCCCCATATATCTGACATGATAGATAGAGATGAGCTAAAGCTTATAGAAGTGGGGATTGGCTTGGGTGATTTAACAAAAAGGCTCATTGACAACTATAAACAGACGCAGCTTTTGGTCTATGAGATTGATTCTAAATTAATACAAATGGCAAGGGCAAACTTTGCGGTTAGCATATCTAGCGGCGCTTTGCATATAGAGCAGAGAGATGTGGCAAACACTAGCAATGAATGCGGATATTTATATGATAGTGAGTATTTTTTGGTATCAAATTTACCTTATTATATTGCAACGAAGATTATTTTGCAATCGCTTAGAGATTCTAAGTGTTTAGGCTTCCTTGTCATGACGCAAAAGGAAGTCGCACAGAAGTTTTGTGCTAAGGTCTTTGATAGGCAGTTTTGCGCCTTGAGTGTCATCGCACAGAGCTATGGGGAGGTGGAGTATCTATTTGATGTAGCTCCTGAGTGTTTCTCTCCAAAGCCAAAGGTAGATTCTGCACTCTTTTGCTTTAATAGAGTAAATGATAGTGTGGATTGCAGACTTGAGATTCTGCTAAGACAGTCTTTTAGCAATCCACGAAAGACATTAGCATCAAATCTTGCTTTGCATGGTTGGCATAAGGATAGAATCTATAATATGCTTGAGTGCTTAGGGCTAAGTAGAAATGTTAGGTCGCATGAGATTTCTACTAAGGAGTATTGCAAAATTGCTTCGTTTCTGAACTGATGAAAGGGATATTATGGAACATTTTTCTAAAGAACAGGGCGAAAAAACAAACGCAGAAAGAGGCAATGGTGAGAAAGGACATGAGAGAGTTAATGCCGAGCGGGGCAGTAATGGCAATGGCGAGAAAAAGAGGGCAAAGAATCTAGCACCAAAGCAGAGAGCAAAAGTGCCACGAGATTCTAAGGGTATTGATTCAAGAGGTGATGGCAAGAATGGCGAGAGAGTTAAGAAAAAATGGGTAGGGGAGAATAAGGTAGCAAAAAGGCGAAGCGATGAGGTAGCAAGGCATGAAGATGGCACACGAAAGCTAAGTGCAAATGAACGTGGGAATCTATCCTTGCATAAAGATTTGCGAAAATGTGTAGAGGCAAATGAGAAGGCACATAGGCATTCGCTAAATCCGCATGTAAAGCTAAATCTAGGCTCAAACTCAAAAGTGCGTATCACGCCTCTTGGCGGACTAGGAGAAATCGGGGGGAATATGACGGTTATGGAGACTGAGAATCATGCCATTATCATTGATATAGGCATGAGTTTCCCTGATGATTCTATGCCGGGCGTGGATATTTTGATTCCAGACTTTTCCTACATTCATAGCATAAAGCATAAAGTCATAGCGGTATTAATTACACATGCACACGAGGACCACATAGGCGCCGTGCCGTATTTTTATAAGCAGTTCTCTTTTCCCATATATGGCACACCTTTGGCGCTAGGTCTTGTGGGTGCAAAGTTTGATGAACATGGGTTAAAACATTGCAAAGAGCTATTCCATATCATAGAAAAGCGAAAGCCAGTTAGCATAGGAGACTTCGAGGTAGAGTGGATTCACATAACACATAGCATCATTGATAGCTCCGCCCTTGCTATCCGCACTGAGATGGGCGTCATCATTCACACAGGGGATTTCAAAATCGACCATACTCCGATAGATAATCTTCCAACAGACATTCATCGTTTGGCACAATATGGCGAGGAAGGCGTGGTTTTATTGCTTAGTGATTCTACAAATTCACATAAAAGCGGCATTACAAATAGCGAGGCAGTCGTGGGACCTACTTTTGATTCCCTTTTTAAAGATGCCAAAGGCAGGGTAATCATGAGTACCTTTAGTTCTAATATCCATCGCGTCTATCAGGCAATATCGTATGGAATCAAGCATGACAGAAAGATAGCCGTCATCGGCAGGTCTATGGAGAAAAACCTAGAGATTGCAAGGGAGCTAGGCTATATTGATTTGCCTAGCAATGTCTTTATAGATTCTCATGAGGTTAGCAAATATCCCGACCATGAGGTGCTAATCGTTACCACAGGCTCACAGGGCGAGACCATGAGTGCGTTATATCGCATGGCAAGCGATGAGCACAGACATGTGCAAATTAAGCCTACAGACACTATCATACTATCATCAAAGGCAATTCCGGGCAATGAGGCTAGTGTATCATCTGTGATTAATCTTATTATGAAAGCAGGAGCGAAGGTAGCCTATCAAGACTTTAGCGACATACATGTAAGCGGACATGCAGCACAAGAGGAGCAGAAGCTCATGCTAAGGCTTGTAAAGCCCAAGTTTTTCCTACCCGTGCATGGCGAGTATAATCATATAGCAAAGCACAAGCAGACAGCGATTTCATGCGGCGTTTTGGAGAAAAATATCTATCTCATGGAGGATGGCGACCAAGTGGAAGTGAATCCAAACTTCCTAAGGAAAGTCAAAAAAGTAAAAACAGGTAAAATCTATGTGGATAATCAGGCAAACCGTATGATACAAGATGAGGTCATCAATGAGAGAAATCTCCTTGCAAATGATGGAATCTTTATTCTAACTCTTCGTATGCGGCAAAATGAGGCAAAGATTTTAGAGCATAGAATCAATGTCTTTGGCATCGTTGGCAGGAAAGAGGAAGTAGAGCTAAATAAGTTTGTCATGGAAAATCTCTATATTCATCTCTCAAATATCAAGCCCTCCGTGCTAAAAGAGCCAAAATTGCTAGAGAGCGATTTATTCTCCATGCTACGAAAACTTCTCTTTAAACGATATAAAAAATATCCAGCAATCCTAGTAAATGCCCTCTTTGAAAACTATCAAAAACCAAAAAATCCACAAAACACAAGGGCAATGCACAAGGAAGAGGAGAGTGAGGTGTGAGGGGTTACTATAATTTAAAAACATAAAACGCTATCTCTCTATGTGGGAGGATTCTATTTTTATTGCTACAATAATATAAAATATTTCGGAAATATATATGCAGGAACAAAATCTTAGTAAAACATATAGGGGTAGAAAGGTATTTCTCTGTGCGTTTTATAGTGGGAATCTTTACCCTACTGCCATGAGATTCCATAGAGAATTTAGAGAACTACAAAAGGCTCTGCAAGATAAATTCGATATATATGTATATATATATAACCAATATAATCTCCCAGATGATGATAGATTTGATAAAAGTAGATTAGATGGCACTAGAGGCTATGGCTATTGGTCGTGGAAGCCATTCATTATTTCAAAGACATTAGAGAAAATAGATGAGGGTGATATACTATTGTATATAGATATAGGCTGTGAGCTAAGAAGTGATGGGACGCAGAGATTTATAGAATATTTGGATTACACGATAGAGCATGGCATGGTGTGCGGGGAGATGAAAGGTCTATTTGAGGCACAATGGACAAAGGGAGATTTATTTGCATACTTTAATCTAAATCCAAATGACTTTGTTAATTTATCACAAAGAGCGGCTACATTATTGTTTATGATAAATAATGAGAGGAGCAGAGAAATTATCAATAGGTGGCTTGGGGTATTTTATGAAGATTTTTCTCTAGTAGATGATAGCAATTCAAAGATTCCAAATCATAGCAGTTTTATAGAAAATAGACATGACCAAAGCGTATTTTCTCTACTCTCAAGGATATATGATATTAAGATTCTTGATTTTGGCTTTGAGTTTCATAATGAAAGCAATAAATATCCCATACTTGTAGCGAGAAATAAAGTCTCAGTTTTAAAACGTATGTTTAAAGACAATCTGAGAATCTATATTTTCTTTGGTCTGCTAAGGGCTACCATGCCGCTTAAGGATTTACAAAAGGAATTTAAAAAAATCTTTGATGATAATGTATATGAATATTTAATTAGTTTCATACAGCAAAAAGAATATAAGGCTAAAAAATCAAAACACTCAATCATAAATACCTACATTTCAATCATCATGCCACTATCAAAACATGCCATTAGGAAATATGAGAAAGAATGTAGAGAGTTTCTAGGCATTTAATGCCTTTTATTTTGTCAGAAAATTACAAAACTAACAAATCTCATTAGTGGAGAAGAAAAAGCTAACTTCTATTTTTGCATTCTCTAAGGAATCGCTACCATGCACTGCGTTAGCTTCTATGCTATCGGCAAAGTCTGCTCTTATTGTCCCAGGTTTTGCCTCTTTTGGATTCGTAGCACCCATTAATTCGCGATTTTTACTAACCGCATTATCTCCCTCTAGCACCATGACGACTACAGGACCACTTGTCATAAACTCCACTAAATCATTGAAAAAAGGTCTTTCTTTGTGTACAGCGTAAAAATCCTGCGCTTGTTTTTTACTTAAAAGTAGCTTTTTTGCCGCGGCAATTCTAAGTCCATTATCCTCAAAACGCGAAACAATCTTGCCTATCACATTCTTTTTTACCGCATCTGGCTTTATAATTGATAATGTAAGCTCCATAATATCCCTCATGTAAAAAATTTTTAAATTTTATCTTAAAAATGATGAAAAATCAAGTTGTAATATAGCTATAATCTAAAAATACTTTAGCTACGGAGTTTTAAATGAAATGGAATAGCTTTGATACTCGCTGGATGCTATCGCTTTTTGGCACGGCGGTTGGTGCTGGAATCCTCTATCTACCCATAAAGGCTGGGGTTGGCGGATTTTGGCCTGTGGTGGCTATGACGATTCTTACTTTTCCTATGGTTTGGCTCTCTCATAGGGCGCTTTCTCGCTTCTGCATTGAGCAAAATAGAGTCGATAATGACATTACACATGCAGTCGAGGAGTATTGGGGACGCAAGGCAAGTTTTCTTATCACGATTTTATATTTCTTTGCGATATATCCTATTTGTTTGCTTTATGGTGTGGGAATCACAAATACTTTCGTTACATTTTTTTACAATCAGGCGGGATTCCACTCTATGTTTATTGATGGCACAGATTCTATAAAGCCGCTTTTTAGGGCAATCATAGCCTTTGTGCTTGTGAGTGCAATGATGCTTGTTATGCTTTTTAAAGAGGAGGTTATCACACGTGCGTGTAATGCACTTGTGTATCCGCTATGTTTTGTGCTTTTTGCATTCTCTATTTATCTCATTCCACATTGGAAGATTGAGAGTATTAGCTATGTGCCAGAGTTTGGTGATTTTGTAAAAATCGTGTGGCTAACGCTTCCTGTGCTTGTCTTTTCATTCAATCACTCGCCAGCTATCTCGACATTTAGCCTAAGTGTGAAAAAATTATATGGGAATCATGCCCTGCAAAAGTCAAATCAGATTCTATTTAACACAAGCGTGATTTTGCTAATCTTTGTTATGTTCTTTGTGTTTTCATGTATTTTATGCTTAGATGCGGAGGATTTTAAGGCAGCAAGGGAGGCAAATATCCCTATACTATCTTATTTTGCAAATAAGCTAAATAATCCCATCATTTCTTATGGTGCACCGCTTGTGGCTTTCCTTGCCATTGTTACCTCATTTTTTGGACACTATTTTGGCGCCGCAGAGGGACTTTCTGGAATCATTCGTAAGGCTATAAAAATGTCTGGTAATGAGAATCCAAACCTAAAAGCAATCAAGATTTTCGTTACCTCATTTATGTATGTAACAGTCGTCCTAGTGGCATATTTAAATCCTAGTGTGCTAGATTTTATAGAGAGCTTGGGAGGACCTATTATTGCTATGATTCTATTTATCATGCCAATTATTGGAATCTGGGGGGTATCAAAATTGCAGAAGCATAAAAATGTAGCACTTGATGTATTTGTGTTTATCACAGGCACTCTTACTATTACAAGCGTTATTTATAAACTTATCCCAGGAGCAGGAAATTAATGCAGAAATTTACATTACAGGATTTAGCAGATGAGCTAGGAGTTTCCCTGGATTTTGTAGCAGAGATGGCAAGTAGCCTAGAGCTAGGGCAGGAGGTGCTAAATCAAAGCGAGGCAGATTTATTGCGTCAGCATATTATGAAAAGCAAATCTAGCGAGACTAAGGAAAAAACGCAAGAAGAAATCAAGCAAGAAACTCAGAGTAATGAGATAAAGCAAGAGAGGACGTTTAAAATATTCTTAGGCATAGGAGTAGCGATACTGCTAGGACTTTTAGCTGGATTTATAATGCACTATTATTTCCTAGCCTCAGCTAAAATCTCTACGCTTGTTGGAATCATGGCATTACTTGTTACGTTATGGACAAACAAAGCACTGCCTATGGGCGTGGTCTCACTTCTTCCTATCATACTCTTTCCTGCCTTTGGCATACTTGATACAAAGAGTGCAGCATCAAATTATGCAAATCCCATTATTTATCTCTTCCTAGGCGGCTTTATGATTGCCGCAGCCACAGAGAAGATAGGATTGCATAGAATCATTGCTAGGTTTTTCATTTCCAGATTCCCTAAAAACCCTAAGGGCGTCATATCTGCACTTGGCGTGGCGGCAGTCATTCTAGGCTCTGCATTGTCAAATTCTACTGTGGCATTGCTACTTTTACCTGTGGCAATGTCTATTACAAATGACAAGGTATTGCAGACACGTTTTCTTTTAGCCGTAGCCTTTGGTGCAAGCATTAGCGGCATTACTACGCCAATTGGCAGTCCGCCAAACCTCATCTATCTAGGATTTTTGGAATCAAAGGGGCTAAGTGGCATAAGCTTTACGACATGGATTTTCATGATGCTACCGCTAACTATCATTATGCTACTTGCTATGATTAAGATTCTATCTTTAGGCACGAAGGATATGGAGCTAAATCTATCTGGCTTTGATTCCTTGCAGGTAAATTCTAAGCATAAAAGATTGCTATTTTTCATCTTTGCCCTGCTTGTGGTGCTACTTTTAAACTCACCCATTAAGCCTATCTATGACGGGCTAGGTTTTAATGAAAATGTGATTTTGCTAACCTTTGGTCTTTTGATGTTTTTGCCAAAGATTGGCTTTTTGGAATGGGACGATTCAAAGTCGATTCCTTATGAGATAATCTTTTTATTTGGTGCTGGATTCTGTATTGCTATGGCATTCTCACAGGCACAATTAGGCGGCGCATTTAAGGAATTTTTTAAGCTTTTTGATGGAATCCCACTTGTTGCAGTTATTTTTATTGCATGTATCCTTGCCATTGTGGCTACTAGCTTTTTATCCACGACTGCCCTCATTGCCATTGTCCTCCCAATCATAGATGTGGCTATGGGTAGCTTTTTAGGAGATAGTAGTAGAATCTTAGTCATGCTTGTGGTTACCATTTGTGCTAGTTTTTCGTTTATGATTCCAATAAGCACTCCGCCAAATGCCATAGTCTTTGCACAAGGTGGCATAAAGGCATGGGATATGTTTAGGTATGGATTCATGCTAAGTGTAGTAGGCATTGTATGCGTTACGTTATTTGCGTCATGGTATTGGTGGAGTTATATTGGATAAAAGGGTAATATTTTGAGAGAGAAAAAAAGGGCTATTGAGAATCAACATTTAGAGGCATTAGAAGGATTTTTGAATTTAGAATCTAAAAAACCTAGTGAGAGGGTTTATACATTTTTTAATCTTATCTATCTAAAAGAGCCGCTAGAAGTTGTTTTAGATGTAAATCCCATTGAGATTCTAAGCAAAACTGAAGATATTGATATATATCAGTGCTGTGCCATTATTTTATCTTGTAGCACACAAAATATTGAGATATTCTCAAAGCTTAATAGTTTTATTGGCATTTGTGAAATCTTTGGTAAATTTTCTAGCCTACCATCTAAGCACTCCTCTCTCTACATTCAGGTGCTACAATCAAGCATACTGCATGTGATAGATTCAAAGGGCATTAAAGCTATCAATAAATGTATTAATGAATTACGAAAGAATGGAATCATAGGCTTTCATGACCAAAAATGTATAGAAGCCGCTATGTTATCTGGCATGGCTACAAAAAGCACAACGCAAACTACAAGCACAAAAACAAAGGTAAAAACCTCATTTGCATATATGAATCCAGCTAAAACTCTGCTAAAAGGACAGCTAGATTCCATATCTAGGGCAAAGAAGATTTTTAAAGAATCTAACTGGGCTAGGGAAATAGCATTTTTGTGTGATACAGATTTTACGCGAAATATCTGCGTAGCAGGTATGCTTGATGCAGGGAAATATATGCTTATATCAACAATGCTATATGACTATGATAATGCAGAGAATAATGAGATATTAGGTTCTTTTGCTCCTACTTCATATATCTATGGCAAGGACTGCGTAAATGTGGAATATATGAAAATCGATGATTTAAATGCCATAAAAGAATCTCCTATAAAATCTGTTTCCAGCAAAGTCTCAGAACTCATGGATAGATTCATAGATGATATAAAAAATCAAAAAGCGACACTAGACTATAAGGAATTAAAAGAAAATCTATATGGTGATGATGAGAAAGTAAAAATTGTAGAATCATTGCAGATAAGTCGTAAATATAATATTCTAAAATATGTAAATATTATCAACACACCCTCCCTCATTCCCATTACATTTAGGCATTTGCAAATATACAATGTAATCGTGAAAAGTGAGTTTGTGCTATATCTAAGTCGCATAGATTCTATGCTATCAAATAGCCCACTCATAGATAGGGAGGCAGAGGCGTTAGCAAAGATTTTAGAGAGAACTCATATCAAAAAAATGTATATTATCTATACGCAGATGGATAAGGCGAATTTAACGCTAAAGCGAAAGCAAAATATCACTGCTAAGATAAAATCTCTCGTTGAAAATAAACTATCACAGCAGTCAAACAAGGCAAAGATTCTAAAAAAACTGCAGTGCTATTTTGTTTCTGCATACGTGGCATACTGCTTTAGAGGCGATAAGGCATCAAACTCTGATAGTGGATTTGATATAAACTCTAGTGCTATTCCATCTTTAGAAAATGACTTGTTTAAAGATGCCTTCGAAACACCGCTTACACATTATGATGTAGAAATGATAAAGTGCTTTATGAGTCTTTTTTGCAATAATTATTTTCACTCGTCAAAAAGCACACATAAAGATACTATGAGAAATATTTCGCAATCACAATATGATGAAGTCTCACATAGCATTAATGCTTTGAGGATTCAATTTCAAGAGATTCACAAAAAGCTTCTAGCACAATACTCATCTTTTTACACATCTTTTAAGAATCTAAAGGACAATCTATATTCCCAGTTTATTCAATCTTTGAATTATGAAATGCGGCGGCGCACGGGCTTTAATGTGAAACGTCTAAAAGATTCCACAATACAGAGTTTGGTTGTTGGTCTTCGTGGGCTATCAGATATTTTTCATGGATATTCTATGGGGCTAGGGGAGGTGCAACATATTAATGCTTTATTGCAAAAAAGCAGACGTTCTATTTTCTCTACTCTTTGCATTACAAAGGAACATGATAGTATTTTATCGCTACTGCATAAGGAGTTTGCAGATATTACAGATGGAGATATATTTGATAATAGCAATGTAATCATCGCTACACATCTTTATAATAGAATTGATTCCATACTGCCAAATAATATTAAAAGAAATGACATAAGGGAGGATAATATTATAAAACCCATAAAAGATAGCTTTGATTATTATTTTAATATATTGGAGCGAAATATTGATAGCTTGTTTAATACACGAATGCAGACCTTGAGAGATTTTGCAAAAAAGGTTGAGATGATTTTGGAATCTTGCTTTTTGCGTTATTATCAGCATACAGTTAGCCTTGATTCCATAGACTATGATATGCAGGAGTGCAAGGATATTTTAGCAATGCTTGAATGCGTAAATAAACAATAGGAAAATACATGAGTGCCAAAACTGAGAAAAAAAAGGATATTTCATTATTAGATACATTCATTAAAGAATTTAATGACTATTATTACAGCAATTTATACAAGGATACTTCTAGTGATATTTTTAGCGAAATACGTCATGTAGAAAAAATCATGACAAATCCTAAATTCCACCCCACAAATGAGCTAAAAAATTACTATAAACAAATAAGGGAAAATTATGCCTCGCCATTTAGGGTTATGCTTGTGGGTGGCAATGATATGGCAAAGATTATTTTCATTAATGTTTTGCTAAAAGATTCCATTCTTCCACTCAATAATTTATTAGCACAAAAAAGGATTGTGGTTAAATACTCTACACATAAATTTGTTATTGCACATTGTAAAAATTACTCCATGAGCATTAATCTACATACATTTGAATTTAGTGGGGCAAATTTAGAAGAGATAGATTATTTTGAGATTTTTATCAATGATGAGATATTAAAAAATATTGAAATAGTAAAGCCAAGTGATGGTTTTGATAAAAAATCTTTAGGGTCGTTAAAAGATATAGATTTGATACTTTGGATATTTGAGCTAAACTCAAAAATTAATAAAGATTCCCTAGCTAAGATTCTCAAAAAAAAGCAGGTTATAACATTACTAACGCATATTAATAAGGAGATAGAGGAAGGTGAGCTATTAGAGCAGATTTCTAATACTAAAAATTATATTGATGAAACATTTGGACTAAATGAAGTCTATGAAATAGATTTGTGGAATCTATTTTATGGATACAGGCTAGATGAGAGGGCTATGCTACAAAAAAGCTTTGGTTTGCTTAGTAAGCAAATCACATCAAAAAATCGCAATCTTGATACTGTAGTATCCATGCTAGATGGGCTAAAGACAAATGTAGAATCCTTTTTTAACGAAAGGGAAGATTACACGCTAGATAAGATTCAGCAAGATAAATTAAATAAAATCTCAGAATCCATGCAAAAAAGTCTGCAAAATGCAAGGGTATCCAGGGGCATGTCTTTGCTAAAAGACGCGCTAGATAAAAATAGAGTGATAGATTCTCATTACAAAATGCTTTTTGCGCATTATAAATTGCTAGATAATGAATATCACAAGGCTACCTTGATGCTTTGCTCACGGGCATTAAAACTACATGCAGAATACAATAAAGAAGCATTTATATCCATATCAAAAAGCATTAAAAAATATTTAGATAGCATGGTGGATAGTATCCTAGATAGCATGGAGACAATAAAAATATCCACGCGTCCTAGCAATCCTAGCTTCCTTGATAACATTACAAATAAAAAAATTGTCTATGAAGGCTATCAAATCAATCAAGAGGAACTATTAAGGGAGCTAGATGATTCTCAAAGTCTATTAGCACGTAAGCATAAGAATCTACTTACAAAAATTAGCCGTTTTGTATCCTATGTATCGCAGAATATAGACGATAGTTTGGAATCTTTTAATTATGTCCTAAAAGAATGGATAAGCAAGGGGCATCATCTAGTATTGCAGAAAAAGCCACCGTTTGTAAGCATGGATAGATATTTAAGCCTAGAGGAATTTAATCTAGGAATCTATGATACTTTCACAAAGCAGCACAATGAAATTATGAGAGATTTTAACGACAAAGTAAAAACCTCTTTATCTGCGTTAAATGTATGGGTGCAGGCAACAAGAAAGGTATTACTAGAATGCGTTATTAGCAGACTTGAGAAAAAATTATTGCATGATAAACATTTGGCAAAAATAGGAAAGGCAGGAGAGATTAAGAAAATAGATAGAGATTTGATAGTAGATACTATATTAGAGCTTCTGCCAAGCGAGATTCATAGATTATTCTGCGAATTACCGGGTGCCAGAAATGAGTTTGAGAATATCCCAATGCTACTTAGCTCTGTGTCAAAAGAAAATGAAAAATTGATACGATATAGAATCAGAGAAATCATGGATTTACGACAAAGTGCAAAGGTAGCTACGAAAATACTTGATGCGGTATTATCTGCAAATGCAAAAAATGACTAATTTTGCATTAATTTTTGTGTTGATTTTTGATAGAATGATTAACTTTTAAAGGAGTATTTATGAGAAAGATTATTTTTGCTATGGCTATATTGTTTGGCTTAGTTCATGCAGATATAAAACATGAAATAAGAGCCGGTAGCGAGTCGGGATATAGACCCTTTGCTTATGTTGATAAGAACGGAGTGCCTACAGGATTTGACAATGATGCACTAAGGCTTGTGGTAAGATATATTGATGCTAGAGCTACGGTAAAGATTCAGCCTATGCCATGGAATGCGATTTTTTCTAGTCTTGATTCTGGTAAAGTCGATGTTATCGCAAGTCAAATAGCAAAAACAGAGGAGAGAGAGAAAAAATATATTTTCTCCAATGAGCCATATTTCTATGGCCTTAGTGCCTTGATAGTTAATAAAAACTCAGATGCAAATACACTGCAGGATTTAAAGGGTAAGAAAATAGGCGTTACTGTTGGTTCAAATCACGCTAGAAATCTTGAGCAGTTTTTAAAGGAACACCCAGATTTAAATATATCCATAGCGTATTATAAAAATACCCCGCCACTTTTTGCAGATTTAGCCAGAGGCGGAGTAGCTGCTATTATAAATGACCCCATAGCCGCTAATGATTTGATAAAATCGCAGAATATAGATATTAGGGTTACTGATTTTTATTTTGAAAAAGTCCCCATTTATTTTATTTTTACAAATGAGTTTTTGGCAGATAAGTTTAATACTGCCTTGCACAAGGCTATTAAAGATGGCAAAATAGATGAGCTTATAGAATCTTATTTTGGCAAAGAATATCTTGAGGCAATAAAGAGATGATTGGATAGCTAATGACTTATATTGTTATTGCTATAGGAATTGTTTTATTTTGCATCGTCCCAGAGTTTGTTATAACTGTGGCAATTATTGCATTTATATTGTGGATTTTACGTTTTATTTGGTTGCCACTTCTTATTATATTTCTTATATTTCTCAGTATTGTTGGCTTTATTATTGCCATCAAGGTAATTTTTTATGTCTTTGAGTTTTTGTCTAGGATATTTTCTCCTATATCTACTCATATAAGAAAATGGATTGATTCTAAAAAACAAATATTAATTATAAAGAGACAAAAAAAAGAGGAAGTGGTGATTCCAGAGGTTTTATACCAGCCTAGCAAAAAGAGAATTAGTAAAACAGAGTTTGATTATTACAAAAAACTTTGAAAAGGATTGTGCCATGAGATATGTGTTATTGATTTTTGCTTTTAGTCTTTTTGCATATAGTAAATGTAACTGCGAGTGTGTAAATGGTGAGGTGCAAACTATATGTGAAAACTCCTATGATTACAAGCCCGTATGTAGTCCTAGGGTATGTCCCGTTGTCCCCCCTAGTGTAGCCCCGATAGATTCTGGATATATAACACCGCCAGGATTTAGTCAATGCAGCCAAAAGCAAGTCTATAATGATAACGCTAGAATCTACGAGTGGCGAGGAGTGTGTGAGTGATTTTAGAGTATTACAAGCAGAATTTATATCCAACGCCCCAGACAGATTGTATATATTTTGGTGATTTAGCGGAATCCCCTAGCTTGTTTCGTATATTTCGTATATGTGTGTCTATGCTTCTAAGACCTGTTTCTTCATGAATGGCATTTATGGTTAATGCGATTCTATCCCTGCTTATTGGCTGAAGTCGATTTTCTATTAAAAATAGTAAAATATCAAATTCAGTGTTGGTTAAATCAAGAGATTGGTCATGTAGCTTTGCCATTCGCCTTTTGGCATCGACATTTAGATTCCCAAAAATCATCTCTCTAGTATCCATTCGTCTTAGCAATGCTCTAACTCTAGCTACCAACTCTGCCATGTGATAGGGCTTTGTCATATAATCATCAACGCCCACATCAAAGGCTCTGATTTTATGTGCGACATCATTTATATGGGAGGAAACTATAATCGGAACTTTTGTTTGCATTCTAATATCGCTACACAAAGAAATCGCATCAATCACACTTAGATGAAGGTCTATGATGATTGCATCTACATCATGCGGAATATTCTCTGCCAAATCTATAGGCGAGATTGGAAATTTCACTACGAAATTAGCTTCAGAGAGACTTTTTTTTAATAATTTCCTATTTTGCATATCTTCTTCGATTACAAGGATTGACATAATAATTTCCTCATAAGAACAAACTATTGCAATTATATGTTTTACATGCTTAAAAATACATAAATTTTAAGAAAAACTTGACATTTATATTATAGAATCCTTTGACGTTTGCCACTTATTGTTTTATTTTTATTTTTGGATAATTTTTGATTCTGTTATGTGATAGTTTTAATCCCTACTAAATTACAAAATTAATCAATCCCCACAATATTCCTAATTCTTTGAATCTCATGCTCTATAAAGTTTTTCATATTCCAATCTGTGCTAGACTTGCAAATATTAACTGCGAAGTTTTTTAAGAAAAGTCCGCCATATTGCGTATGCACAACTTCTGGGTGAAACTGCATTGCGTATATATTCTTAGTAAAATTTGCGATGACGCAGTAGCGAGTGTTATTTGACCTTGCTAATTCCACAAATCCCTCTGGAATCCTGCATACCTTATCAGCATGACTCATCCACACAATGCTATCTTGCCCCACATTCTCAAACAGATTCCCATAAGATACTTCTAGCATCAAATCTATCATCTTGCCATGTTTTTCTCCCTTGCTAAATCCCAGTGCCAAAAATGCGTTAATACCGCTCTCATCGTGTATATCCCACTGTGTTTGGAATCTTTTTGCATTACCTGCTATCGCATAGAGAAAATCTCTTACTAAATCCTGCTGTGATATATCATGATTGATTTTATAGCATTCAAAGTAGCATATATCATCTAGCATGTCATAGAATCCAAATGATGAAAAATCATCTGCTAAGAGTAGATTTTGACTTTCTTTCACTCTAAGATACAATGTCTGTGCTATGTCATCTAGCATATTCTTTGACATAAAGCTATGAGATGAGAAGAATGCGTCCCTCCATGTTAGAAAGATTCTTTCTACATCACTGCTTTGCGAAAATTTTTTAGCAATGAAAGAGGGCAAAATTTCTAGCCTAGCCCTGCCAAATTCCTGCTCCTTTGCCCTTATCACTTCACCGCCAAAATGATATGCGATATACTGCATACCATAGCAGATTCCAAGCACAGGAATGCCTAGTGTAAAAATATTGCTATCTGGCTTATAGGAATCCTCTTCATACACAGACGCAGGTCCGCCGCTAAGAATAATGCCCTTTGGATTTTTAGCCTTTATAGAATCTAATTTTTCAAAATAAGGCACAATCTCGGTATATACTCCATATTCTCTTAGACGTCTTGCAATCAACTGCGTATATTGACTACCAAAATCAAGCACTAAGATTTGCACTTCATTCATAACATTCCTTAAGATAAATAATTGAGATTATAATAGAAAATTTCAAAACACCCTATAACTTGCCACTTTTCTATTTAACATTCTAACTTCTATATCCCCATTTCCTATTTCTAGCAGTTTGTATTTATCCCCATCATTTATGCCATAGAATCTAAGTCTTAATGCTAATTCTTTATTTGGAATCCTAATATTTGTTATTCCTCTATCTTGCAATGTTTTGGCAATATCCTTTGCTCCATAAAATGAGAAGGCAAAATTCCTATTTTTATCAAAAAGATAAGTTAGCTTATTACCATATAAGACAAGATTTCCAAACAACAATAAAGCAATGATAACAGAGAATCTAAGATGATATTTGAATCTAAACTGCGGTAGCCTCGTGCGTATGTCAAATAAGATTCTGCGAAGCAGTATCGGCACACCCACGCTTATAGGCGGCAGGAAGCTCTCAAGCAAAACCTGCTGTCGCACTGAAAGCAGCAAGGAAAAAATAATGCCTATAAAAGGAATGAGATTTAGCAAAATAACCCTATCTCTAATCGTGCTAATATAAAGCGTGGCGGTGTAGTAGATAAAGAATGCAGGGGTAAAAATGATAGCCAAAAGTCCGATGGTATCGATGAAATAGGCACGAGGCACGCCGTGTATGGGCGTGAAAATATACATATTTACCCCAAAGAAAATAATGGAGAATATAAGCGTTTTGTGATTCCTATGTATTAGTGTGTAGAAAAATAGGGCAAGGCATAGCACAGCCCCACCTGAATCAAGAATTGAGGCAAGGATTACATTCACATATAAGATTCTGTTATATCTCATCTGATAATAAATTAGCGATAAAGATAGGAAAATAATAATGCCAATATTAGATACGATGAGAGCGCCTACACTAATGCCTGGAATCAGCATAAAGATTCCAACGCAAAGGAGTGCGTCTTTTTTATGCGTAAAAAATCGCAAGGAGATAGCATACATTAATATGCAGTTTGCAATGTGTATAAGCACAAAAGGGATTCTAAGACCATAGTCATTTAATAGAGGATTGCCTGTTAGATACATGCAGAGCGACACACCTAGATTTGCGATTTTATAGGGGAAAGTAGCATTCTCAAAGAAGCCTCTAGCCTCCTTTATATAAATGCTAGTATCGCTTATCATAAATAATAGCAGGACTACATTGATGATAAGCATTATGATAAATGGTATGTGAAATGGCACATTTCCTATCTCAATGCTACTTTTTTTAATGCTAATATTTTTTAATAGCAAAGTTGCCATACCTAGAAAGTCCCTTGCATTTATAGAATCTAGGTAGCATAATAGCTAAAGTTTTGTTTGATTATTTAAGGATATTTATGAAAATATTTTTTACAATCTTTAGTGTGAAAAAAGAGGAGATTCCACTACTTATATCCTCCGTGCTACTTTTATTTTTTGTCTTTGCAAGCTATGCTGTGATAAAACCCATAAGAGATGCACTAGGCATTGATAAAGGCACTGATGATTTAAAATGGCTATTTCTAGGCACATTCATTGCCACTATTATAGCCTCCATCGCCGCTATGTATCTTAGCTCACGTGCAAAGAGAAAGAATTATTTAAACGGCGTGTATATATTCTTTATTACAAATCTTTTTGCATTTTTCATTGCCATACGATTGATAGAAAAGGATTCAGCGGAGTTTATATGGCTCTCACGCATATTTTTTGTATGGGTAAGTGTCTTTAGTCTGTTTGCCATCTCTAGTGCGTGGAGTTTATTAGCCGATGTTTTTACAAAGGATTCTAGTAAGCGATTGTTTGGAATCATCTCAGCAGGTGTTTCGCTAGGCTCTATTGCAGGCTCATTCCTTGTAGGTAGCAATGGCATAGGTTATTTTGCTAAAAGAGTGTTTAGCGTTGAGATAGATATTTCTGATTATATGTTTTTATCCATGGCATTTTTGCTTATTGCCTTAGTGATAAAAGGCTTTGTGATTAAATCTGCTTTTATAATGCGAGATGACAAGGAATCTTTGAGAGAAACTTTTGAGAAGCCAATAGGCGCTAAGAATCCTTTCGTGGGATTCTCTATTGTCTTTAAGTCTAGGTATCTCTTGTCTGTGGCATGTTTTATCTTGCTTTTAACTAGCGTTAGCACATTTTTATATATAGAGCAGGGTAGAATCATTGATATTCTTTTTCACACAAGGGAGGAAAAAACCGCAGCATTTGCTGACATTGATTTTATTGTAAATACTTTTAGCTTTATCATACAGATATTTCTTACAAGCAAGATTGCAAAATACATAGGGCTAAAGTGGCTACTATCCTCGCTAGGCTTTGTGGTCGCCATAGGCTTTGTGATTCTAATCTTTACTCACCCTATGTTCCTACCTTTTGTGGTTGTCATGTGCATTCGTAGGGTTGGCGAATATGCACTCATTAAGCCTGGGCGCGAAATGCTTTTTGTGCCACTTGATTCAGATTCTAAGTATAAAGTGAAAAGCTTCCTTGATGTAGTCGTGTATCGTGGCGGGGATTCTATATCCTCACAGATTGAGGGCTTGTTATCTAAAAGCGGCATTAATATCGTGCTATTAGGAGGCGCTTTTGTCGCTTTGGCATGGTCTATTTTGGGATATTATCTTGGTAGGAGTTATGAAGAGAAGAGTAATGAGTAGATATTTGCTAAAAAACTCCAAAATCATCATATTTTGTGGTATATATTAAAACTCATTTTGTCAAAGGAAGAAATAATGAAAATGAATGGCTCAAGAATGCTAATAGAGGCTTTGCACCTAGAGGGTGTAGAAGTCGTATTTGGCTATCCGGGCGGTGCTGTATTAAATATTTATGATGAGATTTATAAACAAAATTATTTTCGACACATCCTTACTCGCCATGAGCAAGGGGCGGTACACGCCGCAGATGGATATGCTAGGGCTAGTGGCAAGGTCGGCGTGGCAATCGTTACCTCAGGTCCGGGTTTTACCAATGCTGTAACGGGCATTGCTACCGCATTTACAGATTCTATACCGCTTGTTATTATTAGCGGACAGGTCCCCCTGCCACAAATTGGCACAGATTCGTTTCAAGAGATAGATGCGGTTGGAATCTCGCGCCCTTGCACAAAGCATAATTATCTTGTAAAAAGCATAGAGGAGTTACCGCGTATTCTAAAAGAGGCGTTTTATATAGCAAGGAGCGGTCGCCCAGGTCCTGTGCTGGTAGATATTCCAAAGGATATTAGTGCATTAAGCGGGGAGTTTGTGTATCCAAATAGCATTTCTTTGGCTAGTTATAAGCCTACTACAAAGGGCAATGCTAGACAGATAAAGAAACTTGCCCTTGCGATTTTGCAGTCTGCAAATCCACTTTTCTACATAGGTGGCGGGGCGGTGCTATCAAATAGCTATGATGAGATAAAAACACTGCTTGAGATAACTCAGATTCCAAGTGTGGAGACACTAATGGCAAGGGGGGCATCACAGGGCAGTCCGAATTTCATAGGTATGCTAGGTATGCACGGCACTTATGCGGCAAATATGGCTACAAGCGAGTGCGATTTACTAATTAGCCTTGGAGCAAGATTTGATGATAGGGTTACAGGTAAGGTTAGCGAGTTTGCCAAATTTGCCAAAATCGCACATATAGACGTAGACCCCACTTCTATTGGCAAAATCATCGATGTTAGCTATCCTATTGTCGGGGATTTAAAGCTTGTATTGCAAGAGTTAATAAAAGAGCTAAAAGATAAAAAGATTAGCGAGGATATTGCCAAAGAAAGAGAGTTATGGCTATCTAAGCTAAAAAAATGGAGCGATGCACATCCGCTAAAATACAACGACACTCAAGAGATTCTAAAACCGCAGTGGGTTATAGAGGAGATTGGCAGAATGCTAGGAGAGAGAGCAGTCATTACCACAGATGTAGGGCAGCATCAGATGTGGGTGGCGCAGTTCTATCCTCTATCGCACAAGCGGCAGTTTATCACAAGCGGCGGTCTTGGCACTATGGGCTATGGTATGCCTGCAAATATGGGCGTAGCAGTGGCACTAGAGGAGCAAAGAAGAAATGGCGGAGCGGAGAAAATTGCCCTTAGCATTAGTGGCGATGGCGGGATACTTATGAATATACAGGAGCTAATGACTTGTGTGGAATCTGGTATTAAAAGCATTAATATTATCCTAAACAACGCATATCTTGGCATGGTAAAGCAGTGGCAGGATTTCTTTTATGAGAAACGTCTCTCTCATGTGAATTTGTCCCAGCCAAACTTTAAGCAGTTAGCAGAAAGTTTTGGGGCACTAGGCTTTGATGTGAGAAGCAAAGATGAGTTTAAAGAAGCATTGCAAAGTGCGATTGATAGCCCGAAGGTTAGCCTTATCAATGTATGGGTAGATAGAGAAGAGATAGTGCTGCCCATGGTGCCAGGTGGCAATCCGCTATATAAAATGATATTAGAATAGGAGGCAGGATATGCAGAAACGAATTATTGGCATTACAGTAATAAATGAGCATAGTGTCCTTGCTAGAATCTCAGGTCTTTTCGCTAGTCGCGGATATGATATACATAGCCTCACGGTAGCACCCATGCCAGATAGTAATCTATCCTATATTACTATATCTACGCGTGGCGATGAGAGAGTGCTAGAGCAGATTATAAAGCAGTTGCATAAAATCGTGCCTGTGCTAAATGTCATTGAAAGTAGCGATGTAGTATCACAAGAGATGGTGCTTATAAAGTTTGAGAATAACGAAAAAATAGGTGCCGTTAGCTCACTAATCAATGCCTGTGGCGGCAAGATTGTAGGATTTAGTGAGAAAAATGTGATTTTTAGCGTTGGTGGCGATAGCCAAACAATAAGCAATCTTATATCCTCTATCAAAAACTTCATGCCAAAAGAGATTATTAGAAGTGGCGTAGTTGCCATGGAAAGGTAGGATAGAGATAAGAGGGGATTGCTAAAGTTTTATAAATAAAAAATGATTTAAAAAATATCTTAATTAGCTATAAATGGGAATCTCTCATGTGAGGGTAATCTACCCATTCTAGCCTTTGTCTGCAAGATTTTTTACTTTTTACAAGAAATTTTATGCCAGACTCTTCACCAATCTCTCATATTTTGCACTATAGACTTTCCTTGCCTCTAGTGCTTCGTCCATGCTGACTTTTTGGAATCTCACCTTGTGGTTTGGAGGTAGCTGCCCTAGCTTATCCATGTCGCTACTAATGACTGTGCAATACATCGCAAAGCCGCCGCCACTTGGCGCATCTCTTAGCAATACGATAGGCTCATTTCCTCCCGGTGCCTGCATAGAACCGACAGGATAGCACGCATCTGGGATATTGCTAGGATTACTTCCTGCGCCAAACGGCTGAGGTAGATTCTTATATTTAAATTTCGCACCATTTTTGAATCTATACCCGCTTCTATCTGCCTCACTTGATACATTAAAAGTATCTTTAAATAACTGCTCTACACTTTCATCTGTTAGCTTATAATCCTGCAATCCCATCACAACCCTAATTGTCTCTGTATCTTCTAGTTTTATGCGAAACTCAGAATCTAAACTCCTGCCAACCTTTGGATTATGGCTAAAATTCCCCACAGGTAGCACATCTCCAGCCTCTAGCTTTCTACCCTTATAGCCACCGATGCCACCTAGCGGATAGGTTGAGCGCGACCCCATTACCACAGGCACATCAATGCCACCGCTAACGCAGATATATGCCCTCGCACCGCCACGCAAGAATCCAAATGTTAGTTTATCTCCTGCATTGATTTCTATCACGGTATAGCATTCCTTTTTTTCGCCATTTACAATCGGCTCTATCATTGCTCCAGTGATTGCCACATAGCATTTGGAATCAAACTCAAGCTCAGGTGCCATAAGAGAGATTTCAAGCGCAGCAGCATTTATGTCATTTCCTAAAAGTAGATTCCCCGCCTTATAAGACATCTGGTCTAAAGCTCCACCTGGTGGGATTCCCAAATGATAGTAGCCATATCGTCCAGAATCTTCTACATAGGTCGCAATGCCGGGTTTAATCACTTTGATACTAGCCATTTAGCACCTCCAAAAGTTTTTTATTATATGAGAGTGGATTTTCCTGCCACTCTTTTAGTGAGAATTTTGCCTTTTTAATCTTTAATGTAAAGCTTCCGTCCTCTACCTGCTTTAATGCCTTGTTGTATTCATTTTCACTAATGGGCTTATATTTGATAATATCGCCCGGATTTAGAAATACCATCTCCCCCTTGAAGTAATCAAGTCTAGCCTCAGGGTCCCACACAGGTGCAGGGGTAATTCCTAGCATTTGATAGCCGCCGCCCCCACGTACCGCATAGACGCACCCAAAGCAGCCGCCATGTCCTATGGTTAGCTTTGGTGTATCTGTGCGGGCGATGAGATATTTTGGCATTTCTATTTGCTTTTTTCTCTCCACTAGCTGATATAGCCAAGGAAGACCTGCAACAAAGCCTATCATACTTACAAACCATGGATTCTCATGATGTGCTTTTATAAACTCATCTACACTAGCATAGCCATTAATCTCTGCGCCATACTCTAGGTCTGTCATATTTGCATCAAAGGTAGAACCCTCGCCTCTTACCTGATGATTATTCCTAAATCTCATCAAAGTCTCATGCGTATATGGGTCTTGATAGAAGACTGGCATTTCTATGATTCTAGTCTCAAGCTCTGGATTCCCACTACTAGCCTCGCCCTCTAGCTCTTTTAGGATATTTAGCGCGTCATTGTAGTGTATGACATCGGGATTGAAGCGAATCATATAACTAGCATTTGCAGGGCAAATCTCTGTAATGCCTTTTACATTTCTCTCTTTTAGCTTAGAGCAGATTGCCATTGCCTTAAAGAAAGCCTCAAGGCTCATGCCCTCTTCGCTAACCTCCACATACAAAAACTCATCGCCACCAAAAGTATATTTAAACATAACTTCTCCTTATTTGCAATTACTTACTTAGCCATGATTCTAAGTAATTAATATCATAATCACCTGCGCATACCCTAGCATCTGTGAATAAATCCTTGAAAAGCGGGATAGTCGTCTTAATGCCATCTATGCGAATCTGCCTTAAAGCCCTATTCATACGCGAGATTGCCATATCCCTATTCTCATCATAGACAATCATTTTTGCTACCATAGAATCATAAAAAGGTGGAATCACCCTGCCATTAAATAGCATTGTGTCTATGCGGATTCCAGCTCCTGTGGGGTAGAAGACATCATTGATTTTACCAGGGCTTGGGAAGAAATTATTGCTTGGGTCCTCAGCATTGATTCTAATCTCAATGGAAGCGCCGCGAATATTTATATCACTTTGGCTAAATCGCAAAGGCACTCCATCGGCTATCATTAGCATTTCACGCACGATGTCAATGCCTGTAATCATCTCTGTAATGGCATGCTCGACTTGGATTCTAGTATTCATCTCCAAAAAGTAGAATTTCTTTTTATCCATGTCATAGAGGAACTCAAGTGTCCCAGCACCCTTGTATTTTACAAGCTTTGCTAATTTTAAGGCGCTTTGACAAAGAGATTCTCGAATCTCGCTATCAATGCTAGGGCTAGGTGCCTCCTCTACGACTTTCTGCCTTCGCCTTTGCAGTGAGCATTCTCTGTCATACAAATGCACGACATTTTCACCATCGCCTAGCACCTGCACCTCGATATGTTTTGCCCTTGGCAGATATGTCTCAAAATACACGCCGCCATTGCCAAATGCCGCCTTTGCCTCTGTGGTGGCTATCTCAAATTGTGAGAGTAAATCTTCTTTTTTCTCTACAATCCTTATGCCCTTTCCGCCCCCGCCTGCGATTGCCTTTATCACTAGAGGGTAGCCGATTTTCTCTGCTTCGCTTAGTGCGACACTTTTATCGCTTAAAACTTCTGTGCCAGGGATTGTAGGCACTCCTGCTTCCTTTGCCTTTAGTATAGCCTGTGCTTTGTCGCCCATTGTTTTGATAATATCGCTACTAGGACCTACAAAGATTAATCCGCTATCTACTACCTGCTTTGCAAAGTCAGCATTCTCACTTAGGAATCCATACCCCGGATGAATGGCATCTGCCCCAGCCTTTAGTGCTGCCTCTATGACTTTTTCTTTGTTAAGATAGCTTTTATGTGCTAGAGATTCTCCTATATGGATAGCCTCATCGGCTAACTGCGAGGCTAGATTCCCTTTGTCTGCATCGGTGTAGATTGCCACGGCTTCCATGTTTAGCTCATGGCAGGCTTGGATAATCCGCACGGCTATTTCGCCACGATTAGCGATTAGAACTTTTTTTATTTTCTTTGGTTTATAACTCATAACAATCCTTTATACATTCCTAAGCTTATAAAAACAAAAATTACCTAATAATATTAGAATCCAGACATGAGATTCCCCAAAGTCAAAAAATCTCTCTAGGGAAAGGTATGAATCTAATAGTTGCTATGACTACTCTATGGTAAATAAGACATCGCCCGGATTTACAAAGGCTTCATTCTCTGCATGAATCTTTGTAATCTTGCCTTTTGCCCCAGCCTTTATCTCATTAAAAGTTTTCATAACCTCTACCAAGCACACGGTGGTGTCCTCATTAACCTCACTGCCTACCTCGACAAATGGTGCCGCATCTGGATTTGGTTTCCTATAAAATGTTCCTGGAATCGGACTTACTACTTCTGCCATAATTTCTCCTTACAAATAAAATTAACCTCTATGTATGATAGGTTTCTCTATCTTTATACCACTTTTTAGTAACAAATCTCGCGTTGCACTAATAAGACTTAATGCCCCAGCAGTATCACTATGGATACAGACAGAATCAAAATCAATCTCTATCATCTTGCCTGTAACGCTCTGCACCACGCCTTCCTTACATGCTAGTAGGACTTTCTGTGCTACCTCATCTGGCGTATATGCCCTAGCACGTCTTACCATGACAAGCTGCCCATCATCTCCATAATCCCTATCGCCGTAAAATTCCCTAACATAAGGGTGCTTTAGCTCTCGTGCGACTTTGATTGTCTCTGTATTCTCCATTGTATAAATGGGTAGATTAGAATCAATCTTTTGCAAAGTAGAGATAATAGCCTCAGAAAATTCTCTATTTTTTGTCGCATGAATATATAGTGAGCCGTGTGGCTTAAAATGATGAAGTTTTAAGCCATTTAGACTAACAAACTCACGCAATGCCCCAAGCTGATAGAGGCAGTCATTGACTAGCTCGCTAGCACTTGCTACGATATGCCTCCTACCAAAGCCAACTAAATCTCTAAAGCCCGGATGCACACCTACCTCTACGCCATGCTTTTTTGCCTGCTCGACAGAGTGTCGCATGATATTTGGGTCGCTAGCATGAAATCCAGCCGCAATATTACAACTGCTAATAAGAGGCATAATCTCATCATCAACGCCATCACCTATAATCCATGGACCAAAACATTCACCCATGTCGCTGTTTAAGTCAATCCTATCTTTCATATTCCATCTCCAAAAGCTTGAATTGCTATTAACTATAATAATAACTTATAAAAATAGCAAAATTTTTCATAAGATTCTGATGATAAAACGTTGTAAAATGGTAGAAAAGTAACATTTTTAGCATTTTATTTTTATAAAATAGAATCTAAAAATAAAAATGTATGTAATATAAGCATTAATGCAAATATATATTGTAGTTTATACACATTTTTATTATGAAATTATTATATTTGGCATTTTTTACAAGCTAGGTAGATTCTCACTTGTATTTTCTATCAAATCATAAATATATTTTTCGTTTAGAAAAATGATATTAATGCTTTTATCAGAATCTTTAATATAGGCTATGTATGCGTATGAGCCATACGAGGTAATGGCAATATTTGAAATATGATTATCCTTATCCATTATGACTAGAGGTTCAAAATCGCTTCCATTCCATATAGCAAGATTTAGAGTTTTCCCCTTATCATCTGTGTAGATGAGTGCGGGGTAGAATCCAATATTTGCTAAGCGAAAAGATTCTATATTTCCTATGCCACTTTGTGAAATGTCATTAAAGCTTAAAATTGCATTGCCACTTTGGCAGGTTTGTATATTTAGGATATTTGCAGACTGATAGGCAGATATACATGAATATGAAATGTTATTTTTATCGTCATTTGTAATATTTATTTTGTAATTATCTGGGAGTGCTATGATTGAGGCTTGATTTGAGTTACTTAAATCATTTGGACGTATAATGTCTTTTAGATTAAATCTATTGTCAAAGATTCCAAATGTAACTCTTTTCTGTCCTATTGTAGAATCAAATGGGATAATGAAATATCCATTCATATTTCCATTAGGAGAATTCTCTATGCCATAATCGCTATGAGATTCCAAAAATGCACTTCTAAAGACATATCCCAGACCTGCATTAAAATCGATTGATGGCTTTTTATAGAATCTAAAATCTAAATTATTTGATTTAAAGATATATGCTCTGTTTAGCTTTTTTGCGACATTTACATTTGCTATCATGTATAGATTATCGCCACTATTTTGTAGCATAAAGCTAGTTATTCTTTTTTTATCACTCCATAATCCAATCTCTTTTAGCAATGTCTCCTGCTCTAATAGCATAAAAGGCTCTCCCCACATTTTATCTGCCACTATCGCATTGCTCCACTTGCCATTTGAATCTTTCATAGAATATCTGCTAGGGAAAAACGGGATAGCATAGATATTAGAATCTGCCATATATGAAATGAGATATTCATTGTCCTTTAAACGATTGATATTTAATGATGAAATCTTTTTATCATTAGCTATAAAGACATGTTCAAAGATTGGGTAGGATTCTAAGTTTATGGTATTGTTATGAAAAGATAAATCGCTTTTACGCATATTAACAAACATTGTAAATATTACGACAGCACATAGAAATATATAAAAAGCTATGTCATAAATACGCATTTTTTAACCTAAAGCATGATTTTTAACTCACGTATTTTATATGCGAAATATTCATCTCCCATGAATACACCTATATCTCCGACATCAGATTTTATACTCCTCTTGAATGAAAACGGTGTTTTTACAAGCTTGATTTTCTTTCTCACATTTAGCTTTATGTTATAAATATCCATCGCATTATCGCTAACAAAGGCTTGAAGATTTGATAATTTATCATGCCTTGAAAATACATTACAAAGACCCTGCAATGCTATGGGGGCACTAAAGATTCCTGCTGCCCCCTGATATTTTGCCTCTATTGTGTGTGGGGCACTATCAGAGCCAAAGCAGACTTTCTTGTAGCCACTAAGTGCAGCTTCTAATATTGCATCTCTATCCTTTGGCGTTTTTACAATGGGCTTACAAAATGCAAAGCAATTAAGCTTTCCACCTAGTAAATCATCTAGTGTAAGTAGCATGTGATGCAATGTTATCGTGCCGTAGAGATTATCATATCTCGCTATGGAATCTAGTGAATATCTATCACTAATATGCTCTATGATAATTTTTAGATTCGGAAAACTCCTTGCTAGATAGTGAAAAACCTCTAAAAATTCCCTCTCTCTATCCATGCTAAAGCCAGCACTCTCGCCATGAACGCTTAGAATCATACCAAGCTTACTTGCCTCCTCTAGCAACTCAAATAAATTATCGCTTAGCACATTTTTCATACCATTTTCAGAATTTGTAGTGGCGCCTTTTGGATATAGTTTTAGGATTCTTATGCCATTATCATACGCCCTTTTTATCTCATGTGTGTTTAATTTATCATGCACATATAACGTCATAAATGGCGTAAAATGCTCCTCTATATCAGATGGCTTTATCATACTATCTCTGTCATAAAGGAAGCCTCCATCCTCTTTCCTTTTGCGTTTCATATCTATTTTTACTACACTATAATCTATATCATCGCAGTCTAGCTCTAATACCTCGCTAGATAGCTTTATGATATTATCTCTGTAACGCAGAGCGGAATCTGCGGTCATAATCGGAGGTTCTAAATTCGGCATAACTACCGCGCCGCTAAAATATAGCGATGTATAGGGTATCACTGCCTGCAGTATTGAATCCTGTCTTAGATGCACATGCATGTCTAATGGATTTTCTATTATTATGTTTTTCATAATGTAATCCTAGTTTTTGTATAAAAACACTGCGGAATTATACATATTAAATTATTGACTTGATTAAAAACACTAGCTTAGGTAGAATCTATTTTTATTTGGGAGCATAATATGGATATTCATAAAATCATACAGGAGCTACAAAAGGGCGCAACTCAAGTGTCAAATCTACTTCAAAAACGTGATGTGGAATACACAAAAAATTCAAATTCAAGTGGCGATACGCAGTTAAAGGTCGATGTTTTAGCTGATAAACTTTTTGGTGCAATATTAAGTGAGATTGGCATAAAAGGCTTTGCTAGTGAGGAGAGGGAACAGGCTGTCATGCTAAAAAAGGGCAGACAAAGTAATCAGGATAATGATGAAAATATCTTAGGAAAGCTTTTAGTGGCATTTGACCCGCTAGATGGCTCCTCTCTTGTGGATAGTAATCTTACCATTGGTAGCATTTTTGGAATCTACAAAGATGAGTTTAAATCACAAAATCTCATAGCTTCTTTATATTTTCTCTATGGACCAAGGCTTGAGATGGTAGTGGCAAATGAGGGTAAAAGCTCTCATTATATTTATAATTACATTACGCATTCATGGGAGTTTATACAGGATTTTTCGCTAAAACAAAGCGGGAATCTAAATGCACCAGGTGGCACACAGAAAGATTGGAGTAAAAATCACAAAGAACTCATAGAGGGATTTTTTGCAAAAGGTTATAGACTTAGATATAGCGGTGGCATGGTCGCAGATTTACATCAAATTCTCTGTAAAGGTGGTGGAATCTTTAGTTATCCTGCCACGAAATCCTCGCCAAATGGAAAGCTCCGTAAACTTTTTGAGGTATTGCCATTTGCACTTATTTTTGAGAATGCAGGTGGATTTGCCATTGATTCCAAAGATAGGCTTTTGGAAATCCCTGTAGATTCAATACATGAAAGCACACCTTGCTTTTTTGGTAGTAAAGAAGAGATTGACCTCGTGCTAGAAGCATATAAATAACATGTTAAAAGATGAATTATTGCATGAGGGCATTAGCGATGGCTTTACTCTGCTTTGCTTTTTAAAAAGGCATTTTCATCTAGGAGATGCTAATAGCTGGTGGTGGCCTAGCTTTCTTTCTAAAGAAGTGAGAAATGGTGTGGAGATAGAGGGTAGTACTCATGAGGTAAGTGGCTTGTATTTCGTGATAGCCTCCATTTTGGGACAGAATACAAAATATGAAAATAGTTTTCATGCTATTAAAAGTTTGTATGAGTTTTTGTATGTAAGGCTTGAGGGTGATTTGGATTCTAAAAGAGATTTTTCGCCTTTGACTTGGAATGACAAGTGTGAAAACATAATGTGGAATCTAGATTCTTCGGCTACGCCTCAGAATGACAATAATGACGTCATATTGAAGTTTGCTAAAACATCTTTAGATTCCAAAATAGAATCTACTATTAAAGATTCCAATAGCACTCCCCCCGACCCCCTCCCGCAAGGTGAGGGGGAGACTTTTCCAACAAGTAAATGGGAATCTAAAAACAAACTACGTCATGTTGAGCGTAAGCGAAACATTTCTTCTGTCATGTTGAGTGAATGCGAAACATCTATCAAATGCAAAACTTTTTTAAAAAAGGATTCTCAAACAATACAGAATCTAGATTCCAAAAAAGATTCTTCGGCAGAGCCTCAGAATGACGGTAATGTTGTTATTCAAGATGACAACAAACGTCATGTTGAGCGTAAGCGAAACATCTTAAAGTTGGATTCAGAAAAAAACATGGAATCTAATAAAAGTCAGAATCTAGATTCTCAAAAAATCTCACTTGATGAAGTAAAAAATCTTGCGTATCCAAAACTTGCATTGATTTCTACAACGAGATTTCAAAATAAAATATTAGAAATTCTTAGCAATGAAAATCTACATTTGATTTCAGAAATTATTGGAAAAGCTGGATTCCATAATCAAAAAGCTTTGCGAATACAAATGATATGTAGAAATATCCTAAAAGATTTTGGTAATTTTGAAACATTTTATGATGAGGTAAGTAAAGAATGGTTGCTTTCTCAAAAAGGTATAGGAAATGAGAGTGCCTCTAGCATATTAAATTATGCTCTAAGGCGCGAGGAGATGGTCGTAGATAGCTATACGCACAGGCTTTTGTGCTACATCGGCTATGAGTTTGAAAACTATGAAGATATGCAGACTTTTTTATGTAATAATTTAGAGAGGGCAGCAGATTTGTATGACTTTGAGATTCCATTGTCGCAAATCATGGCAAGACTGCATGGCAAAATCGTGGAATTTAGCAAAATCGCAAAGCTAAAAAGGCTATGAAATGGTAGATTTGTTAAAAGTTGAGAATCTAAATGCCTCTTTTGGTAACAATTTTAGCCTTGAGAATATCAATATCACGATAGAGAAAAATCAGCGGCTAGGGCTAGTCGGACAGAGTGGAAGCGGGAAAAGTCTTATATCGCGCATTATTATGGGCTTGGAATCTCGTGCGGATATTTCCTCTGGCAGAATATATTTTGAGGATAAGCTACTTTTAGATAAAAAAATATTTAAATCTCATAATCTCATTGGCAGGGAAATCTCCTATATCCCGCAAGATGTGCTAGGCTGTCTTAATCCGCTACACAAGGTCTATAAGCAGATTAAGGAGGTGCTAGATATTCATGGTTTAGATTCTCATAAAGATTATATTTATGAGACTTGTAGACAGTTAGGCATCGATGTGGAGCTACTAAATCGCTACCCACATCAGCTAAGTGGCGGACAGAGACAGAGGATTGTGATAGCCATAGCTATTATTGCAAAGCCAAAATTGATAATATGTGATGAGCCAACGAGCGCACTGGATATGCAGTTGAGTCTAAGCATTGTTAAGCTTTTAAAAGATATTAGTGAGACTATGGGAATCGCATTATTGTTTATAACGCATGATTTAAGTCTGCTTAGAATCCTCTGTGATTCCTATATCGTCATGCGGGAGGGTAGGATTGTAGAGAGGCTAGATTCTGGCTCTATGCCAAAGGAGAGTTATACAAAGGATTTATTTTACGCAGGTATGCTTGAGCGGCGAGAAGTTAGGGAGGGAGGAGAGATTCTTATGAGTCTTAGTGATTTTAGCATTGGGGTGCATAAGAGTAGATTTCTTAAAAAGATTTTCATTCCTATTACTAAAGATGTGAATCTAAGTATAAAAGAGGGTAGAACATTAGGGATTATGGGGCAGAGTGGAAGCGGGAAAAGCACATTAGCACAGGGAATCCTGCATTTGATGCCAACGCAAGGAAAACAATTTTATATGAAAAAAATTATAAGTCAAGATAAAAAAATGTTACGAGAGCTAAGGGGGCAGGTGCAAATTCTCTTTCAGGACTGCGGCGGTAGTCTTAATCCCAGATTTAAAATTATTGACTTGATAATGGAGGCGATGAGATTCCATAAAATAGAGAATATGAATGAAAAAATTAAGGAGATTTTTGACTTTTTAGAGCTAGATATGCATATAGCACAACGTTATCCAAGTGAGCTAAGTGGCGGGCAGCGCCAGAGGGTGGCACTAGCTAGGGTGATGACATTAAGTCCTAAGATTCTCATTCTTGATGAGCCAACGAGCGCGCTTGATAAATTTGTGCAGAAAGCAACGCTAAAACTACTTAGCGATATGCAGGATAGATTCTCACTTAGCTATGTGTTGATTACCCATGATTTAGATGTTTTGGCACATTTAAGCGATGAAATATGTGTAATGCTAGATGGCAAAATCATAGAGCATAACAGAGCGGATTTGCTGCTAGATAATCCGCAATGTGAATTTAGCAAGGGGCTTATTGGGGAGTATAGAGCATTTAAAAATTATTAATTTTTATAGAAAAATAATCTTTCTTTAATGGCACCATAATAGAATTTTATAGAATCTATCTTAGAGTGATTCTCATAAACCTCTAGCCACCCGTGCAATACGCCCTTTTTAAATCTAGCCTTTAAATATCTTCCGTCCTCTTGTCTGTATTGTATAAACTTTCCATCTAGCACTCCGTCCTTGTATCTTCCCTCAAAATGCAGACCACCATTTGGATAGTATCTTTTAAATTTACCATGCAATTTATTGTATTTAAAATTTACTTCCCATGCTGGCATTCCACTATCATAATATCCCACGAATTTTCCATGTTTTAATATACCCTTACAATTACCATTTACTACGATATTGTCTATAACTGCAGAACATGAATTAGAATATGCAAAAGAAAAAAGAATAAAAGAAGAACAGACAATAAACCTAAACATTAAAACTCATCTAAAAGCGGCTATGTAAGCCACCTATAAATATCTAATGGATTATCTTCCGCTTAGGACATTATTAATTTGCTTGAGTTTTTCCTCTTCTAGGATATATCGCAAGTTTTTCTCATCTTGCTTACTTTTTCGTATTTCCTCTTGCTTATTTGCGATTCTTGATAGAATCTCCATCTTTTTAGATGTTCCATAATTATTTTCCACTGCCTCTTGATAGTCTAGCTTTAGACTTGCAATGTCAAACATAACGCTTGTTCTGTATTCTCTAAACTTCTTTGTTTGATTTTCTATTTTCTTATTTGAATCAAACTCAATCTGCAATACCTGTCTTTTCTTTGCTACACTAGCTAGATTATATAGCTCTGGCACAACGCCTTTTGGTGCCTTTGTGAAATCTTGTTTCATAGCATCATTTGGCATTGGATGTGCTAACATCACACCGGCACAAATAGCAGAAGCAAAAAACAATCTATTTAAAATACTCATAAAGCTCTCCTTGGTTGCTAAAAACAATTCTCACATTATAACAAAAAAAACTAGATTTTAAATCTAATTTCACAACACCCTAAATTCCTCTGGATTATCTAGCGCGTAGCGGAATTTCTCCATATCCACCCGCTTATCCCAAATGCTTACAATCACGCATGCAACTGCATTTCCACAGAGATTCCCAACGCTTCTCATTTCGCTTAGGAATTTATCAATACCAAGAATGGCTGCTACCGTTACTGCTGGAATCAAATGTCCTCCATCAGCTGTCGTAAGTGCTGAGAGTGTCCCTGCTAAAACGATAAAGCCGCTACCTGTAACGCCTACCGCCCCTTTTGATGAGACCATCAAAATCACGATTAATGTGATAGTCTGCTCAATGGTTAGCGGAATATCAAATGCCTGTCCTAGAAAAATAACCGCAAGACTTAGATAAATATTTGTCGCATCAAGGTTAAAGCTGTATCCAGTGGGAATCACAAGTCCCACACTAGCCTTCTGTATCCCTGCCTTTTCTAGCTTTCGCATAAGCGGGGCTAGGGCAGTCTCGCTACTTGAAGTCGCAAAGACCACTAGCACCTCTCGGTAGATAAAACGCATGAATTTAAAAATATTTACTTTAGCTATGGCAGCGATTACTCCTAGCACTACAAAGATAAATACAAGACATGCAAGTGCCATTGTGATTAAAAGCATAGCCATGCCGCCAATGGAGCTAAAGCCAAATTTTGCAATCAAAAATGCCATAGCACCAAATGTCGCAAGGGGGCTATACCATATTAGAATCGTCAAAACCTTAAAGAAAGTCTCCTGCATACTCTCAAAATATTTAAGCGCACCCTCTTTTATGGCAGGTTTGCAAAATGACAGCACAATAGCAAGAAAAACTGCCATGACTAGCACCTGCAGAGTTTTACCCTCCACAAATGGGCTAATAGGGTCATGAGGAATGGCGCCTAGCAGGATATGTATTAGCTCATCGCCAGCAGTTTGAGGCTGACTTGCCCCCTTTTCTATATAGCTACTAACGCTTTTTGCATCAAGGCTTGCTATATCAAGGTGCATACCATGACCTGGCTTTATGATTTCTCCAAAAAGCACGCCTATAATTAAAGCAAAAGTGCTAACGATTTCAAAATATAGCACCGTCTTTACTCCAAGGCTACCTAGCGTTTTTAAGTCCTCTAGCCGCACGATGCCTGTTAGAATCGTTAGGAAAATAATAGGTCCCATTAATAGCTTTAGTCCCTTGATGAAAGGGTCTATGGTGTATGCCTTTGAGCCAACTGATAGATTGTAGAAAAAGTCTATAAAACTATTTGGCATATTTGCGTCATGGAAATTCCCAATCGCCCCGCAGATAATGCCTAAAAATAGCCCGACAAATACCCAGAAAACTAGGCTTTTCCCCACGCCTCTGCTTATTTGCTGCTTTTGCCTGTATCCATTCTCACTGCTTGTTATCATTACTCTACCTTAAAGTGTGCATAGATTGATTATATAAAAAAATGTAGATAAAGATAGGAAAAATTATGAAATATGTGATTTATACGATAAAAGTTACGAAAATAAACATATTAGGAATCAATGAGTTTCAAGCTCCTGTGTAATAGTATTTTTAATGCCTCTAAGTTTAAATGTGTAGCCGATGATATTGGGCATATAAAAAGCGGGGAGTGTTGAATTGTCTGAGATTCTGTGTTTTTTTTGGAATCTTTATTTTGCATGGATTCTAAAGATATTTCACTCTGAGGCTCTGCTAAAGAATCTTTACTTTTGGAATCTTTAGATTCTTGATTCTCACTTTTTCCATAGTCTAAATATATTTCATTTTCGCTTAACACGACATTTTCTTTAGAATCTAGATTCTGTAAAAATCTATTATCATTTGCTATAAAATCATTCCCCACACAAAGCTCTTTACACACATAGACTTTTGTATCAAAGGAATCCTCATGATAATCAAATTTATATCTCCCAAAACTATCCAGCTCTAACACATCGCTTTTACTTAGCACGATTGCATATGGGCGCTCTGATAATATCTTTGAGTATTGCTCTAGCTCATGTCTTAGAATCTCAAACTGCTTATTAATGTCATCTTGATTATAAAGATTCCTTGATACATCTAGCAGGAATAATAATAGTTTCGTTCTCTCTATGTGTTGGAGGAATTTTAATCCAAGTCCCTTTCCACTACTAGCACCCTCTATTAGCCCGGGAATATCTGCTAGAACAAATGAATGAAAGTCATCTATATCCACGACCCCAAGATTTGGTATTAATGTGGTAAATTCATAATTAGCAATCTTTGGCTTTGAGTTTGTAATGGTAGATATAAGGCTAGATTTTCCCACATTTGGGAATCCTACAAGTGCCACATCTGCTATTAGCTTTAGCTCTAGTAATATATTTAGGCTACTTCCAGCTATGCCTTTTTGTGCATAAGTTGGTCTTTGATTAATGGAGTTTTTAAACTTTGCATTGCCAAGACCTCCTTTTCCTCCCTCTAGTAATTTTATCTTTTTATTATCTAGCACTATGTCGCATAGAATCTCTTTGCTTTGGGAATCTATAATCTGCGTTCCGGGAGGCACTTTTATATAAATATCTTTACCCTTTTTCCCATTGCAGTTTGATGGCATACCGCTTGCCCCATTTTGTGCTACATATTTTCTCTTCCCCCTAAAGTTAGCAAGTGTAGAGGTATTTTTATCTCCTATGAAATATACATCACCCCCTTTTCCACCATCGCCACCATCAGGACCGCCTTGCAGGACAAATTTCTCACGTCTAAAACTAACGCAACCAGCACCGCCATTTCCAGAGGCAACATATATTTCTACACTATCTACAAACATTTTTTTCCCATTCACATTTTTAATTTTGTGGATTCTACAATATCTAATATAGCCTCTGTAAATGATTCTTTAAAACGATTTTTAAACATGGTAGAAATTATTTATATAATGAAAAATATTATTAACACTCTCTTAATATCTAAAAATCCTAATTTTTCTTAGAATCTTGATTTTTAGCAAACTTTAATATTAATTTTACAAAAGTTTAAGGCAGGTTTTGATAGCATTTCGTATTTCAATCTTGAATGCTTACTTAGGACTCTTTTACAAGGATTTATTATGAGCGATTTATCTACCTATCATAAATTAGAGAATCACAATATTCCTTTTACACATTTGCATCTCCACACAGAGTATTCCCTGCTAGATGGGGCAAATAAAATTGACGTCCTTGCTAATACCATTAAGAATCTAGGCATGAAAAGTGTCGCCATGACAGACCATGGAAATATGTTTGGCGCCATTGAGTTCTATAAAGCCATGAAATCTCAAGGCATAAAGCCAATCATAGGCATAGAGGCATATATCCACAATAAAGACGAGCTAGATGATAGAGACCCGAACTCGCCGAAATTCCATGTGTGCCTGTATGCAAAGGATATAGAGGGATATAAGAATCTCATGTATCTATCTAGTCAGAGTTTTATCAAAGGTTTTTATCGCACATCGCGTATTAATAAAAAGATTCTAAAGCAATACTCAAAGGGCATTGTTTGCTCTTCGGCATGTTTAAATGGCGAGGTAGCATGGCATTTAAACATTAATCCTTTAATGGACCCAAAGAAGCGAGATAGGAAAATAGCACTTGGGGCAAAAGGCTTTGAGGGTGCTAGAAATGCGATTTATGAGTATCAAGATATTTTTGGCGAGGATTTCTACATAGAGATTATGCGTCATGGCGTGGGCGACCAGCTATATATCGATAATGCCCTAATAGAGCTTAGTCTGCTAACAAAGGCAAAACTCATAGCGACAAATGATTCCCACTACAATAGCAAAGCAGATTCTGCCATGCAGGAAGTAGCCATGATGATTGCTATGGGAACAGATGTAAATGACCCAAAAAGGCTAAAACACACTGTATCGGAATTTTATGTAAAAAGTCCTAGACAAATGCTAGATTTATTTGCCGACATTCCAGAGGCAGTTTTTAATACCCAAGAGATTGTAGATAAATGCAACCTTACCATAGATTTAAAAAGTGATTCCAACCCCCCTACGCCCCCTAGCTTTATTTTCGCAAAAGAGTATGCTAGTAAAGAGGGGCTAGACATAGATGATGAGGATAGCTACTTTATTCATAAATGCAAGGCGGGATTGCAAAAGCGGCTAGAGCAAGTCGATGAGGCATTGCATGATAAATATAAAGAAAGATTAGATAAGGAAATAGAAGTTATTGTTAGCATGAAATTCTCGGGCTACATGCTAGTTGTTTGGGATTTTATACGACATGCTAAGGAAAATAAAATTCCTGTAGGTCCGGGTCGTGGAAGTGCAGCAGGTAGCCTTGTGGCATATTGTCTTGAGATTACAGATTTAGACCCGATTAGATATGACTTACTTTTTGAGAGATTCCTAAACCCTCAGAGAATCTCCATGCCCGATATTGATACAGATTTCTGTCAGAGACGACGGGGTGAGATGTTTGACTACATGCGGGAGAAATATGGCGAGTATCATGTCGCACAGGTTATTACCTTTGGTAAGATGTTAGCTAGGGGCGTCATTCGAGATGTGGCTAGGGTCTTTGGTATGCCAATTAAAGATGCCGATACATTTGCAAAGCTAATTCCCTCAAAGCTAGGCATAACACTAAAAGGCTATGTGGATAAAAGAGGTGATTTAGTCCCTGGTGCATTCGAGCTAGAGCCAAAGATAAAATCTTATATAGATTCCAATCCTCTAGCCATGCGTGTGTGGAATATGGCACTGCAAATGGAGAAGCTAAACCGCAATGCAGGAAAGCATGCTGCCGCCCTTGTAGTCGATCCGCAAAAAGAGCTATGGGATAAAGTCCCTTTGTATGTTAGTGAGAGAACAAAGGGCGTTATGGTAACGCAGTATTCTATGAAATACTTAGAGCCTGTGGATTTGATAAAATTTGACTTCCTAGGATTAAAAACTTTAACTGTGATTCAAGACACCCTAAATATCATCAAGGATACAAGCGGCATAGATATAAATCTCTCTACCCTAGATGTCAATGATGAGCGGGTGTATCGCACACTTAGAAGTGGAAACACTCTTGGAATCTTCCAGCTAGAATCTAGCGGTATGCAGGAGATTAATAGGCGATTGCAGCCAAGTGGCATAGACGATGCCATAGCGCTTTTAGCACTTTTCCGCCCAGGTCCTATGGATAGTGGCATGACAGATGACTACATAGAGAGGAAGCACGGCAGAGCGGAGGTTACCTATCTTTTCGATGAGCTAGAGCCTATATTGAAAAATACTTATGGCGTGATAGTCTATCAAGAGCAGGTCATGCAGATAGTGCAGGTCATAGCGGGATTCTCACTTGGCGAGGCAGATTTGATTCGCAGGGCAATGGGTAAAAAAGATGCACAAATCATGGCAGAAAATCGTGAGAAATTCGCATCTGGCGCAGAGAAAAATGGGCATGATAGAGCTAAGGCAATAGAGCTATTTGATTTAATCGCAAAGTTTGCTGAGTATGGATTCAATAAATCACATTCAGCTGCGTATGGAATCTTGACTTTTCAAACCGCATATCTAAAGACATATTACGAGCATGAGTTCATGGCAGCAATGCTATCTAGTGAGAGTCATAAAGTAGAATCTGTAGCTAGATACATAGATGAGGTCATGAGTATGGGCATAGAGTTTCTGCCCCCGCATGTGAATGTCTCTCAGAGCGATTTCTCTGTCATTAGCGTTAATGGCACAAAGAAAATCGTTTTTGGTTTAAGTGCTATAAAGGGCGCAGGTGAGGGACCACTGCAAAATATTATTGATAATAGAATCTCAGATGGGGAGTTTAAAAGTCTTGAGGACTTTGTATCACGCGTGGATTTTAGTCGTATTTCAAAAAAGATTCTAGAGCCACTTGTAAAAAGCGGTAGCCTAGATGGACTAGGATATACGCGTGCTAGTATTCTTGAGAATCTCGACCATATATGCGATACGGGCAGGGCTATTTCTAAGAAAAAGGTAGATTATAGCGGGGGACTTTTTGGCAAGGAGACATTTAATGCCACGTTAAAAATTGAGCCAAAAGAGGAGCTACCTATAAAAAGACGTCTTGAGTATGAGTATGAGAGTCTTGGAATCTATCTTAGCGGACATCCGCTAGATGACTTTAAAGAGAGTATTAATAGTATTAAAAATGTCGTGAAAATCGCAGATTTAGCCTCTTTGGCAGATAACTCAGATATTCTTATCATAGGTAAAGTCGATGATTTACAGCGAAAGATGAGTAAGAATAATAAGCAATATGGCACGATGAAAATCATGGATTTTAGCGGAAAGCAGAGCGTTACTATTTTTGAGAATCAGCTAAAAAAGCTAGAGGTCTTTGACTTAGGACAGCCCGTTGGCATCGTAGGCAAGATTGAGAAAGAAGATATAGTAACAGAGGCAGAAGATGGCAGTGAGATTACTAGCTTTAAGATTAATATTAAAGTCTTTGATGTGCTTGATTTAGAGGGGTGCAAAAGTGCGAATGTAAGAATTAGACACGAGAAGGGTGGCAAGAAAAGAGAAAAGAAAAGCAAAGAAATAGAGCCAGAGCATGATGATATTAATGGCATAGAGCCGCTAGATTTACGTGCGGATATGAATGATAGATTCTCATGTATGTGCGTCATACTAGATAGCCTTATTAGCAGAGAGCAGATTAGTCAAATCGCTACACTTGCTAGGGCAAATACGGGTAATACTAAACTTGCTTTGGGATTTAAAGATTCCAAAAGCGGCGAGGCATTTATTATGGAATCTCATTTTTCTATAAATAGTGCCATAAAGGACAAAATAGAATCTCTACTGCCTAATGCAGTCGTGAAATTCTTGTAAAGCTATGAATATGGGTTTGCTTGATTTATCATTGCTAATTTTCTTGATACTTGTCGTTGTGCTAGGAATTGGCGGATATTTATTTTTTGTATATAAAAAAGATTAAGGAGAATATATGCTTGTGCATATTTGTTGTAGCGTAGATAGTCATTATTTTTTAGAGGAATTAAAAAAAGAATATCCAGATGAGAATCTAGTAGGCTTTTTTTATAATCCAAACATTCACCCAAAAAGTGAGCATGATTTGCGATTAAGCGATGTGGCAAGGACTTGCAAGATGCTAGGCATAGAGCTAATCGTGGGGGAATATAGCATTGCCTCATGGCTAAGTGATACAAAGGGCTATGAGGAGGAGCCAGAGAAGGGTGCTAGATGTAATATCTGCTTTGATAGTCGCCTTTTAGAGAGTGCGAAAGTGGCAAAGCAGAGGGGAATCTCCACTTTTACCACGACACTTTTAAGTAGCCCTATGAAAGAGCAATTAAAGCTATATGCCCAAGGCGATGAGATAGCTAAGAATCATGACTTAGAATTTATCAAAATCAATGTGCGTAAAAATGGCGGCGTGGATAAGCAAAATGCCATCGCTAAAGAGAATAATCTTTATAGACAGAATTATTGCGGTTGTAAATTCGCCCTTGATAAGCAAAGGGAAAAGCAGGGCAAACTTTCGCTAGAAATGATGAGCAATATTACAGGGCAGATTATGCCGGGTAGTATAGAATCTCGGCTAGATGAATTTGCCAAGCGAGATATGATAGAGCGAGATGGTGGTGGCTATGTGCTAACGCAGCAAGGCAATCTTGTATGGAGACTGCTAGGGGCTAGAATCTATCATCAAAAGGAAGTCATAAAATCCTACATCATCGCTAGGTCATCTGCAAAACATCGTGCAAAAAGCGGTCTAGTCGTCTGGACAAAACCAAAACTTGAGAATTTCTATCATATTTTCGAAGGGCATTTACGCGGATTGGGAATCATCAATGCCTTTAAATTCCTACATAAAAAAGAGCAGGAATATATGAGCAATCCAAACATTCTCATAGGCTATTCTAAACGAGATGATAGCATTTTCCTAGATATAGAATCTCTTAATTTCTTTCTTTGCAGGGATTATAAAAATGTAGATTCTATGCTAAGAAATCCGCCTAGCTATCAAGATGAACTAGCCCTTAGATACTGCCTTAGCGGACTTGAGAGCCTAAATCCAATCGTGATTTTAGATGAGAAGATATGCCATGACATGGTGCTGGAGATAGATAGCATTTTGCAAGATGAGAAGATATATGTATGCAAAGAGGAGATTCCACATAGAGAAGAGATGAGAGATGCGTTGTAGGACATTTCACCAAATACGTTTATAAAATTAAAATGTAACTTTTTTACACATAATTATGAAATTTCTAGCAATTTTATATAAAATAAATGTCTTTATAGTCTTTATATTGATAGAATGAGAACAATCAAATTTTATTTAAGGAAGCATGTATGAAAAAACTCATATCAGGCGTTTTGGCTTTAGGTTTGTTAGGTGCGGTCGCTAATGCTGAGAGTGGAATATTCGCAGGTATTAATGTTGGTCTACCAATCGTTTCTACTAGCGTTGCAAATGTTGAAGGCGGTTTTGGTTGGACAGTAGGTGTTGATGTTGGTTATAAGTTCATGTTTAACGATATGTTTGGTCTAAGAGGATATGTTGATTACTATTTTGCACAAGCTTATGGTAAAAACAATTTAACTTTAACTCAAAACCTCGTTGCAGCTAACGTAGATTTCATCTATGCACCAATAGAGTTAATTGACATTTACGTAGGTATCGGTGCTGGTTATGCTGACTATAGCTCAACTATGCCAACTGCGGCAACTGCAGTTGTAAGCACTGATCAAAGTGGCTTTAATCTACCTATTAACGTAGGTGTGAATTTCAACTTCGGTGCATCAACTGTATCTGTTGGTGGAAAACTTCCAATTCTTAGCGTTGCTAATACTTTTAGGTCATGGATTGTTAAGGCTGAATACATCTACACATTCTCGTTTTAATGTATAGAGTTTATGCTATACCAATAGTATCCCTTGCTTTTTAGGCATGTGGAACTATTTACTTTGCTGGTTTTCTTTTAAAAATCCAATGAAGTCTCTTATCTTTAGATGAGAGATGGATTACTTGTTTTATTCTCACATTTTTTATTTTTCTCTATTTATTTTTAAGTGTTGATTTTATTAATTATATGCAAGGAAACTTTTTTTTATTACAGTGCTTATCGCTTTTTTGTTGTAAAAACAATATTTTACGCTTAATCTAGCATTCGTTTGCAATTATTAGGCTACAAAAGTTTTTGAAGTTAGCTAACATTAGTTAGCTTTAGTTATAAATCTTTTATCTCTTTAAACATGGATAATTCACAAGGGCTTTAGTGTTGATTTATTTTATTTGTAATTATTTTTTATCTTTCTAAACCTCCTCAATCCTTATCATAAATGGTTTTTTAATTACCTCTTTTAATGTGCTTAAGTCCATTATTGCCTCCTGCATTTGCACCTCTGTGCTTGTGTGCGTTGAGAGCTGTAGTGTGGCGGTATTAGTTTTTGTATTTTTCTGCACTAAAGATTCTATTGAGATTCTATGTTTTGCCAAAGTATTTGCTATGACAGATAGCACACCTTCTTTGTCTAGCACTTCTAGCCGCAAGTAGTATTTGCTAAGGATTCTATCTTTTGACACAAGCTTTATATTCCGTTTAGAATCCTCCACATATCCTAGCATAGGGGAGGTTTTGCTCCTTGCTATATCCATAATGTCGCTTATAACAGAGCTAGCCGTCTGCCTCCCGCCTGCCCCTGCACCATAATACATACTCTCGCCCACACTATCGCCTATGACACTAATGGCATTCATAGCACCATCTACCTTTGCTAACATACTATCTTTTGGAATCATATAAAGACCCACACGTAATAATAGTTCTTCAGAATCTAGCAAACTCGCAATGCCAAGTAGCTTTATCACATAGTCATTTTCCCTTGCAAATACCATATCTGCTACCTCTAAGCCCTCAAGTCCCTCTATGGCAATATCCTCCATATCTACGTGGATTCCATACGCCAGAGAGGCTAGGATTAAAAGCTTGTGTGCACTATCGCTGCCATTTATATCAAGGCTGGGGTCTGCCTCCGCATAGCCTAGCATTTGTGCATCTTTTAGTGCGACTTCAAAGCTATCTCCATTACTCATTTTGCTTAAAATATAATTACTCGTGCCATTCATGATTCCACGAATGCTTAGAATCTTATTAGCACACAGACCATCTCGAAGTATGCGGATAATGGGAATCCCCCCGCACACACTTGCCTCAAAGCCTATGGGAATATCACCTCTTTTTTTCTCTAACTCATGCCTGTGATATGCTAGCATTGCCTTGTTTGCCGTTACTAGCGATTTGTTATTTTCCAATGCCTTGAGTGCTACTTTATATGCCATATCCACGCCGCCCATTAGCTCTACTACCATGTCTATGTCTGGATTTAGCAGGGCATCATCAATGTCTGTGCTAAGGGGGATATTTATATCCTTATTATCAATGCGTCTTGCTATGCCTAGCTTTGCTTTGATTCTAACGCCTGTCCTAGCTAGGATTATCTCTTCGTTTTGCTGGAGTATCTCTATGACGCTTCTGCCTACCGTGCCTACGCCTATGATGGCTACATTTATGGTTTTTATGGAATCTTGCCTATCCACTTCTTTCCTCTTTGTAAAAACTTAACCGATACGCAATTATAACACTTTCTTTAGGTCTAGTTATTTATAAGTTTATGATAGAATCAACACTTTACATTCAGTAATGCAGTAATGAGGCAGTAATGCAGTAATGAGGACATCATGAAAGAGTCAAAATATATATGGAAAAATGGAAAATTAATTGATTGGAAAGACGCCACAACGCACATTTTAAGCCACACACTTCACTATGGTAACGGCGTGTTTGAAGGCACTAGGGCATATATGACTAAGAAGGGTTTAGCGATATTTAGGCTAGAGGAGCATACAAGGAGGCTTTTAAATAGTGCTAAGATTCTATTAATCAACTGCCCTTATTCAAAAGAGGAGCTAAAACAAGCACAGATAGATTTACTAAAAGCAAATAAAGATGACTACTCCAGCAATGTATATTTGCGACCCATTATTTATCTTGGCTATGGTGCTATGGGTGTTTATCATTTAAATTCGCCCGTTGAGGTAGCCATCGCAGCGTGGGAGTGGGGTGCGTATTTGGGCGATGAGGCTTTGGAGAAGGGCATTCGTGTAAAGATTAGCTCTTTTGTGAGAAATGGCATTAAATCTAACATGGGCAAGGCAAAGGCAGTAGCCAATTATCTAAACTCACAGATGGCAAAGCATGAGGCAGTCGCTAGTGGCTTTGAGGAGGCATTGCTACTAGATGATAATGGCTTTGTCGCGGAGGGTAGCGGCGAGTGCTTTTTCATCGTTAGAGATGGAGTTTTGATTACCCCTCCTTATGATAATACATTGGAATCTATTACGCAAGATACAGTGATACAAATCGCAAAAGATTTAGGCATAGAGGTGGTGCAAAGACGAATTACTAGAGATGAGATTTATATCGCAGATGAGGCTTTTTTCACAGGCACAGCAGCCGAGATTACGCCCATTTGTGAGGTGGATTTTAGAAGTATCGGTCGTGGCTCTTGTGGAGAGATTACGAAGCGATTACAGGAGAGATTCTTTAAGATTGTAATGGGTGAGGATAGCAAATATCAACATTTCTTAACATACATAAACTAAAAGGAGTAGTATGCCAATAGACTTAAATGAACACAGGAAAAAGCAACATTCAAATCAGAATCAAAACAACAATCCGCCACCCCCTCCGCCAAATAACAATAAAAATAATAAAGGCGGTGGTGGTTTTAATATGAATTCAGTGCCGATGCCGAGTATGCCTGGCGGGAAGTCGATATTTTTTATCGTTTTAATTGTTGTTATAGTTTTGTTGTTTTTCCTTGCGAGGCCGTTTATCGTGATTAATTCCGGTGAAGTTGGAATCAAGGTAAATTTGGGACGCTATGAGCCTACGCCATTGCAACCCGGTCTCCATTTCTTTATGCCTATTGTGCAAAATATTCTAATCGTAGATACAAGGGTTAAGACTCTAAATTTCGTGGGAGCAGATGAGGTAAATCGCGTTACAAATGCTAGCACGAAATATAAGATTCCCATTCAGGTTAGAGATAAGCTGGGCTTAGATGTGTTTATAGAGCTTACATTGAAGTATCGATTAAAAGAGGAAAAAGCGTCAGATACGATTAGAGACTATACGACACTATGGGACGAAAGCATTGTGGTGCCATATATACTAGAGGCAGTGGGTAGCACGGTGGGTAATTTTAATGCAGAGGAATTGCCTAGTAAAAGAGATGAGGTAGCAAAGCTTATTACAACTAATTTTCAAAATAAAATTAATGCTATTAAAGACCAGCCAATTACCTTTGAATCCATAGAGCTAAGAAAAATCATTCTACCCGAAGAGGTAAAAATGAAAATCGAGCAGGTGCAGGTAGCAAAACAGGAGGCAGAGAGGGCAAAGCAGGAGGCAAATGCACTAAGAGAGAGGGCGCAGGGTAAGGCAGATGCAGTTCGCATTGAGGCACAGGGTAATGCGGAGGCAAATAGATTATTGAGTGAGAGTTTGTCTCCTCGTCTTTTGGAGCTAAGGCAGATAGAGATGCAGGGTAAATTTAATGACGCACTACGTGATAATCATAACGCACAAATATTTTTAACTCCTGGTGGCTCTACACCAAATATTTGGGTTGATTCTAAATCAAGGCAAAACTCAACTGCAATCGGGCAAAGACAAAATTAATTTTTATTTATAAAATTATGATATAATGCCCTTTCCGAAACGAAAGGGGTTGTTTTGGCTTTCGACGGGAGTTCTATTGCAGTTTAAGCATACCAGCTGATACCTGTAACTATCACGTTTAATAAACGCAAACAATTCTAATTATGCTCCAGCTTACGCAAGAGTAGCGTAAGTTTATCCTAATTAATACAGGAGCCAGAATCTCTAAGCTATTGTTGGGCGGCTTGTTATTCTGTAATCTTTACCAACTGCTTAAGTATCGAGTGCCTATCGGTATTTAAAAAGACTTTTGGCTTTGGCATTGCGTTGGCTTTGAGGGTTTTGCCTGTGATTGCTAAGATTTTAAAACTCTATAAGTATGTAGAAATCTCTGTTGGGTAGGGCTTTCGGACTGGGGTTCAATTCCCCACAACTCCACCATTTTCCCTAATTAATGATTATTAAGATTCTTATTGTTGCGTATTACTATCCTGCGGATAATAATTTAAAATCGGTTCTGCTAGGCTGTAATGCGGATATTTAATACTATCAAGGACAATTTGTGCCATGCAGAGATTGTCGAAATTAAAGACAAGTGGGGCTAGGAAATTAATCGTAGAACGTTCAATTGGATTCTGCATAACCATAATATTAGCTGTCAAAATATTCTTACTATTCTCCAAATCTAAGAGGAGTTTTAGAGCCATTGGCACTTCAAACTCGTATTCCCTCAAAGCAAACGGATTTACCAGAGTAAAAATTGGCGTAGAATCATTAGCATTAGTCAATCGTAAGAAGATGTCATCTAGCTTTTCTAGCTTCATTTTATCTACATGCTCAAATCCTAAAATGGGCGATTTCACCTCAAAAATCATATTAATCTCCAAAGAAATACAAGCTAAAACTAAGCCAAGAATATAACTTAAAAAACTGACATTTTACCAAAAACTTTATAAACATGCAAAATATAAACACGAATTTTTTATATAATTACGACTATGTGATTCACAATATTTATTTTCGGAGTTTTTCTAAGTGTATATACATAACATATATATAAGAATCTTATTATTTTTCCCGCTACTTTTTCTCATCGCATGTAGCGAAAAGGAAGTGGTCTATAATCAATCCGCATATTTCTGGTATCAAGGAATCTACAAAAATATACGACTAGGCAATCTTGAAACTGCCGATAGCTATTTCTCCTCTTTGCAAAGTGAGCATATAAATTCTCCCTTTCTCCCAGAGGCTATGTTGGCACTAGGGCAGGCACATTTAAATAATGATGAGTATATACTCTCTGAGTTTTATTTTAAGGAATATTTAAAGCGATATGGCAATGCTAGTAATGCCGATTATATTAGCTTTTTACAGATAAAGTCGCGTTTGTATGCCTTTAAGAATATTAGCAAAGACCAGCAGTTCATGTCTGATACTGCCTCGCTTATACAGGAGTTTATCGATAAATATCCAGATAGCAAATACCTACCTTTTGTCAAGCACATAGAGGTAAAATTCGTGCTAGGACAAAATGAGCTAAATAAGGCAATCGCAATGGTGTATGAGAAAAATGATAAAAAAGATGCAGAAAAGATTTATTTGGATAGAATAGATTCTGAGTTGCAAAAGGAAACAAATCCAAAAAAATCCAAAATTCCATGGTATATGGTGCTATTAAATTGGTAGCTAAACTCTAAAAATGTAAGGAATCTTAGAATGAATAAAGAACAGCAAATAACCCTACCTGTCATTGTAGAAGATGAGATGTTTGTATTCCCATTCATCATCACGCCAATTTTTATCTCTGATAAGCAAAATATCGCCGCCGCACAGAAGGCACAAGATAGCGATGAAAATATCTTCGTGGTATGTGCCAAGAATGATAAAAATACAGAATCCCCTTTCTATGATGTAGGCGTTGTAGGAAAGATTATGAGGCGCGTTAGCCTCCCTGATGGGCGCGTTAAGATTCTCTTTCAAGGAATCTCAAAGGGTAAGATTAAAAAGATTATTAATATAGACCCCCTTGAGGCAGAGGTATCTATCATTACCTATAAGAATTATAATCCAAACACCGTGCAGGCATTATTAGCTGTCTTCATGGAGAAAGTAAGCGCATTAGCACATATTAGTCAAAATATTTCGCCAGATTTATTACACAATATCGAGAATACAGATGACCCAAATAAGGCAGTGGATTTAATCACGCCTATGCTAAGGCTAAAAAAGGAGCAAAGCTATACTCTTTTCTCAAGCGATGATACAGAGGAGAGGCTAATGTTAGCCACTCAAATGGTGCTAGAGGAGACTGAGACACAGAAACTGCAAAAAGACATTCGCTCTAAAGTGCATACGAAAATGGACCAAATCAATCGGGAATTTTTCCTAAAAGAGCAGTTAAAGCAGATTCAAAAAGAGCTAGGCATAGACAAGCAGCGAGACGAGGAGATAGAGCAGTATTATGAAAAGCTAGATGCACTAGCGGAGGGCATGAGTGAAGATGCCTACAAAGAGATTAAAAAACAAATCGATAGGCTAAGTCGTAGCCACCCAGATAGCTCTGATGCAAATATGGTGCAAAATTATGTGGAATGGATGCTTGAGATTCCATTCACTTCTGTTAGCAAGAAAAAGCTTAGTATAAAAAATGTGGATAAGCAGCTAAATAAAGACCACTATTCCCTAACAGAGCCAAAGGAGAGAATTGTAGAATATTTTGCCATAAGGCAACTTATACATCAACGCTATGAGGAATTGACAGAGAAAGTCAGAATGGACTATCTCAAAGAATATGGCAAAGAGATTCTAAAAGATGGCCACATAGTGCATCATGATGGCACGATGGTTAAAGTAACGCTAAAAGATAAAGAAGATAAACATAAAGGCACGATATTATGTTTCTATGGACCTCCTGGAGTTGGTAAAACTAGCCTTGCAAACTCCATAGCACAGGCGCTTGGCAGACCGCTTGTCCGCATAGCACTAGGTGGACTAGAGGACGTAAATGAGCTAAGGGGGCATAGACGCACATATCTGGGTTCAATGCCGGGTAGAATCGTGCAGGGATTAATAGATTCTAAGCAAATGGACCCTGTCATGGTGCTAGATGAGATTGATAAGATTGTAAGGGGGGTGAGAGGAGACCCTACGAGTGTTTTGCTTGAGATTTTAGACCCTGAGCAAAATGTGAGCTTTAGGGATTATTATGCCAATTTCAATCTTGATTTATCCCAAGTGATATTTATCGCTACTGCTAATGATATTTCTATGATTCCAGCCCCGCTTAGAGATAGAATGGAGTTTATAGAGATTAGTAGTTATACGCCGCAGGAGAAATATGAAATCGCTAAAAAATATCTCATACCACAAGAGATAAAAAATCACGGCTTAGAAAGCGGTGAGATAAAATTTAGCAAAGATGCCATAGAGACAATTATTCACAACTACACGCGTGAGGCGGGTGTGCGGAATCTAAGACGTAAAATCGCACAAATCATGCGTAAAGTCGCAGTTAAGATTCTAAAACAAGAGGTGAAGAAAGTCAACATTTCTTCTAACGATTTGCCAAACTATCTTAAAAAGACCGTCTTTGAGATAGACAAAGCAGAGAGGAATCCACGAATGGGTGTGGTAAATGGTCTAGCATGGACGTCTGTGGGTGGCGATGTGCTAAAAATAGAGGCATTAGAGCTATTAGGAAAGGGTAATTTAAAGCTAACAGGGCAGCTAGGCGATGTCATGAAAGAATCTGCTCACATAGCTTACTCTGTTGTGAAAGCAAAACTTGATTTGGAATCTAAAGATTCAAAGAGTGATGAGAGTTTAGAGAATCAAGATTCCAATAAAGAGGATTCCATAAAAAGCCCCACGGATAAAATAGACATTCACTTGCATGTCCCAGAGGGTGCTACGCCAAAAGATGGTCCTAGTGCGGGTATCGCCATAGCCTCCGCCATAGCCTCCGTGCTATTTAAAAGAAAGGTGCGTCAAGATATTGCCATGACAGGCGAGATTAATCTAAATGGCGAAGTGCTACCCATCGGCGGACTAAAGGAAAAACTTATCGCCGCATACAAGGCAGATATTAAAAAGGCACTCATTCCAGTCAAGAATTACAAAAAAGATTTAGAGGATATACCCAGCGAGGTTAGAAAACACCTAGAAATCATCTCTGTTAGCAACATAGATGAGGTGTTTAAACATGTTTTGGTGTGATTATTTTTTATAAAAATCTAGCTTTACCAATGGCTGATTGACGCTACTGATTAATTTTAGATTGTAGCTTTTATTATTTTGTGTTGTTATGATTTTTGTAGTTGCATTGTTTTGCTTGATATGATTTAGCAAACTAGCATTTGCATCATTGAAATGCTGTATATCACTATTTGATAAGCCATTAGAAATAGATTTTTGAATATATAAAAAACTCATCAATGCAAAGGACATTAACACAATCGCAAATGCAATATCAATACTTAAAAATGCGCTTGATTTACCACGCATGATTTCTCCTTTTTCTACATTTATTATATCTTTTTTCTTATGGAACTCATTTTGCTTAAATAATGTGTAAATCATTATTGAAAGGATTTCAAATGCAGGTTTCAAGGAATGTTTTACAGAAAAAATACATAGATGGCATTCACAATCAACAGCAGGTAGATATGGACCATGGTGCTAGGAATAGCTATATTCCTGTAAATCCGGTAGAGGGATATATACATCAAGATGTATTTGTGAAATCTGAATATTTGCAAAAGCTAGAAAGTCTAGGCGATTATATACAGGGTGGCTTTAGAGATGCACAAAGCTTTATGGATATGGCAAATGCACTTCAAGGCGAGAGTATATTAAATAGTCAAGATTTAATTGCGGCAAACTATGTATCTAGGGTTAGCGATGATATTAGTTTTGATTCGTTTAATAAGATTATACAAAATGAGAATCTAAGCATGGAAATGAGAGGATTGATTACGCAGCTTGTAAATAAGCTTTATAATATCAACTATGTCCATGCGGGTCTTCTTATGGCTTCTTAGTTTTCTTTAATACGGATTTTGAGGATTATTCCTCTTATCCTGCTCTTTTTTAAATAAATCTTTAGCATTCATTTCACTTGAACGTCTTGACTTTAGATGAGCGCCAAGTGCTTCTAGCACGTCTAATCCGACATTATCGCTAGGTATGCCCGTAGCCCTTGCGTTCTCGCTTTTTACCGCCTCTGTTAGCTCCGCTCTTAGTATTAAGGTCTTAGGCGGTGCGTCAAATCCTAGCTTGACGCTACCTTTATCTACACTCACAACCTTAATGATAATGTCATTACCTATGACTACACTTTCCTCTTGCTTCCTTGATAAAATCAGCATTTACTAATCCTATTTACTATATATTCTATCCTGCCACTTCTATGTATCCTAATAACTGCAAAATGACTCCCAAAGTCGCCCAAAAACACTTGCGGCAACGCTACTTTCTGCAAAAAGACGTGCCTATCCCGACTGGAAGTATCTGTGATATATGAGATTCTTGCTCTTAAAAAATTGCTGGAATCATTACCATAATCCCTACAAGTAAAACTCAAAATATCATAGCAAAGTGATAAATCTAATGTAATGTCCGCACCATTGAAAGCCTCCTTGCTATGAAAATGAAGTGATATTGTATCATAATTTAAGATTCTTTTAAAATCCATAATAACAAGTGGAATCTCTGTGTGGATTCCATGAATGTTTGCATTTAGGTTTATTATATGTGTTTTTGTTGTGTGCTGTTTATTGGTGTTGTCATTTTGATTTTTTGTGTCATTCTGAGTCAAAGGCGAAGAATCTTTAGAATCTAGATTCTGAATTTCTTGAGGTTTGAAATCAAAAGATGTTTCGCTATCGCTTAACATGACGTCCTCTGTCATTCTGAACGAATGTGAAGAATCTTTGGAATCTTGATTCTGCCTTTCTAAGTTTTTTTTGTAATACAGAGATGTTTCGCTTTCGCTCAACATGACGGAGGAATTGTCATTTTGACTTTTTGCGTCATTGCAAGTTGCTTTGTTATTGTTAGCATTTTGCGAAGGAGCTGTCATTCTGAACGAATGTGAAGAATCTTTAGAATCTAGATTCTGATTTTTCTTAGACACCAAATCCTTATAGCAAATATCCCCTTCGCTAAGTCGTTCAAGATAGCAAAGGGCGCCTGTTGTGTTTAGATTCTTAGTGATGATTTGCCCTATGCTTCGTATGTAGCCGCCTTTGCTAACGCTAACCTCAAAGTTAATAAAGGGGTGATTATATGAGAGCAAGGTTATGTGATGAATATCTGTTCTTACAAGCGGCATATCTGGCATCTTATTATCTCGTGCAAGTTTATATGCCCTTGTGCCATTTATATGCTTTGCACTAAAGGCTGGGGCGCTGTATTGTATCTGTCCGCTTGGCAGTGCTGCCCTTACATCTGCCTCTTTGAATGCTTTAATCTTTTTTACACAACGCACATTCTCACTATCAAGACTAGGGCTCTCCATTCCTAGAAATAATGTAGCCCTGTAGGTTTTGCTTGATTTCTCAATATGCGGAAGCAGTTTTGTGCCCTGATTAATCCCCACAATGAGTTGCCCTCTGGCAAAATAATCAAGCGTCCCTAGAAAGCCTATTTTGCTGACCTCTATACCATTTTGCTTTAGCGCAGACTTTATGATATTTACAAACTTAAAGCTAGAAATATTTGGAATCTTATATGCTACGGCTATGAAACTCTGCAATGCTCCTCCTTAAGCTTATGGTAGGGTATTGTAACATTATTTGCTATAATTACGCTTTTGGGAGGCTATCCATGCAGATTATAGATAATGAAATCATACTTCAAGATGATAGTCTTATTACTTCTAAAACAGACTTAAGCGGTCGCATTACCTATGCTAATCACGATTTCATACAAATAAGCGGATATAGCGAGGAGGAGCTAATCGGGGCAAATCACAATATCATTCGCCACCCGCTTATGCCACGCATTATTTTCAAAGTCCTCTGGGATACTATCAAGTCTGGCAAGGAGATTAATGCCTTTGTGGTGAATAGAAATAAACATGCCCTGTCATATTGGGTATATGCGAATGTAACGCCTACTTTTGATTCTAATAACAATATCGTTAGCTACTATTCTGTGCGGCGAAAGCCAAATGATGATGGACTAAAGATTATTCGCAATGTCTATGCAAGACTACTTGATTGCGAGAGCAAGGCTAGGAGCGAGGGGAGAAATGACATGCAATCAAGTGCCGCATTGCTAAAAGAAATGCTAGGAGACATAAGTCATCAAGTATTTTTTATCTCCTTGCAAATGAGGGGCAGATTAGATGCCTAAAATAGATTCTGTAATAATCCCTGCACGCGGCGGCAGCAAGAGAATAAAGCATAAAAATTTAAGAGACTTTCTAGGTAAGCCCATGATTTTACGCGCCATAGAGGTAGCAAAAAGTGTGTGTGATAATATTATCGTTAGCTCTGATAGTGATGAAATTTTGCAAATCGCAAGAGATTCTGGCACAAAGGCTAGATTAAGAGAGTGCTTTGCCGATGATACTAGCACTACCTTGCAGGTGATGAAATATGTCCTAGAAAATGAGGGCATAGATGAGAATGCTATCGTACTATGCCTATATCCTACCGCTATGTTTGCCACTACTAAAAGCATAGAATCTAGCCTAGCCCTGCTTAGTAGTGATGTGGCTTATGTCGTGCCTGTGGTGGAGAATGCGAAGGTTTTTCGTAGTTTTGAGTGCAGGGAGGGGAGGATTGAGTTTTTGTTTAGAGATTTTGTCTCTACTAGGACGCAGGATTTGCCGAAATGCTATTGTGATAGTGGGCAGTTTTATCTAGGCTATGCGAGGAACTTTCTTTCTAATATTCCCATTTTGTCTAATAAAAGTGCCATGTTTGAGCTGCCCTTTGCCCTTGATATTGATAGAGAGGAAGATTTAGCTATGGCAGAGGCTTTATATAGCTTTTTAAAGAAAACTAAATGAAAATAAATATTTATACAGAGAGTATAAAAGGGCTAGGGCTAGGGCATGTTGTGCGTTGTGTGAATCTAGCACTAAAATTTATCTCTAATGGCTATGAGGTAAGCATTTTCATACGAGGCGGCGGAGATTTTAAGAGCTTTTTAGATTCTCAGAATCTTGACATGCTAGGAGAAAAGCTACATGTATTAGCACTGCAGTGGGAGGAGATAAGCGGTGCCTTTATGCTAAGTAGCGATATTTGCGTGATTGATTCTTATGGTGTGAGTGATTTTTCGCGTTTCATAGAGCATTGTGGCATTGTGCTAATCCTTGATGATGATGGCAGACATGAGGGACTTCTAAGGCATGAGAATGTGTATTTGCTAAATCAGAATGGGTATTATAAGGAGAGAATGTTTGGGGATTCTGTTTTATCATGTCATGTTGAGACTTGCAAAAACATCTTACAAGAACGAAACATTTCTAAAGAAAATCAAGACATAAAAGATTCTTCGGCTACGTCTCAAAATGACAATACGTCTGTCATGTCTAAGTCAGCACCACACTTCATGTTGAGCGAAAGCGAAATATCTCAACCAAAGCAAAACATCTTTCAAAACACAACAAACCTAGCACATATTCATAAAGACAGAATCTTTTGTGGCATAGAGTATGTAATACTAAATGAGACATTTAATATAGAATCTAATATTAAAAAATATGACTTTTTTGTGTGCCTTGGCGGAGAGGACTTAGGTGATATGAGCTATGAAATATTCACATATCTATCAAGTATTAACGCAAGTGCGGCAATCATAATAGGAGCAAATTACAAGGGAAAATTGCTTGATAATATTTCCTTTGTTGAATTGAATGCGACCCCTAAATGTAATATTGAGACTCAAAACTCTGTTATGCCTAAGGCAACACCCCACGTCATGTTGAATACACCCCCCTTACGTCATGTTGAGCGAAATATTCCTGTCATGTCTAAGTCAGCACCCCACGTCATGTTGAGCGATAGCGAAACATCTAGCGGTGCTAAAACTCTAAATTCCACACAAAATTCAGAACCTAAAGAATCACAGAATCTATCGCATTCGTCTAACATGACAGATTATAGCCGCGCAGAGCAAAGAGCAAATATAGAGATTTTTCACAGCATATCTCAAAGGCAAATCGCAGAGTTAATATCACTTTCTAAGAGTTGCATAGTCTCTGGCGGTGGCATAGTCTTTGAGGCACTGCATCTTTGCGACAATGTCTCTGTGATAAATCTAGCGGATAATCAGGACATTCAGATAGAAATGCTACTAAAAGAGGGCTACATTCGCGAAATAAAAATGCCTTTTAGCATAGAATCTTTCACTAAAACAAGGTGCGCAAATATCGGCACTCTGTGCGATAGCATGATTTTATCCCTGCTGCTTGCTAGTATCAATGAGGGCATTAAGACATGCAAAAAGCACAAAGACTATCAAAATGGCAGATTCTTGGCGCGGAATTTCTGCAATCTTGATAGCGATAGTGTCAAGAGGATTTTAGACTATCGTAACCATGATTTTGTGCGATTAAACATGTATGGCAATAGCAACATTGATTTACAAACACATCTAAATTTTATACAATCCTTAAACAACGATGATTCTGCCCGCTATTTTCTGGTGCAGCTTTGTGCTTTTATGGAGCTAGATTCTAAAGATTCTTCGCCTTTGGCTCAGAATGACGAAATGAGTCAAAATGACAAAGAACGTCATGTTGAGGTTTGCAAAAACATCTTGAGAGAGCAAAACATCTCTAAAGAGAATCAAGACATAAAGGATTTTTCGGCAAGCCTTGCGAATGACAAAACAACTTACAATGACGTAAAAATTCAAAATGACAACGCTTTCATCATATCTAAGGCAACACCCCACGTCATGTTGAATACACCCCCCTTACGTCGTGTTGAGCGAAATATTCCTGTCATGTCTAAGTCAGCACCACACGTCATGTTGAGCGGTAGCGAAACATCTCTTGATTTTAAGAAAATAAAAGAAAATCAGAATCAATATTCCCAAAAAGACATCGAAAAAGAAACACAACACCAAGATTCCATAAACAACAATTTTTTAGATTCCAAACAAAACATGGAATTTCAACAAAACTTAAAAGAAAATAATATCTATAAAATGCAGGGCAACAAAAAAGAGAGACTAGATTTAGGCGTGATAAGTCTAACGCGCATTAATCTCAAGCATAGGCATGCCTATTTGGGAATCTACAAAAATCCCCTGCTAAAGATGCGTTGCGGCAGGGAACTAATGGATATGATAGAGTATATAGCCTTTGAGAAATATGCGTTAAACATGCTATATCTTGAGGTTAGGGAATGCAATAAACATGCGATAAGACTTTATGAGGAATGTGGTTTTGTGTATATGGGAATGCTAAAACAAGCTTTTTTGAATGATAAAAAGATTTATGAAGATATTTTGATATATGGGAAACAGCATATACTTAAATAAATGACTTTAATATGACTATGTTTATACTCATTCACACTATTTATAGAAAAGGATTTAAAAAAGTTCTTTTTGTGTATTATTGGGATTATTTAACTTTACAATGTTTGCTTTCTCAAAGATAATTACCAAATCAACGTCCTCTAGTGGCAACTCATCGCTAACAGACACTCTTAAATGAGGTGCCTGTGCTTTTAGATACTCTAGCAGTATATTTTCCCTACTATTATAGATAGCACAAAGATCATCAAGTGCTTTTATATCCTGCACAAAAAGCAGTGATTTTTTGGCATTTTCTTGCAAATTTAGGAATCTAGTCCTAAAATCTTTCATAGAAAAATGCCTATTTTCTCCGAGATTCTCTAACTTAAAGGTATCTATTAGACTATCAAGAAGCGGCATAAAAATAAATGGAATGCTAAAGTGATATATGAGATTATTGAAAATAATTCTACTCTCAAAGAGGCTGTGCGAGAATACATTAATGTGTCGCATGGCTGGGTAGGCTTTTAAATAATCTTTTTGCTCTACGTCATTTTTAGGGTGCATATCAAAGTCTTTATTATGTCTTAAAGATTGTGATTTTAAAGATATTTTACTGTCATGAGATGTTTCGCTACCGCTCAACATGACGGCTGGGGTTAGAGACTCAACATGACTATTTGCGTCATTGTGATTATTCATGTCATTCTGAGCCAAAGACGAAGAATCTTTTGATTTTTGTATTTTTGTGTCATTCTGAGGCTCTGCCGAAGAATCTCTCTTCCTCTTAGAATCTAGATTCCCATTTTCAAAGATATTTTGCGACTTCTCAAATAAAGCAGAATCTTTTTTACATAAATTATCATTTTTATCTAACTTTGATAAATTCTTAGAATCTAAATCTTGAAGTCTCATTAAATCATTTTCATGATAATTTACCTCATCATTGATATACAGATTCTCATTAAATTTCTTTAATGCCTCATACTGATAGCTACGAATACCATCATGCTCAATGCCATCTACACTCGTGGCAATCATGCCATTTGGCTCTATATCAAATGCGGTTTTTAGCAAGGATTCAATGCTTGGTGCTATGCGGATTTTTGGCATTAAATCCTTTGCCATATACAGCTCTAGGTTGGTAAGATACACTAGCTTCACATTTCCTTGCATAAGCAAATATCGAAGTAGCCTCCTCATGCCCTGTTGCATATCCTCCACATAAATCCACGCTATCTCATTGTCGATATTTCGCATGGCAGGGCTAGGCAGGGTATCTGTGATGATTCCATACGCACCTTTCTGTATAGCTTCTATCACTATATCATCATTTGTGAGAAAAAGTAGCGATCCCCTATGTATGTCTCTTAAATCAAAGGCAATATTGCTAAAGGCACTAATATAGGGCGCGTTTAGCAGCTCGGCATACATAATGTCTAGCAGTAGTTCAAGCTTCATAGCACACCTCTAAGTAAGATTGCAAATTATACTTATTTCAAGCGATTTTAAAATCATATTTTTTTGATACCATTACAGATAAATTCACTGCAAGGTAGCAAATGTCGTTAAAAGATAATCTAAATGATGCTAAAAGTAAGCTTTCAAGCGACCAAACTCTCTTGATAAGTGCCTTTAGGCTCGAGTCTTTTTATAGAAAATACAAGATTCTCATTTACATCATCATCGTTTTGGCTATTTTGTTTGGAATCTATAAGGGCTATGAGCATTACATGGATAGCAAAATGCGGCAGGAGAGCGAGGCTATCATGAATGAACTTTATAGTGTTAGACTCATAGATGATAAAAAACGCTCCGAGCTAGAAAGTAAGCTAGAAAAAAGCAATCCAGTGCTGTATGATTTTTATGTTTACACGACTTTGCAGAAACTAAGTTTGCCAGAGTTGGGGGAAAAGAAGAATCTTGATAAGTTGCATTCCATTATGGATTCTAAGAATAAACTCATCGCTACATTAGCGACTTATCAATATGCTACCATAAGTGAGAATCTTGATTTGCTAGAGAATTTTAGCGATGAGGTATCTAAGCTACTACGCGACAAGGCTCGATACCAAGCGGCATATCTCTACATGCAAAAAGGTGAGGTCAAGAGGGCAAGGGAGATTCTAAGCAGTATAACCCTAAGAGATGATAATCAAGATGTCTATAACATGGCGGTGCGTCTAAGACATTATGGCGTGGCACTTGAGAGCGACACTAAAGATTCTATTAAGGATTCTGCAGAGAGTGCAGGGGATTCTAAATGATTTTAGATTTTAATGCCTTAAGAGGCTTTGAATATGGTTTTGTCGCATGGCTGACTAAAACATTAAGATTCTGTAAATGTCATGTTGTGAGAAATATCTATCGTGGCATATTGAGAAATAGCGAAACTAAGATAGATTCCAAACTAAAAAAAGATTCTTCGCGCTTGGCTTACAATGACGCATGTCTTGCTTATAATGACATATTAGAATCTACACAGAATCAAGATTTCCAAAGTAAAGATTCTTTGGGCATTCGCCCTCGCAATGACGAGAGGATTTCTCAGTCCATAACACTTTTTCAGAACGACGTAAAACGTCAGAATGACACAATGCACGTCATGTTGAGGGCAAAGCCCGAAACATCTTTTGAGAGAAAAACGTTTTGTGAAAGAGAAATATTTTTAGATTCCAAGATAAGACCATATTTTAAAACACAGAATCTAGATTTTCAAAATAAAGATTCTTCGGCAGAGCCTCAGAATGACGCTATTCAATTTTTAGAATCTAGACAAGATTCTAAAATAAACCTATATTTTGAGACACAGAATCTAGATTCTTCATATTTATTCAAAATAATGAACTTAAGTCATGTTGAACATAGCGAAATATCTGCATGGAATCTTGATTTCAATAAAGATTCTTTGGCTACGCTTCAGAATGACACAGGAAATTTATATTCAACAATTAGCAAAACACAAAATATTTTTCACAATAATATACAAAGTTTGGATTCCAAGCTTCAAATACCCCAAAAACAAAACAAGGACAAACATGCTTAGATATGCAAAATTCATACATATTTTTCTAATTTTTGTAGCCATAATATTTGTTGGTTGCAATTCTAGGAAAAACTTCAAGCCAGAGGTGATAGCTGGTAATGCGTCTTTTAATGGAAAGCTAGAAAAACCTATGGTGATGAGTAATTCTGTCTCTGCCAAGCTAAAAAATAATGAAGTCATAACGAGTTTTGGGAGACTAATACTTGAGGATTCGCAGAATCTTATCTATATTGATTCTACCCATGCACTTGTGGCAAGGGGGTGTAGTGCACTTGAGATATTTGACATTAAACATTCAAATGGCGTGTTGCAAAAGCAGCTAAAAGATAGTATAGCCCTAGAATCATGCCTAGTTTCAGCTAGTATTAAGGATAATCTCATCGCAGGCGTTAGCGGGGATAATACGATATTTTTATACAATTTAGATTCTAAAGACTATGTGATGAAAGAGAGGGGTGAGGTGATATATGCTATCTACTCCTCTGTGGCAAATCCTGTTTTCCTAGATACTGTCGTGATTTTCCCAACGCTTGATGGACGTCTAAATACGATTGATTTAAAGAGTTTTAAGAGTGTGCGAAATGTGATTGTAAATACCGATAAATTCCTAAATAACATTATCTATCTAAAAGTCATCAAGGATTCCCTAGTCTCTGCTACGCAAAAGAGAATCTATACATTAGTGGCAGGTGAGTCTTATAGTAAGGATTTGGAGATTAGGGATTTATATTTTGATGGAGATTATATTTATGTTTTAGCGCTCGATGGCACTATTTATCAATTTGATAAAACTTTAGGAATCGTGCGTTCTGTAAAGCTTACCTTTGCTATTTTAAATGGTATTTTGATAAAGGATAATTTCCTCTATACCTTTGATAGCAGTGGGAAGTTTCTGGTAAAACTATCGCTTAAAGACTTTAGCTATGAGGTTTTTAAGGTGAGATTTGGGGGGAATGGCTTTAGCAAGAATATACTTGTATTCTACACGGATAGAATCTTATATATAAATAAGCGACTATTTGACCTTGATGGCGACTTAAAGATTAAGAGAAAAGCGACTAAGGCTAAGGGGTGAGTTGTGATTCTATGCGATGTTGGTAATACATTTTTGCATTTTTACTACTCAGGGCGGATATGGCGCGAGGACCCAAATGATATAACGCTAAAAAAGGCACATATACCCATATATTATATTAGCGTCAATGCGGAGTATGAAAGACGTCTTTTAGATTCTCATAAAAAATGTATAAATCTTGCACCCTACATTGATATACAGACGCATTACACAGGGCTGGGTGCGGATAGAAAGGCGGTGTGTAAGGCAGTCAGCGATGGGGTAATAATCGATGCAGGAAGTGCTATAACAGTCGATGTCATGGAGGATAATGTGCATCTGGGCGGCTATATTATGCCGGGCATTTCCTCATATAAGGATTTTTATAAGGATATATCAAAGGTGCTAGATGTGAATTTAGACTTAAGTGTCAATCTACACATTCTGCCAAGTAGCACGAAAGAGGCGGTTAGCTTTGGAATCTTAAAAAGCATTCTGCTAATGCTAAAGCATACTTCTAGTAGCAAAAAGATTTATTTCACAGGTGGCGATGGCAAGTTTTTTGCGAAATTCTTTGATAATAGCATTTTTGATAATACCCTCGTGTTTAAGGGTATGCAGAAGGCACTTAAGGAAATGGAGAAAAAGCCAGATGTGCAGACCAAATAAGGAGTATATTTGCTTACCATAGCATTGCCAAAGGGGCGGATTGCCGATGAAAGTTTGCTTTTGTTTTCAAAGATTCTGCAAAAAGAGATTATCTTTAGTGATAGAAAGCTAATCTTAGAGTTAGATAGCTTTAGATTCCTTTTAGTCCGTAATCAAGATGTGCCTACATACGTGCATTATGGTGCGGCAGATTTGGGCGTAGTCGGGCTAGATGTGCTAGAGGAAAATAGCCAGATAGATTTAATAAGACTTTTGAATCTAAACATAGGAAAGTGCAGGGTCGTGCTAGGTAGTCAATGTGGCAAACCCATAAATTATCTAAAACCAAGAGTGAAGATAGCTACTAAGATGACAAATATCACTCAAGCCTTCTTTGCCAAAAGAGCCATTGCCATTGATTTAATCAAGCTTTATGGCTCCATCGAGTTAGCCCCGCTTGTAAATCTTGCAGATGGCATTGTGGATATTGTCGAGACAGGTAGCACCATGAGGCAGAATAATCTGCAAGTAGATGAAGTCATCATGCACTCAAGTGCGTATTTGGTCTGTAATCAAAATAGCTTTTATGAAAATAAGATAGAGATTCTATCACTGCAGGAGAGATTAAAGGAGCTAGTGAAGTCATAAATGGAGGGGTTCATCATCGCTATGAATAGGAGCATAAGGGAGGATATGGTGGTTAGAATCTTAACACGACGCCATTATTATAGCCTCTATCGCTTCTATGGTGTGCGACATAGCATTTTGCATGTGGGGCGAAAGATAGACTTTGAGATAGAGCATCAGGGCGTGTATATGCCTAGATTGCGAAATATGTCTCATTTATATAGGGACTATGAGAGATTCATTGATAAGGTCTTTGTATGGCAGCAGTTTTGCTATCACCTAGATAGGCATTTCAATGAGGCAAAAGAGCTTGAGCCATTTTACTTTGAGCTATTAGATAGACATGTGAGCGCATTAGCAAAACAGGAGGCAAGGAGGCTTGTGTGTAGTATGTATGTGAAGTTATTAGAGCATGAGGGGAGGCTTTATAAGAGCAATGTGTGCTTTATTTGCGGAGAAAAACTGCCTAACATTGTGGCACTTAGCAGAGGATATTTACTTGCATGTCTAAACTGCATTCATCAGCCAAAAACCATAGCAAAGGATAAGATTTTAAATGTTTTTACTATAAAAAGCTTGATGAACTTAGATGATAACGAATGCCAAGTGCTATATGAGGTCTTAGGAGAGGGGTTGTGAGGTATTAATGTGTGTTAATAGTGAGTTTTATGTCAAAGAATGAAAAGCGGTATGGTATGAATAATTTTAGACAAGATTTTAATGTGAGTATAGTTTGGAAACTCACAGTCGATTTTTAATTAAAATAAGTTTTATAATAAAAGTTTTGGAGTAAAGATGATTACAAAAATCACAATGCAAGATATTGGTAGTTTTAAAGAAAAAGTGGAATTTGATACAAATGAGAAATATGTTTTTATTTATGGTTTAAATGGTGTTGGCAAAACATTAATTGGTAAATTTTTAAAGAATGGTAATGATGATAGCGGTTTTGGGCAATGTAAAATAGAAGGCGGGGATAGTAGAAAAATATTGGTTTATAATCAAGATTTCATAGAAAAGGTATTTATTGAACAATACACACAAAATGATAAAGGTTTAGCAGGAATATTTACTCTTGAAAGCAGTGATAATGATGATACTCGGAAAACTATAAAAGAAATAGATAATATTCAAGCAGAGATTGTTAAAATGGAGGAAAAAAAGAGCAGTATAAAAAACAAAAAAAGGATTTAAAAAAAGAATTAGATAAATTAGATAAGGAGATAGAGAATCTATTGTGGAAAATAAAAACTAGATATGAAAATTCTCTATTTGATTATTGTTTGATTAAAAATAGTAAAAAAGAAAACAAGGAAAGATTATTTAAATTTTCATTCAATAATGATAGTATGCAATTGTCCGACCTAGAAAATATTCTCAAACAATTCAAAGATTTAGAGCAAATAGAAATTAAGGACATTACCTTAATTCAATCTGATTGCTTCACACAGATAGAAAAAGATGAAATTTTTATAAAAAATATCATTGGGAGTCAAAATAGTACTATTTCTGATGTTATTAAGAAGCTTGGTAATTCCGACTGGGTAAAAGATGGCAAAAAATTTCTAGGCAATGATAATATCTGTCCATTTTGCCAAAAGGAAACTATCGGTAATGATTTTAAAAGACAATTAGAAGAATATTTTGATGAGAGTTATGAGCTAGATATGAGTAAATTGCAAGGAAATTTAGGTAGCTATCAAGATTTTTATAATATGATTACAGCAAATAATAGCTTTTTAGAAAATTATTTTATTAAAGCAAAGAAAGAATATGAATTAGAATTTCATAATTTATATAGCACTTTAATGAATGGCATAGGTAAAAATATAGAATCCATGAAAGAAAAAATCAAAGAACCAAGTAAAAGCATCCACTTACAAGACAACAATCCGCTATTTGATAACCTAAACATATTTTTACAAAAAATCCAACAAGAAATCAATCAATACAAAATTGATTTTGAGAATAAAAATCAAAAGAGAAAAGAAATAAAAGAGTTATTTTGGCAAATTATGCGAAATAACCATGATGATATTATCAAAGAATATGAAAACAATAAAAATGAGCTAGAAAAAGAACTGGAAAATGTGGAATCTGAAATAAAACAAAGTGAATATATAATTCAAGAAAATAAACAAAAAATTGTTGAACTGCAATCTCAAATATTAAATATAGAAAATACAGTCAATGCAATCAATAGTAACTTAAAAGAAATGGGCATTGTTGATTTTTTTATTGAAAAACACAATGAAAATTTCTACCGTATAGCTAGAGAAAATGATATAAAAATAAATTTTAAAACCTTAAGCGAGGGAGAAAAGACAATTATAAGTTTCTTATATTTTTTGCAGTTATGCAAGGGAAAAGAAAGTGGCGATGAAATAACTAACGGTAAAATCGTAGTGATAGATGACCCAATCTCTAGTTTATCGCACAATCATGTTTTTAATATTTCGCAACTTATACATCAAAATTGTTTCAAACAAAATGACGATATAAAACAAATTTTTATTCTAACACATAATCTTTACTTTTTTCATGAAATAATACATCTAGTAGTGGGTAAAAAAGGAGAGTCAAAGAATACAAAAATTTATAGATTAACAAAATATACAAATTCCAGAATAGAAGAAATAAAACGAGGAGATATTCTAAATGAATATGAGTCCTATTGGCACATCGTAATAGAATGCAAAAATAATCCACAAGAGAGCGAAAGGTATAGACATATACTTCCAAATACAATGAGAAATATTTTAGAATATTTTTTTGCTTTTGTTAATAAAGATAAATATAATGAGTTTTTAAAAAATCAGGCATCTTTTCAATGTGAGGCCTTTTTGAGATACCTAAACAGAGAATCTCATTCTGATGGTGAAAATATCACAGATTTTAAAGAAATGGATATTTCAAAAATTTTAGAGGATTTTGAAAATATTTTTAAAAAAAGCAATAACGAAGCACATTATAAAAAATATATGCGGCTATCGTAGTATTATTCAAAATTTCATTTTTTAAGTTTAGTTTGAACTCTATGTTCTAATTCTGCCCTTGCACACTATAATTAAGAAATCAGATTTCCCACTCTATAAAAAATATAAAATGTTATTCATCGGACATAATTATTTTTATAATTGTCCTTTGTAATTCATAATTAAAGGTATTTCAAAGAGATATAAGTCTTTTTATTGTATCTTTCACTTAAAATTTAGCATTATTTTAACGCTAATTTCATTTTATTGCTTTTTATATATTGTTTATTTTATCTTACTTTTTTGTAACATTACTTGATTCAAGACATATATAATCTATTTTTTATTCGTTACTTGTCTAAGTTTATTTCTTTATTTTTTATAAATTGAATTATTAATATTCATTTTCACTCATAAGATATTAGTAAAAGAAATTAGAATCTATTTAAAAGAGCCGTAATTCATCAATTTATCATAACGTCTTTGTGTGAAATCAGGATTACTTCTTATCTCCTGCAGTGATGATAGAAAATAATCTTTTATACTCTTTGCGGCAGCATCTCTATCTCTATGTGCACCACTTGATGGCTCTATGATGATGTCATCTATCAAATTCGCACTTTTTAGGTCGTGAGGAGTAATCTTCATAGCCTTAGTGGCAACCTCTATTTTCGATGGGTCATTCCATAAAATAGCCGCACAACCCTCTGGCGAAATCACGCTAAAAATAGAATACTCCATCATAGCAAGTTTATCTGCCACACCAATGGCTAAAGCACCGCCACTACCACCTTCGCCTATTACTATGGCGATAGTGGGAACTTTTAGCATGGAGAAATCCTGAAGGTTTTTTGCAATTGCCTCACTTTGTCCCCTCTCCTCTGCACCAAGTCCCGGGTATGCTCCTGCGGTATCTACTAGCATGAGAATGGGAATATTAAATTTCTCTGCGATTTTTGCCACTCTAAGTGCCTTGCGATAGCCCTCTGGGTGTGGCATACCAAAATTACGCATAATTTTATTTTTTGTCCCTCTTCCTTTTTCCTCGCCGATTATCATAGCTCTTTGATTATCAATCATGCCTAGCACACAGACGATAGCCTTATCATCGCTAAAATGCCTGTCTCCACATATTTCATAGGAATCTTTCATAATTAGCTCTATGTAATCCATAGCATAGGGTCTATCTGGGTGTCTTGCTAATTGAAGTTTTTGATATTCATTGAGATTCGAATATACCTTTTTTACCTCGCTATTTAACTCTTTTTTAAGAATATCAACGGCTGCTCTATCACCTCTCAATGTAGCTAATTCTACATCTTCTTGTAGGGATTGAAGTCCCTTTTCAAAGTCCAAATAAGTAGCCATTATCCATTCTTTCTTTTAGATTCTTTTGAAAATCACAACGCCATTAGTGCCACCAAAACCAAAAGAATTACTCATAACGCAATTCACTTTTGCTTCCCTAGCAACATTTGGAATGTAATCTAAATCGCATTTTTCATCTTTATCTGTATGATTAATGCTAGGTGGTAAGATTCCATTCTCCATTGCCATAAGAGATATTACAGCCTCAATGGCACCCGCACCGCCTAGACAATGCCCTAATTGCCCTTTTGTAGAGCTAACAGGAGGGACATCATTGTTAAAAACTCTTTTTAATGCCTGTGTCTCAAACAAGTCATTATAATAAGTGCTAGTGCCATGCGCATTTATATAGTCTGGTCTAATCCCTGCCATATCTAAGGCTTGCTTCATAGCACGATAGGCACCCTCGCCACCTGGTGCTGGGGTAGTTATATGATTTGCATCCCCACTTTCACCAAAACCACACAACTCAGCATAAATCTTTGCCCCTCTCTCAATCGCACTATCATAATCCTCTAGGACTAAGGCACCTGCACCCTCGCCCATCACAAAACCATCTCTATTTTTATCAAAAGGTCTTGAGGCTAACTTAGGACTATCATTACGAGTGCTGAGTGCTTTCATAGCGGCAAATCCAGCTATGCCTATATTGCATATAGTAGATTCCGAGCCTACTGCAAGCATTCTTTTAGCACAACCTAGCATGATTGTCTTAGCTGCCTCTATGATGGCGTGAGTTCCTGCTGCACATGCAGTTACGCTAGAGAGATTTGGTCCCTTAATGCCATGTTGTATTGATACGAAACCACCTAGCATATTCACAAGAGCGGAGGGAACGAAGAAAGGGCTTACGCGCCTTGGTCCCTTTGTATAATTTGCAATGGCATTTGATGCTATATTTTCTAATCCACCTATACCAGCACCAGAGCTGATTCCAAAGTCATTTGCTATATCTGAGAGAATCAAGGAATTATGGTCGAGAAAAGATTGTTTAGAGTTCTTAACACTATCGTGTAGTGCATCGCGTGAGGCTAACAGACCAAGATGTATGAATCTATGAGCTTTTTTTACTTCCTTTGGGTCAAGGACACTCTCTGGGTCAAAGTCCGTAATCTCGCCTGCAATTTTGACAGGAAAATCTGTGGTATCAAAAGATTCTATGTGTTTAATACCGCACTCGCCTTTCACTATCCTCTGAAATGATATATCCTTATTTAATCCTAAGGCATTTACCATTCCGATTCCTGTTACCACAACTCGCCGCAACACCCACTCCTTAAATAGATTAAAAACTCTATAACGTAAAGTTTTTTATTATTTGGCTGTGGCAGATTCAATATAATTTACCACGTCTTGCACGGTTTTAATCTTCTCTGCGTCCTCGTCTGGAATCTTAATATCAAACTTTTCCTCCAAAGCCATAATAAACTCCACCACATCTAAGCTATCCGCATTTAAATCCTTAGTGAAATCAGATTCTGGCTTAATTTCCTCAGGCTTTACCTTTAGCTCACTTGATACTAGATTTTTGACTTCTTCATAAACAGACATATAAAACTCCTAAATTTGAAGTAACCTAAGTTAACGGCTCTTAACCGATTTAAAGTAGTTATTATAGCAAATAATATTAATTTGTTTGAATAATTTTTGAATTTATTAATATCCAAGGCCAAATTCAAGCATTAATGTGAAATTATCTGCCTTTGGAAAATTTAGAGTATTATTCATAAATATTAAATTAGTCTTAGCACCTAAGTCTTTGTTATATATGCCTCTAAGTCTAGTGTATATGTCAAGAATTTTTGAACTAGCATATAACGTATCTGCACTATATATACTCCATATCGCTCCAAACATAAGCTCAAAACGATAGCTGCCATCAAAGCCTCTCCTGACATAATATATACCGCGCCCAGAGTAATTTTCAAACATAGAAAAAGAGAGGTTTGCCCTCATATCTAATCTAAATGTTTGAGAAATGGGAATGCGACTAGCGACACCTAAGCCCAAAAATACATTGGCATTAAACACACCATTTATATATCTAGCAAAAGAAGCGTCTCTAATATTAGAGGATATATCTATGTATGCAAAAATTGGGACATTAGAAAAATGACCAAAATCTACGCCTACACGAAATGCGGAATATATGGGATACGTAAAAAAGCTATTATCAACTTTCTCATTAGTTAATATGCTATTGAAACTGCTGGTATACTTTCCCAAACCAAATATCGCATCTATGCCAACATATAGCCACTCAAAAAAGAAATCCGATGATATAGATAAATATCCACCATATCCAGATTTGCTAGGAGAGTTATTAAAATAATATCCACCAAGACCTAAAAGCACACTCATGCAATAATCTCTGTCTCTGCTGAAGCATAGATTCCCATAATGATTTGCACTTTTTCTTGCAATGGGTGAGGTAACAAGTGGTTTAGAAGGTGTTGGATAAAGAGGAGTATTTAACTCTGGCTCTGAAATATCCTTACTTCTTGTTATGTTGTCTTCTATGGCATTATTTGCAAGACAAAGAGAGGTTAGCAGAATAGGTAGTAGTACGGTTTTGGTAGCATAATTCACGAAATAACCTCTAAATATGAATATAATCGTGCATTATACACGATTCACTACAATATTTCTTTTTATTGCCTTCTACCAAATGTTATAGAATACACATCATTTCTTAAATCAAATAGAGGGTCTTTTGGTGGCTCTACTCCTTTTGGTAGCATATTTGGCATAAATACCTCTGGGTTACAATCTCTGCCTGTATATTCCTTTAACCTTAAAGTAGCAATCCAAACCTCTTTATGCTTACCTTTCCATAATGCCGTAGTATCATTTGTAACGTCATTTTTATTTGCCAAAACTAACATCATTTTATATTCGATAGGCTTTTTTGCTACCTTTGCTTTAAAGTCATCTTCTAAGAAATCATCACCTAATTTTTCTAGCTCTTTCTTGCTAAGATTCTTGTTTCCTGCAGTAGGCACGAATTTAAACCTAGCAGGCACCAATTTTCCATCTTTACCTTTGAAATAGAATGTATGCACACTATTATAGGTAGTATTGCTAACGCTAGGTGTAACGCCTATTGTGCTTAGATATTTTTCATAATTTTTAAAAGATAGAATCTCATTTGTTACCTTTTTGAGATTCTCTACATCTACTTTGCCATCTTTTGGAATCCTAGCTTGGAAAAACTTAGCAAATTCCTCGGGATTTTTGGCGAAATTGATTTCTGTATTTAATCCCACTATTTCCCAGCTATCAGATTGCCCCTCAATCTTTAATGCCATGCCTCTTGACTTTGACTTGTCGCTTTCGTGTGGATTCCCACCACCTAGTGAGAATCTAGCCTCTGTCGGAATACTTTTTTCATTTAGTAGCGGAATATCATACTTAGAGGTTATACCTTTCACAGGTATAAATTCCCCAGCAGTGCAGAATCCCTTTGTGTGATTTACCTTCTTATGAGGGTCATTTTTATCGCCAGCTAATTGATAAAAAATATCTGCAATATGCTCTGCATCATATTGGTCCTCCGCATGTGCAAAAGAGAAAGAAAACGTAAGTGCACCTATCATACAAACCTTTGGTAGTATCTTCTTAATTTCCATAAACATTCCTTACAAAAAATATTTTCGCTATCAAGTATAATTTTATTATGCTAACAATAAGACAAAAATTAGCAAATTATAAAAATTATTAGAAATATGGATTCTTTTTAACATAGTGTCTTGACGATACTGCTTTATCATAATTAAGTATGTTTTGGATTAAAACGCTTGTAGTAATGTATTGCTTAGACTATATTATTAAAGATTTAAGTCGCTTGTATAGTCTAAGATTCTAAACAAAATTTTAATGTATGTAAAATACATATTTAATTTCCACAAAAAATTATCATTTTAGTAACCTTTGCGTCATATTTATGATATAGTATTTGATATAGTATTTATCGTATATAAATTTTATAATGTGGATATTGTGTTGCGAAAGACGACTATTTTTATATCCTCTGCATTGTTCTTAGCTACCCAAGTAGGCTTTGCTATTGACAAGGAGCTAGAGAAGACTAAGAAAGCAACGGGCATCAATGTGCCTGTAAGCAAATGGAAAGTTCCAGATGCGATAAATGAGGAAGGATATATTGATGAATCTAAAATGCCAAAAGATTCTGAGTATTCTAAGCTAGTGATTTTGGGTAATAAGATTATTAATGAAACTGCAAAATACGCAGGTCCTCAGGCGAAAAATCCAAAGGATAGATACGCGAGGAATAATCTCTCATGCTCATCATGTCATGGCAATGGCGGGACGAATCCTAACCAATCAGCATTTGTAGGTATATATGGTAGATTCCCACAATACAACGCACGTGCTGACAAAGTCATAAGCTTAGAGGATAGAATCAATGGTTGCTTTGAACGAAGTATGAATGGTCGTAGGCTTGACAATAACGCATGGCAGATGAGGGCTATGATGGCATATATGCAGTGGCTATCTCAAGGTGTGCCTGTAGGTGGCAATATCGAGGGGCAGGGTCTCATTAAAATAGGCTATCTTGATAGAGCCGCTGACCCTAAGAAAGGTGCGCATATCTATGCAGAGAAATGCTCCGCTTGTCATGGTGAAAAAGGTGAGGGTATGAAAAATGATGGTGATGGACCTTATTATATGTTCCCGCCATTGTGGGGTAAAGATAGCTACAACACAGGTGCAGGTATGTATCGTCTAATCAAGGCAGCTTCATATATCAAGGCTAATATGCCAAAAGGCGATGCGACTCTTACCGAGGAGGAGGCGTATGATGTAGCGGCATTTATCAATAGTCAAAAGCGACCAGTTAAACCTCATCGTGATAAGGATTTCCCAGATAGGAGAGTGAAGCCACTAGATATGGATGTAGGACCTTATGACCCAGCGGAAAAAGGCAGATTTAGCGAGAAAGACCACCGCTATGGACCTTATGGACCAATGGAGAAGAAGTAAGATTCTCTTGAATATTTATATGTTTTCTGCTTTGATTTGACATGATGAGAAGTCATGTTTTAATCGAGGTAAAAGTCCGCAACAATTAGAAACAAATCTTTTTGGTTAGTTTAAAATTAATCAAGTTTAGATTATGGGTTTCTAGAATGTTTTTAACCTTAAATTCTATATACAATAGTTTTAATGATAATTTAAAATTCTTAAGTCAAGTTATGCAGAAGTTAAAATTCCCTAGGTAAATTATTTTAAAGATATTTAAATAGCTAAGATAAGCTGATTTAAAAATGCTCATAAAGAATAAACAATATAATAGTCAATGAAGAGGGATTTGGCGAATTTTAAAATTTGAGAATCCTACTATAAAACACTAAAAGGCAACATATCACCAATAAAGTTGTACACCAATTTGAAGCAACACATATAGACACATGTGTTATTCTATTGCATTAAAGTAAATATTGTGTTAAAACATCGACATCGATGGTTATCATCGAAATTTTTTTACACAAGGAATTAATATGAAATTAAACTTTTATTATAATCCTCTTTCTTGCCGAGTTTGTAGCAAAAAAGGGGATTATAAAATCAGTTGTGGCAGAAAACATTGTGCCGTATGCAAACATAGTTCTTCATGTAATGAGGCTATGTTTAAGGTCAAGATGGAGGTGCTTTGGTTGAAATTATCGATAAAGGTTAAGAAGATGAATAGTAATTAGATATTAACTTGAATATTAATAGTGAATGTCATAGTGTGGCAATAGTATTTAAAAAAATAGATAAAAATAAACAACAGAAGAGTAAATCTTTCGTGATTTTGTCACGAGGGATACGAAAGATTTTGAATAAAAATAAATAAATAAAAAAGACCAGCTAAGTGCTGAACAAACATTTGGGAGATAACTTGATTAAGGTAAAGTAAAAATAAATTTTAGAAAGGAGTATATACTTAATATGACTTAGGATTCTATTTTAAAACTCTTTTATAGAGATTCAATAGAATCCATTCTTACTACACATATTTTTACATATTAATGTAATCCTTAAAATATAATATAGCATTGTGTATTGATTCTATATAAATCAAGATATATTTATGTATTACACATGAGGTGATTATATTTCTTTTATTTTTTATGATTAATCTAATGAGCAAATTGCAATTTTTGTTTAATGCATTATTTATATAAATATGCGACACAAGTCTCAGCATGGCTAAAAAAAGATATTATACAAATGATGCGACTTATGGCAATGCTATATCGGGCGGGAGCAACTTTGTCAGCCTAGTCCTTAGGATTTTAACACCAAAGATTTTCTGATAAAATAGCTAGAAAATTTCTAAGGAGATATTATGCTAGTGTATGGACAAGAGATTCTAAATAAAGCAAGTAAGGAGTGCTACGGCGTTGGGGCATTTAATTTTGTTAATTTTGAGATGTTAAATGCTATCTTTGTAGCCGCAGATAGTGCGAAATCCCCTATTTTTGTGCAGGCAAGTGAAGGGGCAATCAAATACATGGGCATCGATATGGCAGTTAATATGGTAAAAACCATGAGCAAACGATACCCACATATCCCAGTGGCACTTCACCTAGACCATGGCACAAGCTTTGAGTCATGCAAGAGGGCAGTAGAGGCTGGCTTTACCTCTGTCATGATAGATGCCTCACATCACCCCTTTGATGAGAATTTAGACGAGACTTCAAAGGTTGTAGAGATGGCACACAAGGAAGGCGTGGGTGTAGAGGCAGAGCTAGGGCGACTTATGGGCATTGAGGATAATATTAGCGTAGATGAGAAAGATGCGGTGCTTGTTAATCCCAAAGAGGCAGAGCAGTTTGTAAGGGAATCTAAAGTCGATTATCTTGCCCCAGCCATTGGCACAAGTCACGGGGCATTTAAGTTTAAAGGTGAGCCAAAGCTAGACTTTGAGCGGCTAAAACTTGTAAAAGAGCTAACTAAGATTCCATTGGTTCTGCATGGTGCGAGTGCGATACCAGATTATGTGCGAGAGAGTTTTCATAGTAGCGGTGGTGATATTGGTAGCAGTAAGGGTGTTCCATTTTCATTTTTGCAAGAGGCAATCAAAGGCGGCATAAATAAAGTAAATACCGATACAGACCTAAGGATTGCATTCATCGCTGAGGTGCGAAAACTTGCCAATGAAGACAAAGGGCAATTTGACCTCAGAAAGTTTTTCACCCCCGCTATGAATGCCATGACAAAAGTAATGATAGAACGCATGGAAGTGCTAGGAAGCGCGAATAAGATATAAGGATATTAGATTGAATTTTTAACAATCAATTTTATATTTGTGTCCTAACCTAGTGTATAGTGGTGAGAAAAGGTTTATAGTTTTGTGGAATCAAATTCATTTCATCTAAAACTATAACTGATACATTTTGCAAATCTTGAGAGTATTTTTACCTTATAGGGATGATATATTCTTTTTATATCTCTGTAAAATCATGCCCATGTTTTACAATAGTGATGATTTATAGATTAGATTCTCAATGTTAGTCTTCCTTATAGTCACTAAATATCTCATCGCTGAAGGGAATAAAATCATCTACCCATTCGGCGCTAAATTCACATAGAAGTAAAAACTGCTTTAAAGAATCTGAATTTACCTGCTTTACTGTTAGAGTAGCATTATGTTTTAATAGCTTTGTAAAGTCTTTTGAGTAGATTCTAGGCACGTATCCCATAATTTCTATTGGGTCTTTTGTCCTTATTAACAGTGCATTTGTGTCATATTCATTTTGCAAATCTTGCATTAAATATAATTTTTCTCCTATCTCAAAAGTCTTTGCCCTATCCTCATAGCTTTTTATTAAATAATTCATTCCGTGTGGAAAAAACTCTACTACATATTTTTCTTGCTTTTTTGGCAGGGCATATAATTGCATATTGTCTGTAACTCTCACACCGTTATTCTTGGCTAATTCGTCTAAAGATGTACTATTTTCGTTAAGACCTAGCCATTTCCGATATCTCTCATACTCCGGTCTGCCTTTAGCCAAAAGTCTATTAGCAAACTGTGGGAACAGAGATTTTGTGATATATATGCTTGAAAAATCTTCCATCTTATAAAATGGCATAAATCCATCATTCTTAGCTTTCTTAACTCCTTTTACATAACTAAACTTATAAAAATTATCCTCATATTTTAGTTTTCCTATTGGAATCCATTCCCTACTTTTTGGATTCTGCCATGCTGCTATCAATACAATATCACTCATCTTTTAAGCCTTTTATTTCTCTAATATTAAACTTCAGCATTTCTATAACAAAATTCTTTTGATTTTGTGTCATAAATTTTGAGGGTATTTTATGCAAAATATATTCAAAATCTTTAAGATTAGAAATTCTATCTATCCATTTTAAAGCATAATGTCTTGTTTGTGGGTTTTTACATAATTCTTTTACTACTTCAAAGGTTTTTAGTTTTGTGCTTTCTTTGAAAAAAGGCGTCTTTGCTCTTTTACAGAAAAATTCTACGTTTCGACATCTATCTTTTGTTGTGAGCCTTTCTTTTGCTTCCTTATCGCTTACTTTAGAGGCTAATCCTGAGGCATGGTCAAAAGACGGTGCAAGTCTTAACTCATTTTTGCTTAAAATAAAACCCCAATTTTGATGATGTCTATCTTGATTGCCCAAATATTAAATAACCTGTAAAATTATGGACATCATCTCCATTTTTATTTTGTTTTATTATGATAGAAACGAAGTCGTTTAATGTGTATTCTTTTAGTTTATATATCTTTTCTTTGTCATATTTTGACAAATTATCAGCCAAAAGAGTATTTGCCAAAATTAACTCCTCGCCATCTTTTAAAAAATTTTTGCTTACTACACCTAATTTTTCATCACCGTTTTTATAGACTGCTAAATCATAGTGAACCGTTGGCAAATCTATGAGATTGGCTATTTCACAAGCTATTTTTTCACTACAATTTTCAAGCGTATTTTCTCTTCCCACTTTAAATAAAATACTCCCATCATGATTCCAAAATTTTTCTTTGGTTCCTAAAGGCTCTGAAAAATGTAGTTTTATAAGCTCCATAACTTCATATTCCAGAATTTCATACATAACAAGCTACACCTTAAAAGATTTTAGCAATATATTATTATTTAAATATCAATTCTTATTTATCCTTGCTACTACCTTGAGTGTCCCTTAATCCCAACCCCCTTCTGTTATAATTACAAAAGTTAATTAACAAGGTCTTATATGTCTGATAGCGTTAATGAGGCTTATTTGCAGGGCGTGTTTATACATGAGTGCCTCTCGTATTTTTTTGTGCCTGTGTATATATGGTATATATATGTTATGCTTAGACGCAAGAGTTTTTTGGATATGAATAGACGCATTTATCTCACTGCTCCTATCACGATTTTCCTGCTTTCTGTGGCGATTTTCACAGGGCTTTTTACCCTTGCTATGCGGAATTTCGCTATGGATTTTGGGATATTTTATATGATAGTTGTCTGCCTTATCTTTCTTGCCGGTGAAATCTATCGCATGGTCTCGTTAAAACGTGCAAAGACTAGCCGTGAGAATATGCAGAGATATGTAAAGAAATTCTGCATTATGTATATGATTTTTATATTGCTATATATTAGTATTTTGGTGTTGTATATATGAAATTCTTTTATCACGCACGGGCTGGCGATGAGTGCATTTTCTTAGATAGCGATGAGTATCATTATTTGTTTAGAGTGAGGCGATTTAGGGATAAGATTCTAGCTTTTCGGAATCTAAAAGATTTAAATATATATATCTATCGTCATGATAGAAAAGAAAAGTTTATATTAGATTCTATAACTCAAGGAGAGTTAGCGCCTAAAAGCTATCTAAATCTTGCTATGGCTATTGTAGATTCTAAGGATATATATGCAATACTGCCTTATCTAAATTCGCTTAATGTCAAAGTTTTGTATCTTTTCTATGCAGACTTTTCACAGAGAAATCGTAATCTTAGCATAGATAAAATGGAGCATATCATTCATCTATCCTGTATGCAGTGCAATAGAATCCTGCCTATGAAAGTGCAGATTTTAAACTCCACTAAAGAGACACTAGATACTCTCCCAGAGCTTTGCTACATAGACTTTGATGGCAGTGAAAGCATAGAATCTAGCAGTAATTTAGAGACACTTGCCACAAATGGTATTATGATAGGACCTGAGGGTGGCTTTAGCAATGCAGAGAGAGAGCAGATTTTATGTAATCAAACCCGCTTTAAACTTAGCACAGAGCATATACTAACAACGCACCTAAGTGCCATACATATAGCATCGGCGTGCCTTTGCTAAATATTAATCTCAAGCACCCTTTTTGCTATCTCATCTCCCATTTCCTCACAGCCTAGCACTTTACTCGCGCCAAAGTTTGCCAAATCAGGCGTTCTGATTCCAGAATCTAGCACAGATTCCACACTCTTTTTGATGCACTTAGCAATGTCGTATTCCTTAAAGCTGTACTCAAACATCATGCCAAGGCTTAGGATACTTGCAATAGGATTTGCTAGATTCTTGCCCGCAATGTCTGGCGCACTGCCATGAATTGGCTCATAAAAGCAGTGTTTATCCCCGATACTCGCACTAGGCAGTAGTCCGATAGAGCCTGTTAGCTGACTTGCCTCATCGCTTAGAATATCGCCAAATGTATTTTCTGTCAAAATCACATCAAAGCTTTTTGGATTCCTAATAAGCTGGATACTCGTGTTATCCACAAGCTGAAAGGAGAGCTGCACATCGCTATATTCCTTTGCGACTTCAAGCACGACCTCACGCCAAAGCCTACTGACATCAAGCACATTTGCCTTATCGACCATGCAGAGATTTTTGTTACGATTTTGCGCAAGTTTGAAAGCATAATGCGAAATCCTAGCAATCTCACTCTCACTATAGGACATAGTATTGAATCCAAATCGTTCGCCATTGCGAATCTCTATCCCCCGCGGCTCTCCAAAGTAGATTCCGCTAATAAGCTCCCGCACGATGACTAAATCCACGTCGCGTATCACCTCAGGCTTTAGCGGACTAGCCGAAATTAGAGATTCCAACACAAATGCCGGACGCAGATTCGCATACACCTCTAAATTCTTACGCAGACCAAACAACGCTTTCTCAGGAGCGTCATCTTTGAGATTATCCCATTTGGGACCTCCCACCGCACCAAAAAGCACCGCATCGCTATCCATGCACCCGCGCAATGTGTCATCTGGCAGAGACTTGCCACGCTCATCAATGGCAATGCCACCCACCAAATAATCCTGCGTCTGTATGTCTTTAGCAAATCTCTTTTTTACAGAATCTAGCACTTTCAAAGATTGGTTTGTTACCTCTACGCCTATGCCATCGCCCTTTAAGACTGCTATTTTCACTATAAATCCTTTAAAACGCTTTTTTTACATTATACACAATAATTTTTTAATACCCCTCTAAACCAAACTCTTTATCTATATTTACATTGCTTACAAAGACTTTATCAAAAATACTTGTTTGATAGCAATGTAGCATCATACGTCTAGCGCCCCTGCACTCATTATTATAAATCACATCGCCTATGATGGGGTATTTTATGCTTGCTAGATGAACTCTTATTTGATGAGTGATTCCTGTCTTGATTTCTACCTCTAGTAGAGTTTTGTTGCCAAGTATCCTAAGCGGTTTTACTATGCTAAGTGCGACTCTACCATTTTTGTCAATCCTGCTTATTGCTTTTTCGCCCCTGCTTGTAGAAATGCTTTTATTAATGACTATCTCCTCGCATAGCTTTCCTTGCACTAGGGCATAATACAGCTTTTTTACAGATTGCTTCTTAAACTCGCTAATAGCTTTTTTTAAAGTAGCATTATTTTTAGCCAAAAGTATAATGCCGCTTGTATCCACGTCTAGCCTATTAATGAGTTTGCAGGAATGATTCCGCTCTAGCGCATAGCTCTCTACTCCTATGGATTTATCTATTACTAACAGATTCTCATCATCATAGATAATCTTATTATCATTTCGTGCTATTTGGAATCTAGTCTTACTATCAAACTCCTCTCTAGCTATCCTAAGCCTCTTTCCATGAATGCTTACAAGTCCCCTATCTATCATCTCCTTTGCCTTGCTATGCGATATATCTAGCTGGGAGGATAGAATCTTATATGCTTTTTCTTTCATTTTAGACTACCTTATTACTCGGTGCTCTTAGCGCAAAGATTAATAATGATGGAATCACAAATATACTAATGATTGTGGAAATTAGGATTCCACCAGAGATTACCGCGCCAAGACCTCTGTATATTTCACTTCCAGCGCCACTTGAGAAAATAAGTGGCAGTAATGCTAGAATGCTAGTAAGCATACTCATATAAATGGGTCTAATACGTGAGATTGTAGAATGATATACGCTATCATACACACTCATGCCATAATCTCTAAGATTAATGAGACTTTGATAGACAATCAGAATCGCATTATTCACCACAGAGCCTACTAGAATGATAAATCCTAGCATGGTTAGCACATCGAGATTCTGACTTGCGATAAATCTATTGACAAAATCAAGTCCCAAAAAGCCACCCGCAAGGGCAAAGGGAACGGTGAAAATAATAATAATAGGATAAAAGAAATTACCATACAAAGCACTTAATAATAGATATGTAATAATAAGTGCTAATAAGAATCCGCCGCTTAGATGCTTTGCTAACTTATCTAGTTTATTTGCATTTCCGCTAACCACAAGTCTATTATCATCTAATAATCCTCTTTTTTGCAGCTTTGGCTTTATGACATTCTCAATAGTCTCTAGCACTTCTTGCAAGGACATGGAGTTTTGCGGATTAATATAGATTAGTATTGTTCTATCTTGCTCGAAATGGCGGATTTGCGACATGCCTGTATCCTGCCTTATACTAGCAAGGCTACTTAGCGGGATTATCTGCCCTGATGGCGCATAAATCTGCGAGTATAGGACGTCTTCGGGACTTTGGGTTGTATTATCAGATTTTAGGATTAAATCTACTATTCTGCCCTCTTTATTTCTAAAATCACCTATCTTTTTCCCCCCGATGATGACATCTACAATATCCCCAAAGGTTTTTACATTCAATCCATTAATGGCAAGGGAGCGAATGTCTGGATAGAGATTTATCTCCCTATTGCTTAAATCAAGTGAGGGGAATGCCCTAACTCTAGCGCCTTGCAAATACTGCTTTGATAAATCCATAAAGGCACTCGCACACTCCAGCATTCTATCCATGTCAAAGCCTACAATATTGATTTCTACATTCTCTGATATGCCACTGCTACTAAAGATTCCCTGCTCTACTATCGTGCCTGTGATATTTGGTATAGAATCTATCACCTCACGCATGAGTGGTATTAGCTCCTTTACTCTATTCTCATCATCTGAGATAACATAAAAATAAATGCTAACAACCCCCCCTGATACATAGAAATCCTTGATAGCAGGGTATTTAGAATCCCCATTAAAACCATTGACTTTCATATACGGCGCTAGGGCATCATGTATGCCATGCGTTATCTCAAATCTCTCCTGATAGCTAAGACCATTTGGTGCCTGTATGTAGGCTATGAGAAAGTTTTGTGTGCCTTTTGGCAGATAGTCTAGCTTTGGAAATAGTACATAGCTAACCCATATACTAAATCCAGTAAAAACAAGAACGCATAAGATTCTATTTATCACACTGCGAAGACATATATCAACGCCCTTTACTATGATTGTATGTGCGATAATGCCTATTTTTAGAATCACAGAATCTATACTATGCTTTATTTTAGAGAGGAATTTATTAGGTTTTCTATCGCTTGTTAGAATCTTTGCTAGATTATAATAAATGCTAGGAATTGCTACAAGACATACGACAAGCGAGATAATCAAGGCGCTACTAGATGCTAAGGCAATATCTGAGAAAAGCTGTCCTATCTCATCTTTTAGTCCAATTATGGGTATGAAAATTGCCACAGTAGTGATAGTGCTGGCAAATAATGCTCCCAGAACTTCCTTTGTGCCATCTATGCAGGATTCAAACATACGTTTCCCCATGCTATGATGCCTATGGATATTCTCCACGACCACAATGCTAGAATCTATTATCATACTAATGGCAAAGCTAACCCCTGCTAGCAGTATGACATTAAGACTTCTATCCATAGCATGCAATAAAATAAAAGAGCTAAGTATGGATATGGGGATAATAATGCTAACCACAAATACGCTAGAGAAACTTCGCAAAAAAGCATAAAGAACCAAAGCGGCAAGTAAGATTCCCATAATAATATTTTCATTAACTAGCGATATGGCATCTTTTATAAACTTAGAGCTATCTCTCCCCCAATCTATGTAGAGATGATTCTCTTTTAAGATTCCATTATTGATTTTCTGCGTTAGGCTTCGCACTCTATCGATTAACTCTAAGACATTTGCCTCAGCGGTTGGACGGATTTGTAACGTTATAGCCTCATCATTATTATGCAGATTTGGCACGGTGGATAAATCATAAGTGTCTATCACACTTGCGATATTGTATAGAAATACCGTTTGTGCATCGCTAGTTTTTACCACGGTATTATAGACATCTTTGACATCTTCATATAATCCTATCGTCCTTACACGATATGCCCTCTGTCCATAGTCAAGACTACCTGCTGAGACATTGATATTTCTATTTTGCAATGCCTTTATGACATCATCTATGGTTATGTTATAGTAGGCTAAATCCTTTGTGTTTAATATGACTTGCACCTGCTTTGCCACGCCGCTAACTATATCTACCATGCCTACGCCATCTAGTCTCTCATAGAGTTTTACGACATCTTCATATATGTATGTGTAGGCTTGTTTTACAGATTGGTCATTACTTGATTTTACAAATAAATATACCGCAGGGGGGATTGTCTCACCTGTTGCCTTTATGATTGGATTATCTACATTGTTAGGATAGCCTTTGACTTCTTGGAGTTTTTGACTTACATCTAACAGAGTTTTTTTCATATCAGAATCTAAATCAAATTCTAAAACCACAGTAGCCACACCATCACGACTATTTGAGGTCATGGAGACTAGATTTGGGACATTTTTTAGGAATTTCTCCTGTCTTTGCGTGATTTCTTTCTCCATTTCATAAGGAGTTGCCCCCGCCCATGTGGTGGTAATGCTAATGATTGGTCTTTGAATATTTGGCGTTAGAGAGTAAGGCATTTGCAAGATAGCTAGATAACCAAATAGTAGCATAAAGATAATGCCTACTAAAACGACAACAGGATTTCTAACGCTATATTCGACAAATTTCATTTGTTATATTTAAAGAGCTTCCTTTAGTTCTTAGCTATTTTGTCTAAAAACGCCACACAAGCTCTAACACCAGCACCACTTGCACCGTGTGGATTAACACCCCAGTCTTTCTCTACGAATGCAGGACCTGCTATGTCGATATGCAGCCACTTATCCTTATACTCATCTCGTATAAATTCGCTTAGGAATAATCCGGCAGTAATGGCACCGCCATACCTAGAGCTAGAGGTATTGCTAACATCTGCTACTTTAGATTCTATAAGCTTTTTTAGATGCTTATTAAATGGCAGGGTATGTGCTAATTCACCTGATTGCAGTGCGGCATTTACAAAGTCTTGTTTTAGATTCTCATTAAAGCCCATAACGCCACTTGTGTATTCCCCAAGTGCTACGACACAAGCCCCCGTTAGTGTCGCAAAATCTAGGATAATATCCACATCTAAATCTTGTGCATAGCTAAGGCAGTCTGCTAATACTAGCCTACCCTCTGCGTCTGTATTCTTTACCTCTATACTTTTTTTCTCCCTTGATACCAAAATATCATCGGGACGATACGCGCTCTTTCCTATGGCATTATCTGTGATTCCCATAATGGCATGTAGCTCGATATTTAGATTTAGCCTAGCTGCTGCCATAAATGTCCCTAGCACGGCACATGCCCCGCCCTTATCTGCTTTCATAGTCGTCATGTAATCGGCAGGTTTTAGGCTAAGACCGCCTGTGTCATATACTAAGCCCTTGCCGACTATAGCGACTTTTTTTGTATTTTCGCTCACAGATGAGGGCTTGTAGATGAGGTGGGTTAGGAATGCGGGGAAATTTGACGCCGAATTAACCGCTACAAAGGCACCCATCTTCTGCTCCTCCATGTAGGAATTGCTACGATTGATTGCCTTTATCTCTGGGTTTTTTAGCTCCTTTGAGAGTTTATTGACCTCATTTTGTGCTAACTCGGATAGATATACTGAGTTTGCGATATTTGGCGGCGTATTGACAATATCTCTTACGAAATTTACACTATCGCATATTATCTTAGAATCTTTTAAGGAACTTTCCTCTACGCCAGATAGACTAATCTCAAGGCTGTGATTCTCATCGCTACTTTTTAGCCCTCTATACTCATAGAATCCTAGCCATAAACCTTGTAAAATATGGAATATAGCCTCTTTTGAAAACTCGCCTAAATCCATACTAGCACTCTTTATTTTTAGATTCTTTAACGCTCTAACTGCACTGCAACCAGCCTCCTGATAGACATATACCTCGCTACTATCGCTCATAGTAGCACTTTTAGAATCCAAGCTAAGACCTACATAGAGAATCTTGCTATCTTGCGCTAGGAAACTGCCCTTTGCATCTGCCCATAGATTCTCTAACAATTCCTTGTCTTTTGTGCTTGAGAGATTATCTTTGGCTATGAAAGCGACTTTTATATCTGCATTAGCATTCTGCGAATTAACGTTCTGTATGCTTATTTTCAAATTTTTCCACATAGTTTTACCTTTTTTGCTTGGCTTTATTACGCATGAAAACAAATATTGCAATCACGGCAATTATAGCTAATAATATGAGTAATAAGCTAGGATTTTCCTGCACTTTCTGCACGAGGCTTTGCAAAAACTCCAAAATTCTATCGCCAAAATACCATGCAGGCACTATCGTGATAGCCGCCCACGCCCACGCTGAGATTAGGTTTATAAGGGCAAATTTCATAGCAGAGTATCGTGTCAATCCTATGCTAATGGGTATGATTGTCCGCAGTCCATACATATATCTTTGCACAAAAATTATGGGCCACCCGTATTTCTGCATAAGCCTTGAGGCTAGAGCGAATTTTCTCCTTTGACTTCTAAATTTTTTCTGCACATAATTTTTATTTAATCTCCCTATGTAAAAATATATTTGGTCACCTGTGAATCCACCAAGCCCCGCTATAAAAATACAAAAATATACATTTAAATATCCCTGATGAGATGCAATACCTGCAAGTAATAATCCCCATTCTCCCTCTAAAACACTCCATAAAAATAATATGACATAGCCCCAGTCTTGCACATTGTCATGCCATAGCGTGGAGATGGTGTCTTCTAGTGATAGGTCAGAGTTTTTTACATAATCAACAAGTGTGCCTATGATGATAATGCCGATTAAAGCTATAATTATGCTTTTTATATTTTGCCTTATTAACTGCATAACAATCCTTCAGGGAAAAATACTTAAGATTGAAAACAAACTAAAAAAATGTATAATTGTAAGACATTTATATAAATGAAAGGCTGTGGGTTAAGTGAAAGAAGTAAATTTATACACAGATGGTTCTAGTTTGGGAAATCCTGGTGCTAGTGGATATTGTGCCTTGCTAGAGTATTTTCTACCAAGTGGTGAGCCATTATATATACAAAAAAGTGGAGGGGAGAAATATAGCACAAATGGCAGAATGGAGCTAAAGGCAGTTGTAGAGGGACTTTCACTTTTAAGAGAGCCTTGTGTGGTTACTATTATTTGTGATTCAAAGTATGTATGTGATTCCATAGATGTATATTTGCAGGGCTGGATTGACAAGGGCTTTAAAGATGTAAAACACACGGATTTATGGGGAGAGTATATGAGGCTTACAAGTCAGAATAAAATTATCACAAAATGGGTAAAGGCACATAGCGGACATTCGCAAAATGAGCATTGTGATAGGGTTGCAAAGGAGAATGCTAGGTATTATCAGTAAGATTAGAGTTTGAATCAAAGCTATTATATTACAAACTTATATTAAGGAGAGATGATGAATATTTTAAAAGAACCATTTGGGCAGTATCGGACAAATGCTTATATTTTGCTATTTGATGGCTTTGAGTTTGTGATAGACCCTGGGGTAGATTCTACAGATTGGGTAATTAGTCATGCCAAAAATCTTAAGGCAATATTAATTACCCACGGACATTTTGACCATATATGGGACGTATCATCTTTGCAAAAGAAGACAAATGCACCCATATATTGCCCTAGCAAAGATTGCTTCATGCTTGAGAGCGATTGCTTTGAGCTAGGTCTTGAGGTATGCACTCCGACTTATCGCGTAGATGATAATAAGGGCAGGACAACATTAAATATTAATGGCATTGATGTTACATATTGGCATTTTCCCGGGCATACGCCAGGTTGCTCTATGATAGAGATAGATGGGCATTTTTTTAGCGGTGATTTTATATTTCACAGAAGTATAGGTCGTTATGATTTTCCCTATTCTAATGAAAAAGATATGAAAGATTCCCTTCAACGATTTATGTTAATCGATAATGATTTTATCATTCACCCAGGGCATGGCATGGATACAAGTGTCTTTAGTGAGCAGAAAAATATTCCATTGTGGATAAGGCAGATTGGCTAGATGATAAGGCTAAATCCAAATAAGGAGTATAATTTTTTACTTGTGCATTGTGCGGAGTACAGAGATGGTGTTGGTAGCATATTATCCATTCCGTGTATAGAGATACTCAAACGTCATTTTAAGCACTCAAAGATATATTTTCTAGCACATTCTAGTATGAAAGATTTTTTTATAAACAATCCTTTTTTAGAACATGTTTTTTTCATAGATGATGTAAATTTAAGGAAAAAGTTAAGAGAAAATAAAATTCATGTAGCAATATCGCTTTTTCCCGATAAAGTTAGCACCATAGCATTATTTCGTGCAAATATTAAAACTCGTATTGGAATCTTTTCTAAGTTTCATTCATTATTGTTTAATTATAAAATCAAGCAAAAACGAACGCAATCTGATAAACATGAGATTCTCTACAATATATCATTGTTAAAACCGCTAGGCTGTGATGAGGCATCATTTCCAAAAATCTATCTAAATATACATGAAAAGCAAGTAGCCCAGCAGTATGTCAATACGATATTTAATGATTCTACATACATTGCTATATGCCCTAGCTCTGCTATGCAGGGAATACATTTTGGCTGGTCTATTAAGAATTTTTTTCATCTTGCAAATGAATTATGCAGGGATTATAATGTGTTGATTCTAGCGACAAAAGAAGAACTAGATAGCTATAAGGATATTTTAAAAAACTATGAAAATATTTCGGAAAATAATATTTTTGATTCCCAAAAAATTGATATTTCCTGTGATTATAAACGCAAAATGATTGCCACACTCAGCTGTGCGTCTTTGTGCATTGCAAATAATCATGTGTTATTGCATAGTGCAAATGCGTTTGACATTCCTACTATTAGCTTTTTTCCGTATACGAAATATATAAATCCTATGCGATACGCACCATTATCTAGCAAACATATACATAAGATTCTAACACCGTATGGAATCTTTAATCCCAAAGATTCTAATAATCATAGCTATATTGATGCACAGGATTCTATGAGACTTGCTAATATAACGCCGCAGTTAGTATTAGATATAATAAAAGGTCTTCAATGAATAAAGCTAAGATGTTGTTAATAAAATTTAAAATTATTGCAATAATTATTTCTCTAATAGAGTGTACCTTTGCTTATAAAAATAGGAAATTAAATCGTTTTGTTACTTCTTTAAATCATATCATCACACCAAAGAAGCTAAGAGAGAAAAATAATATTGCGTATAGAATCTACATAGGAATGATTTCCGCATTTGCATTTTGGCTACCATTATTTTCCTTTGCACTGCATGAGTTGGTAAATATATATGTATATATGTGTGTTAGCATTATTGTAATTGTTGCGATGTGCTATGTTTTTTATAGAGCGTTTGCTGCAGCGAATTTATTAAAAAATCCCGCTTTTATATTATATGTTTTTACATTTCTTTCAATCTTTATTATGTCTTTGTTACATAAAAATTCATATATTCTAACGAGCCTTTTTTATCCGCTAACCATTTGTATTTTTCTATTTCTTGATAGGAGATTTAGATTCTGGTTTGGCTTTTTTGTGGGGGTATTTGGTCTTTATTGGATTACTTTATCGTTTAGATTCTATGGCATTGGTTGGGCGATACCATTTGTGATTATTTGTATTGGAATCGTGATAGCTATAATGATGTATTTTTTATTATTTTTTAATGATTTTAATATAAGATTTTTAGCATTACTTTCACTTTTTATCATTCACCCTTTTGGGTTTAACTGGCTAAATGTAGCCTATCTTAGCTCATATAGTGTTTTTAGTGCTTTTCATAGTCTTTTATTAATACCCATTGCGATATATGTCATATATAATATGAAATATGTATGGAAATATCTATCTTTTGTATTTCTTATATTATCCTTTAATATGAATTTTACAACACAAGAGCCGAAGCTAAAAATCAAAGTCGTGCAGACTCATTACGCACAGGATAATAAATGGAGTAAGGAATCCTTGCAGAATATCATTGATGAGAATCTAAAAGAGATACAAAGTGCCATTGATGAAAAATATGAAATAGTAGTGCTGCCAGAGACTTCATTCCCTTTTTCTATGCGAGAAGACAGCGATTTATACTTTAGATTATTGGATATGAGTAGGTATATTATTATTGTATTTGGTGCTTTAAGGTATATGGATTATGACTTTACAAATAATCATCACGATGTTATATCGCTAGATTCTATACAAAAGCAAGGCCCTGCATACACTACCTTAATACCAGATAGCTCTAAGGGATATTATAACTCTATTTTCATACTCTCAAATGCCACAGGTATAATAGCTGATAAAATTAATCTTGTCCCCTTTGGCGAGACCCTGCCATTTAATAGCATTCTAGCCCCGATATATGAAAAAATCATGGGAGAAACATTTGGCTTTAATGCTGGAAAAGACACTGTAAAACTCTCTTTGCATAACAATATCATTTCACTTGCAAATTGCTATGAGGGGACTACTGATATGCCTTATAAGGGAAATGTAGATTCTGTAATCATGCTTAGTAATAATGCGTGGTTTTATCCCTCACTGCAGCCTTTTTTACAAAAAATGATAATAAAATATTATGCAGTGCTAAATCATAGCTTTGTATATCATTCTACAAATTACACCCAAAAAGCAATCATTTCTCCAAATAATTGGCTAGATTTTAACAAGAACTAAGCCACCTCAAAACCTCACTTCTTATCTCCACAATATCCTCTATACTTTCCTCAATCTCGCAGTCTCTAAAGCGATTTAGCGCCTCACTTATATATTTATCAAAGTAGGAGAATGGAATCTTTTCCTCTAAAAATTGCGTTTGCAAATATTCATTACTAGCATTTAGCACGACTCCTAAATGTGGATTCTCTAACAATAAATCCTTGTGTCGCCACAGAGGGTATCGCTCAATGGATATTTCTTGAAAGTCAATTTTTAAAAGCTCTTTTATGCCAATAGATTCTATGTCAAAATACTTTTGCTCCCCCATATCTAGCATTCCATAAGAGAGGGGCAGTCTCATATCTGCACTGCCAATATGTGCTAGCATATTTCCATCCTCTAGCTGCACTAGGGCATGCACTAGGGAGTTTCGCTCGATTAGGGCATCTATATTTTTAGTGCCAAATAGCCAATATGCCTCTAGGATTTCATAGAGTTTATTTACCATTGTGGCAGAATCTATCGTAATGCGGCTTCCCATGCGCCATGTGGGGTGCGCTAGAACTTCGCTTAATGTAGCATTATGAATGCGACTAGATTCTATATCACGCAATGCCCCGCCAGATGCGGTAATGTAGAGATTCCTAAATGCCATATCCGTGCTATTTAGCAATGTATAAAGGCTGAAATGCTCACTATCTATGGGGAAGATATTGCTGCTTGAGAGGAGATTACCCGCTATGACTAGAGATTCTTTATTTGCCAAAAGTATCTCTAAATCAAGCTCTGCTGCCCTTAGGCTAAAGGCTAGTCCAGAGAATCCCACAATGGCATTTAGAATCTTTTTACTACTGCATAGCCCTAGCATATCTAGTATCTCTTCTTTCCCTACAAAGATGGTGCAATCTCTAGCCTCCAGCCGCTCTAATGCACTCTCGTCATAGATTCCCACATAAGCGGGATTTAGCTCTTTTATTTGCTTATTTAATAACTCTACATTGTTATTGCACACCAGGGCTTCTATTTGTATATCAAATCTCTTTGCTACCTCTATGGCATTTATGCCTATGCTACCAGTGCTACCTAGTATGACCATGGGAATCCTTACTTTAAAATCTTATAATTTTACTTATTCTTTACATAACTTTATCTATCTCTTACATAAAAGTCTTAGCATGAGAAAAATTTCTTAGGAGATTCTCATGGATAAGAAATCTGTTTTTAGCATAAAGGATATGAATCTATTTTATGGCGACTTCCATGCGCTAAAAAATATTAATATGAATATACAAAAAGGGCAGGTAAGTGCCTTCATAGGTCCTAGCGGCTGTGGGAAAAGCACGTTTATAAGAAGTCTTAATCGCATGAATGACTTGGTAGATAACTGCTCTATTAATGGCAAGATTTTCTTTCATGGAGATAATATTTATAAAAAATATGATGTCAATTCACTGCGTAAAAAGGTAGGCATGGTATTCCAAAAGCCAAATCCCTTTCCCATGAGTATCTATGATAATCTTACCTTTGGTCCAAAGACACATGGCATAAAAAATAAAGACAAGCTAGATTCCATAGTAGAGGAAGCACTAAAAGATGTAGGTTTATGGAAAGATGTCAAGGATAGGCTAAACAAAAGCGCCCTCTCTCTTAGCGGTGGGCAGCAGCAGCGACTCTGCATAGCCCGTAGCATAGCCATAAAACCAGAGGTAATCCTCATGGACGAGCCGACAAGCGCACTAGACCCAATCTCTACTCTAAAAATCGAGGAGCTAATCAATAAGCTAAAGAAAGACTACACCATAATCATCGTAACGCACAACATGCAGCAAGCACATAGAATCTCAGATAAAACCGCATTCTTTCTACTAGGCGAAGTCATAGAATTTGACGATACGCAAAAGATTTTTAACAAACCAAAGGATAAAAAGACAAAGGAGTATATTGAGGGGAAGTTTGGGTGAGAAATTATTGCTATATAATAAAAAATAATTTTTAATATAATAAATAATCTTAATCTCTTTTTATTTTAGTTTCCTCTCTTTTTAATCTTTACAATAAGTAACATATATTATTAAAAAAGTCAAAAAATATATAATAGGTTTTTTTTTTTTTTTGATATATAATTTTTTTGCTGATTTTTTATAAAAAGGATTTTTCATGGCTTTAAAAAGTATTGTTAGCTCAATATTGTTAGCTTCTTTACTTGTTAGCGTTTCTAATGCTGATGAGGGAAGTGAGGACCATAAAGACAAGATGACAAAAGATTATCAGACTATGGAACAAAAAGATTCTATGGATGCTGATGATAATAGTGCCGAGAAAAAAGAGGTCGCAGAGGAAAGTGAAAAACCGCAATTTAAACAAACAGGTTTTACATTTGGACTAGGGCTAGATTATAGCATTGACTCTATAAGCGGCGATATTCCTATAAACATTCTTAGTTTAGGTAGTATTGGAGGCGGAGGTGGAAATCCCTTTGCTACTGCAAAATATGATTCTTTAGACAATAAAATAGGTCTAATGCTTTCATTCCAGTATGTTTGGAAAATGGGACTTCTCTTAGACTTTCAGCTAAGAGGGCATTATGTAATTCCGGGCAGTTTGCCAAATGGAGTAATGAGTGTACTAGATACAACTAATGCTAGTATCTCAAAATATGGTTTTGGCGGAGATGTGACGTTTTTACTTGGTTATAAGTTTTCATTTGGAAGTTTTGGGATAGCACCTAAAACAGGTATTGGTAGTTCTGTTACCCTTAACTATACAGATGTTACTGTCGGACCACTTAGTGCAACTGATAGCTTACTAAGAGGCATTGTATCTTGGAAGATAGGCTTAGAGGCAAATTATAAACATATAGCATTTGGTTTCCTTGTAGGCATTCCAATCTTCTATGGGCAATCTAGCTCATTTGATTTAGATGGTGGTAGTGGCTCTGTTGGTGGAATCCTAGGTAGTGTATTAGGTAGCGGAAATAGTTTGTATAGCACATTATTTACAAACTATGATGATGGTGTAAAAACTTCATTGTTAAGCTGGAATTTTTATTTAGCTTGGAGATTCTAGAATATTTAGGGTTGTTTTAAGATGCCAACACAAACACTTCATACATATTTCCTTTAACCTTTAATCTAAACAACCCACCTAAATATTTCTTTCAAGCCATGTATCCACATGGCAATCTTTATAATCCTATTTCGTTTTATTTCATACTCATTTGGCGGATATTGTTTATCCCATGCTTCCATTAGTCTTTGCTCTTGCGGGCTTATCCTTATATGATATTTCTCACTCATGTAAAGATATGTTCTAGCGATTAGTCCTTTGGAATAATTTGCTGGATAAAAACGTCTGTTTTCAAAATCCGTATAGACCTCGCATTCTCCATATTGATTATAGACTAGATTCCTAGGTGCCTCTGCATATCGAAAGTTACTTCTATCCGAATTAATCTCACCTATGGCTGGGACGAGATTATATGGGTCTGCCTCCATTTTATTAAATGTAGAATCTCTTTTACACGCCGCTCTGCCGCCCTCTCTCCAGCATTGCAGATGCCGCCCGAAGTTTTGTGCTGGCATGATATGCTCAAACTCAATATGCCTTGCCCTCTGATTAATATTACCCTTCCTTGTATATTCTAGTCTTGGGGTATAGGCATAAGATTCTATGACTTTTATGCCATCATGGGTAATCTCAAATGGTGCATTGCAGTAAAAATCTGTATTTAGCCCCCCGATTTTATAGCCTTGTGTTAGAATCTTCTTTGCCTCATTAAAGTCCTTTGGGTTGCTAAATCCAAAGGGCAGTAGAAATATAGCAATTATCATGACTATCAAAAGTATTAAAAGACGTCTTTTATAATAGTCAAACATATTTTTACTTCGCCTTAGCATTCTTCCCATGCTATTCCCTCATCTTAAGAATATAAAAGCAAATAGGAATGATAAAGAGGGTTAGAATCCCACTTGTTATCATACCCCATAGCATTGGCATAGCTATTGCCTTCATAATCTCACTCCCCACGCCATGCGAATACATGATAGGCAGGAATGAGGCAATAATGCTAATGATAGTCATAAGCTTTGGTCGCACCCTTTGTGCTGCACCTATCATTACTACTTCCTTTAATCTAATATCATTTAAAATCTTCCCAGACGCCCTAGCCTCCCTAAAGCTCTGCTCTAAATAGATAATCATCACAATGCTAGTCTCAGCGGCAATGCCAAGTAGCGCTAGGATTCCAACCACACTTGCTATGCTAAGATTATATCCAAAAACCTCAAGGGCAAAAAGTCCGCCCATAAGGGCAAATGGCAGTGTTATAAAACATAAAATCGTATAGCTAAGTCTCCTTAGCGCTAGATAAATTAGCACAAATATTAGCACGAGGCTAAAAGGCACGATATACACTAGTCTCTCCATAGCAGACTGCAGATACTCACTCTCACCGCTAAACTCATAGTAATATCCATTTGGCATTTCTATATCTTTTAGAATCTCAGATGCCCTCTCTTTATAGGTCTTTGGCGAGACATTATCATTTGGCGTAATATAAATATAATTTACCCCAAGTCCATTTTCACTTTGCAACTCTGTGGGGGAATTGCTATATGATATATCTGCCAAAACGCTTAGAGGATAGAATCCAAGTGCGGTTTTAATATAAATATTCTTGATAGATTCTATGTCATTGCGACTTACATCTTTTAGCCGTGCAGATATGGGGTAATTCTCTATACCGCTAATCTGTGTGCTAATGCTAGAGCCGCCTAGCCCGTAGTTTATGAGATTTAGTATAGAATCTTTTTTCACTCCATATCGTATTAGCTTCTCATCATCTATATTTATATCTACATAGTATCCACTATTTGCCCTCTGTGCGAATGCCGATTTTGTCTCACTCATCTCTCTTAGCTTTTTTTCTATCTGCAATGATATGGATTCTAGAATCTTTCTATCATTGCCATAGAGTTTTATGCCAAGTGGCGTTCGTATGCCTGTTAAAAGCATATCTGTCCTGCCGCGTATGGGGTATGTCCATGAGTTTGTTAGCCCCTTTATTTGCAGGGCAGAATCTAGCTTATCGCGAATCTCTTGTATATTCTCATAGCCATTTTTTAGATGCACATAGACTTCTAACATGGATAGAGGGGCAGGGTCAGAGCTAGTGTTTGCACGTCCGACTTTGCCAAAGACGCTTTCTACGAAGTCAAAGCTTTGCAGAATGGAATCTACCTCTTTTAGATAATGCAGAGCAGTTTGCATATTTGGCGAAGCAGGCGTTACAGGCATATACATGATGATGCCCTCATTGATTTTTGGCATAAATTCCCAGCCTAGATTCCTATATGAGATATACACGAGCGAGAGGCTAATAAGACATAAAGCTAGAAAAATATATTTAAACCTAAGACAAAAGTCAAGGCAGATTCTATAATACTTAATGAAAAATTTATTAATGACATTTTTCTCTTCGGCTATGATTTTCCCCTTGATTAAAAACAGCATCAAAATAGGCACGATAGTGATAGAAAGTATGGCGCCAACGAGCATGGCAAAGGTCTTTGTAAAGGCAAGTGGCGAAAATAGCTTTTCCTCCTGTCCGCTTAGTGCAAAAATTGGCAAGAAAGAAACCACGATAATCATTAGTGCAAAAAATATCGGACTTCCAACCTGCTTTGCGGAATCTATGATGATTTTTTGACGAATGGATTCTGTGTTTTGGTTTGTTGTATTGTTATTTTGAGTTGTTGTATTGTTTTGGTTATTTTTGTTATTTTGACTTTTTGCGTCATTGTGAGAGGCGTTTTCGTCATTCTGAGAGCTTAAGCCCGAAGAATCTTTTGAATCTTGATTCTGTTCTTTCTTAGATTCTGTGTTTTCTTTAGAATCTTGATTCTGTGCTAAATCCAGAGATGTTTCGCTACCGCTCAACATGACGGAGGATTTGTCATTCGCAAGGCTTGCCGAAGAATCTTTTAGTGTGTCATCATTGCAAGACGTAACTGAAGAGTCCGTCATTCTGAACGAATGTGAAGAATCTTTAGAATCTCGCTCTATTTCTTTATTCTCCCCTTGTTTTAGATTCTCTTCCTTTGGCGCAAAAAAGGGCTGCTCCCCCACCCCGCTCCCCCGCGCGCCAAAAAAGCCGCCGCTTTTTTCGCTTATCGGGGGAGTGCTATGTTCTCCACGCGTATCTTGTAATCCAAAGACAGCACTACTGCTGTCTTTTTCTCTTTCCTCTTGTGTTGGCTGGGATTGCAAACTTTTGGATTCCATGTCGGCTTGATTTTTTGCGTCATTGTGAGACGGATTTATGTTATTCTGAGTGTCTAGTGAAGAATCTTTTTGTGTATTTTGAGAATCTAGATTCTGAAAAGATGTTTCGCTACCGCTCAACATGACGGAGGTAGCGTCTTGACTTTTTATATCATTGTGGCTATTTGTGTTATTCTGAGACGTATTTACGTCATTCGCAAGGCTTGCCGAAGAATCTTTTAGTGTGTCATCATTGCAAGACGTAACTGAAGAGTCCGTCATTCTGAACGAATGTGAAGAATCTTTTAGCGCATCATTATTCTTAGCGTTTAGTGAATAATCACTCTTAACACTCCCATTAGAATCTATCTCTCCTCTAAAGTCAGAATCAAGCCCATGCAAAGCTTTCGATAAATTTTTATGTGCATTTTCTATCATCACGATGGCAGCATCGACCATGGCGCCTATGGCTATGGCAATGCCTCCTAGGCTCATGATTGTGGATTCTATATTAAAGATTCTCATAAGCAAAAGACTAATGAAAACGCATAGCGGTAGGGTGATAATGATTATCAACGCACTTCTTACATGTAGCAAAAATACAATGCTAATCACAAGCACGATAATGCTCTCCTCTAGCAATGTATTTGCTAAGTTTTTTATAGCTTTTTGTATCAAATCACTTCTATCATAAACAGATTCTATCTTTACATCGCTATTTGAAGCATTAAGTTGTGCGATTTTTTCCTTGATTTTCTGCAAAGTAGCATACGTGTTACCCTCATATTTTACCATGACGATGCCACCCACGACCTCGCCACTTCCATTTAGCTCGGCTGCACCCCGCCTTGGACTTGGCACTAATCGCACATCTGCTACGTCGCCTATCCTGACTATAATATTATTTTCATTCCTAATAATAATATTTTCAATGTCTTTAATATCTTTTACATAGCCATTAGTGCGGATAATTTTCTCAAAGCCTTCCTCAAAGATGACGCCCCCGCCGCTCTCATTATTTGCCGACTTTATGGATTCTATAATGTCGTTGTAGTCTATGTTGTATCGCACGAGTTTGTCGTTGTCTATGGTTATCTCAAAGTTTTTTACAAAGCCGCCGATACTTGCCACTTCGCTTACGCCATCTATGCCTAGCAGGGCGTATTTGTAGTAGAAATCTTGCAGACTCCTAAGCTCTCCTAAGTCCTTTGTATCGCTTTTTAGCGCATATTGATATGCCCAGCCAACGCTTGTAGAATCGCTTCCTAACGAGACTTTGGCATTTGCGGGGAGGTTTGTGCTTTGAGAGAGAATCTCAAGTATCCTGCTCCTTGCCCAATACAAGTCAGTTTTATCCTTGAAAATCACATAGATTAACGCACTCTCATAGCTAGAGGCACCACGCACGACCTCTACATTTGATATAGACATTAGCGATGAGATAAGGGGGTAGGTTACTTGCTCCTCTACTACCTTTGGTGATTGATTGGGGAAATCTACTTGCAAGACGACTTGTGGCAGACTAAGATCTGGCAGTGCATCTAGCTTTAGATGTTTAAGAGAGTAAAGTGAGAGGGCAAATGCCAAAGCGATAAATAATGATACAAGTAGCTTATTTTTTATACTAGAGGAGATGATGGAATCTATCATGATGATACCTTAGGGATATTATCTACCATCCCTCACCATATAAATCACTACAGAATCATTTCTCCATATTACTCTTTTGCTAAATTTATCTTCTCTAATGTCAAAATCTCTGCTAAAGATTCCCATAAAGGCATTCTCAAAAGACACCACAGAAGGCTCACACATTTTTTTTGTCATCGCACCATTTTCGCTAATTGTTATATGAGTTCCTTGCAAAGTGTAGCCTATCATAAAATTATTACACCCCGCATTGCCACTTATCCTATCCTCTAGCACGGAAATCCTAATACCATTTATCTCTCTTGGAAAAATCACGGCATTTCCATCGACTTCTATATTCGTGATTATCCAATTACCATAGATATTTACCATATCTCTTTTGTGATTCTCATGCTTCAAGTCAAACTCACTTGCAAAACAAAAACTAAACATAAGAACAAACAGCAATCTAAACATACCAAACTCCTAATCAAATAATCCATTATTCTGCGCATCCGCATCTAGGATAAAGGAAGCATTCCTCTCCACCATATCCCCCTGCTGCAATCCGCTAAGAATCTCATAATAATCACTACCCAAAATCCTACGAGCCTCTATCTCTTGGGGCATCATCTCATCGTCCTCATCTACAAAGACGATAAACTTACCATTTTTCTGCAACACTGCACTTTTTGGTAGCACGAGGGCATCGCGTTTTTGTCCCTCTATGATTACATTTGCAAACATATTTGGGAATAATGCCCTATTTTTATTCTCTACTATAAATCGCACTTTTACAAAATTATCATTGACTTCTGGGTAAATCATATCAAACTTTAGCATTATATCCCCACTTATCCCATCAATCCTAGCAAATGCCCTGCCATTTTTTTGTAATATTTCTAGGTCCTCTTGATTGATATTTGCGATAAGCCACAAGGAATCTATATTTGTGATTCTAAAGACTTCATCACCCTTTTTCACGCCGCTTCCTACATTTACATTCTTTATCACAAAGCCATCGCTTGGTGCATAAAAGATTAGCTCGTTTATGATTCTATGAGTCCTGGCGATTTTATCAATCTGTGCTTTATCCACGCCTAAAAGCTCTAGCTTCTGCCTTGCTAACTGCCCTTGATTATAACCCTGCGTAGCTAAAAGCTCACTTTGTGCATCCACTAACTCAGGAGAATATAGGCTAAAAAGTGGCTCTCCTTTTTTCACAAATGTATAATTTTTACTCACAAAAAGCTTTTCTATAAAACCATCTACACGAATGCTAAGACTATAAACCTTAGAATCATCAGCACTTAGCGCACCATAGTATTTCTTAGAATCTGCCACTTCCATTTTGCTAACCTCTATGCCTTTGCCTATCAAAAATGCGGTGCAAAGTAGTGTTAATAAAAAAATTCTAATCATAAATGCCCCTTAAGCTTTGCAGATTCCAATAAGTCTTAGAAATCTGTGCAAGTGTCTCAATCCTTAGAATCTTAGCCTCTATCTCATCATTTAATGCACTATAAAATTCCAAAAATGCCCCGACTTGACTCGTGGAATGATGCTTGTAAAGCGAGGTAATCTGCGTATTTGAGGGTAGCAACATGGAATCTATAATCTCTAGGTTTTTGCGATAAGTCTTGAGATTTGCTATGAGATTATAGGCGTTGTGCTTGATTTTATTTTCTACATCTAGTGCCTTCGATTTTGCTACCAAATTTTCATATTTATTTTGCAAAATCGCATATTTCTCTCTGCCATAGATTCCAAGTGGCAGGGAAAAATCTAGCGAAAACATATCAGTCCTATTTACACGAAACATATATCTAAAGCCAACCTCTAAGTCAGGGATATAAGATTTCCTTGCAAGGGTTATAGAATCTCTACTTATCTCATCGTTTAATAGAGCAGATTTTATTTCATAATTATGTGCCAAAATGTTATTTATAAAGCTACTTTCCTCTACTTTATCTAACTCCTCGCTGCTAGGATATGAGATATTTAGTATATTAGATTTCCCAAAGCTAATTTCACTCACCTCTATGTTTGCATTTTTTAGTCCGTTTGCTATGTCATTTTTGCGAATCTCAAGCTTTGCCTTTAGTGTCCTTAGCTTTTGAATCTGCATGGGATTAAAATTGCTAGAGGTTTTCAGACTATCTAGTAAAATATCGATATTTTTAATAGAATCATTCATGCAGTCTAAAATCTCATTATTTTTCTTTGTATCGATAAACCCAGAGATGATTCTAAAGGCATATTCATTTCTTAGATTCTTAAGTTCATAGAGTTTTGATGTGGCTTGTTTATCCGTGATTTTCCCACTTAATTTTCGCTTGCCATTTAAATCTATGCCCTGTGAGATTCCAATGAAGATATTTTGCATTTCACTTGCATCTAAGATATGTGGCATAAGTACCTCTGCATTGTCATAGCCAAATTTTAGTCGTGGATTATCCCATTTTCTATCTAGCTTTGCCTTTGCTTCTAGGGCTTTTATTTCATATTCTAACTGCTTTAATTTTTCATTATGTTTTAGCATGGATTCCATATCTATGATTTCATTTGCCCCGCAAATACACACAAATGTAATGAGAAAACATAGCAATCTCATACATAGCCTTACCCAAAGAATGAAAGAAGAATGAAGGCGTGATTCTATCAACACTAATAAAACAAATATTATAAAATTCCACAAAAATTTTAAGGATATACATGCAGTTGCAAAGTGTTAAATTTCTTTTTGCGGGGTATCTAGGCATTATCCTAATAGGCACATTTCTATTAGCCCTGCCACCTATGTATCACACTAATGTTAGCTTTATTGATGCATTATTCACCAGCGTTTCATCGATGACTTGCACAGGTCTTATTATCAAAAACACAGGAATAGACTTTACATTTTACGGACAGCTAGTTATTATATGCCTTGTGCAGCTAGGAGGATTTGGTCACATGAGTATGGCGGGAATCTTATATATTCTAATAGGAAAAAGACTTAGCTCATCTGAGAAAGATTTAATAAATGTGGTAGAGAATCTAAACAACAATTCGCTAAATGGCATTAACAGGGCAATTTTAAACGCACTTATATTTGTTCTCATTATAGAGGTTATTGGCATGGCATTGTTAATACCATATTTCACATATAAACTAGGGAATCTTAGCGATGGTATATGGGCGGGAATCTTTCACTCCATTAGTGCCTTTAATAATTCTGGATTCACTATACTAGATAAGGGATTATTACCCTATCAATCCGATATTTTTATCAATATAGTTATATCTTTGCTTGTCATCATAGGCTCTCTTGGCTATCTATCCTCTATTGAGATTTCTAATTTTTGTTATTCCTCTATTAGATACAATCGTTTCATTAAAGGCAAAAAACCAAAATTGCGACTTAGCCTTAATACGAGAATTGTCGTATCTCTTAGCATTATTCTCTTGATAGCAGGTATTATTAATGTTTTAGTATTTGAGTGGCAGAAAACTCTTAGCATGATTCCATTTTGGGAGAAGATAGTAAATGCCTTTTTTATGTCGGCAAGTTATAGAACAGCAGGATTTAATATCTTTGATATAAGCGGCTTTGATGATAGGACGATGTTTTTCTCTACATTTTTTATGTTAATTGGCGGCGGACCAGGTGGCACTGCATCGGGAATCAAGGTAACGACTTTTGCCATACTTGTGGCATTATCCATTGCCATTGTGAAAAATCGCAAAGATATAGTTGTGCTTGGGCGAAATATCCCGCCAGATATTGTCTCTAAAGCATTTTGCGTATTTATCATTGCGTTAGTTTATTTTTTAGTATCCACATTTTTACTATCTGTATTTGAGCCAGATATTAGATTTTTGCCATTATTATTTGAAAGTGCATCAGCATTTAGCACCACGGGGCTATCTATGGGCGATGGCGGGATACTTAGCCTTTGTGCGAACTTTAACATCGTAGGGTTATTTATCGTTATGTTTTTAATGATTTCTGGTAAAATCGGGATTTTGGCTTTTACGCTTATTTTCATAGGTGGAGCTAAGACAAAATATACTCAATATCCACAGGAAAGAGTGCTTATATAAGGGGATAATTTGGCTAAGAGTTATGCGGTTTTGGGACTAGGTAAATTTGGCTATCATGTAGCCCTAGGTCTTGTAGAGAATGGCGAGAATGTTATTTTATGCGATAATGCAGAATCTAGCTTTGCGAATCTAAAGGATAAGGCAGAGCAGATTTATATACTAGATTGCACAGATAAGAATGCACTAAAAGAAGCTGGTGTAAATGAGCTAGATATAGTGATAGTTAGCATTGGAGAGAATATAGAGGCTAGCATTCTAACTGTCATGGCACTAAAAGAGCTGGATAATAAAAAGATTATCGCAAAGGCTATTTCTAGCACACATGGTGCGATATTAGAGAAGCTAGGTGTAGATGAGGTTATATATGCAGAGCGACAGGCGGCAAATAGACTGCTTAGTGAGCTTATTCAATCAAATATAGAAATCATTGAGATTAGTGCAAATATCAAGGCATGCAAGGCTATGGTATCAAATTATTTTGCCAAACGTAGCGTAGGGACTATACAAGAAGATGATAATGTAAAGGTAGTGGCAATAAGACATGGTGATGAATGGAGTCTAAATGTAGAATCTGATGTCATTATGCAACGAGGCGATGTAGCGATATTTTTAGGGTTAAATGAACACATTGAAAAAGTGATAGAATCTATTGATTCTTAGAAATATGTAAGATTCTACCCCAAAACTCCCCACTCTTTCAACACATAAATAGCAAGACTATATGCTATAAAAAACATGATAAATGCCGTAAAGGCATCGATAAATCTAATATATCGCACTAAGATTCCGCTTAGTTTGTGCGTAAAATATCCAAGTCCAAAGAACCATAGGAACGACGCGCTAAGCGCGCCTACTGCAAATATCACTTTTTGTGAGAAATCAAATACGAGTGCATACGCGCCGATGACAAACACGGCGTCTAAATATACCTGAGGATTTAGTAGGGTTACGGCTAGAGTGAGTGCTAAGGTCTTTTTTAAACTTAGCTTTTTAAAATCTGAGAAATCCCTGCTGCCTTGCTTTTTGAGTGCAGATTTTAGAGATAAGATTCCATACCACACCACAAAGGCAATGCCTACGATGGCTATGCCTATGTTTAGATACCTATTTTTTGCCAAAAGCTCTCCTACGCCAAAGATTCCCACACACATTAAGATAATGTCGCATATAAAGCAGGTGCTAACGATTGCAAAGATGTGATTTCTATGTATGCCCTGCTTTATGATAAAGGCATTTTGCGCCCCTATGGCTACGATTAGCGATACAGATAAAAAGAATCCTTTTATAAAAACTATCATTATCTATCCTTATAATTTTCTAAATACTAGCAAAATAATTTAGTAGTATAATAAGAATTCTCAAATTCATTAAAGGACAATCCATGCCAGCCACAGCAAAACAAGTAGGCTATAACTATGCAAAAAAACGCACGGACATACACACCATACTGCTAATTGGCTCAGGACCTATCGTGATAGGACAGGCATGTGAGTTTGACTACTCTGGCACACAGGCAGCAAAGACGCTTAAGAATCTAGGCTATCGCGTGGTACTTATAAACTCAAATCCCGCTACCATTATGACAGACCCCGACTTTGCGGATTGCACCTACATAGAGCCTATCACAGAGGAAGTCATAGCAAAGATTATAGAGAAAGAGAAAGTTGATGCCATATTGCCTACTATGGGCGGACAGACGGCGTTAAATGTAGCTATGAGTATGTATGAGAAGGGTATGCTAGATGGCGTGCAGTTTTTAGGAGCAAAGCCTGAGGCAATCAAAAAGGGTGAGGATAGACAGGCATTTAAAGAGGCTATGTTAAAGATTGGCATGGATTTGCCAAAATCCCGCTATGCCTATAATATCGATGAGGCATTGCAGGCAGCCAGTGAAATCGGATTCCCACTTATTATCCGTGCTAGTTTTACTCTAGCAGGTGGCGGGAGCGGCGTGGCATATAATATTGATGAGTTTAAGGTTTTGGCACAAAATGGACTTGATACTAGCCCCGTTAGTGAGATTTTGATAGAGGAATCTCTGCTTGGTTGGAAAGAGTATGAGATGGAAGTCATACGCGATAAAAATGATAATTGCATCATCGTATGCAGTATTGAGAATCTTGACCCTATGGGTGTGCATACAGGAGATTCCATTACCATAGCCCCAGCACTGACGCTTACAGATAAAGAATACCAGCGAATGCGTGATGCTTCTTTTAAGATTTTACGTGAAATAGGCGTGGATACAGGTGGCAGTAATGTGCAGTTTGCAATCAATCCTAGCAATGGACGCATGACTGTTATAGAGATGAATCCACGCGTCTCACGTAGTTCTGCCCTTGCCTCTAAAGCCACAGGCTACCCCATAGCCAAAGTCGCCACGATGCTTGCCGTGGGATTTAGCCTAGATGAGATTGGCAATGATATTACAGGCACACCAGCTAGCTTTGAGCCTAGCATTGATTATATCGTTACAAAGATTCCGAGATTTACATTTGAGAAATTCCCGCAGGCAGATTCTACCCTTACAACTTCTATGAAATCCATAGGTGAAGTTATGGCAATCGGGGGGACATTTAAGGAATCATTGCAGAAAGCATTGTGTAGCCTTGAGATTGGATTATTTGGTTTTAATAGAATCTCCACAGATATAGAGTTAGTCAAAAAAGAGATTCGTCGTCCTAATGCTAGTCGTCTTCTCTATATCGCCGAGGGTTTTGGTCTTGGCATGAGTGTGGATTATATACATGAGCTTTGCAAGATTGACAAGTGGTTTTTATCTCAGATTCAAGACATTGTGCTAATGGAGAATGCCATTACAAGCGAGATTCTTAGTAACAAGGCATTAATGCGAAAGGTAAAAAGCTATGGCTTTAGCGACAAGATGATAGCTTTCTGGCTAAAGGAAAATGAGAATATAGAGCTTAGTGAGTCAGAAGTCTATCAAGCACGACTTTCACTAGGTATAACGCATAGCTACCACGAGGTCGATACCTGCTCTGGCGAATTTCCTAGCTTGACGCCGTATTTGTATTCTAGCATTGGTAATTTTGAGCCTTTGGAGTTTGATTGTGTGAAAGAAGATGAAAGCGAAATGTCTTTACAGAATCTAGATTCTGTGAAATTTCTTCATTCTGAGACAAAGTCGAATAATCTAACCAACGATACGCTAAAAGATTCTTCATATTCGTTCAGAATGACAGATTCTTCGGGCTTAAGCCCTCAGAATGACGAAAATGTGTATCGTAATGACATAAATAGTCAGAATGATATAAAAAGTCAAGACGCTACCTCCGTCATGTTGAGCGGTAGCGAAACATCTCTGCGGAATCTAGATTCTAAAAATACACTAAAAGATTCTTCGGCAAGCCTTGCGAATGACGTAAATGCGTCTTGCAATGACACAGAAAATCAACCACACACAGAATCCAAAACCCCGCAAGAAAAAATACAATCAACTCCACAAAAGAAAGTGCTAATCATAGGCGGCGGACCAAACCGCATAGGGCAGGGCATCGAGTTTGATTACTGCTGTGTGCATGCAAGTTTTGCGCTAAAAGATATGGGCATACAAAGCATTATGTATAACTGCAATCCAGAGACGGTTAGCACCGATTATGACACAAGCGATATTCTCTACTTTGAGCCAATCGACTTTGAGCATGTGCGCTCAGTCATAGAGAGAGAAAATCCAGATGGAATCATCGTGCATTTCGGGGGGCAGACGCCGCTAAAGCTATCAAACTCTCTTAGTAAAATTAATGCAAAAATCATCGGCACTTCTGCGAGGGTGATTGACATAGCCGAGGATAGAGAGAAATTTGCTAAATTTCTAACGAATATAGGGCTAAATCAGCCTAAAAATGGCATTGCCTTTGTCAAAGAGCAGGCTTATAGTATCGCAAATGAGATTGGATTCCCAGTTCTTGTGCGACCAAGCTATGTGCTAGGTGGACGTGCCATGCGTATCGTGTATGATAATGATGAGTTAAAAATGTATATGGACGAGGTTATTGCCATTAGCGAGAGCGCGCCGATTTTAATTGATAAATTCCTAGAGCATGCCATAGAGTTTGACATAGACTGCATAAGCGATGGTAGCAATGTCTATATCGGGGGAATCTTAGAGCATATTGAGGAGGCAGGCATTCATAGCGGAGATAGTGCGAGTTCTCTGCCGCCTTTTAGCGTTAGTGATGAGATGATAGAGCATATAGAATCTACCACTGCAAGGATTGCCATTAGCCTTGGGGTAGTGGGACTTATGAATGTGCAGTATGCTATTTATCAAGGGGAGCTTTATCTCATAGAGGTAAATCCTAGGGCATCGCGCACCGTGCCTTTCGTCTCTAAGGCAGTCGGCATTCCTCTAGCAAAAGTCGCTACGAGAGTAATGTGGCATGTCTCTTATGGTATGGATTTTGGATACGAAAGCGATTCTATTAAAACAGATTCTAATACCCCTCCCCCCAACCTCCTCCCGCAAGGTGAGGGTATAACCCTGCAAAAAGATTCTTCACATGCGTTCAGAATGACGGTTTCTTCGGTAAGCCTTGCGAATGACACTAATACGACTCGCAATGACGACACGCAAAAAGATTCTTCGCTTAACGCTCAGAATGACGAAAACGACTCTTGCAATGACATAAATGTGTCCCACAATGACGTAAATAGCCACAATGACACAGATAGATTCCATAGCGATATAAATAGCCACAATGAAGTAAAAAGTCAAAATAACCACAAAAACAAAAACCATCACAGCAAACAAGCAGATAATATACTAGAGGAAGCGCTTAGATTCTATGATAGTTTTCATGTGCTAGATTATAGTGGAAGGGAGATTGTGGTGGATTCTAGGATTTGCAGGATTTATAGTAATCCTAAGAATGATTATTGTAGCATTAAGGAATCTGTATTTCCATTTCATAAATTGCCCGGCGCAGATTTGCTACTAGGTCCTGAGATGAAAAGCACAGGCGAGGTTATGGGCATCGCTAAAAGCTTTGGCATAGCCTTTGCCAAAAGTCAAGTCGCATGTAAGAATCCACTTCCAAAAAGTGGCAATATTTTCATTTCATTGCGAAATAGTGATAAGAAATATGCCATAGATTTAGCTAGGAGTCTGCGTGAAATGGGCTTTGAGATTATCGCTACGCTAGGCACACATAAGATTCTATTAGAATCCAATATAGACGCTAGGGCGGTGCTAAAGGTTAGCGAGGGACGTCCGCATATTATTGATATGATTACAAATAAGCAAATAGATATGGTAATCAATACTACTACGAATAAGGACAAGGCAGATGCAAGGCTCATTCGCCAAGCGGTGCTAAGAGCAGACATTCCATATTTCACGACTATTAACGGTGCTATGAGCGCCATTAATGCCATGCGTGAGATATGTGGCAATGCCGGTGAATATCCCAAAAGTTTGCAAGAATACATAAAGAGAGAATCATGAATAAAGACTATATCCACATAAAAGGCGCTAGGGAAAATAATCTAAACATAGAGGAATTAAAGATTCCCAAAAATCAGTTAGTCGTTTTCACAGGATTAAGCGGCAGTGGTAAAAGCACTTTGGCATTTGATACCCTATATGCCGAGGGGCAGAGACGATATATAGAATCTCTCTCTAGCTATGTGCGGCAGTTTTTGGATAAAGTGGGTAAGCCAGATGTGGATAAAATAGATGGATTAACGCCATCTATTGCCATAGACCAAAAGACGACTTCAAAGAATCCACGTTCAACAGTTGGCACTATCACAGAAATCTATGACTATCTGCGTCTGCTCTATGCTCGTATAGGAATCCAGCATTGCCATATCTGTGGGGATAGAATTAGCTCTATGTCGGCATCAGATATTATAAATGAAGTGCTAAAACTCCCGCTAGATTCTAAAATCATCATTTATGCTCCAATAGTGAAAGATAAAAAGGGTAGCTTTGCAGACAGAATAGAATCTATGCGTGCAAAGGGCTATATACGGGCAAAGATAAATGGTGTAATGGTGCGGCTAGATGAGGAGATTAGCCTATCTAAGACAAAAAAGCATAGCATTTCGCTAGTCATGGATAGGGTGGTTTTGCATAAAGATAATTTCATGCGTATCGCAAGTGCCATTGAAAGCGGACTAAGAGAATCCTATGGAGAGATAGAAATCGAGATAGTAGATGAGGGCAGGGTGATTCATTACAGTGAGCATAATGCTTGTTTTAAATGCAAAGAGAGCTTTGAGAAGCTAGAGCCTCTTGCCTTTTCCTTTAACTCCCCCATAGGTGCATGTGTGAAATGTGCGGGTCTTGGCACGAAATACAGCCTAGACATAGATGCTATCATTGATAGATATGAGCCGCTAGATAATGGAGGGATAAGGTTTATTTTAGGCTCTAGCAGGACGTATAATTATGCCTTGTTTGATGGCTTTTGCAAGACATTTAATATTGATAAATCAAGCACCTTTGATTCTCTATCAAAGGCAAATCAAGATGCCCTGCTTTATGGTAGTGGCAAAAATATAGAGGTAATGTGGCGTGGCGCTACTACCAGTGTATATTGGGGAGGTGTGCTACAAATCGCTACAGAAGTGCTAAAAAATAACATTGATGAATACATGAGTGAGAAGCCATGTAGTGCATGTAATGGAAATAGGCTAAATCCAAAATCTCTAGCAGTCAAGGTAGCAGACAAGGGCATAGCAGAGATTATTAACATGCCAATAGAGAAATGCTATGAGTTCTTTGCTAATGGGGGTAATTTTGAATATTTAAATCCTCAGCAAAAGCAGATTTCACACTCGATATTAAATGAGATTAGGGAGAGATTATTTTTCCTCTATGATGTGGGACTTGGATATTTGACACTACACAGAGATGCTAGAAGCATTAGCGGCGGGGAGAGTCAGAGGATACGAATAGCAAGTCAGATAGGCAGTGGTCTTACAGGCGTTATGTATGTGCTAGATGAGCCTAGCATAGGGTTGCATGAGAGGGATACTCTGCGGCTTATCAAGACACTTAGATCCCTTCAGCAAAAGGGTAATACCGTGATTGTCGTAGAGCATGATAAAGAGACGATACTACATTCTGACTTCATCGTGGATATAGGACCTGGTGCTGGAATTTATGGCGGTAAGATAGTCTTTAGCGGGAAAGTACAGGATTTACTAAAAAGCAATACCCTCTCAGCACAATATCTAAATGGTAGCAAAACGATTAATTATCTAGCAAATAGAATCCAAGAGAAATGGATAGAGATTAGTAATGTGAATCTGCATAATCTAAATAATGTGAGTGTAAAGATTCCACTATCAAACTTTGTATGTATCACAGGCGTTAGTGGCAGTGGGAAAAGCTCCCTTATACTCCAAACCCTACTCCCTGCTGCAAAGGAACTTTTAAGCCGCAAAAGAACTAAGACAAATAGCGGCGTAGTAATAAATGGATTAGAGAATCTTGACAAGGTAATCTATCTTGACCAAAGTCCCATAGGCAGGACGCCTAGAAGTAATCCTAGCACTTACACGGGGCTAATGGACGATATAAGGGCATTATTTGCCGATACGAAAGAAGCTAAGATTCGCGGCTATGACATAGGTCGCTTTAGCTTTAATGTCAAGGGTGGCAGATGTGAGGCATGTGGCGGCGAGGGGGAAATCAAGATTGAGATGCACTTCCTGCCAGATGTCATGGTGAAATGTGATAGCTGCAAGGGGGCAAGATATAATCCCCAGACGCTAGAGATTAAATACAAGGGCAGGAATATCTCTGATGTGCTAAACATGAGTGTGCAGGAGGCTATGGAGTTTTTTGAGAAGATTCCAAAAATTTATGCAAGGCTAAAGACACTCCACGAAGTAGGGCTAGGATATATATCGCTAGGGCAGAGCTGCCTTACCATTAGCGGCGGGGAGGCACAGAGAATCAAGCTAAGTAAAGAGTTAAGCAAAAGGGATACAGGCAGGACGCTTTATATCCTAGATGAGCCTACCACGGGATTACACTTTGCCGATGTAGATAAGCTAACGCATGTGCTACATAGGCTAGTAGAGCTTGGCAACTCTGTGATAGTTATAGAGCATAATCTTGATGTGATAAAGAATGCAGATTATATCATCGACTTAGGACCTGAGGGCGGTAGCGGCGGCGGCAAAATCATGGATTGCGGCAGTGTCGCACATATTATTAGCAATAAAGACAAAAGTGGTAGCCATACCGCAAAATTTTTAGCAAAAGAGATGGGGGAGTAGGGGGTGTAGTAAATATTGGCTTTGGAATCTAGATTCTCTATGTCATTCTGAGGCGTAGCCGAAGAATCTAAATTCTTTGCCAAAGTTTTGGAATGATGCAAGTTTTTAGAATCTAGATTCTTCGACTTTCGTCCTCAGAATGACAGAGGACGTCATGTTAGTCACTTCATCATGTTGAGGCTTTAGCAAAAACATCTAAGAATCTAGATTCTGTAAATTTTTGTCATTCTAAGTAAAATCCAAAGACTCTTCGCTTATGCTAAGAAGTGTAACTTAAAAACAAATATTTATTCAAATAAAGATTCCCTATTCATGTTGAGGCATAAGACAAAAATATCTCTAAGAGATAAAACTAAACCTCATTAGTAAAGATTCCAAAAGCATTCTTATCCGCTTCTCTTTTTTGCAAGAATATAGCTATTATATATTGACTACAATATTTTTATATTGAATAGTTAAATTCCATATTCTCATAAATCACACATTCCAAACTACCCCAGCTTATACTCCGTCTCTAAGTATTTTGTATAAATCCTTGAGGCTCTGAAGTCCTCGTTATCCATCATCTTTATATGAAAGGGAATGGTAGTTTTGATTCCCTGTATGGAAAACTCCCGCAAAGCACGTTTCATTCTAGCGATTGCCCTCTCCCGATTTTCCCCCCACACTACTAATTTGCCAATCATGGAATCATAAAACATAGGCACGACATAGCCCGCATAGGCATGTGTATCCAAACGAACGTGCGACCCCCCTGGTGCTATCCACTCCTTTATTTCGCCAGGGCAGGGATAAAACTTCTCTGGGTCCTCTGCAGTGATTCTACACTCTATGCTATGACCACTAAATGATATGGAATCCTGACTAGGCAACTCCTCTCCCTCCGCTATCCTAATCATCCACTCCACTAAGTCAAGTCCGCTTACCATTTCACTTACAGTATGCTCGACTTGCAGACGCGTATTCATCTCCATGAAATAAAAGTCTTTATTATTAGAATCTAGCAAAAACTCAAATGTCCCCGCACCCACATATCCTATATGCTTTGCAGCCTTTATGGCGGTATCTAGTAGATTCTGTCTTACTTCATCGCTTAGCACAACTGCAGGCGTCTCCTCGATTAGCTTTTGCTGACGTCTTTGCATAGAGCAGTCTCTCTCACCTATGTGCAAGACATTGCCATGCTTATCGGCTAGAATCTGCACCTCAATATGCTTTGGCTTATTAATAAACTTCTCCATATATATAGTCCCATCGCCAAAAGCACTTAGCGCCTCACTCTCTGCGGCAAGGTATAGATTCTTCAAAAGTCCCTTATCTGGCACTACACGCATACCACGTCCGCCGCCACCTGCCGCTGCCTTAAGTATCACGGGATAGCCTATTTTCTCTGCTACCTGCAATGCCTCCTGATAGCTTTTTAGCGCACCATCGCTACCGACTATCACAGGCACACCCGCCTCTTTCATGCAGTCCTTTGCCTTAGACTTATCACTCATCATCATCATGACTTCCTTGCTAGGACCTATGAACTCTATGCCATGATGCTCACAAATTTCGACAAAATTCTGATTCTCACTCAAGAATCCATATCCCGGAAAAATCGCATCTGCCTCAAACAAATCCGCCGCACTCATAATAGCTGGAATGTTAAGATAACTCTCAGAGCTTTTCGCTCCACCAATGCAAACTTTCGCATCTGCGACATCAAGATAATGTGTATCTTTGTCTGCTATGGAGTGTATGGCTATTGCTTGTTTGCCCATCTCCTGTATGGTTCGTATCGCACGTAATGCTATCTCGCCACGATTTGCGATTAGAATCCTCTGTAATTTTTTCTTTTTAACAGATTTTTTTGAATCTCCCATGAAAGACTCCCAAATAAGATTTTAATAACTTAGATTCTCTCTACCATTACAAGCTTAGTGCCGAACTCAACGGGCTGGGCATCATTTACCTCAATCTCTACTACCTTGCAGTCAAACTCCGCCTCAATCTCATTCATAATCTTCATAGCCTCAACGATGCCTATGGTCTGCCCCTTTTTAATCGTATCACCTATGCTAATGTATGGTGCTGCACCAGGACTTGGCGCGCGATAAAATGTGCCTACCATAGGAGAAGTGATAAACTCGGCTTTAGATCTTTGTGTCTCTGTGCTAGTCTCGCTAGGAGTGCTAGGCTGGGAGGCTTGAATCTGCGGAAGTGCGGCTGGCTTTGAGGCGACAAGTAAATCTGGCTGGATTGTTTGGGTGATTTTTACTTCTTTGCTTAGTTTTAAAGAGAAATTTTCCTGAACGATTTTCATATTAGATAGACTTGATTCATCAAAAAGAGTAATAATTTCTTTTATCTCAGATACCTTCATATTTAGTCCTTACATGGTTTTAGATTCCGATATAATAGCACAAACTTTTGTATCAAGGGATTGATTGTGAGCTTGAAGTCAGATAAATGGATAAAGAAAATGTCTTTGGAACATGATATGATAAATCCATTTGTGGAATCACAGGTAAGCAATGGTGCCATTAGCTACGGTCTTAGCAGTTATGGTTATGACATGCGTATTAGCAGTGAGTTTATGATATTTAATAATGCTGAGAGTAGCATTGTGGATCCAAAGAAATTTGATACAAATAATGTCCAAAAAGTAGATGTATCATCTAGCGGATATTGCGTGATTCCAGAAAATTCCTTTGCCCTTGCTAGAAGTGTGGAGTATTTTAAGATTCCACGAGATGTGTTGGCGATATGTCTTGGGAAAAGCACTTATGCACGTTGTGGCATTATTGTGAATGTAACGCCTTTTGAGCCAGAGTTTGAGGGCTACATTACTATAGAGATTTCAAATACCACGCCAATACCTGCTAAGATTTATGCTAACGAGGGCATAGCACAGGTGATATTCCTAGGTGCAGATAGCGAGTGTATGGTTAGCTACAAAGATAGAAAAGGAAAGTATCAAAACCAGCTAGGTATCGTGCTACCTAGGATTTAAATTCTATATTATTGTAGAAATTTGTCTTGCAATTGATGATTTGTAGCAATGTCTTTTTGGTAATATCTTGAAAGCTATATTGATTGATAACAAAACAAAACACGAGTATAGATTTAAATTTTTAGAATTTAACGCTACTTGCATAGAATAACTTTTTAAGGATTAAGCCTCTCACAGAGAGGTAAAGTAGAAATCAAAGAGGATTACAGAATCTACTTCTTATCCCAACATTCTGTATTTTCTATGCCTAGCTTTTTTGGGTCAAATGTGGGATTTAGCCCCTTTGCAGTCTGCTCTTTATAGTCATGCAAACATTTGACTACGACTTTACATAAAAGCACGATTGCCACGAGATTTACTGTGCATATCAATGTCATAGTGATATTTGCAGAGACCCAAACAGCAGCTACCGCTACCTGTGTGCCGATGAAGATAACCGCTACGCTTATGACACGATATACAAATAAGATTGCCTTGCTATCTGTGAGATATTTGATATTCATCTGTCCGCAGTAGTAGCTACCAACGCTAACAGTGCTAGCCAAAATCACAATCAAAGCTGTGAAATAATACTGCCCGATAGGAATATCTCCAAAGCTATAAAAATGCTTCATCACATCTTGCATAAGCTTCATTCCCGCACCAAAGTCTTTTATCTTTATCTCTACGCCTGTGGAATGAATATAAAATAGCACGAAAAATGCTGAGCAGGTGCATATTACTATATCCAAAAATACGATGAAAGACTGGGCTATACCCTGCTTTACAGGGTGGCTAGTGTGTGCTGAGGCAGCGGCATTTGGCGCACTTCCAAGACCTGCCTCTGTGGCAAATAATGCCCGCTGGATTCCGATAAAGACCATCTGTCCTGCTACCCCGCCTGCGGCTGCCTTGAAGTCAAATGCGTTTCTAAAAATATCACCTAACACATCTGGTATATAGCCTAAATGCCTTAATATTACAATCAGCGTAAGAAGTATGTATGTGAAAGCTAGGAATGGCGTAACCACACGAGTAAATTTTGCAATAAAAGGACCACCGCCAAAGAACATAATACATGCAAAAACCGTAATGGCAAGACCCACATATATCGCTAGATGAGAATCATTAAATGCCTCTCTGTTAGCAAAATAAGCAGAAAAGGAATCCACTGCGGTATTTGAATACAAAGAGTTAAACGTCCAGCCTACCGCTATAAGACATACTGCAAAGATAATACTAAATGCCTTAGACTTTAGCCCCTTGCGTATGTAGAAGGCAGGACCGCCTTTAAAGGCTTTATCACCATCTTTTGCCTTATAGACCTGCCCTAGTGTGCATTCTGCAAATGAGCTAGCCCCAGCCATGAAAGCCATAACCCACATCCAAAAGATGCTGCCCGGTCCGCCTGTGGCAATAGCCACCGCTACCCCGACAATAGAGCCTACGCCTACCCGAGTGCCAAGCGATATGGTAACTGCCTCAAAAGGGCTTATATGCTCCTTATTCCTCTTAGCATTCTCATCTTTCTCTGTTAGCACCTTTACCGCATCTCTCATGACGAATAATTGTGGAAATTTGAGCTTGATAGAGAAAAACACTGCTACAAGAAGTAATATCCATGTTAGCCAATACTGCGTCAAAGCTCCATCTATTGCTCCTAGTATATCCATTAGCGTTAGCACTTTTGCTTCTTCCATAGCTGTCCTTTTTGCATTTTCTTTACCATTTTTAATATTACGAAATGGTAAGAGTAATAAATGTATCATATTTTTTTATAGCTAAGTGCTAAAAATACGATTTGTGAAAATTTTAGATTCTAAAAGATAAAGTTTTTTACCAAATTACTCATTTTTTTGAATCATAGTTGAGTTATGTATCATAATCTCTATATTTTTTGCGACTTTATGCAATACTAAAAAGCTAACAATCATCAATCTAGGAGACGTAATGTATAGAATTTCTAAATATGTTAATGTAGCAATGCTATGTATGCTATCGTGTGCCTATGCAGACCAGACCATAGCAGAGATAGGTGAGGGCGAGAACAAGCATAGCTTTTCAGTCGGAGTAGAGGCGAATTTCCTCTCAAGGACTGCCTTTAACTACACAGATGTTAATGCTACAAACGCAAATGCAGGTAAATATCCGCAAGATAGCTTTGCCTACACTAGCATGAAGATATTTGGAGATTATAAATGGAGGGGGCTAAGTGCCTCTGTGGGCTACTTTGGCGGCGTGGCATATACGTATGTGGGCTGGTATCCTTTCATGGACGACCTTAATACAGGTATCCGCTCAGGCAAGGCTGTGGAGTTTCATAGATTCCTATTTTACAGAGCATTTGTGGGATATGATGATGATAATTGGTTTGTTAGAGCGGGAAGATTTGTGGTAGAAGATGATGATTGGCTAAAATCTACCGCACAAGGTGCTGAGGTTATTTATAAAAGAGAGAATTTCCTCATAAAAGCCTATGCACTAAGCCACCTTACTACCGCTTTTGGTGCATGGGTGTGGGATTTTGTAACAGATGCTACCCCTACGGGAATCTATCACTTAGCTGGGCAGTATAATTACAGTATGAAAAATAGTGAGGATTCTGCGCCTTTGCTTGATTTTAAGATACGACCTTTTATATATTTAGTGCCTAGCTATTATGTCATGCCGGGCTTTAGTGCTAGATTCTCATACGCTGTCTCTAGCAATATAAAGCTAAACACCTATGCTATTTTTACTTATGAGAGTTTTTTAAGCGATGCGAACAAGGCAAAGCTGCTATACCCCCTTGTGCCAACGGGTGAGAATGCCGCTAGTCTTTATATCCAGCAGGGTGCGACTTTGTTTAACAAATATGATGTCTCGATTGGATTCTATAAGAATTTTGGGAATTTTAATGCCATCTTTGGTAGATATGGGAATCCTGCAAATGTCAGTATCTATGATGGTAGCTTCTTTGCAAGTGTATGGCTAAATGACTTTTTGGCTAAAGATTCTCAGAGTATTTTGCTAAATGCTAGCACTAGCTTTTTTGATAAAAGAATGCTGGTTGCGGGATTTTATCGCTTTACATGGAATGATAGAAGTATAGAGAATACCGCAGGAGTCATAGTCTCATATAATCTAACGCAAAATATTACATTTAGGGGAATCCTAGCATGGTATCTTGACACTACAAAGGCAGGGAATAATGCTAGATTCTGGATACCTGTCTCACAAGTGCCAGATGCATTACGCGGTCCTATAACAAATGTCAATACCCCAACCGTGCATGATGATAGGAGCTATTTTATGTTTAATATTATTGTTAGGATTTAGGTTTTTGGGTTAGGTGTTTTATACCTCTGCCAATGCTTCGTGGTAAATGCGAAACGCACTCTATTGTGTTTAATATTCCTAGGGCTAGTTTTACATTTTTCTTTGAGTATTTATCTATTTTCTTTGCTATGGAGTTTATGGTGTGATTTTGCTTCTGACTTCTTACATTCATTTCATCTAGCGGTCTTCTATATGGTTTCTCCTGAGATAAAATATTATCTAGGAAGTCAAATGTTTTTTGTTTGTAATAATCAAATGGATTTATAGAATCTAAAAATACAGATTCCTGTAGCATAGCCATGTAGGCGTTATTGTCATTATCAATTCTTTTTACCTCATCTGCTAACTCCTCCATTGTATGAAAATTATGTGCGTTTATAAAAGATTTTGGATTGATGAAATATTCTATAAAATGCCTAGAAATATTGGGGATACTACCATCAATTTTTATAGTATTCACCCCCCCCCCCCCCGTTGTTTGTGTTATTGTTTTATGTGTTTTATCAAGATGGCATCTAAGGCTTGTATCACCCCAGTATACAGGAATGCAACCAGCTAGAAATGAATCAAATAATTTCTCAGTTAAATATCCCGGATAACTAGCATTCTCAAAGCAAATATTAAATTTATATCCCCTTAGCCATTCTATTTTATCTTTTACCGCGCCACCTATGTTGTTATTCCAACGACCGCCAGAATCTACTTTTTTATAGCGTCCTAATATATCAAAAAATAATAATCTCTCCTTAGAGATTCCATTACTTACAACCATTCCACAGAATTTATCGCGTCCTTTGATATTGCGATTATTTAGAATCTCTGAATACAAATGTTCATTAAGAAAGCTTAATGGCAGACGCAAATGCCTATCATTAAAATCCATAAAATCAAAGTCGATTCCATAATCGCTTATAGCCCAATCTGTGCGATGATTCTCATGTGTGAAGAAAATCCTAACGCAATCATATTTTAAATGCTCTTCGCCAAATGAGCTATATATAATAAAATCGGGATTTCGTGAATATACAATGTCATATTTATCTTTTTCTAGCAGGATTTTTATTAGGGGATTATCATAGAAATTTTTTTCATTATCTTCTATCCACCAATCTAGCACCCTCATGTATATGCGTTTTTTCATATATGCCCTTATTTGTCGGAATCTTTTATAGAGATTCGTGGTTCTTTGTGAATCTTAGATTGCAAATCTCCCTCATGTTTATACTCATAGCTACTTTCTCTACTATCCTTTGTGAGTTGATTTATGGTTTTATCCTCAAAGCTATCTAGTCTAGGATTCTTATGCGCCCTGTCCTCTTTATCTTTGAAAATATCCCAGTTTGTTAAGATTACCTCTGATTTTCTTGTTAAAAGATTATAGAAAACTACACTAGGAATTGCCACCACAAGACCTAATGCAGTCGCCCTTAATGCCATAGCAAGACCTGCCATGATTCCCTGTGTGTCAAGTATCGTATTTGAGCCAATATTGACAAAAGTTAGCATGATTCCCACAACCGTGCCTAGCAATCCCACATAAGGCGCATTTGACCCAATGGTAGCCACCAGCGTAAGCCTTTTGTGCAAATCTAACTCTAACTCCCTTTTATCTTCATAGTCATCTAATCGTAGGATAGAGTAAAACCATAATCTCTCGATGCAAATAGCGATGACTAGAAGGCTTAGAAATATTAAAAATGCAAAGATTCCATAATCTATATATATTGAATATTCTGCAATTCTTTTCATAATTACAAAAACTCCCTCTCAAAGAAAAAGACTAAAATAAGTCTAAAATTATATTGTATAATCGTGTTAAATATAAGAGAGAATTTATGAGTGTCATAAAAATCAATAACAATGGACAAATAGAGGAATATACCTTAGGAATCTATGCGACTATGGCAGATTGCTCAGTTATGCAGAAAGTCGGGGGTAGCGTTGTGCTATGCACTCTGTGTATAGATATGCAAAATAGTGTGCAAGAGGGCTTTATCCCCCTTAGCGTTCAATACAATGAGAGAATGTATGCGGTGGGCAAGATTCCACACGGCTTTACAAAAAGAGAGGGAAAGCCTAGTGATAGCGAGATTCTAGCTTCAAGGTTAATAGATAGGAGTCTTAGACCACTTTTCCCAAAAGATTTTCCCTATCCTGTGCAAATTACCCTTTTGGTTCTTAGCTATGATGGTAGGAGCGATTTGTATAAGGACTGTATAAATCTAGCTAGTATATGTTTATTTATATCTGAAATACCTGTTAATGCAAATAGAATCTTAAATGCCACTAGGGTGATGAGATTTTATAATAAACTTGAGATTCCAAATCATTATAATCTAAAAGATTCTAGTTTAGATTTGCTTGTAAGTGGCATAGATAATGAGTTATCCATGATAGAAATGCAGGTGTTAAAGACAAAATCAAAAGATTATGAATACACAAATGAGCTAGGCATTACGCAGTTAATGAATGCACTTTATGTTGCCTCATCGTGCATTAGTGAGAATACAAGCCTTTATACACAAGCCTTTCTACCGTTTGTAAAACAGAAAATACAGCTAAAAACACATTTAGACACAAAGCAAAAAGATGCCATAAAGCTACTCTACAAAGATGAGATTACCTCTAGGCTAAGGCAGGATTGCGGTATTACAAAACCATATCTTGTTAATAATCTCATAAAAATCATCGCAAATGATATGAATATGGAATTATCCCTTTGTGCCAAAATAGTAGATTCCATAAAGCGAGATATTTTAAGGGAATCTGCCCTGCAAGGTAAAAGGATAGATGGCAGAAAGACAAACGAAGTAAGATATATTAACATTGCCTCAAATATCCTGCCATTTGCACATGGCAGTGCGTGTTTCATGCGTGGGCAGACACAGGCATTAGTTACTTGCACGATTGGCTCTAATAGTGATATGAAGACACATGAGGGACTTATAGCACAAAAGAGGGGCAATGTAATACTGCATTATAACTTTCCACCTTTTAGCGTTGGCGAGGCTATGCCTATTATGCAAATCTCAAGGAGAGAACTAGGACATGGGAATCTAGCCCTAAAAGCAATAGAATCTAATATCTCAGATTCCAGATTTATCCGCATTGTCTCTGAGATTCTACAATCAAATGGCTCAAGCTCTATGGCAACCGTTTGCGGTGCGACACTTGCACTTAAAGCCGCAGATATTAAGATGAAAAATATGGTCGCAGGCATTGCTATGGGTCTGGTGGTTGAGGGTGATAAATATTGTATTTTAAGTGATATTAATGAGTTAGAGGACGCACATGGGGATATGGATTTTAAGGTAGCAGGCAGTTCGCGCGGATTTAGTGCCTTGCAGCTTGATATTAAGATTCCTAGCATTTCCCTAGAGATATTATGTAATAGTTTGCAAAAAGCTAGATTTGGCATTGATAGAATCTTATCTATCATGGGCAAGGCAAATGTTATGCCAAACTATAATGCCCTGCCAAAGCAACTTTGTTTCAATGTCCCTAGCGGTAGCATTTCTGATATTATAGGGCAGGGCGGAAAAGTGATACGAGATATTATTGCTACCTTTGAGGTCTCCATAGATATAGATAAAGATAATGGTGTGGTTAATATTTCTGGTAGCAAATATTCCTCTATTAAAAATGCGAAAAAATATATTCTTGAGATTCTAAAAAAACGTGAGTTACCGTATAAGATTGATGATTTATATCAAGGCGTGATAAAAAAGATTATTGATTCTGGAATCTTAGTAGATTTACCGCAAGGCGGCGTTGGGATTTTACGAAAAGACAGAGTCGAATCGATTAATGATTTTTTGGTTGGTAATCCAATAAATGTAAGAATTGCCTCAAATGCAAATGGAAAAGTCGAGCTAGACTTGGATATGAAATAGCTTTTTATTTTAAATATGTTTTGTAATTTTTAATACCTCAACATGATTTGTAAGTGTTGTTTTGTGGTTGTAGTGTTGTTCTGAGGGCAAATTTCCGAGGAATTTTTTATAAAAGTAAAGATTTTTTGCAAAACATTCAAAAAGATTTTTAGTTTTTGACTCAGAATGGCACATTAACTGTCATATTAAGCGTTAGCGAAATATCTTTATAGAATCTAGATTCTGAAAATTTATGTTATTTTGAGACTTTAATGAAGAATCTTTGGAATCTTGATTCTAAAAACATAGAATCAAGATTTTCTAAAAAATGGAAAGATTCTTCGTTATGCTCAGAATGACAATAATTTTCAATTATGCTATAACCACCGTCATGTTGAGCGTTAGCGAAACATCTCTACAGAAATCCATATTTTTCGACAAAACTCAAAGTCATGTAGATTTATAAAATGTCATTCTAATACAGAATAAGATTCTTAAAAAAGATTTTCGGCAGAACCTCAGAAATGCACAGAAAGCCATATACACTCAGTAAGAATCTTTAGAATATCCATGCTACGTATACATTAGAGTTTGAGTTTGCACTTCTAACAGCTCCGCTTACTTGTATATCTAGCAATTCAGTGCCATTGAAAAATAGTTGTTCATTTTGACCTCTGTAAAGGGAATAGCCAAACATGAATCCCAATGCAACTCTCCTATACCTTGCCTCTATACCAAACTTTGCAGATATAATATATCTAAATATGCTGGTAGATAAAGTCTCGTTATCAAGATTACTATCCACAGAGTTAAAAGTAAAGGTTAAACCAAGACCGCTTTTAAGCAAAATATCAACATTCTTAAATGCAAAAGTGTACCCACCCAGCAGTGATAAATCGGTGCTAAAACCACTTCCTGATGAAGTGATACCAAGTTTATTGCCCGATATGCTTCTAGCCCTTCTTAAATTAACTATAACAAATGGTTCATCTGGCACCACATAATGTAATCTAAGCTGTGTTTCAAAAAATTGCTATTCAAAATCATATTTAAAAGCTAGAAGTGCACCTATTTTATTGTCAAAATAATTATAATTTGCCACACCGTTATATCTAATATCTTCGCTGCTTATTGTATTATCTCCAAAACCAAAATCAAAGCCATAGTCTAGTCCTACTAAAAACGAATATCTCTTCTTAGAATCTTGCTCTTTTGGAATCTGCTCTGTTTTAGTATCTTTATTTTTTTTAGTTGCTACATCATTTTCGCTCTTGGCAATATCGCTTTTATCAGCATTTTTATCTTGAGGTTTTTGGCTGCTTTTGGAATCTTTATTTTCTTTCTCAACTGTGGGTTTTGCATTATCCGCATTCGCTAATGAGCAAAGAAGCTAGGAGCATTGAGGTTAAATATTTTTTAGCATACATAGAAATCCTTTCATATACAAAAGAAAAATTATATACCCAAAAAAAACAACTTATTATATATTTTTTTGAATTTTTTTGAAAATTTATTACTTATTGTAATTTTTTAGACTTAATACTCTTTAGATTCTAAAAAAATGTTTTGCTATCTCTCAACATGATATTTTGTTTAGAATCAAAGATGTTTGTTTTCAAGAGATATTTTGGGCTTACGTCTCAACATGAAAGGGGGAATCTTTATTTGAATGAATATTTATTTTTAAGTTGCAATGTCATTATGAGCATAAGTGAAGAGTCTTTGGATTCGACTTAGAATGACAAAAATTTACAGAATCTAGATTCTGTGTCATTCTGAATGAATATGAAGAATCTCTGGATTTTAAACTTTGTTTGGATTCTAAGAGATGTTTCGCTATGCTCAATATGACTTAAACTCGTCATTCTGAACGAATGTGAATAATCTAGATTCCATGTAGATGTTTCGCTATGCTCAATATGATGAAGTCGCTCACATGGCTCCATCCGTCATTCTGAGACGAAGTCGAAGAATCTAGATTCTGCATTTTTTGGTGCTTAAAATCAAGAAATGTTTTCAATATGAAATAGAGGTGTTGCTTTTAGTTGTCATGTCATTCTGAATAAATGTTGAGAAATTTTTTACATTCAAAAACTTATAATACATGCAAATATAAAACTACTTGACTATCTTAATTACCTTCAGAGTGTATTGATTGATAAAATTATAAATATTATCCATTATATTTTCATCTTTTTCTGCTAGTTTTATTTCATTTAGTACATATTTAGATAAATCCACATGCCCCTTGGATGTTATGATAAACTCTATGCTTCTATCCTTGGGATTATGGACGTGGAATAATTGCGGAATGTTAAGAATCAACTCCAAAAGAGATTCCTGTAAATCCTTATTGATTTCTTCGCGCTGCACACCAAGAGCTAACGAATATACGTTTCCATAAACTATAGAGTAGTTATTACTAAGGTTATTGCTCCACCTTTCCTTTAGCTGCTCTATTAAATATTTTTTTATATTAACTTTTACCCGCAACTCATCAATGCCATAATCTGTATTCTCCAGCCATTGCATGTATTGTTTTTCATTTCTTTGCGTGTAATATAGAGCATCGTCCATCGCTCGTTTATATTTGTTTCTATAAAAATACTTGATATTCTCATCACAGCCTTTGTATATATTTCTTTCATCATTTATTACACCTGATAATTCATTGCGGATTCTAACCCCTTCATTTATGTATCTAAACAATCCATCTTGTATATTATTTGACAAATCCACTATATTTTTGGCCTTAACCATATTTGATTTCATATTTTGCTTGGCATATATGTCTAGGTCGGCATAATTTGAGATGAGATTGCAAGAAGAATTAGAAGTCATGCTATTTGTGCTATCCATTGTATTCTCAGAGACACATGATATATGATTAGGCATGAAGTTTTGAAGATCATCATCATTTACATGAAAATTAGTTTTTATATCAAAGGATATACTCTCTTTTAATTTCCTCTCTCCTATGAAAGATTCATATTTCACATTACTAAGGTCCATGTGAAAAGCAGTAGCCAACGACTTGTCGGCATTACAAGTAATCTTAGAGTTATAATTCTTATCTCCATTTATTCTGCTAATCTCACAGCTTTTATCATCAAACTCTGGGAAAGTCATGTGGAAGACATTGCTTAATAGATAGTCAAATCTCTTTTTTACTAAATACTCCTGTGATACATTTGTGCCTGCAAAGCAAAAGGTAAGCGAAGTCATGGCTATGGCAATAGATTTTTTAATCATAAATTCTCCTTATAAATTGTGCAAATTATAGTGAATATATTTAGAAATGTGGCAAAGAATTAGTAAAATGAAATGCCCTTAGCTTCGCACTTCTAGCCCTGCTATTATTTTTTATCTCGCTATCCTTTGCTACTAATGGTTTTTTATATAAAATAGTGCCTTTTGAGTGATTATTACCACACTCACATTTAAAGCTCTCTTGAGGGCAGATGCAGGATTTTGTCCATTGTTTGAATCTAGTTTTGATGATTCTATCCTCTAGGGAATGAAAGGATATAATACAAATCAGTGCATTATTGAGAGTAGATGTGCTATCTAGCAGAGATTCTAGCTCTCCTAGCTCATTATTTACCTCTATGCGAAGTGCTTGATAGATTAGCGTTAGGGGGTGCAGATGCCTTTTTGAGTGGATTTTCATGGCTATGTTTTGCATTATCTCGGAATCTATGCGGGTTTTTTCCCTGTGTGATGCGATTAAAGAGGCAAGTTTTTTATATTCCGCAATTTCGCCATAATCCCTAAAGATTCTCTCTAGCTCTGGCTTTGTGTAGTGGTTTAAGATATATTCGGCATTGATAGAATCTCGCACGTCCATTCTCATATCTAGCCTTGATGAGTGAAAGCTAAAGCCACGATGTGCGTTATCTAGCTGATATGAGCTAACGCCCAAATCAGCTAAGATTCCCACAATCCTATCTTTCTTACTCTTGATTATATCACGTAAGGCAGTAGCAAAGCTATCATGTATAAGGCTAAATCTATTGGCATATTTTTTCATAGATTCTCTATTGTAATCTATCGCATCAATGTCTCTATCGATGCCAATAATCTCTAGTCCCTCATATCTATCTAGCAGTGCAGAACTCATAGAGCCAAATCCAAGTGTGCAATCAATGATGATGTTTTTACTAGAGTTAGGGATTATATGATGAAATGTATCTAGCACAGAATCTAGCAATACAGGAATGTGAGGACAATCCATAGTAACTCCTAATAGTTTATGGAATATTACTTTAGATTTTGTATTGAGAGAGAAAAATACTTTAATTTAAAATTAACAGGAGAAAATCATAAAAGCCCTTTGGGGTAGGCTTTTATGAAATAAGGATATTTCCATGAATTGTTATAAAACGTCTGAAAATCTGAAAAAAAATTAACTAATTAAGAAATAGCCTTTAGCGCTTTGTCATAATCTGGCTCGTTTGTAATCTCATCGCAGACTTCTTGATACATAATTTTGCCCTCTGGATTTACCACGATAACCGCTCTTGTAAGCAACTCTCTCAATGGACCGCTTTGCATCAAAAGACCATATACCTTACCAAACAAAAGACCCCTAAAGTCGCTAACAACCTTCATATCCTTCACACCCTCAGCACCACAGAATCTACCAAGTGCAAAAGGCAAATCCGCAGACACAGAGAACATATCTACATTTGGCAGAGAAGCCGCCTTTTTATTAAACGCATGAGTTTGCTTTTGACACACACCAGTATCAATGCTAGGCATAATGCTAATAACCTGCCACTTGCCACTAGCACCACCTACCACAACATCGCTAAGGTCATTTCCAACTAAGCTAAGAGCAGGAGCGCTATCGCCTACCGAGAATGTCTTACCATATAATAGAACCTCTGTTCCTTTAAACTTTGGCATTTTAATTCCTTTACAATAAATTTGAGTTATGATAATGATATAAAGGAAACGTTCTAGGAATTTTTATGAGATTTTATAAAATTTATGTCGAAATATCCGATATATGCAATCTTTATTGCTCATTTTGTCCAAGTGTGAAAAATACTCGCAAAGTCATGCCGCTATTTTTATTTGAAAAGATTCTAAGTGAGATAAGGGGGAGAGTTAGAATTGTAAGTTTGCATGTCTTAGGCGACCCGCTTTGCGTTGCAAATCTGCATGAGTATATAAACATTGCCAAACAATATAATATAAACCTTGACATTGTAAGCTCTGGGGTATATCTGCAAAGAGAGAAATTTGAGATTCTATGTAGTGAGAATATTCATCAAATTAGCTTTTCGCTAGATTCTGTATATGATAAAAATAATGAAAAAAGTCTATTAAAAAAATATGAAAAAAGCAATATTCACGAGGCTAGAGAGCAATATTTTAATATGATTTATGATTTTTATAGCTATTTAAGGGCGAAAAATAATAATACTTTTGTGAATCTTAGAATCTTTGGGAATCATGATTACAGCCATATTTTAGAGGTTTATAATGATTATGAGCTAGATTCTAAGAAGCGAAGAATTAGACTAGATTATCGCTTTTTCCTGCGTTTTGGTAAGAAATTTAGCTGGAATAATAAGGGGCAGATACATAGGAATAGTAAGCCATACTGCCATGCGAGTATCACTCAGTTATCTATTCTATCAAATGGCATTGTCGTGCCATGTTGCATTGACTGCGATGCCACAATGAGACTTGGAGATTTGCAGAATCAAAGTTTCAAAGAAATATTAGATTCTAAGATTTTTAATGATTTTAATCATTCGCAAATGCACTGTGTCAATCTACCCGATAAATGCCTATCATGCGATTTTTGGGGGGTTTGAAGTTGTGATTTTGAAGGAGTGTTAGGATTGCAAATTACACGCTATCCTAATCCAAATAGGCATGAAAGAATTTTGCTAAAATTAAAAGATTTGTATACTAATTTATATTCTTTTTATAAGGAGATTTTTCGTGAATGAGCAAATGAGTGCGGTGGCATTAGTAAGGAAATTTTTAGAGAAAGATGAAATTAAATATGAAGAGCAAAGCAGTCAATATAGAGAGATTGATGAGGTTTTTAAAGGTGGGAGCAAAAGTGGCAAAGGCGGAAAGGGCTTTCCAGACTTCATCGCTTACTCTAAGGACTTCATCATTTTTATAGAATGCAAGGCAGACTTAGCTAAACATTGCAAACTAGATTCTCACAACATCATTTCTGATGACTTCAAACACATTAAAGACTATGCACTAAATGGGGCGCTACACTATGGCAAATATTTCACGAAAAATAACAATACAGAGTATAAAAAGATTCTAGCCATTGGCGTAAGCGGGAGTGAAAAGCGATATAAAATCACGCCCATATACATTAGTGAGCGAGGCGATAGTAAGCAACTGCAAGATTTAATCAACTTCACGGATTTAAAGCAAGACTTTATCACAGATTATTACAAACAAGAGATTCTAAATATACCGCCAGACACCGCAGAGCAGAAGCTAGAGATTGAGAAATTCGCCAAAAAATTACACGAAGATTTACGCAATTATGGCGCCATAGCAGATAATCATAAGCCTTTAATCGTAGCGGGAATCCTCCTAGCCCTGCAAGAAATGGGACATCAAAATCTTAGTTTAGAACATCTAAATAATGATTCCATAAATACAGATGGCGATAAACTCTATAAACTCATAGATGACAATCTCAAGCGCTCCCAGCTAGAGCCGCAAGTAAAGCGAGATAAGGTTTTAAGCGAATTTTTGGTTATCAAAAACACTCAGAGAATCAACGAAAAAAGTGATATTGTAGATTCTAAAGGTATGCAAATTTCTACCACGCCGCTTAAGTACTACGCCAAAGAAATCAAAAAAGAAATCTATGACAAAATGCAAAGCAGTGTGTATAAAACGAAAAAATGGGATATTTTAGGAATGTTTTATAGCGAATTTATGCGTTTTAGCGGAGGGAGCGGACAGACTTTAGGTATCGTGCTAACCCCTTTTCATATAACCGAGCTTTTCTGTGATTTGGTAGATATTAAGCCCACAGACAGAGTGCTAGACCCTACATGTGGCACGGGCGGCTTTTTGATTTCGGCTATGGATTATATGCTAAAAAATGCCAAAGACATAGCGCAGCAAAATCGCATTAAAAAAGAACAGCTTTTTGGCTATGAATTGCAAAGCTTTATGTTTGCAGTGGCTACGACAAATATGCTACTTAGAGGTGATGGCAAAAGCAATTTATTAAATGAAAATTTCCTCTCACAAAATCCTAAAAAACTCCAGATTGAACACAAAGCAAATATCGGTTTTATGAATCCTCCCTATTCGCAAGGCAAAATTGATAAAAGCTTGACGGAAATCGCCTTTAGTGAGCATTTGCTAGATTCTATCCTTGAGGGCGGTAAGGTCGTAGTTATCGTGCCACAAAGTGCGATGACAGGCAAAAGCAAAGAGGAAAAGGCAATCAAGGCAAGTATTTTACAAAAGCACACTTTAGAGGGCGTAATAACGCTAAATAAAGAAACATTCTATGGCGTGGGGACAAATCCTTGCATAGCCGTTTTTACCGCTGGAATCCCTCACCCAAAAGAGAAACTCTGTAAATTTATCAACTTTGAAGATGATGGCTTTGAGGTGCAAAAACATAGGGGCTTGGTAGAAACAATCCATGCAAAAAGTAAAAAATCACATCTGCTAGATGTGTGGTTTGATAGAATGGAGGCTGAATCTAAATTTTGCGTGAAAACGACCATTGAGGAAAGCGATGAGTGGCTACATAGCTTTTATTATTTCAATGATGAGATTCCGAAGTTAAATGATTTTGAAAAAACAATGGCAGATTATCTTACCTTTGAGTTTAATATGATAACACACGGGCGCGGCTATCTCTTTGGGCTAGAGGAAGAAACAGAGGAAAGCAAAGAGGGGTAAAGCATATATGGAGCAAATACAAAGACTCTTTAGCAAAGAACGATTACAAAGCTATGAGAATCAAGAACAACATTTTGCAAATTTTTTCCTCATTGGCAATATTGCCCCTGCTATTGGTATGTTAGAAGTGATATTAAGAAATAGGATAGATGAGGTTTTAAGTAAAATAGATTCACAATGGCTCTATAAAGAAGCACCTAGAAACATAGGATTAAAAATAGACACAAAGCACACAGATGGACATCAAATAATATCACATCAAAGCTTAGGTTTTTGGTTAAAAATAGTGGAATACTATAGGATACATAATAGAATCTTTGCTAAGGATTTTTTGGATTGCTATACATTCAAAGACTATTATCATCAAAATAAAAAGAGATTTAAAAGTGGGACAAAATTACAAAATTATCAAAAAGTTACTCTTATACTACGGCTTTTTATAAACCTTAGAAATCGTGTCTTTCACTTTGAGAATCTCTATAAACTCAACGCCGATAAAAAACCTAGACTAAGTGCCTTTATTACAAATGCACACAATGAAAAATTTATCGTCAATTTAGAACCAGATAAAATTATGCAATTTTTATATGACTTATTGAAATATTTTGATACTACACTAGCACAAAAAGTTTGTGGAACATGTAAAGCGTGGGAGAAAAGCATCTCCCCGAACACAGAATAATTGTATCATGTTTTATAAAATAAATCAAGAAAGGGAATATATGCAAGAAACAAAGCAAAGTTTAGAATCTTTGGAGTGGAGAGATTCTAGGATTGGGGATATATTTGTGTTAACTCGTGGTAAAAGACATATAGAAATAGATAGGAAAAAAGGTAAGATTCCATATTATTCAGCAAGCAGTATAAACAATGGATTGACGGACACGATAAGCAATCCACTTTTTACCACAAAAGATAAGTTAATTATTAGCACTTTTTGTGATGCGTATTTTGTATGTGGCGAATTTACCGCCAGTGATGAAATCACAATATGCGATAATCCAAATGTAAATCTTTATAATGGGCTATTTATCGCCCAAATCATTAAAAATAATGCTTCAAAATATGCCTTCGGCAGAAAAGCTTTTATGGAAAGATTGCAAAAACAGATTCTACTCCTCCCCACAGATTCCAAAGGACAGCCACACTGGGAATTTATGGAATCTTTTATGAAAGAGCTAGAACAAAAAAAGATTCAAAAGATTTTAGACTACTATAACAAAACATATAGCACAAACAACGGGGGGGGGGGGGGCAATATCCTCTCTGCTTTTAATCGCACCCATTATAAGACCTCAGAATCTAAACTTCCTTACCTCTCTAAAGATGCAGCAAAGCAATCTTTCCTTGAGGGTAGCCTAATGGAGATTGCAAAACACGAACTAGCTTTAGAATCTTTGCAGTGGAGAGAGTTTAGAATCAGCGATATATTTGACAAAATAGAAAAAGGAAAATGTAAAAATTTCAATAAAGAAACAAACGAGAGTACAAAGGGTGTATCTTTTTTATCGGCTACAATCAACAATAACGGTGTAAGTGCGTTTGTAGAAAGCAATCATCTTTTACAGAAAGGTAATTGCATTATGTTTATAAATCAGGGCGATGGTGGTGCTGGTTATGCAGTGTATAAGTATGAGGATTTTATAGCCACCACAAGTTGTTCCTTTGGATATGCCAAATGGATTAATAAATACACTGGTTTATTTGTCGCTTCTATTTTGTGTCGCTTTAAAGAAAAATATTCTTTTGGCTATGGGCGGACAGAAGCTAGATTAAAAAATGATATTCTACTCCTCCCCACAGATTCCAAAGGCAACCCAAACTGGGAATTTATGGAATCTTTTATGAAAGAGTTAGAATCTAAACATCTTACAAAAATCCTAGCATACTACAATCACAAAGCCCACGCTAATAACGGGGGGGGGGGGGGGGCAACAACAACCTTTAATTATTCGCAATATTTGGATTTTATCAACTCTGCATTGGCTAAAGATTCTAAAAATACCCAAGCAAAGAATCAAAACTCTAAACAACCCCTACCACATAAGCAGGGTAGCCTAATGACAAATCGCATTATGGAAAATCTCATACTTAATGCCGAGATTGGTGACTGTGAGTGGGGCGAGTTTTATCTAAATGAAATCTTTACGACCATACAACGAGGCAAAAGGCTTACTAAGGAAAATCAAAAAGAAGGCACTAGACCCTATGTTTCCTCTAGCAAAGCTAATAATGGCGTGGATAATTTTATTAGCAATGATTATGGCGTGAGGATTTTTTCACATTGCATTAGCCTAGCAAATAGCGGGAGTGTGGGCAGTGCCTTTTTCCATGAATATGAGTTTGTAGCAAGCGACCATATCACGATTTTACACAATGAATCTTTCAATAAATATATCTATCTTTTTATGCTTCCTATCATTAATCGCTTGAGTGAAAAATATAGCTTCAATCGTGAAATTAATGACGATAGAATAAAAAGAGAAAAAATCCTCCTCCCCAAAACAAAAGATAATACCCCAGACTTTGCCTTTATGGAAAAGATTATGAAAAGCCTAGAATCTAGCACCTATGCTAAGGTTATAAACTATTATCAAAACCGCCTAGGCGCCAATATCGGGGGGGGGGGGGGTAAATGATGAGTTAGAAGCTTTAGAGTGGAGGGAGTTTAGAATCTCTAGTATTTTTAAGAATTATCACGGAAAAAGACTTAATCAAAATAATAGAGTAGCTGGGAATATCCCTATGCTTACTGCTGGTGAAAACAATAACGGCATTAGTAGCTTTGTGAGCAATGAAAATATGCCTTTATTTAAAGATTTTATCTCTATTGATATGTTTGGAAACGCCTTTTATCATAAATACAAGGCAACAGGAGATGATAATATTTATTTTTTTATTAATAATGATTTATCTTTTTATGTGAAGCTCTTTGTTGTGTCTTGCATTAATATGCAGAAAAATAAATTTTCTTACGGCAAACAATTTAGACAACAAAATGCTGATAATATGAAAATTCTCCTCCCCATAGATTCCAAAGGACAGCCAAACTGGGAATTTATGGAATCTTTTATGCGAAAGATAGAAAATAAACAGCTTATTAGTTATCTAAGAGTCCTTGATAAAGGGAGTAAATTAGATAGTGGATTATAAAACTTTTGGGACTAATTGCGAGTTAAAGCAATATATATTTTATTGAAAGTAAATAAAATCAGTTCTAATCTAAAATAATAAGTCTATAAACATGCTTAGGAGTCAGTAATCTGTGTGAATAATCACACAATATAAGTAGAAAAATAATAGGTATTAATAACCTTTATAATCAAGATAAGATTCTAAAACATTGCTTATAACTCTTTTTTGTGCTATTCCGCTAATTCTACAATATTTCTTAAATCTGTCTGCTAAATCCTTATTTATCATAAAAGAAAATGCTACTTGACTACCATAATCGCTTACAGATTCACCTTTATTATTTAGATGCTCGGCAAAGGACTCTTTTTCTTTTGTTCTGTTATCTTTTTCACTCATAACAACACCTCTTAAAATTGAATTGAGTTATCATTATAGCAAACATTAACAAATCAAACAATTATTTTAAAAAGAAATTTTATAAAAGTTTATAAAAAATATTACGCAAATTTAATTAGCAACTTTTTACTAATTAAACAGTATATAGCGGAGATTAAGCGTATTTAACCTTTCTTAATTCACCCATCACTTTTATGTAGTATTTCATTTGCTCTACTGTCCCAAGTGTGATTCGACAGAAATTATCGTATTTAGGGAATTTCCTGCCTACCATAATATTATAATTTTTCATTCCCTCATAGAATTTATCAAAATCACCATTTATCTCATGGAAAACAAAGTTACCGTGAGAAGGCGCATATCTCAATCCAACAGAATCAAGATACTTCATAAGTAGCTGTTTCGATTTTATATTAGCATTGATGCAATATTGTTTAAAATTAAAGTCATTTAACGCCGCGACACCACCGAATACGGCAAACGCATTGATACAATCTAGCTGCAAAAATTCACTAATAGCTCTTTTTAAATCTGGACTTGAAATCGAATACCCAACTCTAAGACCTGCTAAACCGTAGATTTTTGATAAAGTTCTAACGACTATGAGATTTTTAATCCCACCTTTTACCATGTCAATGCCACTTCTAAAATTCCTATCTGTAACATACTCTGCATAAGCCTCATCTAGTAGGAATATTGTGCTATCTTTTGCATTTCTAACCCATGAATATAAATCATTTGCTCTGATTATGCTACCTGTGGGGTTGTTTGGATTACAAATATAAACTAGAGATATGCCATCAAATGAACGCTCTGCTTTTTTCATAGCATCAATGTCAAACTCAAATTTCCTATCCAAATCAATTTTTACAACCTCTATATCGAATGCTTTAGCATACATCTCTACAAATTCAAATGTTGGGTCCGCCACAACTAATCTCAAAGGTTTATTTTGACTGTTAGCCATTTTGTATGCCGCATATACAGATGCCTGCAAAATTCCAGATGAACCGTTACTTATGCAGAGCATATTTTCCCTGACAGAATAGAGTGATGCAATAGTTTTATATAGCTCTTCTTCGATTCTATATGGGTATAAATTAGCTTGTTCTAAGTTGCTTTGTATAGCACTTTTTACCCTTTGTGAATAACCGTGCATATTTTCGTTTGAGTTAAGTAATAAAGGTCTGTCTCTAGTTGGCTTACTAAAGACAGCACTTCTAGCATTTAGCGGGGATAATAAAGAGCCGACTGCAAGGGCACCCATAATACCACCGATTTTAAACATATCACGTCTATTCATAGCATTTTGCATAAGACTAACTCCTAATACAACATTAAACCGCCGTATTCTACAATAATTTTATCAAAATTGCAACTTAAAAAATTTGCTATAATTATCAAAAAATAAAAGGACCCCACTACTATGGTAAATAAAATCTTTTGTGCAACTCAAGATGGGTTGGATTCTAGGATTGTAGAGGTGGAGGGGACTTTTACGCGTGGGCTTCCTACATTTAATATCACAGGTCTTCCATCTAGCTCTATTAAGGAATCTCAGCATAGGGTTACAAGTGCGTTAAATAATCTAGGCATAGACTTTCCGCCGCTAAAGCTAAATATCAATCTCTCTCCCTCAGATTTGCCAAAAAGCGGTAGTCAATTCGACTTGCCAATCGCCCTCATAATCGCAGCGAGTAAGGAGGCTTTATCGCTTAATTCGTGGTTTGCCTTTGGTGAGATAGGGCTAGATGGTAGTCTAAAGAATGTGAATCTCATCTATCCCATGCTACTTGACATTGCTCTGCATAGCCCGAATGCAAAGGTGATTCTGCCAAGTGAGGCAAGGGAGCTATTTAGCAAGATTCCAAACCTTAGCATGTGTTTTGCTAATAATCTACTAGAGGCTTTAGAGATTTTACGAAATGATAGTATTTCCGACCATAACCCCGAGGTTCATAGTAGAGACTTTGACTTTAAATACTTTGAGATTAATGGTAAGAAATATTATTATCATGATAGTTTTGATTCAGATTTCTCAGAGATTAAAAATCAAGAAAGGGCGATATATGCGGCATTAATTAGCGTATGTGGATTCCATAACATACTCTTTGAAGGTAGTCCTGGTTGTGGAAAAAGCATGATTGCAAAGCGAATGCAAGATATTCTCCCCCCACTTAGCCTTAATGAAATGATAGAGTGTGTCAAACTGCAGGCATTCAGTGAGCAAAGCCTAGAGTATATTCCAAAAAGGAGTTTTCGCGCCCCTCATCAGAGTGCCTCTAAAGCCAGCATTCTAGGCTCTGCCTCGCAGAATAAAATCAATCCGGGCGAGATAGCACTAGCACATAATGGCATGATATTTTTCGATGAGTTGCCATACTTTAAAAAGGATATTTTGGAATCTCTGCGTGAGCCTTTGGAGAATAATAAACTTGCAATCTCTAGGGTTAGTTCTAAGATTATTTATGATACTTCATTTCTCTTTGCCGCAGCGATGAATCCCTGCCCATGTGGGAATCTCCTCTCTAGTAGCAAGGAATGTAGGTGTAAGGATTCTGAGATTCGCAGTTATAGAAATACTTTAAGTGAGCCGTTTTTAGATAGGATTGACTTGTATGTGCAAATGCAGGAGGTAGAGGCACCTAGCTCTTATAATCGCATGGATTCTAAGGGTATGCAAGAGATTGTTTTTAGTGCCTTTAGGGAGCAGATAGAGCGTGGACAGGTGGATAGTGCTGGTCGCATTATCTTTAATGGCAAACTAAATGAAATGCAAAGTGATAGATTCTGTGTGCTAGATGAAAGTAGCCATGCCCTGCTAGAGCAGGCAAAGAGTAGATTCTCACTTAGCTATCGGGGTGAGCGAAAGATAAAAAAAGTCGCAAGGACCATAGCAGACATTAAGGGGAGTAAGCAGATTCAAAAAGAGCATTTGCTAGAGGCACTTAGCTTTCGGCGGGTGTGAATTGCGATAAAACAAAGGACATAGCATTTTAGTTTTAGTAGAAATTATAGGCAGAAATCTCATGCCGCTTTTGTATTCTTCAAAAGATAAGCTTAGAGTTGGCGACATTGTAGAGGTTACATTGAGTAACAAACTAAGCTATGGCATCGTCTGCAAGGTCTTAGAATATGAGATTCTAACTTCTGCTAAAGAGTATGAAAGATTAATATGCCTTAAAGCAGATAGGAGTTTACTGCAAAAAGTGATAGATAGCTTTAGTGTTAGAGAGGATTTTTTGAATCTAGATTCTTCTACTTCGTCTCAGAATGACAAAGGACGTCACAATGACAACCCAACCCCTAAGGGCGGCGGGCTTGAGAACTTCATGTTGAAAACGAAAGCGAAATATCTAAGTGAAACATCTCTGTATTCCAAACAAACCATAGAATCAGAGAAAAATCAGAATCTAGATTCTAAAAACACACATGTATTAATACGGATTCCTAGAGAAAAGCATAACATAGGGCAGGACGATATATTGTGTATCGGGTTTAGCGGAGAGATTCCAGATTTTGGAAAGCTAAAAATCAAGCACTATGAAGTAATTAACGCTAAGAGTTCTAATTTATATTTCACAGAGTTTCAGAAGTTTTTACTAGATTTTGTATGTAAATATTATCTTTGCAGCTTTGGTATGGGGGCTAGTATTTTTGCCCTTGCGGATAATCGTATAGAATGTAGTGATAAACAATCGCAAAAAGAGAATCTAGATTCTAAAGATTCTTCGCTTAACGCTCAGAATGACGAAAAAAATCAAAAAAATATTGAATCCAACTTCAAAGATTCTAATACCCCTCCCGCAAGCCCCCTCCCGCAAGGTGAGGGGGGAATGGCACCCTTAAGTAAAAATGAAACACGTCATGTTGAAAACAAAAGCGAAACATCTTTTGGGCATGAAATATCTTTAGATTCTAAAGAAAATCAGAATCTAGATTCTAAAGATTCTTCGCTTAACGCTCAGAATGACAAAGGACATCACAATGACGAAATAACTCATTGTAAAAATAATCACAATGACAAAATCAATATTAATGAAGTAAAAAGTCAGAACAACGAAAGACTCCCATCTTACATTCAGAATAACACCCAAAATACACAGCACAAAAACACACCACAGAATCTAAAAGCCCTATCAGAGGAGCAGCAAGAAATCTTAAAGGAATGCAGGGCTAGAGGGATTTCCCTTATCTTTGGCGCGACAGGTAGCGGCAAGACAGAGATATACTTTCATGCCATTAATGATTGTCTGCAAAGTGGCAAACAAGCCCTCTTTCTCATGCCAGAGATTTCCCTTAGCCCCCAGATGAAAGCGCGCCTTGATAGTGCATTCCCAAATCTCTCAGACATTTGGCATAGCGGACGCACAAAGGCGCAGAAAAAACGTATTTTGCAGAATCTACAAAAAGGCAATCTCAAAATCATCGCAGGTGCTAGGAGTGCGCTATTTCTCCCATACAGCAATCTAGGCTTAATCATCATAGATGAGGAGCATGACCAATCCTACAAATCCAGCACACAGCCAAAATATAATGCACGCGACCTTGCCATGTATGCAAAGAGCTTTGGCATAAAAGTCATACTAGGCAGTGCCACGCCCAGTGCTAAAAGCTATTATTTGGCACAAAGCGCCTCATATCTATCTCATCTAAAAAGTAGATTCTATAAATCTCAACAAGAGATTATCTATGATACTTCGCAGACTATGGATATTACCCCTTTAGTGCTAGAGCATGTCATGGATACGATAAAGAATAAAAAGCAGGTGATTATTTTCGTGCCGCTTAGGGCTAATTTTAAGATTCTGCTATGCCTAAACTGCCAAGAAAAAATCATGTGTCCTAACTGCAGCATTAGCTTAAGTGTGCATAATAAAAGCAATGCTATGATATGCCATTATTGTAATTTCACACAAAAGATTCCACAAGTCTGCCCCAAGTGCAATATGGATTTGCTAAGTGGCTTTAGCATAGGCACAGAGGAAGTCAAAAATCGTCTGCAAAGTGCGCTAAAAGAGCATGGCATAGAGGCAAATATCGGAATCTTTGATAGGGATTATATTACGACACAAAACAAGCTAGAAAAGACGTTAAATGCCCTAAACGCAGGAGAGCTAGACATACTCATAGGTACACAGATGATAGCAAAGGGGCATGACTATCATAATGTGGCACTTAGCGTTGTGCTAGGCATTGACTTTATGCTTTTAGCACAGAGTTATAGGGCAAATGAGGAGGCATTCTCTATGATGTATCAGGTGGCAGGACGCAGTGGTAGAAAGGAGCGTGGAAAGATTATTTTACAAAGCAGACATGATAAATTTATTGCTAGTTTCTTTGGGGATTACAGGAAGGTGATAGATTCAGAGCTAAGGGCTAGGGAGGGATTCTATCCGCCATTTGCTAGGCTTGCGTTAGTTAGCTTTATAGATAAAAATGATGAAAATGCCTTTGATAGTGCCAATGAGTTTATGGATTTATTAAGCGATATGCAGCATAGCGATGCAGATGCAAGGAATATTTTTATTGTGGGAATCTGCAAGGCAAATGTCTTTAAGATTAAGGGTAAATACTGCTATCAGATGCTTCTTAGGTCATATAAAAACCTCGCACTGCAAAGGACGCTAAAGAAAGCGTTGCTACTATTTAACAAAGTCTGCGATGTGGATATTGACCCGATTGTGTAGTCTTTTTGTGTTTCATTGTGTAGAATAGATTCTAAGAGATGTTTTTCTTTGCTTAATATTGTTGATAATATGAGAATTAATATAAGTTTTTTATGAAACGTAGTAAAAGAATCTATAAAAAATTTCTAAGAATTTCAGAATCTGTTACCTTTTCTCATTTCCTCTCACTTTTTCTCTTTTAAAAATATCTTTTTGCATTACATTTAGATAGCATTTATACATATCGCAGATACAAGGAGATTCTATGCAAAGATTTCTAAAGAGTATGGCTCTATCATT